>NZ_MAXA01000243.1 GCF_001854695.1 Parafrankia soli
CCCGGTGAGCACGAGCGGCAGACTCGGCTTACCTGCCATACCTCCATGACACCGCAGGTCCCATGAGATCGCAGATCTCCGGAACGGGACACTAGTTCTGGAACATCATGATCAACCGTGGCCCGCGGTGGCCGCGTCATCGACCCGACCCCGAACCCCTGCCCCGGGCCTGTCCCGGCGGGTGTCGTCGGGACGACGTCATCGTGTCCGTGTGGCCCGCTACGGGTGTCAAGCCGCGCCTACAGTGGACCAATGGCCGTTCGTGTAGTCCTCGCTGAGGACAACGCCCTGCTCCGGCATGGTCTGGCAACGCTGATCGAGCGTGCGGACGGCCTGGAGCTCGTCGGCACGGCGACCGATCGGCCGTCCCTGGAACAGGCGGTGCGCGACCACGATCCGGACGTGGTGGTGACCGACATCAGGATGCCGCCGTCCCGTTCGGACGAGGGCATCAAGGTCGCCGGGTGGCTGCGGCGGGAGCGCCCGGCGGTCGGCGTCGTCGTCCTCAGTCAGCACGCCGAGGCCACCTACGCCCTCGCGTTGCTCGAGGGCGGCTCGTCCGGGCGGGCGTACCTGCTCAAGGAGCGGGTGGCCGGCGTGGACGACCTGCTGCGGGCCATCCGCGCGGTCGCGGCCGGGGAGTCGGTGATCGACCCGGCGGTGGTGGAGGGGCTGGTCGCGGCGAACGCGCGCCGCCAGCACACCGAGCTGGACCGGCTGACCCCGCGCGAGCGGGAGGTGCTGAGCCACATGGCCCAGGGCTGGAGCAACGCGGCGATCGCCGGGACGCTCGTCCTGTCCGAACGGGCGGTGGAGAAGCACAGCAACTCGATCTTCGCGAAGCTCGGCCTGACCGACGAGCCCGACCTGAACCGGCGGGTGAAGGCCGTCCTGCTCTACCTGCACTCGGGGCATCGCCCCGCAAGCGGGTCGACGGGGAAGGTAGCCACACCGACCTGATGACATGGTCGCACCCTTGGGCACCGTGAGCCGCACGGCGAGACTGTGTCCATGAGCTCCCCTCCGGCGGTCTCCGTGCTGGTCGTTGACGACCAGCGGCCCTTCCGGCTCGCCGTGCGCGCGGTCCTGCGCCGTGCCGCCGGTTTCGTCCTCGCCGGTGAGGCCGAGACGGGCGAGGACGCGCTTACCGCCGCCGCCGAGCTGCGCCCTGACCTGGTGCTCATGGACGTCAACCTGCCCGGTATCGACGGCGTGGTCGCCGGCGCGCGCATCCGCGAGGACGCGCCCGACACGGTCGTCGTCCTGTGCTCGACGTACGGGCGGACGGACCTGCCGGCGGCCGTCGCGGCCAGCGGGCTGGACTACCTGTGCAAGGAGGACCTGGCGCCGAGCGTCCTACGCGAGATCTGGAGCCGGCGCACGCCGCCGTCCGATCCGCCCCGATAGCCGGGGCTGGCCCGTGCGGGGGGTGGTCACTCCCCGCGCAGGACGGCCCCCGGCAGCAGCCGCCACGCGCGCCAGGCGGGCAGGGCGGCGACGAGCAGGCCGACGGCGATCGCGGCCGGCGGGAGCACAGCGAGCACCCGCACGGGTATCGCCAGGTCGGCGGACACCCCGGTCGCGGTCGCGATCTCCCACCAGACCAGACGTCCGATCAACATGCCGGCCGGGATACCGACGGCGACGGCCAGCGCCGCGCTCACGCACGAGGTCGTCAGCGGGATGCGGGCCGTCTGGGACGGTGTGAAGCCGAGGGTGCGCAGGATCGCGAGCTCGCCGTGGCGGCGCCGCCAGGTGGTTCCGGCGGCGTGACCCGCGGCGGCCACGGCCAGCGCGGCGAGCACGGTCTGGAGCAGGGCCGGGAGCCGGCCGATGCCGCCCAGGTTGGCGATCTCGGTCGGCGGGCGGCCGACGTCCAGCTCGTACTCGGTGCCCAGCGCGGCGGCGAGGTTCACCGGGTTCACCGGGTCGACGGCGCGGACGAGCGCGCTGCGCAGCGGCTGCGTCCGCTGGACCCGGGCGAGCGTGGCCGGCTCGACGAGCATGCTCTCGCCGAGCCGCTCCCCGCCGGGGACGGGGCCGATCCCGATGCCGACGACGGTGAGCACGGCGTGCCCGCCGTCGTTCGCCGCCACGCTCACCGTGTTGCCCACCCCGAGGTCGAACCGCTGGGCGGCCCGCGGGCCGAGGACGACCTCGTTCGGGCCCCGCGGCACCACACCCTCGAAGATCGTCCATCCCACCGCCCCGGTGGACGTCACCGGGCCGGCGCGCGTGGTCGCCTTCGGCGCGAGGGAGTAGACGGCGACGTCCTCGCCGGGGCTGGTGTCCCCCCGCCCGATCGCCCCGGGGCCGGCGTCGCCCGGGCCGTCGCCCTGGATGGGGTCCGGCGCCCGCAACGCCCGGCCCTCGGCGTCGACCTCGATGGTCGCGGTCGATGCGTCGAGCATGCTGACGGCGGCGACCCGGGGGTCGGCCGCGAGCCGGTTGACGATCTCCGGGCGCGCGTCGGTGATCTCCAGATCCGCGTTCCATCCGTACCGCTGCGGCTCGTCGACCAGGCGGTTCATGCCGGCGGCGATCGTCGCGGCGGCGACCAGCCCGGTCACCCCGATGGCCGCGCCCGCGACGGCGGGCCGGCGGGTGGCCGGCGAGCGGTCCCGGCGGCGCCCGAGCGCGAACGCGGTTCCGATCCACAGCCAGACCGGGCCGCGCATGCAGGCCGCGCCGCGGGCCAGCGGGGATCCGGCCCCACCCTGGCCCGTCGCCGCCGATGCCGCCGCCGAGCCGACCGGTGACAGGGACGACGCGGCCGGCAGGGGTGACACGGCCGACGAGCCGAACCGGGCCGCCGGCCCGAAGGCCCCGGCCGCCAGGGCGGCCATGCCCAGGCGGGGCACGAGAGGTCCCGGGTCTGTCGGGCGACGTCCGGTTCGGGCCGCGGTGCCGCCGGCGAGCAGGAGGGTGATGAGCAGGCCCGCCGCTCCGGCGCCGCACACCAGCGCGACGTGCGGCGCGTAGCCCGGGTGGGGCTCCACCCAGGCGAGCGGCCCGAGCGGTTCCAGCAGGCCCGCGATGAGGGGGCCCGCGGCGGCGGTCACCCCGGCCAGCCCGGCGGCGGGCAGCGCCGCCAGCGTCCGCGCGCCGGCGCGGCCCAGCCCGGTCAGGCCGAGCACCGCCTCGATGCGCTGGGCGTGCGCGCTCGCCGCGTGGTGGCGGTAGAACGCCTGCCCGGCGGCGGCGAGGCCGGCGACGCCGACGACGGCGGCGAAGACGACCAGCCCGGTGACGAGGACGCGCTGGGTCGCGGCGATGCGGGCGTCGCCGTCGGTCGCCGGCCGGGACACCTGCAGCGCGGGGAACTCCCCGGCCAGCGGGTCGCGCGCCAGGCCGTCTCCCAGCCGCCACAGCGCCGTGCTGACGGCCGAGACGGTCCGCGGGCCGGGCTCGAGCCGCAGCATGACCGCGGTGGAGACGGGATCGAGCCGGCTTGCCAGCGCTGGGCTGACAGCCAGCGGCATCTGCCGGGCGTTCTCGCCGGCCATCCTGGTCAGGCCGGTGATCGTCAGTTTCAGGACGGGCCCGCCCGGGGTGCCGAAACCGGTGTCGAAGCTGAGGAAGTCCGACGGCGTCAGCAGCCGCAGCCGCAGCGTGTCGCCGACGCCCACCCCCCACCGGGCGGCCGCCCGCTCGTCGAGGACGGCCTCGTCCGGCTCGGCCGGGTCATACCCGTGCCCACGGACCACCACGGGCTCGTACAGGCCGCGGTGATCGGCCGGGCCGCCGATGATGCCGATGTAGGCCAGCGACGGCTGGTCCTCCAGCCGCCCGACCATCCCGACGCCCGCCCACGCCTGCGCGACCCCCGGGATGGCGGCCACCCTGCGGGCCAGCTCCGGGTCGTCGCTGAAGTAGCTCACCTGGAGGTCCGCGACCGAGGAGGCACGCTCGAGTCGGTCGTGCGCCGTGGCGGTGCGCCGGACGAGCGCCGCCGTCCCGGCGACCACGGCGACGACCATGCCGATGAGCACGCCGAGGGCGACCAGCGCCGCCCACCGCCGCCGCAGCTCACTGCGCGCGATCATCCCGATCGCGCCGAGGACGGCCATCAGCCGCCACCCACGGGCACGACGCCGATGACGCCCGTCCCGGAGCCGGGGGACGACTCCCAGCGCAGCGTGCCGCCGATCGCGCCGATGCGGTCCGCCATGTTCGTCATGCCGTGGCCACGTGCGGAGCTCTCCGGTTCGAAGCCGGCGCCGTCGTCCCACACGGCGAAGGTGAGCGACCCCTCCCGCTCGCCGAGCGTCACCTCCACCGAGCTGCCGGGGGCGTGCTTGGCCGCGTTCTGCAACGCCTCCAGGCAGCAGAAGTAGACGGCGGCCTCGACGTCCGGGGGGTAGCGGCCGATGTCGTCGGCCCGCACGGTCACGCCCACCGTGGAACGCTGCCCGGCGGCCCGCAGCGCCTCGGTCAGGCCCGAGGACCGCAGCAGCGGCGGGTAGATGCCGTGCGCGAGGTTGCGGACCTCGGTGATCGTCTCGGTCACCTGCTCGGCCATGGCGGTGAGCAGCTCGTCGGCGGCGGCCAGGTCCTCGTCGCGTTCCGGCGCGCCGGGCCCGGACCCGTCGCCGTCGTTCGAGCCGCTGTCGTGCGAGCTGCTGCCGTCCGAGTCACCGTCCGAGATGAGGTCGCGGACCAGCCGGAGGCCGACGGCGAGCGAGACCAGCTGCTGCTGCGCCCCGTCGTGGAGATCACGCTCGATCCGGCGCCGCTCGGCGTCCGCGGTGGCGACCAGGCGGGCCCTGGAGCCGCGCAGCTCTTCGTTGGCGTGCCGCAGGTCGGTGAGCGCGTCGCGCAGGTTGGCGTCGAGCTGGCGGTTGTGCAGGACGGTGCCGACCCGTGTCCCGAGTTCGGCGAGCATCCGGTCCTCGGCCTCGGAGAACCGGGGGGCCTCCGGTGGCCGCTGGGCGACGAGCATCCCGAGCAGGGCGCCGCCGGCGCGGGCGGGGACGACCCGTACCTGGGTGTCCAGGTACCGGCGGGCGAGCTGGGGGACCCACAGCGACAGCCACCCGGGCCCCGCCACCCTGGTCCGCGCGAGCACGATGAGATCACCGGCGGTGAGGGCGATCGTCGAGCCGACCTCGGCGGGCCCGTCGGCGGTGGCACCGGGACCGCCCGCAGTACCGGAACCGCCCGCAGTGGGCCTACCGGCGTCCTGCCCACCGGCGTCCGGAGCGGCCGGGGGTGGGCTCTCCGGCGTCACGACGGCGGCGGTGAGGCGCCCGGCCGCGCCGGTCCAGATCTCCACCCGCTGCAGGGAGAGGCTGCGCCGCAGGGCGTCACCCAGCCCGGCCAGCGCCTCGTCCAGGCTGGTCCCGCGGCTCGCGTCCTCGCCGAAGGTCCGCAGGACGTCGTCGGGCGCGTACCGGGCGCCCCGCACGGCGTGCCGGACGAGCGCCGCCGTCCGGGCCCGCGCCCCGGCGGCCAGGACGGCGGCGAGGGCCGCCGCGATCAGGACCGGGCCGGTGAAGCTCTCGCCGCCGTCCGGCGGGCGGTGCCCGAGGGTGGCCAGCGCGCCCGCGAGGCCCACCGCCGCGATCGCGGCGAGGCAGGCGAGGTCGGCGGCGATGGTCAGAACGCGTTCGGAACGGCGCCGCGCGCGGGGCGCCCAGCCGGCGGCCACCCCGGCGGTGAGCAGGACGGCGTCCACGGCCAGCGGGGCGGACCACGGCGGCGTTCCGGCGCCGAGCAGCCGTGGGGCGGCGCACGCGGCGGTCACCGCGGCCCCGGCCAGGGCCGCCGCGGTGAGGAGCTGGCGCCGCGGGTGGGTCACGCCGACACCTCGGCCCGCCCACGGCCGGCGCCGCCGCCCGCAACCGTGGCGCCGCCCGCACCGGCGACGCCGGCCGCAACCGTGGCGCCGCCGGCACCGGCGACGCCGGCCGCACCTGTGCCGGCACCGGCACCGCCGCTCGCGCTGGTGGAGACGCGACCGTCGCGCATGGTGACGATCCGCTGCGCGCCGGCCGCGACCTGCGGGTCGTGGGTGACCATCAGGATGGTCTGCCCGCGCTCGTGTAGCCGGGTGAACAGATCGAGGACCTCGGCGGCGCCGGCGGAGTCGAGCGCTCCGGTCGGCTCGTCGGCGAGCAGCACGGTCGGCTCGTTCGCGAGCGCGCGGGCGATCGCCAGGCGCTGGCGCTGGCCTCCGGAGAGCGTGCCCGGCATCGAGTCAGCCCGCTCGAGCAGCCCGAGCAGGTCGAGCAGGTCATGCCCACGCCGGACGGCGGCCCGCCGGCCCGCCCCCGACAGCCGGGCCGCCAGCACGACGTTGTCCGCCACGGACATCGCCTCGAGCAGGTGGAAGAACTGGAACACCATCCCGACGTGGTGGCGGCGCAGCCGGGCGAGGTCGGCCTCGGACAGCGCGGTCAGCGCGATGCCGGCGACGGTGACCGACCCGTCGTCGACCCGCTCGAGCCCGGCGACGACGTTCAGCAGAGTCGACTTGCCGCTGCCGGACGGCCCCATCACCGCGACGAACTCACCGCGGGCCACGGTCAGGCTGGCGCCCCGCAGCGCGTGCACCGGGGCGGTCTCGGCATCGAAGGTGCGGTACACCGACCGTAACCGGACGGCGGGCTCCTCCGAACCCGTGCCCGGCGACCCCGGCAACTCCGGCAACTCCGACGACCGGGGCGGTTCTGACGACCTGGACGGCTCCGGCGACCCCGGCGATTCCGACACGGCAACCGCGCTCCTTCACACCCCGCGCCCCGTGATCCGGACGCCCCGCCCCTGCTGCCCCGATGGCCCGGGGAACTGACCATTTCACCCGACGGCTGCGCCGCGCGGTAGGCGGGCACCCAGCCGGTGCGGGTGGTGGTGGCCTCACCCGTTCCCGCAGGGTGCCAGGCTCGCCGCGCGACGCTCCGCTCCCGGATCGTGACCGCGACCATCTGCCCCGTCTCGCGGCATTCCTGGCGAATGTGCCGCGGCCACGGGCGGTGCGGACCGACCGAGGAGCAGGAGACCCACGAATGCACACCTGGAACCCGTCCGATGTCGACCGGGACCGTGCCGACATCGAGGCCGCTGAGCCGCGTCGCTGAGTCGGGCGGCGGGTGGGCCGGATGGTGTCCTCACCCCGGTCCACCAGGTGGCATGTCGCATCTGGTGGTACTGGCATCCCTTGCACCGCAACGTGATCATATGCGTGCAGTGGGTGGGATGTGGTCTGTCGGCAGCCTGACCGGTAACTCGCTCGATTTGGTGGATTCATCTGCGCAGACTGGGTACGTGCACCCCATGGCCCGCCACCGCAGTCCTGCCTCGCCGCGCCGGTCCACCCGCCCCGGTGGCCACCGGCGTGCCGTGCGTCCCGCTGTCACCGCCGCCACGGTCGTGGCCGCCGGCGCCGTCACGGTCGGCACGGCGTTCGCGGTGTCGGGGTCCACCTCGGTCGCGCCGCCGGTGCCCGCGCAGCGGGTCGGCGTGGTCACGGCGAGCGTCGGCGGGCCCGGCACCGTGGTGCCCTCGGCGCAGGAGTCGTCGGTGATCGTGAACGCGGTCCGGAGCAGCGCCCTCACGTCCGCCGTCCCGCCGGAGAGCTACCGGGTCACGGGCACCGTCCTCGCCCGCAGCGACCAGAGCTGGGCCTGGGTCGAGCTCGTGCCCGTCACGGACGAGGTCGACCGGGCCGAGGGCGTCCTGCACCGTGGCGACTCGGGGTGGGAGCTGATCCAGATCGGCAGCTACGAGGTCGGCTGTGGCATCGTCCCGAGCGCCGTCGCCGCGGATCTCGACCTGGAGTGCCCGAGCGACCAGCCCGGCTTCGACGCCTGACCGGCGCCTTGGCTGAGGCGCCCGTCCGGCGCGTGGCGCCCGGGGTTCGAGTGACCGGCGACTGGAGCCCCGGGTCCGAGGCCGCCGGGCTGGGCCCACGGCGAGCCCGGCCCGGCGGGTCGACCGTCCGACCGCTGTCCGTCAGCCGTACTGCGGCGGCTGGCCGGCCAGCGGCGCGGCGGCGGGGTTGTTGTTCGCCGCGAGCAGGTCGCGGATCTCGGTGAGCAGCTTCGCCTCGTCGCTGATCGCCGGCTCCTCCTGCGGCTCCGGTTCCTCGCCACGCTGGCGCATCTCGTTCGCCTTGGCGAGCGGCAGGACGATCACGAAGTAGATCACCGCCGCGACAACGATGAACGCGATCACATCGTTGATGAACGTCCCGTACCCGAACTTGCTGCCGTTGATGGTGAACGTCAGGCTGGAGAAGTCCGGCTCGCCGCCGATCGCGGCGATCAACGGCGTGAGGATGTTCTTCACCAGCGACTGGACGACGGCCGTGAACGCCGTGCCGACGACCACCGCGATGGCCAGGTCGACGATGTTGCCCCGCATCAGGAACTGCTTGAAGCCCCGCAGCCCCGGAGTGATCAGCCGCGTCGGGGGCTCGACGACACCGCGACCACTACTGACGACCTTCCGCCACCCGAACACGCCTGTTCCTCCACAACCTCGGACCAAAACTGCCGAGGGGAGGCTATAGCCGGATGATCGGGAGTAAAACCCCAGGTCATCGGATGCGTGAGATCCGGGTGCGCAGCCCGGTCAGCGCGCCGAGTCCGGCGTGTAGGTGATGTCCCACAGCCGGGCGGTCTTGTCCGTGCTGGTGGTGGCCAGCAGCAGGCCGTAGGGCGCGAACGCGCAGGCCATGACGGTGCTGCTGTGACCGGTCAGCGTCGCCACCGCCGTCCCGGTGGCGACGTCCCACAGCCGGGCGGTGTCGTCGGTGCTCGCCGTCGCCAGCAGGACGCCGTCCGGGGAGAACGCGCAGCTCTGCGCCGAGCCGGGCAGGGTGAGTGTGGTCGTCCCGGTCGGGGTGTCGGTGAGACGGGTGCCGTCGTTGCTGGTCGTGGCCAGCAGCAGGCCGTCGGKGGAGAACGAGCAGCCGTTCGCGAAGTTGGTGTGCCCGGCCAGGCTCGTGATCGTCTCACCGATCGTGACGTCCCAGAGCAGGGTCGACTCGGCGCCCGCGGTGACGAGGAGCCGGCCGTCCGGGGAGAACGCGCACCCGTACACCGAGCCGCKGTGCCCGGTCAGCGTGGCGATGTTGGTTCCGGTCGAGACCCCCCACAGCTTGACCGTGCGGTCCGTGCTGACCGTCGCGAGCAGGCGGCCGTCCGGGGAGAACGCGCAGCCGTAGACGGGGCCCTTGTGGCCGGCCAGGGTGAGGGCCAGCCGCTCGGTCGCGATCTCCCAGATCCGCGCGGTCTTGTCGCTGCCGGTGGTCGCGAGCAGGTCGCCGTCCGGGGAGAACGCACAGCCGTGCACTGCGGAGATCTTGCGCCCGCTCAGCCGCCCGACGGTGCGGCCGGTGGTCGTGTCCCACAGCCGGGTGCCGTCCTTGCTGGTGGTGGCGAGCAGCCGGCCGTCGGGGGAGAACGCGGCGGAGGTGACGTCGCGTTCGTGGCCGGTCAGCGTCACCCGCGTCGTCACCTCGACGTTGCGGGACGGTCGGTTGCTGCGCTCGAATCCGCGCAGGTCGGCGGGCCGGGCCGAGCCGGCCGGCGCGGGGCCGGACGGCAGCGTCGTGGCCAGCCAGTCGACGTCGCGCACGGCCGAACCCGGCTCGGCGTGGGTCTCCACGAGGCTGCCCGGACCCTCGGCGGCCAGGTCGAACAGCGCGCCGTCGGTCAGCCGGACGCGGGCGAGCACCGCCCCGGCGTCGAAGCGGGCCCCGGGTTCGACCAGCCAGCGGACCATCGTGGCCCGCCCGCCGGGAATGTCCCAGCGGGCCGGGCGCACCACCGGGTCGGGCCGCGCGGCGACGGTGCGCCGGGTCGAGACCGTCGCCGCCCAGGAGGCCGCGCCGAGCACGACGGCCTGGTCCGGCTCCGGGGCGGTGAACACGTGCTGGTGCGGCCAGTCGGTGCCGACGCCGAGCCGGCCGGCGAGGATCTCGGTGACCACCGGCATCCGCGACGAGCCGCCGACCGGCAGCACGCCGTCGAGCTGCCCCTGGCTGATGCCGGTGCTCTCCAGCAGGTGCTGGCAGCAGGCCATCGTCCGGGCCAGGGTCGGGGAGGCGAGCTTGTCGAACCGGTCCCGTTCCAGACTGACGAGCAGGCCGGCGGGGCTGAAGACGTCCTCGACGAAGGCGACATCCGTGAGCTGGTGCTTCACCGCGCGGGCGAAGTCGAGCAGCTCGTGGCGGGTCCGGCTGGCGGCGGTCTGGAACACCTCGCCGACGCCGGTCGGGTTGAGCAGCGGCTCGAGGCCCGGCCCGTAGTGGCCGAGGATCTCGTCGAAAAGCAGCTGGTCGAAGTCGCGCCCGCCGCAGTCGTGCAGGCTGGCGTGCCCGAGCAGCTCGTGGCGGCCGTCCTCGCCGACCACCACCAGGGCCGCCTCGAACGTCCCGCCGCCGAGGTCGTAGACGAGGACGAGGTTGCCGGGCTGCGGGCCGGCGGGGCCCATCGGCGCCCAGGCTGCGGCGACTGGTTCGGCGAGCAGGTCGACGTCGACGAAGCCGGCCTCCTCGGCGGCCCGGATCATCGTCCGCCGCAGCGGCCCGGCCGGGTCGTAGCTGGCCGGCACGGTCACGACCGCCCGGCGCAGCGCCTCCCCGGCGAGCTGGACCTCGGCCTCGGCGCGCAGCGCCGCCAGCACCGCGGTGACCAGCGCGGCCGGCTGGTGGGCGCGGCCGTCCAGGGTGACGGCGGCGTTCCTGGTCAGGTCACGTTTGACCCCGCCGCGGTAGGCCGCGGGCCAGATCCGCTTGCGGCGCTCGGCGAGGGTGCCGACCACCAGCAGCTCGCCGTCGGCGAACACGGAGGCCGGCCAGCCGGCGGCGCCGCTCGCGGGTTCCCGGACCGTGGCCACCTTGCCGTCGACGACCAGCGCCGCGGACGCGCTGTAGGTGCCGTAGTCGATCGCGAGGATCGGCTCCACCACCGGCACCCTCCCCGTCGACGTCGCAGGCCTACGTAACCGGACAGAGGTGATCCCTCACCGCCGGTCGGGCGTCCGACCTGTTGATCAAGGTGAGTTGTCCGGAGATGGCCGAAGCATCCCGGGAATCGTAGCGACGGTCGCCCACGGGCCGCCGGGCGCGTCCCACCAGGGATGTCCGTGACCGCTGGGCGTGGCCGTCCGACGTCATGGCGCGACCGGTCGGGCCGGGGGAAGCCGCGGTGGCCGACCGGTGGCCGACCGGTGGCCGACGGGTGGCCGACGGGTGGCCGCGCGATCACGGACCGGCAGCGCGGGGGTGTGCCCCGCGGTGACGCGGGTAGGCGACGAGAGAGATCACCAGACGCCGGCGCACGGCGAGCGGGTCTGGGCCATGCGGAGACGAGGAGGTTCCGGCCATGTGGACCAGGAGCATGGGGTTGATCAACAGGGTGGACGTCGGACCGGATGACGGCGGGGGCGTAGCCGCGGGCGGAGCCCAAGGCGGCGCCGCCGGAGCCGCCACGGGTGGTGCCGGGGGTGGTGCCGTGGCAGCGGGTCCGGGGTTGATCTGGCGCGCGGTGACGCCGCCCGGCCCGGGGCCCGACCCCGTCCCGCCCAGCCCGGTTCCCGATCCGGTGCCGCCCGGCCCGGGCCCGGACCCGGTGCCGCCGGGCCCGGGGCCCGATCCGGTGCCGCCCGGCCCCGACCCGGATCCCGTCCCGCCCAGCCCGCTGCCCGATTCCGTCCCACCGGTGCCGGGGCCGGACCTGTTGCCCGGTGGTGCCCCGGCGTGAGCGCGAAGCGCGTCGGGGGAGTGGGAGATGCATCCGCACGGGGTAGTGGTCCTTCATGACCCACCGCCCCGAGGGAATTCCCGCGCCCGAACTCTCCGACTCCGACCTCGTCCGTGAAGTACGGCATCTGCACCTGACCAGGCACGACACGTTCCTGGCCGGGAGCGAGGACGCCTTCGAGACCCACACCCAGCGGATGCTGGAACTGGAGCGCGAGTACCTGCGCCGGTTCCCCGACGCGGGCAGCCCGGACCCGCGGCGGACGCGGGCCGGCCGCCGCCGCGCCGCGGGCGTCGCGGGTTAGTACCGCGACCACCGCCGCGATCCGGAGGCGTCACGCGGGGGAGAGGAGCCCGCGGACCTCGTCGTCCGTGGTGGCGCCGAAGTCGCGGTAGTACGGGCCGACGGCCATGAAGCCGTCGGGGACGGCCAGGCAGACGAGGGCGTCGACCTCTGGCCGCAGGGTCTGCGCCCCCTGACCCGAGGCGACCGGTACGGCGGCGGTCACCCGCGCCGCGCCGGCCGAGCGCATCGCCCGCACGGCCGCGACCATGGTCGCGCCGGTCGCGAGGCCGTCGTCGACGACGATCACCTCGCGGCCGGCGACCGCGGGTGGCGGCCGGTCACCGCGGTACGCGTGCTCGAGGCGCGCGAGCTCGTGCCCCTCACTGTCCGCGATGGCGTCGACGACGTCGGGGGCCAGCCCGAGCCGGAGCACCGCGGGCTCGTTCACGATGCGGATCCCGCCGCTCGCGATCGCCCCGATGGCGTACTCGGGCTGGCCGGGCGCGCCGAGCTTGCGCACGGTCAGCGCGTCCAGTTCGGCGCCGAGCCGGCTCGCGACCTCGGCGGCGACCGGCACGCCGCCCCGGGGCAGGCCCAGGACGAGTACGCCCGCGGCGGAGCCGGCGAGCCGGTCCGCCAGCAGCGCGCCGGCCTCGCGCCGGTCGGCGAACAGGTACACGGGGGTGGGCCTACCCCGCCGTGCCCGCCATGACCCGGGTGGTGCGATCCGTCGTCCGGTCCGTGGCGCGGCCCGCTCGGCGGCCGCGGCTCGGGTGGTCGCGGGTCAGGCGGTCGCGGGTCAGGACGCCGGCGTCGTGGATGCCGGCTTGTTCGGGCGCCACGAGGTCACAAGGAGGCCAGCCGAGCCGCCGACTCCCAGCACGAGGGCGATGATCGCGCCCACCCAGCCGTTGAGGTCGTCGTCGATCCCGATCGCGTGGTCGAGCGAGGCCTTGCCTGGGCCGAGGATGGCGATTCCCAGGCACAGGACCGCGATCATGAGCACGTACTCGTAGCCCTGGCCCGGCTTGAAGATGAAGAAGCCGTTCTTGCGGTGCGCGGTGATCCCGGCGACCACCATCGTCCCCATGATCGCACCGGCGCTGAACGAGTTCAGGAAGCCGAAGGCGAGCCCGAAGCCGGCCGCGATCTCCACCAGGCCGGACGTCCAGGCATGCACGATGCCGGGCCGCAGGCCCATGCTCGAGAACCAGCCCGCGGTGCCCTGGATCCCGCCGGGCCCGAAGACGTGGTTGTAGCCGTGGGCGACCAGCGTGAGGCCGACGATGATTCTGAATATGAGCGCCGCGGTGTCGGGCGAGGTCACGGGTACTGCCTCCCAGGAGGGGACCGGCCGGTCCGGACCGGTTCGGACCATCGGGTGTAGGTGATCGGTTGTGGGTGCCCGGCTTCGGGTGCCTGTGGAACCGGCGCCGTCGTGGGTCAGGTGGACGATGAGATCAGACGGTAGCGGTACTGCGGTCCAGATTCGACAGCTTGGAGGTCAAAGTAACTGCTCACTCCGATGTCGGGCCGGATGCGGAGGAAGTCGATCGACACCGGGCGTCAGGCACCGGCCCCGGGCTGGCGCGGCACCCGTTCCGGACGGACCCCGTCGACCTGTCCCAGCGAGGTCAGCGCGGCCACGGTGCGCAGCCAGGACACCGTCAGTTCGGCCCGTGCCGCCTCGGACGTGCCCGGGTCGTCGAGGGCGTCCGCTACCGGGCGGACGACGCCGTCCGGCCCCGTCCAGGTCGGGCTGTAGGTGAGACCGACGACCACCCAGCCGAGCGCCGTGCGCCGTACCCGGGCGTGCAGGAGCGCGCCGTCCCGCTCCCGGTCCCGCCCGGCGGCGTCCACGCCCGGTTCGGCGCCTGCTTCCCTGCCAGGGCCGCCGCCGGGGACGCCACCGGCACCGCCGCTGGGGCCGCCCGCTGCCGGGACGGTGATCGAGCCCGTCCCGTAGGCGACGTACTTGCCGTCGACGCGTTCGACCGGCCGCACCGTGCCGGTGCCGGTGCCCACGACCAGGTCAACGAGTGGGGAGTGGAGCAGCTCGCGCGCGGTCATCCGCTGCCGCTGCGTCGGCGCCGTTTCCGTCGGCGCGCTCCGCGCGGATTCGGCCTGGTCGGGGGCCCAGGACAGCGCGACCACGACGAGGTCGGCGCCGGCCTGGCGGGCGCGGGCGGCGTCCCGCAGGATCCGCGCCGGGTCCAGCTCGTTGACCGTCCAGCCGGGCGGGTCCGCTCCGGGCGAGCCGGGAGCGGGGTCGGTGCCGGCGTCCTCGGTGTAGGACAGCAGCGAGATCTGCGCGCCGCGCACGGGCAGCAGCGACAGGGTGGCGGCGTCCAGCGGCTCGCGGGCCGTGCCGCTGTGGTCGATCGCCGCGCCGTCGAGGGCGTCCAGCAGGCCGCGCACCCCGGCGCCGCCCAGCCGGGCCGCCCGGCCGGACGCGGTGGCGCACGCGCCGAAGCCCACCCGCCGCAGGGCCTCGGCGATGACCTCCGGGTGGGCGGTGGGAGCCGGCCCGCGGCAGATCGCGAGGTCGGCGGAGGACAACAGGCTGCCGAGCGGTGCCAGCGCCGCGCGGGCGCTGGACGGGCCGAGGACCAGGTCGCCGCTGAAGGTCAGGGTGAGTTCGGTCGTGTCCCCGGCATCGGACGGGCTGCCGGCCCGCGGTGGCCACACCGGCCCCGGCCGCTGACCGGCCGCAGCGCCCCAGGGGGGCTGTTCCGCCTCTTCCGCCGTGGCGCCCCGCGTGGGTGGTCCCCCGGCGCTGCCCGCGGGCGGCGGGCCACCGGCCCGGCCAGCGCCGAGGGTCAGGACGTGCCGGGTCAGGACATCGGAGAAGAGCCCGAGGCCCAGCGCCGCCATCGCCAGAACGCAGACCGCCGCCACCAGGAGCCGCGCCTGCGGCGGGTCGTGCCGTGCCTGAGGCGGGTCGTGCCGCGCCGACGGCGGGTCGTTGTGACCCGCCGCCGGCGGTGACTCGTGGCGTTCCGCGGCTCCCGCCGGCCCGGAACGGCCCGCCGGGCGAGGCGGGCCGCGGCGCGGGCCGCGTGCGGAGCGTCTGCGGGACATCATTCCCATCGCCTGGGCCTGATCGGAGGGGTGGACCCCTCTCAACCTAGGCGACGGGTGTTGGCCTCACTACTTTTAGTAGCTGGATCCGGTGCTGATCGGATCTTGTCGGTGGTGAGGCCGATCCTGCCGTCAGACGGCGGTGTTCCCCTCGGCCGCCGAGATCGCCGGCACGGACTCGACGATCCGCGTCAGCATGGAGAGCAGGGCGGTGCGTTCGTCCGCCGAGAGCGGGGAGAGCAGGAGGTCGTTCATCCGCTCCACCCGCCCAGCGACGTGGCTGTGCGTCGATTCGCCGCGCTGCGTGAGCCGCAGTACGTTGCGGCGGCCGTCACGGGGATCGCGCACGCGGCGGATCAGCCCCCGCTGCACCAGTCGCGCGACCACGTCGGCGACGGTGGAGCGGTCCAGCGACGCCCGTTCGCCCAGCGTGCGCTGGTCGATGTCGGGGTCGGCGAGCAGGCTGTTGAGAACCACGAACTGTGGCGGGGTTGTCTCGGTGGACACAGTGGCGGTCCACAGTTGATATGTGACCTGCTGCAGACGGCGGGCAAGCTGTCCGGGGTGTGTCGACAGGTCTGCTACGGGCCGCGCGCGGCCGGGGTCGGTCTCCTCGGCCGGCCGTCTCGGTCCCGGGTATCGCTGGTTCACGGCGTCCTCACCGGTTTCGATGGTCACATGCTCGGTTCGTGCGGGCGGGGTCAGGGCTTCGTTCCATTCCGGGCTGGAGGGCGGGGACGTTCGAGCGCGCGACGGCAGGGCTTCGCGTTGGTCATCATCTCGCATCTCTACGCCCGTTGCCGGCAAGCCGGAGGAATCGAGCCAGGACGACCCCCCGGAACGGGTAACTCATCCGGCATGCGTCAAAACATCACTACTCGCCGAAAGATATCCGCCGACCGGTCATCGGTCGCCGCGCCGCGTGTCTCTCGTGGTGTCCGTGGGGTCTCACCGCCCGCGTCGACCGCGCCGTCGCACGGGCCGAGCTATGCCGGATGGACAGTTTCCACTGGCCCGACAGTGTCATCGCCGACAGCTCGGCGTAGCCCGTCAGGGCCGTTGCCGAAGCGCGGGACCAGCGGCTTCAAAGCACGCTCCGGCGCAGCACGGCGGCGTGTGGCGACTGCGGGAGTGCATATGTCCGCGGGACCTATGTCGGGAAATGTCGTCGGCGGCTACCGGATGGTGCGTACACTCCTCGCTCTGAGGGATGCGTACGTCACGCCCGTCCCGCGCGGGAACAACAAGGCGCACTTCTTCGTCTCGGCCGTGAACAACGGCCCGGACGCGGGCGCCGGAGTGCCTTCCGACCGGCGTTCCGCGGAAGCGGTAGGCGGTGGAACGGCGTCGGCCGTGTGCAGTTGCCGCCGCCGGAAGACCGTGTGCGTACGTGTCGTGAACACGACATGGGGCCGGCTCTGTCACTGAGGTGCTGCCGCGCTGTTGTGTCCGAATTGGCGGTGATGCGCCCGCGCGCCGCCCGATGCGGGGGTCCCGGCACCGGATGCGGCCTTCGGGGAGTCAGGACGATCGGCGCGGGTACCCCGATGGTCATGGATGATGCGCCCCGCGGTCTGCGGGAAAGTCTCAAACGTGTCGCCGTGACGCTGAAAGAGGCGGAGATCCCCTTCGCGCTCGGCGGCAGCTACGCGTGCTGGGCCCGCGGCGGGCCGGAGCCCGTGCACGACGTGGACTTCATGCTCCGCGAGGCGGACGTCCCGCGTGCCGTGGAGGTTCTCTGCGCCGGTGGGCTGCGCCCGGTGGACCCGCCCGAGGACTGGCTGACCAAGGTCTTCGACGGTGACGTCCTGGTCGACCTGATCCATCACCCGGTCGGGCGGGCGGTCACCGACGAGATGCTGGCCCGCTCGAGCGAGATGTCCGTCGACTCGGTCCGGATGCCCGTCCTCGACGCCACCGACTGGTTCGAGATGACCCTGCTCGCCCTCGACGAGCGGTACTGCGACCTCGGTCGCGTGATCCCCATGATCCGCGCGATGCGCGAGCAGGTCGACTGGGAGCAGGTTCGCCGGGCCACCGCCGAGTCGCCGTTCGCCGAGGCCGCRCTGCTGGTCGCCACCCGGCTGAAGCTGATCCCACCGCACGTCGTCACCCCGCCGCGCGCCGCACGCGCCGTGGATGCCGTGGACGGGGTGGGTGCCGTGGGCGCCGCCGCGCCGGTCGCCGTCCTGGACGTCACCGAGCCGGCGGAGTACCTGGCCGGTGACCTGCACGAGCGCCTGGCGGAGGATCCGCGGGTCGCCGAGCTCGGCCTGGACGTCGCCGTCGGCCCGGAGGGGATCACCGTGCGCGGGGAGGTGGCCACCGAGGCCCGCCGCCGCGCGGTCGACGCGGTGCTGGCCGACGCCGTGCCCGGCCGGCCCGTCCGCAACGACGTCGTCGTGTCGAAGCGCGATTCACCATCGACGATGGAGAGTGTGTCGTGATCCGGATCGCCGCGGTCGGGGACATCCACCTGGGCACCGACTCGCGTGGGTCCTTCGCGCCCTGTCTGGCCGGGATCGGCGACCTGGCCGACGTCCTCCTCGTCGCCGGTGACCTGACCCAGCACGGACGGGTGTCCGAGGCCGAGGTCGCCGCGGGCGAGCTCGCGACGTCGGAGATCCCGGTGATCGCCGTCCTCGGCAACCACGACCACCACAGCGATCAGGCCGACGAGGTGGCCGCCGTACTGGGGCAGGCCGGTGTCGAGGTGCTCGAGGGCTCCGTGGCGCTGGTTCGGGCCGGCGGGTGCTGCCTCGGCGTCGCCGGGGTCAAGGGCTTCGGTGGAGGCTTCGCGGGCGCCAGCGGCAGCGACTTCGGGGAGCCGCAGATGAAGGCGTTCGTCCGGCACACCAAGGAGGTGAGCGCGGGTCTGCGAGCCGCCCTGGAGGGCCTGGAGTGCGACGTGCGGGTAGCTCTCACTCATTACGCGCCCGTCCCCGACACCCTCGCGGGCGAGCGGCCGGAGATCTTCCCCTTCCTCGGCAGCTACCACCTGGCGGAGGCGGTGGACGCCGGCGGCGCCCAGCTGGCACTGCACGGGCACGCCCACGGGGGGACGGAGAAGGGACGGACGGCCGGTGGTGTCCCGGTGCGCAACGTGGCCCGTCCGGTGATCGGGAAGGCGTTCGCGCTGTACGAGGTGAGCGCCCGGCTCGACCCGGCCGCGGCGGTTCCGGCCTCCGTCTAGGCACCTTCCCTCGCGTTTCGGGTACTAGGGGCCTGAGGGCTTCACGAGGAACGCGACGAAGGCATCACGAGGAAAGAGGACGCCGCATGTCGATGGATCGTGGCAGCGCCAAGCACGGGCCCAAGCGCGACGAGCTGATGGCCCACGAGGTCGCGGGCATCGTCCGCGCGCGCAGGGACACCCGAGCAGAGGAATGGAGGTCACCGGAACCGCCTGGCGAGGACGCCCCCGCGCTCGCTTCCCGCCCGGACAGCGCCGGCGTCCTCGGCAGTGCTCCGCCCGGGATGACGACGGTGGACGTCGAGGAACGTTCGGAGCTGGCCCGCTGGCTCGGGCGTGCGGTCTTCCCCGCCGAGCGGAACGAGGTGATGGACCACCTGCGCCACCAGCACGCGCCGGACCGGGTGGTCGACGAGGTCCGCGCGGCGCCCGAGGGGGTCCAGTTCACCTCGCTGGGCCAGCTCTGGCGCGCGTTGCGCGACGACGCACACGTCGAGTCGCACCGGTACTGAGCCCGCGCCGGACGGGGCACGCGGGCGAGCCGCGGGTGCGGGGCGCTGGTGCCGTAAACCGGGAACCGGGGTGAGGAACGTCGCGGGTGAGGGGGCACATCGGTGGGCGAGGCAGGCATGACGCTCCGGAGCACGGGCACAGACGCTGGCATGGATGGTCCTGTCCTGGAACGACGCTCCCGCCAGCGGCGCCGGCCCTTCGGCGGCCCGCAGGTACCCAGCCCGATCGGCGTGCGCCCCGACCCCGTCGACGCGGAGGGCGCGCGTGCGCCCGCACCGGCCCGTCAGGCTCCGGCTCGCCCCGCTTCGGCTGGTGGGGCACCGGTCCGTCAGGCACCGGCCCGACAAGCTTCGGCTCGCCCGGTCACGGCTCGCCCGGTCACGGCTGGCGCGGCTTCGGCTCGCCGGGTTTCGGGTCGCCCGGCTCCGGCCCGGTCCGCGGCCGTGCGGCGCGGGAACGGGGTGTCCGGGTGGGTGGGCGCGCATCCGATTGCCTTCGGGCTTGTCGGCGCGGGTGTTCTGCTCGTCGCCTCGGCACTGGTCGGCGCGCTGGACCTGTTCGCGGTGGGGGCCGTCTTCGGATTCTGGACGCTGATCGCCGCGACGGGGCTGGTGCTCGGCCGTCCAGGCGTCGACTGGCGGGTCCCGACCGAGGAGATCCGGGCCGGTGCCCGCCGCGCCGCCGCCGTCGGCCGACGGGAGGCCGCCCGGGCAGCCCGCGGGCTGGCACGGACGGGCGGTACGACAGCCCGCCGCGTCCAGCGCCGGGCACGGCGCGACCGGCCGGCCGGCGACTAGTGGGCCGCTGGCGGCTGGTCAGCGACCAGTGGCGAGCCGGTGACCAGCCGCCAGTGGCTGGCCATGGTCCACTCACCGGCGGGGCTGTTAATTACTTTCCGTAGTTGGGGTGGCGCGCAAACCGTCATGCCAAGGCGTGCCGGACCGCAGAGGTGGGTAGGGGACAGCCATGGCTGGGACCTTGGGCGGTGTGTGCGGGCCGGGATCCTCCGACCTGCTGGCAACATTGGCGGACGGCCTCGACGAGCGGGAGCGCGACGAGACCCTGCAGATCATCACCAGGCGGCTCAACGCGGAGCGCGCGGCCGCCGTCGGTGGTCAACGCGACCGCCAGGTGGATGTCGGCACCCGTAGCCGAGCCGCACGCACGCGCCGCGGCCCGCGGCCCGCCGTCCGCACGACCCGCCCGCGCGACGACGCTCATCCTTAGCCGGGACGGCGCTCACCCCTGGCGTGAGCGCCACCCACGGCCCTTCCAGCACAACCGTGGCGGCTGAGTGAGTCCATGAACACTCTCAGCCGCCACACATTGTTTCGGTCGGCCCGATCGGGGCCTGGCTCGCCTGCCGGGCCCCGATCCTGCTTGCGGTGGTGTGGCTGTCAGCCGCAGCAGCCGCCGCCGCAGCATGCTCCGCCGCCCCCGGTGGCCGGCGCCGTGGCCATCGCGGGCGCGGATGCGCCGCGGCTCACCGCGACCGCGGAGAAGACCCGTGAAGTCTCGGCGTGGCCGGCAGGGCAGGGCGCCGGTGCGGTCGTGTCACTGTTCATTCCGCGGCGGACCTCGAAGGACGCGTCGCAGACACGGCATCGGTACTCGTATGCGGGCACCGGCCAAGGATAGGCCGGCGATCGGCCGCGGCGCCGGCCGATCGCCCACCCGGAGCGTGCACCTGTCCGGGGTGCCTGATCAGAGGCGCTCGATGATGGTCGCGTTCGCGAGGCCGCCCGCCTCGCACATCGTCTGCAGCCCGAACCGGCCGCCGGTCTGGTGCAGCGCGTGCACGAGGGTCGTCATGATCCGGGCGCCGCTGGCGCCGAGCGGGTGGCCGAGCGCGATCGCGCCGCCCCGGGCGTTGACCTTATCCGCCGGTGCGCCGATCTCGGCGCGCCAGTCCAGCACGACCGCGGCGAAGGCCTCGTTCACCTCGAACAGGTCGATGTCGTCCAGGCTCAGGCCCGAGCGCTCCAGCACCCGGCGGGTGGCGGGGATGACGCCGCGCAGCATCAGGAACGGGTCGTCGCCGACGACGGCGAAGCTGTGCAGCCGGGCGAGCGGGCGCAGCCCCAGTTCGCGGGCCCGCTCCGAGGTGGTGATCAGCAGCGCGGCGGAGCCGTCGCTGATCTGCGAGGCGTTGCCGGCCGTCACGTTCCAGCCGATCTCCGGGAAACGCGCGGCGGTGGCCTCGTCGTAGAAGGCCGGGCGCAGACCCGCGAGGGCCTGCGTGCTCGATGCCGGGCGGATGCCCTCGTCGGCGGAGAACTCGACGACCGACCCATCCGGCCCGGTGACCTTCACCGGCGCGATCTCCGGGGCGAACAGGCCGTCCCGGGCCGCGGCGGCGGCGCGCTGGTGGCTGGCGAGGGCGAACTCGTCCATCTCGGCACGGCCGAGGCCCCGCCGCGCGCCGATCAGCTCGGCGCTGATGCCCTGTGAGATCAACCCGTCCGGGTAGCGGGCGTTGATCCGGGTGCCGTGGCTGTCTCCGGGGAGCGTCGCGGAGCCCATCGGGACCCGCCCCATCGACTCGACACCGCAGGCCAGAACCATGTCGTAGGCGCCGGCGATGACGCCCTGCGCGGCGAAGTGGACGGCCTGCTGGGACGAGCCGCACTGGCGGTCGACGGTGGTCCCGGGCACCGACTCGGGCAGTCCGGCGGCCAGGGTCGCCCAGCGGGCGATGTTCGCGGCCTGCTCCCCGCTCTGGGTCACGCAGCCGGCGATGACGTCGTCGATCAGCGCCGGATCGACGCCGGACCGCTCGACGGCCGCGGAGATGCTGTGCGCCAGCAGGTCGATGGGGTGGACGGGGGCGAGGCTGCCGCTGGCGCGTCCCCGCCCGATCGGGGACCGCACCGCTTCGACGACGACGGCGTCACGCATCGGAGGCTCCTTCTCCAGGAATGAGTTCGAAAACCAAACTCACTGGTGTTCCCAGTGTGCGCGTAGTTAGTTGGAAAAGGCAACTGATAGAGCTGTGACCGCCGGCCGGGTGGATCGCTCGGGTGCGGGTCCCGGGCGGCGGCGGGGAGCGCGCATACCCTGATGTGCATGACGGATTCGCGATCATGAACGATTTCGGATCATGAGCGAGTCCGGGGGAGGCGTGGCCCCGCCGGTGGTCGCGTGGATCGAGCGCGCCACCGCCACCGACCGCGACACCGACACCGGGATGACCACGGTTCTGGTCGAGAGCCGGATCAGGGGGACCGTCGTCGGGCTGGACCCGGCCGGCGCGGTGGTGCTGTCGGTCGGCGACCCGACCGCGGTGATCTCCCCGCGGTCCACGGTGAAGCCGATGCAGGCCGTCGGGATGCTGCTCGCCGGGCTCGACGCGGCGTTCGGCTCCGGTGCCGGCGCCGCTTCCCGCGCTGCCGCCGTTTCCGGTGCGGGCGATCCCGCCTCCGGCGTCGGCGATCCCGACTGCGGCGATCCCGACTGCGGGGCCGCCTCCGAGTGGGGCGGCGGAATCCCGTCCGAGCTGCTGGCGATCGTGTCCTCCTCGCACAGCGGTGAGCCCGAGCAGCTGGCGGCCGTGCGGGCCGTGCTCGCGGCGGCCGGGCACGGCGAGGACGCCCTGGCCTGCCCCGCCGACCTCCCCATCGGGCGGCTCGCCCACGAGCGGCACCTGGCCGCCGGCGGCGGGCCCGAACGGCTGTTGATGAACTGCTCCGGCAAGCACGCCGGGATGATCGCCACCTGCGTCGCGGCCGGGTGGCCGGTGGCCGGCTACACCGACCCGGCGCATCCGCTGCAGCGCCGGATCCGGGCCGTGATCGAGGAGCTCACCGGTGCCACGATCACGGCCACCGCGGTGGACGGCTGCGGTGCTCCGCTGTTCGGTATCCCGCTGCTCGGCCTCGCCCGCGGGATGCGCGAGATCGCGCTCGCCGCCGCCGGCCCGCGCTCGCCTCGGCAGCGCGTCGCGGCGGCGATGCGGGCCTTCCCGGCCCTCGTCGGCGGTCCGGGGCGACCGGACACGGAGCTGATGCTCGCCGCCCCGTGGATCATCGCGAAGGACGGCGCCGAGGGGGTCACCGTCGCGGCGACGGCGGCGGGGTACGCGGTGGCGGTCAAGATTGAGGACGGCTCCCAGCGCGCGGCTATGCCGGTCCTGGTCACCGCGCTGCGCCGCATCGGCGCGCTCGACCCCACCCCGGGCCCGGGCGCCGCCGTGGGCCTGGACGCCGGCAGGCTCGACGCCCTGGCCGCTCCCGCGGTGCTCGGTGGCGGGGTGCCGGTCGGTCGGCTGCGCCCGTTCCTGCCGTCCGCCTCCTGAGGCGTTCGGCCGTCCGGCTTGCCGGCCCCGGTCCCGTCGGGGCCCGGCCGTGGTGGTTCAGTGAATGCCGGTGAGCGCGGGCCGGTGAGCGGGTTTCGGGCCTCCGGCCGCGGTGCCCGTCCGGTGTTCGGGGGTTGGTGGGCGCTTGGTCGGGTGGTTTGACGTGCCTGAAAGCGGTGTCGCGTGCACGTGATGGCGTGGGTGTGCAATGCTGTCCGTCACATAAGCCTCACTCTGGGACATGGTCTGGGGGCGGGAGTAGCCCGGACGGTTCGTCCGGTGACACATCAGGCGACACGCGTGATCCGCTTTACAGGATGGGGATATGTCCGACAACTCGATGATCGCCGCCCAGGTCGCGACGCTCGTCGACGAACCGGGAGTCACCGAACGCCTGACCGTGACCGGCCCCCCGGACGTCCTGCCGAGCCTTTACCGGGTGACAACCATTGCGACGGCCAGCGTCGCCGCCGCGTCCGTCGGCGCGGGCCGGTTACTGGCCGCGCGCAACGGGAGCCCGTCCCAGCCGGCGGTCACCGTTGACACCCGGCACGCCAGCGCGGCCTTCCGTAGCGAGCGGTACCTGCGGCTCGACGGACGTCCGCTGCCCAACCCCTGGGACCCGATCTCGGGCTACTACCGGACGGCCGACGACCGGTGGATCCAGCTGCACTGCAACTTCCCGCATCATCGCAACGGCATTCTGGAACTGCTCGACACGCCGAACGACCGGGCGGCGGTCGAGCGGTCGGTGGCCCGTTTCGAGGCCGAGTCCCTCGAGCTCGAGCTCCAGGCGATGGGGATGTGCGCCACGATGGCGCGCGACGAGGACGAGTGGCGGGCGCACCGGCAGGCCAAGGCCGTCGCCGAGCTGCCCGTGCTGGAGACCGAGCGGATCGGGGACGCCCCCGCGCTGCGGCCCGAGCCGGCGGACCTGCCGGCCGAGGGCATCCGCGTGGTGGACATGACGCGGGTCATCGCCGGCCCGGTCTGCGGGCGGACGCTGGCCGCCCACGGCGCCGAGGTGTTGCGGGTCGGCGCCGCGCATCTGCCGGAGGTCCGGTCGGCGCTGATGGACACCGGGTTCGGCAAGCGCAACACCTTTCTGAACCTGCGCGTCGCCGCGGACGCCCGCCGACTGCAGGAGCTCGTCTCGACGGCGGACGTCGTGCTCCAGGCGTACCGCCCGCGCGCCCTGGACAGGCTGGGCTTCGGTCCGGACGCGCTGGCGCGCCTGCGCCCGGGGATCGTCGTCGCGACGATCAGCGCCTACGGCCGGAGCGGGCCGTGGAGCGGCCTGCGGGGCTTTGACAGCCTGGTCCAGACGGCGTCGGGCATCTCGTGGGCGGAGGCCGAGGCCAGCGGGGAGGAGGAGCCCCGTCCGCTGCCCGCCCAGGCTCTCGACCACGCGACCGGGTATCTGGCGGCGCACGGCGTGCTGTCGGCGCTGGCCCGGCGCGCGGTGGAGGGCGGCAGCTGGCAGGTGCGGGTCTCGCTGGCCCAGACCGGCCGGTGGTTGCAGAGCCTCGGCCACCATGACACCCTCGCAGCCCCGGACCCGACCCGGGCCGACGCGGAGGAGTTCTGCCGGCGCCTGCGCAGCGAGTTCGGGGAGCTCTCCTACGTGGCCCCACCGGGAACGGTCGACGGCCGGGCACCGGCCTGGACGATGGCGCCCGCCTCGCTGGGCACCAGCCCTCCCGGCTGGGAGCCCCGCCCGGCCTGACCACCCGGCCTGACCACCCGGCCCGGGCGTGCGGCCCGATCGGGCCGTTCGTGCCATGTAGCAGGTCGACGTCGCGTAGGACTGGGTCTGCGACATCTCGGCGGCGGGTGGGACGGGCTCCGTGGACTCCGGGCCGCGGCCGGACCTCCCCCTCGGCTCGCCGTCGAGAATCAGGTGCCGGACTGCCCGCGGGCGGCGGTGAAACCGGAGGAGAGACAGCATGATCAGGCGACCGGCCCTGGGTGCGATCGTCGCCGCCGCCATGACGGTGATGATCGTCGCGGCCTGCGGCGGTGACGGTGTCTCCTCGTCCGGCGACCGCCGCCGGACAGTCACCATCGGGTTCCAGGGCGTGCTGTCGGGCGACGACGAGCAGCTGGGCGTCAACGCCCTCTACGGGGTGCGCACGGCGATCGAGGAGATCAACGCGGACGCCAGCCTGCCGTTCCGGGTCGAGCTCGTCTCCTCCGACGACGGCGGGTCACCCGAGCGGGCGCCGGCCGCCGCGCGCAGGCTCATCGACGACTCCGACGCGGTGGCCGTCATCGGCCCGATGCTCTCGGACGCGACGGAGGCCAGCGAGCCGTTCTACAGCGAGGCCGGCCTGCTCTCGGTCAGCCCGTCCGCCACCGCCCCGGCGCTCACCGACCTCGGCTTCACCACCTTCTACCGGGTCGTCGCCCCCGACTCCGTGCAGGGCCGGGCCGCGGCCGACTACATCTCCACCGTCCTCGACGCGGGGAAGGTGTACTCGGTCGACGACCGCAGCGAGTACGGCATCGGCCTGTCCACCGCGCTGGAGGCGGAGCTGTTCTCCGACGGCGTCGACGTCGTCCACGGCGGCGTCGACCCGGCCCGGGACTACACCCGCGAGGCAGCGAAGATCATCGCCGAGGCGCCGGACGTACTCTTCTACTCCGGTCAGTACGCCGACTTCGCGCTGCTCAACAAGGCGCTCGAGGACGGTGGCTTCACGGGCACCGTCATGGGCGGGGACGCGACCCGCGACCCGGACTTCGTCACGCGGACGGGCGCGGCTGCCGCCGAGGGCGCCTACTTCTCGTGCGCCTGCAGCGACGTCGACACCGACCCGGCGGCGAAGGAGTTCGTGGCCTCCTACAAGGACGTCAACGGCGGGGCGTTGCCCGGGACCTACTCGGGGGAGGCCTACGACGCCACCTGGGCCGTCGTCGACGTCCTGAAGCGGCTCGGGAATGACATCAGCCGGGAGTCCGTCGCGCGGGCCTTCCGCACCGTCAGCTGGGACGGCCTCACCAGGAAGATCGAGTTCGAGGAGAACGGCGAGCTCAAGCGCTCGACCGTCTACCTGTACAAGGTGCAGGACGGCGAGATCACGGACCTCGGACGGATCTCGGACCTGATCGGCTCCTGACACTCGCCCGTCGGCGGTGCTCGTGTTTCGGTGCGTGGTCTCGTCTGGCCTAGTCGCTGTTGGCGAGGGACGATGTGCTCTCCGTGTCGCGTCCCGCGGAGAGAGGACAGGCCGCCGAATGACCGTGTCAGCCGGATGACGGTGTCCACCGAATGATCGTTCCTACCGAATGATCGCGTCCACGCCCACGGCGGTGCCCTCGGGCACGAGCCTCGGCCGGCTGGCCGAGCTGTCCATCGAGCGGACCGGCGGCACCGGTCCGCTGATCTTCGAGGAGCAGCGCTGGACGGCCGCGCAGCTCGCGGCCCGGGCCCGGCGCCTGGCCGGCGGGCTGCGCGCGGCCGGGCTCGCGCCGGGGGACAGGGTCGCGGTCTGCATGGCGAACTGTCCCGAGGTCGGCATCACCTACCAGGCGGCCTGGTGGGCCGGCGCGGCCGTCACGCCGGTGCTGTTCCTGCTCGGGGAGACGGACCTGCGTCACGTGCTGGCCGACAGCGCCGCCTCGTTCGTCGTGACCACCCCGGACTTCCTGGACAAGGTCCGCGCGGCGGCCCGAGGCCTGCCCGCGCTGCGTGCCGTCGTGCTGGCCGAGCAGGCCGAGCCCGCGCCCGCGCCCGCCGACCGCGCCGGGCCACCGGTGCTGCTGTTCGCCGAGCTGGAGTCCCCGGCCGAGTCCGACCTGGTGGACGTCGACCCGTCCGGTATGGCCGCGCTGCTCTACACCGGGGGGACGACGGGGCGCGCCCGGGGCGTGGTGCTCTCCCATGACAACGTCTCGGCGGCCGCGTGGGCGGTGCACTCGATGCGGCTGGGCGAGGGCCTGCCCGGCCTGCTGCCCCTGCCGATGTCGCACGTCTACGGGATGACCGTGAGCGTCATGGCCACCTACGCCGAGACGCCGGCGACGGCTGTCCTGATGCGCTGGTTCGAGCCCGTCCGGTTCCTGGAGCTGGTGGTGGAGCACCAGGTGGCGCAGACGGCGATCGTCCCCGCCATGGCCCG
This sequence comes from Parafrankia soli, assembly GCF_001854695.1. Classification (GTDB taxonomy): domain Bacteria; phylum Actinomycetota; class Actinomycetes; order Frankiales; family Frankiaceae; genus Parafrankia; species Parafrankia soli. Next base: position 27,199 of record NZ_MAXA01000243.1, read on the forward strand.
GATGATCCTGGACCAGGATCTCGACGGCTACGACCTGTCGGCGCTGCGCCAGGTGGTCTCCGGGAGCTCGGCGCTGCCGCGCGAGGTGGCCGACGAATGGGCGCGCCGGCTGCCCGGGGTCGAGCTCGTGGAGGGCTACGGCTGCACCGAGGCGTCGGCGATCGTCACGGTGATGCCACCGGGGCGGACCCGGCTGGGCAGCGTCGGCCGCCCGGCACCTGGCGTCGAGCTCCGGATCGAGGCCCTGAACGCCACCGACGGCGACCATGACGGCCCGCCCGGGGGAGCGGGTGGTTCGCCGGTCGGGGAGATCTGCGTGCGCGGACCGGGCGTCATGCTGGGCTACTGGCGTGATCCCGCGGCGACCGCGCAGGCGGTCCGCGCCGGATGGCTGCACACCGGCGACGTCGGCCACCTTGACCGGGACGGCTTCCTGTACCTCGTCGACCGGATGAAGGATCTGATCATCCGCGGCGGGTTCAACATCTACCCGCGGGACGTCGAGGACGCGCTGCGGGAGCACCCGGACGTCGCCGAGGTGGCCGTGGTGGGCCGCCCCGACCGCCGGCTCGGCGAGGAGATCGTCGCGTTCGTCCAGCTCGGCCCGGGCGCGGACGTCTCGGCGGAGGCACTTGTCCGGTTCGGGCGGGAGCGGCTCGGGCCGCTACGGTACCCGCGTGAGGTGCGGATCGTCCCAGCGATCCCGCTCACCAGCATGCTCAAGACAGACCGGGCGGCCCTGCGGACGATGCTCACGCCGTCAATTCCGCCGGCTCCGTCACCGGCTGCATCTCCGGCGGCTCCGCTGGAGCCGTCAGCGCACGGCTCGTCACCCTCGTCGCCCCTGTCGCCAGGGGATTCCGACTCCGTCGCGTGGCACGGCGGGCCTGTTGGACCAGCGCCGCGAGTTTCGTCGTAGGGTGAGGTTGGCTGAACCTTCCACTAACGTAAGGGTTGTTCGTCTCCCATGGTGCGGTTGCCGCTCAACGGAGTTTTCTCGCCCCCGGGTCGCCTGACGGGCCGGGCGGCCGTGGTGACCGGTGCCTCCAGCGGCATCGGTCACGCGATCGCGCTCGACCTCGCCGCCGCCGGGGCATCCGTCCTGGCCACGGGGCGGGACGGCGCGGCATTGTCCCAACTCGCGCGCACGGCCGCCGCCGGCCGGGTCGACCTGCGCGTCTTCGCCACCGAGATCACCGACGCCGACGGCCGGGAGCGGCTCGTCGAGACGGCCCGGGCGGAGCTCGGGGAGATCTCCGTGCTGGTCCACTCGGCCGGGGTCTACCACAGTGGTCCGATGACGATGGCGAGTCTCGCCGACCTTGACGATCAGTACGCGGTCAACCTGCGGGCCCCGTATGCGCTGACCCAGCTGCTGCTACCCGATCTCACTCGCACGCTGGGCGACATCATCTTCGTCAACTCCACCCAGGGCCTGTCGGCGAGCCCGGAGGTCGGCCAGTACGCCGCGACGAAGCACGCGCTGCGCGCGATCGCGGACAGCCTGCGCGGCGAGCTGGGGCCGAAGGGGCCGCGGGTCTGCACCATCCTGCCTGGTCGGACGGCCACCGCGATGCAACGGAAGATCTTCGAGACGGAGGGTCGGGACTGGGATCCCGAGGCCCTCATGCAGCCCGAGGACGTCGCGGCGATGGTGCTCTCGGTCGTGGAGCTGCCGCGTCGCGTCGAGGTGACCGACATCGTGATGCGACCGGCCCAAAAGGTCTCCTGATTCGGCGAGAGCATATTGTTCTCCGGGTTCGGTGCGAATTACGCGGGAATTCCACGAGGATTTCCGCGGCGGTGCCGCCTCAACGGCTGGTTGGCCGTGACGGCAACCGTTGGTGAACGTCCAACGGATTCAAAGGGAGCTCCCCGCGGGGGTGCGAGGCTTGCTGCGCTGACCCCGCAACGACAGGAGTTCCCATGTCCAGAGCAGCCAGGATCCTTGGCGCTCTCGCGGTCGCCGCCGCAGCTTTGCTGGGCACGTCGACCGCCGCCTCCGCGGCGACACATGAACCCGTCATCTTCGTCTACGGATTCAACGGATCGACATCCACCTGGACCGACATGGTCGCCGACTTCCAGGCCAACGGCTGGTCCTCGTCCGACCTGGTCGTGTTCACCTACGATTCGCACCAGTCGAACGTGACGACCGCGAACCAGCTGGCCGCCACAATCTCCTCCGTGCGCAGCGCGACCGGCGCGGCCAAGGTGGACCTCGTCACCCACTCCATGGGCGCGCTGTCCTCGCGCTATTACCTCAAGAACCTCGGCGGGACGTCCGTCGTCGACGACTTCGTGTCGCTGGGTGGCCCGAACCACGGGACCAGCACCGCGACCCTGTGCGGATGGCTCTACACGGCCTGCTCGGAGATGAGCCCTGGCTCGTCCTTCCTGAACACCCTGAACTCCGGTGACGAGACTCCGGGCGCGGTCAACTACCGTACGTGGTGGTCGTCCTGCGACGACGTCATCAATCCGGATTCCAGCGTCGCCCTCTCGGGTGCCACGAACACCGCCGCCGGCTGCCTCGGCCATTCCGAGCTGCACGACGACAACACCGTGGCCAGTCAGGTCAGAGCCTTCATCGGCTGAGCCGGGCTGAGCCGCCGAGCGGGCGGCTCACGAGCGATCCTGGTCCGGCCGCGGTCGGTTCCGTGCCGACCGCGGCCGGACGGGCGTTGGTCCGGTGTGTGCGAACGTCCCGGGAACGGGTACGCCGAGCGCACCATGAATGGTCACGATCCGGCACGCACCCGGTTGGCGGGCTGGTTGCGCCGTCTGCCGCTGCAACGCCGCAACCGCGATAGCCCCGCCCCGCCTCCCACGCCACCGCCTCCTCCCATGCCTGAGGAGGCGGTGGCGGCCGAGGCGGTGGTGGCGGACACCGCCCGCCCCGATCCGCCGCGGGACGACGAGGAACACCACGAACACCACGAGGAACACGAGGAGGAACACACAGAGCTGGACGACCTGCTGCGGGCGGTGGCCCGGGAGGGCTTCGGGTTCGCCGAGCTGCGCCCCGGCCAGCTCGAGGCGATGCGGGCCGTCACCGCCGGCCGGGACACGCTGTGCGTCCTGCCCACCGGCGGTGGCAAGTCGGCCGTTTACCAGATTCCGGCCCTGCTCACCGCGGGGCCGACCGTGGTCGTCTCGCCGCTCATCGCGCTGCAGCGTGACCAGGTGCGCGGGCTCACCGAACGCCTGGGCGGCCTGCTGGACGCGGTGCCCGCCGGCCCCGGGACCGCCGCCAGACCCGACGCCGGCCAGTCCGGTGCCGGTCAGCCTGACGCTGACGCGCCCGCGGTGGCGGCGAACTCGCAGAGCGGGCGCGGCGCGGCGCTCGCGGCGATCGACGCCGTCCGCCACGGCCGGGCCGAGTTCCTGTTCCTTGCTCCTGAGCAGCTCGCCCGCGACGACGTCCGGGAGGCGCTTCGCGAGGCGCGGCCCTCCCTGTTCGTCGTGGACGAGGCACACTGCATCTCCAGCTGGGGCCACGACTTCCGCCCCGACTACGCCCGCCTGGGCCAGGTGATCGACGACCTCGGCCATCCGGTGGTCGTCGCGCTGACGGCCACCGCGTCGCCGCCGGTGCGCCGGGAGATAGCCGAGCGCCTGCGGCTCGAGGATCCGGCGGAGATCGTCCGCGGCTTCGACCGCCCGGAGATCACCCTGAGTGTCGAGTCGTTCGTCGACGACGACGAGAAGAAGGCCCGGCTGGTCGAGCGGATCGCCGCCGAGACCAAGCCCGGCCTGGTCTACACGGCGACCCGGCGTGGCGCCGAGGATCTCGCCGCCGAGCTCGCGGACCTCGGGCTCACCGCGAGCGCGTACCACGCCGGGCTACGCGCGGCGCGCCGCCGTGAGGTCGAGGAGGACTTCATGGCCGACCGGTGCGACGTCGTCGTGGCGACGACCGCGTTCGGCATGGGCATCGACAAGCCCAACGTCAGGTTCGTGATCCACGCCGAGGTGGCCGACTCGATCGACTCCTACTACCAGGAGATCGGGCGCGCCGGCCGCGACGGCCAGCCGGCGGTCGCGGTCCTGTTCTACCGGCCCGAGGACCTGGGCCTGCGTCGCTTCTTCGCCTCGTCACGCCCGGACGAGACCGCCCTGCGCCGCGTCGCCGTGCTGCTCGGCCACGCCGAGGAACCGGTGAGCGCGCGCGCCCTGGCCGACGCCGCCGGGGTCGGCGACACCGCGCTGACCCGCATGGTGGACCTGCTMGAACGGGCCGACGCGGTCACCGTCCACGACGACGGCCGCATCGAGCGCAGTGCCGGTGCGCCGGAACCCGAGCAGGCCGCGCGCCGCGCCGTCGAACTGGCCGCGGCACGGGTCGAGTTCGAGCGGTCGCGGGTCGACATGATGCGCGGGTACGCGGAGACCCGCGACTGCCGGCGGCGTTACCTGCTCGCCTACTTCGGCGACACGTCCCCCGCGGCCTGCGGGAACTGTGACGTGTGCCGGTCCCGTCTGCCCGGACAGCGGGTGCCGGGCGGCGAGGGCGGGGCCGCGGCCGCCACCGGTTCCCCGGCGCCAGCGGGCGACAACGAGGCCACGGCGGAGGTCTCGCCGTTTCCGGCCGGGCTGGCCGTCCGCCATGTGCGGTGGGGGCCCGGCCAGGTGATGAAGGAGGACGGCGACCGCATCACCGTCCTGTTCGACGAGGTCGGATACCGCACGCTGTCGGTGGCGGCGGTGACCGAGCGGGGCCTGCTGGCCGTCGCCGACTAGCCCCGCTGTAACGTCACCGCCGGCCCGCGCTGGCCGGTCGTTTCGTCAGCGACCGCGGTGCCCCGCACCGTTGAGGTCAGGCGCGGCCAGTCCGTCCCCGCACGTCGCCGATTGCCGCCGACCTGAGGAGCACCGCTTTCGTGACCGACTTCCGGAACCGGACCGCGCTGGTCACGGGGGCCTCGTCGGGTATCGGGGCCGCGTTCACCGAGGCGCTCGCGGCCCGCGGGGCCGATCTCGTGCTCGCCGCGCCGTCCGAGGGGAAACTGCGGCCGGTGGCCGAGCGACTGCGCGCGCTGCACGGGGTGCGGGTGTGGACGGTCCCGGTCGACCTCGCCCGGGAGGACGGCCCGGACCTGCTCGTCGAACAGGTCCGGGCGACCGATCGCGAGATCGACGTCCTGGTGAACAACGCCGGGTTCGGCACCTACGGCCGGTACGAGGAGCTGCCCGCCGACCGTGACCACCGCGAGGTCATGGTGGACGTCGTCGCGGTCGAACGGGTGACGCACCTGCTCCTGCCGGCGATGGTCGAACGGGGCCACGGCACCGTCGTCAACGTGTCGTCGACGTCGGGGTTCCAGGCCGTCCCGTACATGGCTGTGTACGGGGCGTCGAAGGCGTTCGTGCTGTCCTTCTCGATCGCGCTGTGGGCGGAGTACCGGTCGCGGGGTATCCAGGTGCTGGCGGTGTGCCCTGGGCCGACCGACACGAACTTCTTCGAGGTCCTCGGGCGGCGGATGAGCGCCGGTGGACGGCTGCGCACCACCGACGAGGTCGTCTCGGCCGCCTTCCGCGGCCTCGACCGCGGCCTGCCCTACGTGATCGACGGCCGGCTCAACTACCTGACCTCGAACGCGTCCCGCCTGCTGGGCCGCGGGCTCGTCGCGGGGATCACGGCCCGGACACTCCGGCCGCGCGGGCGTCCCTGACCCGTCCGACCTCCGGTTCGTCCAGGGCCAGCCGGGCGACGAGCTCGTAGGCGCGGATCCGGTCGGCGTTGGAGTGCGTGTTCGTGACGATCATCAGCTCGTCGGCCCCGGTCGCCTCAAGTAGCGCGTTCAGGCCGTCCCGTACGGTTTCCGGTCCGCCCACGATGTACGAGGACGTCGCCGACTCCGCCAGATCGCGCTCCTGCGGCGTCCAGGGGTAGGCCGCGGCCTCCTCGGGCGTGGGGAAGGCGCCGGGCCGTCCCATCCGTAGGCGCAGCATCGTCAGGCGGGTGGGCCCGGCGAGCCACTGGGCCCGCTCGTCGTCCTCGGCGCACAGGACACCGGCGGCGACCATCGCGTACGGCCGCTCCCGCCCGGGCGACGGCCGGAACGAGTCGCGGTACAGCCGCAGCGCGGGCAGCGTGCCGGCGGAGCTGAAATGGTGCGCGAACGCGAACGGCAGGCCGAGGATTCCGGCGACCTGGGCGCTGTAGCCGCTCGAGCCGAGCAGCCAGATCGGCGGTGTCTCCGCCCGCGGGTACGCCTCCACACCGCGCAGTGGGTGCCCACCGGGGAACGACCCACCGGAGAGGAAGGTCGTCAGCTCGGCGAGCTGGTCGGGGAAGTCGTCCGCGGACATCGACCCCGGGCCGCGGCGCAGGGCACGCGCGGTGTTCTGGTCGGTGCCGGGCGCACGGCCGATGCCGAGGTCGATGCGGCCGGGGAAGAACGCGCCCAGGGTCCCGAACTGCTCGGCGATCGTGAGCGGGGCATGGTTGGGCAGCATCACCCCACCCGAGCCAACCCTGATGGTGGACGTCGCCGCGGCCACCTGGCCCATCAGGATGGTCGTCGCGGAACTGGCGATGCCCGGCATGCCGTGGTGCTCGGCCAGCCAGTAGCGGGTGAAGCCGAGATCCTCGGCCCGCCGGGCCAGCTCAAGGCTGCCCCGCACGGCCTCGCCGGCGGAGACACCCGTGCCCACCGGCACCAGGTCGAGGACGGACAGCGGCACCGGTCTCATCAGGCTCACCCTTGCGCCAACCGCCCCACCGGTGCCCGTCTTCCCACCAGGGCTCCGCTTTCCCCGTCGGGCTCGGCTCTCTCCGCCGGGGCTCGGCTCTCCCATCAAAGCTCGGCCGGCGACGGCGCCGTTGGCGCCGAAGTGCCTGGACGGCCCGCCGTGGAACGGGAGGATGGCAGGCATGGGCGCATACCGGCGGGCGTACGAGCAGGAGCGGACCGACCCCGAGGCCTTCTGGGCCGCGGCCGCGCGGGAGGTCGAGTGGACCCGTCCCCCGGAGCGGATTCTCGACGCGAGCGCACCGCCGTTCTACCGCTGGTTCCCCGACGCCGAGCTGAACACCTGCGCCAACGCCCTGGACCGGCACGTCGCCGCCGGTCGCGGGGACGCGCTCGCCCTGGTCTACGACTCACCGGTCACCGGGACGTCCCGCCGGTACACGTTCGCGCAGCTCACCGACGAGGTGGCCCGGGCCGCCGGCGCGCTCGCCTCGCTCGGAGTCGGCCGCGGCGACCGTGTCATCGTCTACCTGCCGATGATCCCCGAGGCGGTCGTGGCGATGCTGGCGTGCGCCCGCCTCGGCGCCGTCCACTCGGTGGTCTTCGGCGGGTTCGCCGCCCCGGAACTCGCCGCCCGCATGGACGACGCCCGCCCGAAGGTCGTGGTCAGCGCGTCCTGTGGCATCGAGCCGACGCGGCTCGTCCCCTACAAGCCGATGATGGACGCGGCGATCGAGCTGGCCGTCCACAAGCCGGCCGGGTGCCTCATCGTGCAGCGCGAACAGCACCGCTGTGATCTCGTGGCCGGCCGCGACCACGACTGGGACGCCCTCGTCGGCTCCGCGCCCCCGCTGGCCCCGGTGCCCGTCGCGGCCACCGACCCGCTGTACATCCTCTACACCTCCGGGACGACCGGGCGGCCGAAGGGCATCGTCCGGGACAACGGCGGCCACGCGGTGGCGATGTCCTGGTCGATGCGCAACGTGTACGGCATCGGGCCGGGGGACGTGATGTGGGCGGCCTCCGACATCGGCTGGGCGGTCGGCCACTCGTACACGGTCTACGCGCCGCTGCTGGTCGGCGCCACGACGGTGCTCTACGAGGGGAAACCGGTCGGCACCCCCGACGCCGGGGCCTTCTGGCGGGTGATCGCCGATCACGGGGTGAACGTGCTGTTCACCGCGCCCACCGCGATCCGCGCGATCAAGAAGGAGGACCCGGCGGCCGAGCTCGTCGGCCGGTACGACCGCACCACCCTGCGGGCGCTGTTCCTGGCCGGCGAGCGGCTGGACCCGGCCACCTACGAATGGGCCTCGGGCGCGCTCGGCCTGCCCGTCGTCGACAACTGGTGGCAGACCGAGACGGGATGGCCGATCTGCGCGGCGCCGCTCGGGCTGGAGCCGCTGCCGCTCAAGGCGGGGAGCCCGTCGGTGCCGATGCCGGGATACGACGTGCGGGTCCTGGACGCGGCGGGCGAGGAGGTCCCGCGCGGCACCGAGGGCGCCATCTGCATCCGCCTGCCGCTGCCGCCCGGCGCGCTGCCGACGCTGTGGGAGGACGACGAGCGTTACGTCGCCTCGTACCTCTCGGCCTTCGACGGGTACTACCTGACCGGCGACGGCGGCTACGTGGACGACGACGGCTACCTGTTCGTCCTGGGCCGCACCGACGACGTCATCAACGTGGCCGGGCACCGGCTCTCCACCGGATCGATGGAGGCGGTGCTGGCGGCCCACCCGGCGGTGGCGGAGTGCGCCGTCGTCGGCGTCGCCGACCCGTTCAAGGGCCAGGTGCCCCGCGGGCTCGTGGTGATGAAGAGCGGAACGGAGATCACGCCGGACGTACTGGCCGCCGAGCTCGTCGCGCGGGTCCGCGCCGAGATCGGGCCGGTCGCCTCGATGCGACGGGTGGACGTCGTCGCCGCCCTCCCGAAGACCCGCTCCGGCAAGATCCTGCGCCGCACCATGCGCGAACTGGCCGACGGCCGCTCACCGGCGATCCCCTCCACCATCGAGGACGCCGCGGTGCTCGACGCCCTGCGCCCCGTCCTCCTTCCGGACACCTGATCGAGCCCGGGGAAACTGCCAGACACCTGACCAGGTCGGGCGATGCTGTGGGAGGCCTGATCGGGTCAAGCGAGGTTGTCGGTGGCCTCCAGATGGTCGACGTAGGCGTCGGCGATCTCGTCCAGCTCGTCCGGCGGGAAGCCGAGGTTCCTGCGTATCGCGCGGCGCCCGATCAGCAGCAGGTGGAGCATGTAGACCGGGATATCCGCGTCCTGGCAGCGGTGGAAGCCCATCGTGAACCAGGTGAGCGCCTCCTGCTGCCGGCCGTGCTCCGCGAGTGTCTCCGCCACCGCCGCGTACACATCCGGATTCGTGGAGCGGCTCGACTTGATCTCGGCGCGCAGCGTCGTGGCCTCGGCCTCGTCGCCCTTGCGCACGAGCGCGTCATGCAGCCAGACCCGCGGGTCGATGTCCGCCACGCCGGCTGCCGCGTCATCCGTCGCGTCATCCGCCGCCGGGTCATCCGCCGCCATGGCGGCCGCTGCCGCGGCGGCCACCGAACCGGCGGCCGCTGTGTCGTTGGCGACCACGGCAGCGCGGTAGCAGCGCACCGCCTCGTCCCAGTCGTCGGCGAGGCCGTACTGGCCGCCGGCGTGGACCAGCAGCATCGACGCGCTGACCTGGCCGTGGAGCTCAGGCCGCGCGGCGAGATCCTCGAACTGTGCCGCGGCCTGCTGGTGGCGGCCGTCGCCCGCGGCCTCGATGACGATCTCGTCCAGGTCATCCTCGGTGAGGATGTCGTCCTCGGTGAGCGTGCGCATGACGGCCATTGTTCTCCGCCCGCCGCCCGTCCCGGACAACCGGGGATGAGGAGGCCACAGGGGGGCGCAGACGCCGCCGGACCATCGGGTTCCGGGCTGGTTCGGCGGGGTAGCAGGCTGCGGTGACCAGTATTCCGCCCGAGAAACAGCCGGGGCCGGTCGCGTTCGTGCTCGGCGGCGGCGGCGTCCTGGGCGCCGCCGAGGTGGGAATGCTCGACGCGCTCCTGGCCGCGGGCGTCCGCCCCGACCTGGTCGTCGGGACCTCCGTGGGCGCCATCAACGGTGCCGTGGTCGCCGCCGACCCGTCCAGAGCCGCGATCGGGCGGCTGACCGAGCTGTGGGCCGACCTGGGCAGCTCGGACGTCTTCGCCGGCGGGCCGGCCAAACGGTTGGCCACCGTCGTCCAGCACGGCTACCTGCACTCGAACGCGCCGCTGCGCCGGATACTGAAGGCGAACCTGCCGTCCTCCTTCGAGCGGCTGGCGGTGCCCTTCCAGTGCGTGGCGGCCAGCGTCGAACGTGCGGCCGCGCACTGGTTCGACCGCGGCCCGCTCGTCGACGCCGTCCTGGCGTCGTGCGCGGTGCCCGCGCTGCTACCCCCGGTCAAGATCGGGGACGAGCACTTCGTCGACGGCGGCCTCATCGACAGCACTCCCGTGGGCCGGGCGGTGACGCTGGGCGCGCGAACGGTCTACGTCCTGCACGTCGGGCGGATCGAGCGGCCGCTGCGCCCCGGCCGCTGGCCGTGGGAGGCCGGCCTCGTGGCCTTCGAGATCGCCCGCCGCCGCGGCTTCGCCGACGCGATGGCCGCCCTGCCGGCGGATGTCGCCGTCCACCTGCTGCCGATCGGTGACGCCACCGGAGTACCACTGGTCGGGCTGCGATACCGGTCCCCCTCCGGGGTCCGCCGCCGGATCGAACGCGCCCGCCAGGCCACAGCCGACTACCTCGACCTCCTGGCGGCCCCCGGCACCCGAGGCCTGGGCGCCGCGAAGACCCCGGCCACGCCGGGCCGCGCCCCCGACGGTGACCGCGGCCCTCGACCGGATCCCGGCCGCGGCCGAAGCGTCGCCCCCGAGCCTCGCCGTGGCCTTGTCGTGAACAGCGACGGCGATCGTTCGGGGCGTGAGGCGTGAGAGTGCCACCAAGGGCGATCCGCCGCCTCGTGATCGATCCCCTGTTCATCCCGGTCGCGGTGGGCGGCGCGGTGCTCGGTGTCCTGGTGACTCTGCTCGGCCTGCTCAGCGCGCCCGTCGACCGCCGGCTACGGCTGTCCCGGGTGGCGGCCCTGGTCGGGGCCTACCTCGCCGCCGAGGCCGTTGTGATCGTGAGCGGCTTCGGGTTGTGGCTGGCCCGGCCGCTGCTCCGCGCCAGGTGGGAGAAGGTCAACCTGCGGCTGCTGCGCGGCGTCCTGCGGTTTGTCGTCACTGCCGCCGGGCGGCTGGTCGCGTTCCGCCTGACCGTCCGCGAACCGCCGGCGGGCACTGTGGACTGCGCCGGCCGCCCCGTCCTGGTCGCCAGCAGGCACGCCGGGGTCGGTGACTCCTTCGCGCTGGTCCATCTGCTGCTCGACCGCTACCAGCGCACGCCGCGGGTCGTGCTCCTGGCGAGCCTTCAGCTCGACCCGGCGATCGACATCCTGCTCGGYCGGCTGGATGCCTGCTTCCTGCGCACGGAGGGCGCCGACCCGACGGCACCCGCTCGGGTTCACGACCTGGCCACCAGGCTGACGTCCCGCGATGCCCTCGTCATCTTTCCCGAGGGGGCGAACTTCACCGCGCGGCGCCGCCGGCGGGTGATCCGCGGGCTGCGGCTGCGCGGCCAGTCGAGCCGGGCCGCGGTGGCCGAGAACCTCGCCCACGTGCTGCCGCCCCGCCCCGCCGGCGTGCTCGCCGCGCTGGACGCGCGAACCGTGGGGGGAACGGCCGTGGTCGCCCACACGGGGCTGGACCTCCTGGTCACGCCGGGCCTCGTCTGGCAGGCGCTGCCGTTGACGGCCCCGATGGAGCTGCGCTGGTGGTGGTTCCCCGCGGACGAGCTGCCGCCCACCGGAACGGAGCGCGCGGACTGGTTGACCATGAACTGGGCAGTGGTGGACGCCTGGATCGACTCCCGCCGCTCCCCGAACCCCCTCCCTACGTCCTCGGACTCCTGACCGCCCTCTCGGTCAGGAGGAGCTCGGGAGGGCGCACGGCCTGCCGGTTCCGCGGCGCCAGGCACACCACGACCGCGGGAATCGTTCAGCTCGTCTCGATCGGCTCAGTCATACCGAGGCCCGCCAGTGGTGGGATGACATGGACCGCGGCAACAGCCTGCAGACCCGAGGCCTTCGCGTCCTGCGATTCCCCGGTTTCACTGTCCTGAATGATCCCTGCCGCGTAGCGGCAGCCATCGCCCAGGCCCTGCGCTCTCGCGGCTGGACCGCCCTCTACCACCCCTACCCCAGCTGCCAACCCCCCCGAACTCGAGGCTTTCAGGCCGTCCGAAAGAATGTGTGGCGGGTGGGTGAGTCCATGGACTCACCCACCCGCCACACATCTGGAGCGGTGGGGATATTGGGTCAGCTGGGAAGGGGGCGGCGGCCGGCGAAGCCAAGGTCGGCCCGGTGGTACCAGGCGAGATCCGGCTCGCCCTCGATCCAGCACAGCAGCACGTTCTCGCCCTCGAGGATGGCGGGGAAATCGATCAGTAGCGGGGCGGCGCCCTTGACCTGGATGCCGCGGGCGGGGAACCAGGCCAGCGCTTCGGACAGCCAGGCCTGCAGGGCTTTCATCTCGGCGAGTCCCCCTTTGGGGGACGACGCGCCATCCGCCAGCGCGGCGCTCAGCTCGGTGAGGTCCGCCCGCCGTGCGACGAACTCGGCGGCGCGTTCGTGGATTTCGGGCATGAGGGCACGGGCCTCGTCCACGGAGAACATCTGGTCCACGCAGTCCAGTCCATCATGCCTGGACGTCAACGGGCCCAGCCGGGTGGCACCGACCGGCACGCGCGTTCGTGGATCGCGGGAAACGGCCCCGGGCGGCTCCCGTCTCCGAGATCGTCGACCGGGGCCACCGGGCCTGGTGGGCCCGCCGGAGGAGGATGGATTCAGGAGCGGCGGGCCATCTTGATGGTCTTCTCGAGCTGATCCCGGTCGACTTCGGCGGAGCGGCCGTTCGTCGCGACGGTCGGGATCTGGTGACCGCCACCGAGGACCAGGTCGGTGGTGTGGCGCATGCCCATGTCGCGCTGCTCGACGTCGAGGATGGTCTCCTCCACCCGGTACAGCTTCTCGATTTTCGCGACCTTGGCCTCGACCTGCGCGGCGACGATCCGCAGCCGCCGTTCCGCCTTGGCGAGGCGTCGTTCCAGGCGACGGTCGACGACGTTGGGCATCGGCTCGTCGCGCTCGGTCGGGTCGTGCAGGTAGAGCTCCACGGCCACCGCCACCAGCGGGATCAGCGCGGTGAAGAGGATCGCCGGGCCGTYGCCGCCGTCGCCGGACGCGCCCTGGATCCGCACCAGCACACCCGCGATCGACAGGAGCAGGAAGATCGTCGAGGTMAGAGTGAGGGCGAGGGCCGACGTCCTGGTGGTGACGAGCTGTTCGCGGACCTCCTGGTCCATCTTGACCTCGCCGACGTCCGCGGCCTTCAGGAGCTGGATCTGGGCCCGGGCCAGGATCGCGCTTTTGATCGCGTGGGCGAGCACCATCCCGGCGATGAAGACCGCGATGCCCAGGATGCCGCCCAGGAACCAGCTGACGCCGTAGTCCGCGGCGTCGGTGAGCACGCCGTAGGCGTCGGCGAAGACGAAGAAGTCGAGGGAGGCGAGCACCAGCAGGATGAGGTGGCGGACGGCCGGCGCGAACTGCATCTGCGGGATGCGTTCCTGGATGCCGACGCTGCGCCAGAGCCGGCCCTGCTCGACCTTGTTCTTGATCAGTTCGGTCCGGCGTTCCCGTCGCTCGGCCCTGGAGTCGATCTCCATGCGGAGCTCGGCGATCAGCTCCTCCAGAGTCCGGGCGTCCGCGCGGACGGCCGCGCGGACCTCCTGGATCTCCGCTTCTTCCAGGCTCTTCAGGACCTTGGGGCGGGTCTCGGCCCCCGCCAGCGCGATGTCGGCGTCCCCGACCTGACGGATGAGCTGCTTGGCTAGACGGCCCGGCCGATTTCCCCTGCGCAGCACCTGAGGGTCCCTCTTTCCGTGTCTTCGTTCGGGCGGCCTCTTCGTTCGGATGGCCTCGATGGTCTGGACGGCCTCGTCGAGTCCGGTCAGCCTCAGAATTCAGAAAACAGGACGGCCTTGAAACCTGGGACGGACGTGAAGCCGGGGCGGTCGGGTATCCGGGGATGTCGGGTATCCGGGGATGTCGTGAGCCGATTAGGGCGGGCCGTGAAGGCGACCCGCGAAGGCGGGCGGCCAAGCGTACCCGCCAGCGAAGGAGCAAGCGTGAGCGCGGGTGGTGAGGACAGGCGGCCGACCGGCGAAAACGAACATCCGAGGTGCGGAAGATGGCCGGGCGGAGAACAGCCCTTTCCGCGGGCGACGATTGCGGCGGTCGGCGGCGGGAAAACGTCAGTCGATCGGGCGGGCAAAGGTTCCCCCCACGAAACAGAGCATCGCGCAGACGATCCCGAGCACCGAGGCGACCATGGCCTCGCGGGCGCCCTCCGTCTCGTCACCGGCGAAGACCATGGTCAGGACGAGGGTGCCGACACCGACGACGGCGCCGATCGCGCCGAGCAGGAAGCGGCGGGCGATGGTCTCCCGCGGCGGCAGGCTTGACAGCGCGTCGATGGGGGCGATCCGGCCGGCGCGGGCGCGGTTGCCGACCCGGCGACGGATGTCGCGCAGGCGGAAGGTGTTGCCGGCGATGAAGAAGCTGACCGCGGTCACGATCATCGACCCGGTGACGGACACCCGGGCGAACGGCGACGACAGGGTCAGCCAGACCCAGGTCTCCAGGACGGCGAGCAGGGCGAGGCAGGTCACGATCACTACGGTCGACCGCATGAGAGCCGGGCTGAAATGTTGGTCCTCGGGCTCGAACAGCAGGCCCATGGGTCGTCTCCTCGCGGTTGCGTCGGCCACGGGCATTCGCGGCACCGCGGTGTGCGTTCCGCCGGTATGTGGTCCGGCGGTGTGCGTCCCGGTGGAGGGCGTGGCTACGATCCCCGGGCTCGGCGCACCCCCCAGTTGGGCGATGGGGGCGGCTTCAGCCGCAGTCACTGCTGATCCGTCGGCACAGCTCGCCCTTGAGATAGCGGGCGATGTCCTGCTGAGGCCTGGTCGCCGCTCCCTCGTTCACGCCGATGAAGCGGACCTTGCTGTTCGCGATCGGTGTGAGCTGCTGGGTCTCCGGGGAGAAGCAGCGGCGCACCATGGCCTCCGCGATCTGGACGGACGCCTTCTTCCCGTCCACGTTGAGGCAGTCGGAGGCCTGACCGGTACCGAGCAGATCGCTCCAGACCACGACGGTGACCGCGCCGATCTCGACGCCGGGCGCCGCCCGCAGCGTGGCGATCTCGTCGTTGACGCCGGAGAGCAGGCCGGTGACGCTGCCGGTGGGGCGGACCTGCTCGCCCTGCACGATGTGGTCGACCTCCTCGGTGAGCGCGTCGGTCGCCGCGGTGCGGTCCTTCGCCTCCCGGGTGTCGTTGTTCCGGTCGATCCTGAAGACGGCTCCGCCGTCGAGGCAGTCCGAAGAGGTCAGTCCGGCGTCCCCGCCGCCACTGGCGACGAGGCGGATGTACTGGCCCTCCCGCAGCGCGGCGTCGAAATAGGGGCGCAGGCCCTCGGAGATACGGCTGGCGTTCTCCGGTGAGTTGTCGGAGACGTCCAGGTAGAGCATCAGCAGCGGGGCGCCGCCCTTGGGCGCGTCCTCCTGGTAGCGGGTGCAGTCGAGCGCGCCGTCGGCCGCTTTCCCGAGCATCGTGTCCATCGCGTCGCAGGACGTCAGCAGCGGCAGGGTGAGCAGCGCGGCGGCGAGCAGACCGGCTCCGCGGGCGCGCGGGCGTCCCGCCCTGGCCCGGCGACGGGACGTCCCCGGCGGTGGCCCCGCGGTGTCCCCAGCGTTCCCTGCCGCGGTGTTCCCCGACCGGGACGCCGGTGTCGTGGTCGTGGTCGCTGTCGTCACGGTCATCGCAGCACGATCTCCACTCGGCGCCGGCTGGCGTCCGCGACCCCGTCGGTGGCGCCCTGTTCGCCCTTGGCCACGACCTCGAGCAGCGAGGCCGGGATGTCCTGGCTCGTCAGGTAGGCCTGGACGGCCACCGCGCGCCGGCGGGAGAGGTCGAGGTTGTGTTCCGTGGACCCGAGACCGTCGCTGTGCCCGACGACCTCGACGCGGCCGTCGTGCTCGCGGATCTGGGGAACGATCCCGGCGAGCGCGGTGGCGGCCTCGGGCCGCAGGTCGGCGCTGTTGGCGTCGAAGAGGTAGTCCGCGCTGACGGTCGAGACCCGGCTGCCGTCCGCCTGGGTGATGAAGCTGCTCAGCGGCGGGAGCGGGTCCGGAGCGACTGACGGTGGCACTCTTGTGGCATGCGGCGCGGGGGTGAAGCTGGACGCGGCCGCGTCACTTGAGCAAGCTGAGGCGAGACCGAGGACGGCGGTGAGCGCGAGTGCCGCGCACGCCGGAACCCCGGACCGCCGACGTCGCCTGGACGCGGCACGTCCGGCGGTGCGAAACGCGTGATACACGGTCGGCCCCCAACGGCAAGTGCGGGGCCAACCATAACCGTGCCGAAAAGCACCCTGTCGCCCAGGCTTGGGCGTTGTGTCGACCGTGGGATTAATCCGTGTTGCGTTGATGTATGACGTGTATCGATCATGTTTGTCGCGGATCGGTCTGGTGGGTGCCGGTCGCGGATGATTGCGGTGCCGTGCGCGTTACCAGCCGAACAGGGTGGGGCGCGACACCGGACGTCCGGTGTCGCGCCCCACCCTGTTATTGCGTATTTCTGTTCCGGGGCGGCCGATCAATAGCTGGTGGTGGTCGTCCCGTGGCTGCGCGAGCGCCGGCGGAGCCGCCGAAGCCCGCGGGCTCCCGCACGGTCGGCCTTGTTGACGTCGCGTCGGGCCTCGCGGCGAATCCTGGGCAGCAACCTCATCGCCTTCTCCTTCGGCTCGTTCCCGGGTGTTCTCCTGTGTGGGGTCGCATTGTCCGTTCGTCGACCTGTTGCAGGGATTCCCCGAACCATGCCGATAACACCTGCGATTTCGGCACCGTCCGACGAGGGGTGCCGATGTGGGAGTCCAGGGCGGGAGTGCGGGCGGGGGCACGGGGTGAGAGCACGAGGTTGGATCGGGGAGGGCTGGCCACCGCTGGTCTCCAGCCTGAAGACCCTGCTGGAGACCGGTGATGTCCTCCCGGTCGGCGTGGGCGAGCCGCACCCGGCTTCCGGAGACGAGCGTCGAGCCGAGTCCGGCACGGAGGCAGGAGCCGAGCCCGGCGCCCGACTCCGCGCCGGACTCGGCTCCCGAGCCGGTGAGCGGCCGCTGACGGGGAATCGTGTCAGCGGCGGCGTGCGGCGTTGACCGCGAGGACCGCCACCGGCGGGATCACCATCGAGGCCAGCATCATGCCCATCGCCACCGGGACGGAGTAGAGCCGCACCACCGCGCCCGCCAGCACGAACAGGGCCAGGCACAGCGCCATCGAGACCAGGTACCTGCGCCGTGCCCGCCGGCCGGGACCCCGCGTGGGGTAGTCCTCGTCCGGCCAGGTGGCCCAGGTCTCGGCCCCGCCGGGCGCCTCGTGCGGGGGCGGCCCGGCTGGGCCGCCGTCCGGTGTCATGGCCTGGTCGGGCCCCACGACCCACTCGGCGGCGTCGGCTGGTGGGCGCCGGCGCGAGCGTCGCCGCCCGCCGGACGCCCCGCGCGGCCCCGGATGCGCCCGCCGGTCCGGGTTGCCCCGCCCGCCGGACGCCCGGCCATCCTCGGGTAGGGGAGCGGCAGTGGCATCGCCCCAGCCACCGGTGGCGGCCCAGCCACCGGCCTCGCCCCATCCGCTGGCGGAGTCCGTGCCCTTGCCGGGCCCCCTCTGATCGGAGGCCCGGCCGGACGCTCCCCGCCGGCCCGGGGCGGCACCCCCCGAGGGGGAAGCCGGGTCATCCGAGGTGCCCCGATTGCCGGAAGCCCCCCGTCCGGGGTTGTCCACCTGCCCGCCGGGCGACGTGCGCCCGCCCGGGTTCGTTCGTCCGTCGGATCCGGGACGCCCGTCGGCGGGGTGGCGCCCGCCGGGCGCGGCCCGCCCGCCGGGCGGGCGCGCGCCGCCGGAGCGTCCCGGCTGGTCATATGCGTCGAGCAGATGGGCGAGCCACAGATCGTGGGCTCGCCGCATACCGGGGTCGCTCAACACCCGGTACGCCGCGTTCACCCGGAGGAACGCGCGTTGGGATCCGCCGGCGTCCGGATGGGCGCGTTTCACCACGCGCCGATAGGCGGCATGGACCTCCTCGTCCGAAGCCGTGGGTGCGATCCCGAGCACCTCGTACATCGAGGCCCGCAAGTACTGGGCCGACTGGCTTTTTGGCGTATCACGCATGGCGATCACCTCCCGGCGCCCGTGCAGTGGGGCGTCGCGTCGACCTGTTCCCACCGTAGGCGGGATCTCGCGGGTCGACCGCCGGCGGTCGCGGTGAGCGAGACCACGGATGGCCCGAAGGTCGGTCGCCGTCAGCCCGGCTTGGCCGTGACGAAGATCGACGTCGACGGAACGAACTGCCCCCGAAGGGGTCCCCACTGGCCCCACACCCGGTTGTGACCCTCAGGCCATTCCGGCTCGATGACGTCGAGTAGTACCAGGCCGGCAGCGATGATCTCGCGTACGCGGTCGCCCATCGTCCGGTGTGCCTCTATGTAGGTCGGCTCGCCGGTCTCGGAGTGCTCCGTGTACGCCCGGCGGTCGAAGTAACTGTGGAAGACGACTAGCCCGTTGGCGTCGGGGGCGTCCGGCAGGCACCACACGAAGGGGTGGGTGGTCGAGAAGACCCAGCGGCCCCCGGGCCGCAGGGCCCGGGCGACCTCCCGCATCAGTGCCGCGCTGTCGGTGACGAACGGGACGGCGCCGAACGCCGAACAGGCGATGTCGACGCTCTCCGAGCGCACCGGCAGCGTGATCGCGTCGGCCTGGAACAGCGGAACCGACACTCCGGTGCGGTCGTTCAGCGCGCGCGCCTGCGCGAGCTGGCCCGCCGACAGGTCGGTGGCGACGACGGTCGCGCCCTGCCCGGCCAGCCACCGCGAGCACTGCGCCCCGCCGCAGCCGACCTCCAGGACCACCCGGCCGGCCACGTCCCCGAGCAGCCGCGCCTCGGACTCGCGCAGCCCCTCCGGGCTCCAGCAGAAGTCGACGTCGCCCAGGAAGTCGCCGTGCTCGGCGTAGTAGGAGGGGGCTTCGGAATCCCAGTAGTGCCGGTTCGCGGCGCGGGCGCCGGCGGAGTCGATCTCGGTGTACCCGTACGCGGGCCGGGCGCCCTGCTCGTCGGTCGAGGGCTCGTCGCCGCCAAGGCCATCGCCGTCAAGGCCATCGCCGTCAAGGCCATGGCTGCCAAGGCCGTCGCTGTCGAGCCTGTCGCTGTCGCTGCCCTGCTCGCCGTGCTCGGCGCTGTCGTTCTCGCGGGCGTCGATCTCGGAGGTGGAGATGTTCACGGCGGCCATGCTCGCATCGCGCCCCGACAGCTCACGGGGCGGTGTGGGTGACGGCGGCGCCGATCACCGCCCGGTTCTCCGCGATGCTCACCGGGGTGTAGACCACGGTGCCGGTGCCGGTGCCGGTGCCGTCGCGGTCGACCAGCCGGCCCCGCCGGCTCTCGCCGACGAGGCGGGCCCGGCCCTCCAGGGAACCAAGGCCGACCTCGCGGTCCACCGGCCCGAACGGGCCGGTCCCGGCCAGGCCCGCCTGCTCGGGAGCCTGGGTCGCGTACACGCGGACCACCGATCCGGGCACGGTCGTCCAGCGCAGCACGGTGCCGCCGAGAGTCTCGCGCGCTTCGAGGTCGACGACGGCGCGCGGCCTGGCGATCACGCGGGCGGTGACCTCGGCGCAGGCCGACGGGCGCAGCCCGTCCGACTCCTCGCCCGCCGCCACCCACACGCGGTAGCGGTAGACCGCGCCCGCCTGTACGTCGCTGTCGACGAAGGCCCCGCCGAAGCCGCGGTACCGGCGCATCGCCCCGCGCATCGAGGACGTCTCGTCGTGCGTCCGCTCGATGATCACCTCGTCGCGGCCGGGCACGGGACGCCAGGACAGCGCGACGGCGTCGTCCGTCATGTCGGCGCGCAGCGCGGTCACCGGCGGCAGCACCACCCGGGCGGCGCTTCGGGCGGGCGCCGACCGGGCACCGCCGCCGGCGCTCGGCCCGATCGCGACGACCTCGTGCCACACCTGGACACCCTTGGGTACCCCGGCGTCGAACAGCTCGGTCGCGGTGGTGTTGCCGAGACTGCGCTCCCGCCGCCCGCCGTCGGAGGAGTGATCCGGGACGACCCGGATCACCCGGTAGGTCTCGGCGCCCGGCGAGGGCTCCCAGGTGATCAGCAGCGCGCCGTCCTGCTCGACGACGGAGACCCCAACCGGCGGCGGCGGCGCGCCGACCGGCCCGTCCGCGCCGCCGTGGCCCGCTGCGTCATCGTGGCCCGCCGCCTCGTCGTTCCCGTCGTGCCAGTCGGTCTCGGAGGCGGCGGGTCCGCCGGGATGGACGGGCGGAAGGCCGGCGAGGGTCGTCGGGGCCTCGGGATCGACGCGGGGCACTTCCCCGGCCGGGCCGGTCGGTCGGAACTGACCGCTGCCGAACTCCGGCTCGCCCTCCAGCGTGCCCGGCACCCGCCAGGATCCGACGCCGCCCTGGCCGCCCGCATCGCCCGCGCGGGCCTGCCAGCCCAGCCCGTCCGCGCGCACGACCGGACGGCCGCCCCGGTTCCCGAGGACGGCGGTACCGGTCGCGGTCGCGCTGCCGGCGGGCGAGCCGCCTCCGCCACCGCCGCCACCACCGCCGCCCGCGGCCAGCCCGCTCCTGATCAGTGTGTCGAGCATCGACCGGGCGGCTCCGGCCGGCAGCCGTCGCTCCGGCTCCTTCTCCAGCAGTCCGGTCAGGACGTCCGCCAGCGGACCGGCGAGCCGCATCGGCGTCGGCGGGTGCAGCAGCACCGAGGCGAGCATCGCGCCGAAACTCTCCCGCTCGAACGGCGGGCGGCCCTCGACGGCGAAGTACAGCGTCCCCCCGAGACTGAACATGTCGGCCTCGAAGGTGGCCGGAGCGTTGTTCAGCCGCTCGGGCGCCATATACAGCGGGGTGCCGAGTACTCCGGTCACGGTGAGAGTCGGATCGCCGTCGCCGGTGGCGATTCCGAAGTCGGTGAGCACCACGCGTCCGTCCGTGCCGATCAGAACGTTGGACGGTTTCACGTCCCGGTGCACGATTCCCTGGGCGCGGGCGGCGAGCAGCGCGTCGATCATCGCGATGCCGATCCGGGCGACCTCCGGCACCGGCATCGGCCCGTCGTCGCGCACCACCTCGAACAGCGACCGGGACGGGACGAGCTCCATCACGATCCACGGCAGGCCGTCCTCGAGGACGACGTCCAGGATGGTCACCACATGCGGGTGGCCGCGCAGCTTGGCGGCGTGCCGCGCCTCGCGCAGCGCCCGCTCGACCCGTTCGGCGCGCTCGTAGTCGGGCACGCCACCGGCGAACTCGATCTCCTTGAGCGCCGCCTCGGTCTCCAGGACCTGGTCGAAGGCGCGCCAGACGGTTCCCATCGCACCGGCTCCGAGCCGTGCCACCAGCCGGTAACGACCGGCCACGACCCGTGCGCCATCCGGACCGACCGCCACCTGACCCCCTCGGCCGCACCCATCGCCCGGAGTCAGCATCTCAGGCCGGCGCCCGGACCGGGACGCGAGGACACATCGTAGACATCTCGCGGCCTTGACATCGCGGCGGCGGACCACAGCGGCCGGTGGCCACGGCCGGCACGCGGGTCGCTCGTCAGCTGGTGTACGGATTTCGCAACGTCATGGGCGTGCCCGCGATGTCAAGCGCCGACTGAGGGAAGCGGGAGCCCGCCCGGTAATAGCGGGCCCGGGTTCGGCCGACCGGTTCCAGGACCTGGGCGGTCGTGAGGTCGCGCAGGTCGCGTTGCGCCTGCTGCAGGCTCAGGCCCTCGGCCTGCTCGTAGCGTGAGCGGCGGACCCGCCCGGCCATGGCCACATCGTGCAGGGCACTCACCACACGCTCGTCCAGACCGGTGCTCTCGGTGAATTCCGCGAGCGCCCCCCATACCCGCCCGGAGCGGTCGAGCCGGCCCTGAACGGTCTGGGCCTGCTGGTGGTAGGCGGTCAGATTGAACCGGATCCAGCTGGAGACGTCCTGGTCGGGAAGGTAGGTCGCGCCCCGGTCGCTGAGTTCGCGGTAGTACTCCCAGGTGTTACCGGGCCGGCCGAGCCACGCCTCGACGGACGAGAACTCCGGGGCCAGGACACCTTCGCGGGCGATCATGAGCGTCTGCAGCGAACGGGACATCCGGCCGTTCCCGTCAGCCCAGGGGTGGATGGACACCAGGTGCAGGTGAGCCATTGCTGCCCGTACCAGCGGATGGGCGCCGTCGGCGGCGTTGAGCCAGCCGATGAGCTCGTTCATCAGCGCGGGGACGCCCTCGGCGCCCGGGGCTGTATAGGCCGCGATGCTGGGGTCGCGGGCGTCGGTGACGTAGACCGGGCCCCGGCGCCACTGCCCGGCCGGCTTGCGCACGGTGTGCCGGTGACCCTGCAGCATCCAGTGCAGCGCGTTGAGCAGCCCTTTGCTGTAGCTGAAGTCCTCGGCGTCGTGGAGCGTCTGGATATACGTCATCATCCGCTGATAGGCGAGAGTCTCCTCGCGGTTCTCGTCCGAGACTTCGACATCCCGCTCGCCGGTCATCAGATCCTGGACGTCGATCGTGGACACCTTGAAACCCTCGATGGAGTTCGAGGCCGCGACGGCGTCGGCGGTCAGGAACTTCCGGAGCCCGTCAGTCCGTTTCGGCGATGTGGTCTGGATCTGGTGCCGCAGCGCATCCCGCAGGCCGTCGATCTCGCCGAGCACCTGATCGTCGGCGGGCCCGAGGGTCGGAGCGGGATAAAGCATGCATTAACGATAGATTGATACAGTCATCACGTCGAGCGGGTTGACCTGTGTGGCGTGGCCTGCCGCTCAGCTGTCAGACGGCGCGGGGCAGCGTGATCCGGCCGTGCGCGGTGAGCGTCTCCAGCGCTTGCAGCGTGACGAGACCGCGCCACTCGACGGACTGTCCCGGTGACCAGCCGAGCCAGTCGAACGTCCAGCCGCCGTCGTCGCGCTGTCCCTTTTCCAGGAGGTCGAGATCAGCCTGGATCTGGTCGTCCGTGAAGAGAGCACGGCTGCGCCCGCCTGGCTTCGGTGACAGGGCGAGAGGGGTGATCCGCTCGTTCTCGGTTCCGCCGGGAACAGAGATGGAGCCGTCAGGCTCGATCCGGGGGCGCAGATCCTCGATCACCGCGGCGGCGCGGGCCGGCTCGGGAACCTGGTCGAGAAAGCCGAGGGCGAACTTCAGCAGGTAGCCGCTCAGCTCGTCCGGGCTCTTCAACGTCGCCCAGCACCACTCGGTCGCGCGCCGCAGCCAGGGTTCGTGGGAACCCGCCTGCCACAGCGCACCCGCGATCCCGAACGTGAGCTGCGACCCGCCCTCGGTGGGCACCATCCAGGGCGCGTGCGGATACGCCGCGGCGGCGGGCAGGACGAACGGAACGCCACCATCTGGATCCGCGATGGTCGCGATCCAGGCGGCGGCCTCGGCGACCATCGGATGGGCGAGCTCACCGAGCGCGGTGATCACCTCCAGCGCGTGCAGCGTGGCGGCCGGTTCGCTGCCGGGGGCGCGGACGTCGGGCTCGAGCGCGTGACCGAAGCCGCCGTCGGGGTTTCGGTAGGCACGCAACGCGTCGAGGACGGGCGTCACGGGAGCGTCGTGCAGCAGCACGGCCAGCAGGTGACGATCCAGCAGGCGGGCGTTGGCCAGCATGAACCGCTCGGCGGACTCGACGTCAACAGGCATGGCCGCCACGCTAGGCAGCGCTCAGCGCGGCGTCTTTCAGAAATCGGACCGGTGTGCTGCCCGTCAGCCGACGTACCTCGTCGTTCATGTGCGCCTGGCTCGCGTAGCCGGCCCGCAACGCGCGGGACGACAGCGAATCGTCGCGGAGCCCCACCAGACGGCGCAGCCGGGCGACCCGGGCGAGCATCTTGGGCCCGTAGCCCACAGCGGCGAGAGTGCGGCGGTGGAGCTGGCGCTCGCTGACCCCCAGCTCGGCGGCGACGCCCGCGACGCGGGCGCCTGGCAGGGCGAGCCCGCGTGCGGCCGCGGACACCAGAACATCCGGTTGTGCGTCGCGTCGGCCGACCGCGTCGGCCAGCAGCTCCAGCCGCCGCGCGGGTGCGGCGACGGGGAGAGCCTGCTGTAGTCCCACAGCCTGCTCACCCCACACGGACGCCGCGTCGACCTGCCGGTCGCGCAGCTCCGACGCCGGCACCCCCACAACCGCGCCGGCCGCGGAGCAGCGCAGGCGAATGCCCGACGACCGGGCGTGCCCCGGCAGGCTCACCCCGCGAGGACCCGTGTCGGCGCCGACGATCACCAGCTCCCGCTCGGACAACCAGATCAGGTCCATGCAACCGTCGGGCACCACCAGCTGTGTGTGGTCCTCGTCCGACTCGTGCTCCCACGTGCAGGCCGCCACAGGCCTCAGACCGGCCGGCGGCTGGTACTCGCGATAGGTAGCCGACATCCCCAGCACCGTACCAACGAAGGCCCGGCGGGCTGCCGCGCGCGGGCCGGCCGGATTCTGAGGTGCTGCCGGTCGGCCCGCGAGTGGGCGCTATCCCTTGCGGGTCAGGCCGTTGTTGGTCCAGGCGTTCACCACGCCGGCGTTGTCGACGGTGAGGTAGTCGTCGCGGTGGTCCCCGTTGAGGTCGGCGAAGCGCACCTCGTCCCGTGACGCGGCTCCTGTGGCGACCTGACCGAGGTAGGTCCACGGGGAGCCGCTGCCACCGCGGTTGTTCAGCCAGGCCCGCACGACATCGTCCGTCACACAGTTCTTGCACAGGCGCAAGAACAGGACATTTCTCCCGCGATTTCCCGGTCGGTGCGGGCGCGTCCTCCGGCGTTAGTGGTGAATCCCCGAACCTGGGGATGATCGGTATGTATGGTGGAAGTGGGATATTCCTCGGTCAGTCGTGACACCGGCGAATGGCCGATTTCTACTCAAAGCGCTCGCTGGGCTCTGTGCTGCTGGGTGATCCGGTCATCTGGGATTCCGGGCGGTCAAGCACCCCCGACGGGGCGGCGAAGCGCTCCACTCCGAGTGTGTCCGTCCTCCACCGCCCGCCGAGATGAGCGCTGCTCACACCGCACCAGAGTTTCATCCGCGGCGAATCCGTTCCTGACCCCGATCGGCCGAGGTGATTGAGTCGTGGGCGAGTTCAAGCATGACCGCGGTCACATCGCGATGAGCCGCGCACCTCGGGAGGGGAGGGAGCGGCGGCGCGATGAACTTGGAAGCGGACTAGTAGACTGTAAACCAAAATTCTTTCCGATGACACATAACTAAAGTCGTCACAAGTTGTTGGCGAGCAGCTTCCTGAATTCCCGGTGGAGTAC
>NZ_MAXA01000244.1 GCF_001854695.1 Parafrankia soli
CCAACGGAGACGACCGCCCGTACCGCTCCAGGAACCCGAACGTCGACAACGGCTCGAAAATCGACGTCCACACCGTGTTGTAGTTCACCGACGACGCCATCACCGCCACCAACGCCTCACCCGGCCCCAACTCCGGCGTCGCCACCTCATCCACATGCAACGACTCCCGCGGGTCCTTCTCCCGCGACACCCGCCCCTCGAACATCCCCACCTCGTCCTTGCGCACCACCACACCCCGGTACGACTCCGGCACCGCCAACGCCCCGAACTCCGCCCGCCGCTCCGGCGAACGCCCCCCACCAGCCATGATCGCTTCGAGGATCCGCTTCATTCTCGATCTACCTCCGGCGTCTGTCGGGTGCCCGGTGGCGGGGCTCCGCCGCCCGGCGTGGTGGACGACCCGCAGGTCGGCGGGCCAGGAGAACTGAGGGGTGTCGGCGTGCCGCGCGACGCGATAGAACTTCTGGGACAACCTTGGAGGGTCGGCGCGCGTCAGACTTTGCGTGACCGCGCCCATGACAGTCGTGGAAGGGTGGCGGCCCGTGCCTGCGCGGAGCGACGCCGCCCGTAGCGCCGTCGCGCGGGACGCCGACGCCGCTCTGACGGCGTTGTACTCCGAGCACTACCGATCCCTCGTCCGTCTCGCGGCACTGCTGCTGGATGACATCGGGTTGTGCGAGGAGGTCGTGCAGGACGCCTACATCCGGGTGCACGGTGCCTGGGGTCGGCTCCAGGACCGGGACAAGGCCCTGGCCTACCTCCGTCAGACGGTGGTCAATCTCGCACGGTCCACCCTCCGGCGTCGACTGGTCGCTCTCAAGCACGCCCCCAAGCCGATGCCCGACGCCGCGAGCGCCGAAGAGGGGGCCTACTCTCTGGTCGAGCGGGCCGCCGTCGTCCAGGCACTGCGGGAGCTGCCCAGACGGCAACGGGAAGCGGTCGTGCTCCGCTACTACGCGGACATGTCGGAGGCTGACGCCGCCGCGGTGATGGGCTGCAGCGTCGGGTCGGTGAAGGCCTACACGTCACGGGGGCTGGCGGCACTGAGCGGCAAGCTGGAGGGCCTGCGGTGAGCAGCGGGCTCGAACCGGAGGAGCTCACCCGCCTGCTGCGGGCGGCGGTGGAGCCCGTGCGGGCGTCCCCCGACGCGCTGCACCGCATCCGGGCCGGGGTGGAGCGCCGCCGCTGGTGGCGCCTGCCGCTGATGGCCACCGGTGGCGTGGCGATGGCCGCCCTGATCGTCCTGGCCATCGTCGCGGTCCGGCCGAAGTCGTCGAACCAGCAGGTCGTCGAGCCTGCCGCACCGCCGCTGGTGTCCTCGGTGCTCTCCGAGACCAGCCGGCCGGCCACCCCGTCCACCGGGGGGTCTGGCGGCTCGAACGGCGGCAACGGCGTCCCCGGCTCGACCAGGCCGCCGCGGGCGACGTCCAGCCCGTCGGTGGCGGCGACGACCCCGCCGTCCACCGTGAGCCCGTCGAGCCCGCCCGCGAGCTCGACGCCGGGGCCTGGCGGCTCCGGTGCTGCGGACCTGCCCACCCCCGTTACCCGGCCGGCGGGCGCCAGCGACGTGGACGGGGACGGGATCGGCGACCAGGTCCGGGTCAACGAGACGACCTCGAAGATCGAGGTGACCCTCTCCCGCAGTGGCAGGACCACCAGCGTCGACCTGCCCGGCCTGCAGCTCCCGACGGTTCACGCCGTCGTGGACGCGAACGTCGACGGCTTCGCCGAGATTCTGGTCCGCACCGCGACCCGCGACGGCATCGAGGAGTACACGATGCTCCGCTACGCCGCGCGGGACGTGCTCGCGCCGGTCACCCTCGGCCCCGGAGTGCGCCTGTCCGCCGGCCAGCGCGACAACGCCGGCTTCGGCTTCGGCTGCGACGAGACCGGGATGCGGCTCGTCGCCGGCACGTCGTCGACCGTCGGAACGGACTTCCAGGTCGTCACCACCCCGCTCCAGCTCACCCTGGAGGGGCTGGTCACGGCCGGGCAGGGCACGACCACCCAGATGCCGGCGTCGGGCGCGAACAGCCAGTTCCGGGCATCCTGCGGCGTCTTCTCCTGACCGGTCCGCCCACCGGTCCGTTCTTCCTGACCGGTAGGCCGACGGCCCGTTCGTCCTGACCGTCGCCGTGGTTCGCCGCCGCTCCTCCCGGCCGCCGCTCCTCCGGGCGCGGCGGGCGATGTTCGTCACACAGGGCCGCCCTGGGGCTGTTCCGGCGGGTGGCACCCCCGGCGCGTCCACCAAGATCACGTTATTGTTGCTGGGAGAGTTTTGTTCTCCCCACCCGTCCGGCTGTCGTGGCCGGCGGAACGCGGTCGCGGCACATCGCGGGGGTAGCCTCGCGGCATATCGCGGGGGTAACCGTGCAGGGCCGGTGCCGCGCGAGCCGGTACCCGTGACCTAGGAGGCGTCCATGCCTGGTTCTGTCATCGTGGCCGGTGCGCGCACCCCGATCGGCAAGCTCTCCGGCGCCCTCAAGGACTTCACCGCGGTCGACCTGGGCGGTATCGCCATCCGCGCCGCGCTCGAGCGGGCCGGGCTGGCCGGCGACGCCGTCGACTACGTCATCCTGGGCCAGGTCATCCAGGCCGGCGCCGGCCAGGCCGCCGCCCGCCAGGCCGCCGTGAAGGGCGGCATCCCGATGACGGTGCCGTCCACCAGCATCAACAAGGTGTGCCTGTCGGGCCTGAACGCCATCTCGCTGGCGGACCTCTACATCTCCAGCGGTCAGTACGACGTCATCGTGGCCGGTGGCATGGAGTCGATGACCCGCGCGCCGCACCTGCTGCCCGCGCTGCGTGGCGGCGTCAAGTACGGCGACACCACCCTGACGGACTCGATCGCGGTGGATGCCCTCACCTGCGGGTTCGACCAGGTGTCGATGGGTCTCGCGACAGACCGGTACAACTCCCGCTACGGCATCACCCGCGAGGAGCAGGACGAGTTCAGCGCCCGGTCCCATCAGCGGGCCGCGGCCGCGGCGAAGAACGGCCTGTTCGAGAACGAGATCGTCCCGGTCGAGGTGCCCCAGCGCCGCGGCGACCCGATCGTCGTCAGCGCGGACGAGGGCGTCCGGGCCGAGACGACCGCGGAGAGCTTGGCCAAGCTGCGCCCGGCGTTCGACAAGGCCGGCTCGATCACCGCCGGCTCGGCCTCCCAGATCTCGGACGGCGCGGCCGCGGTCGTCGTGACGAGCCGGGCGAAGGCCGAGGAGCTGGGCCTGCCGATCATCGCCGAGGTGGGCCACCACGGCTACGTGTCCGGCCCGGACTCGTCCCTGCACTCCCAGCCGTCGAACGCGATCCTCGCCGCCCTGGCGAAGGAGAAGCTGACCCCGGCCGACCTCGACCTCGTCGAGATCAACGAGGCGTTCGCGGCCGTCGGCATCCAGTCGATGCGCGAGCTGGGGATCGGCCCGGACATCACCAACGTCAACGGCGGCGCGATCGCGGTCGGCCACCCGGTCGGGATGTCCGGCACCCGGGTCGCGCTCACCCTCCTGCTCGAGCTGCAGCGTCGCGGCGGCGGCATCGGCGCGGCGGCGCTGTGCGGCGGCGGCGGCCAGGGCGACGCCCTGGTGCTGCGCGTTCCGGCGTGAGCTCGGGCTCCGGCGTGAGCGCGGGCTCCGCCGGGGTCGCTCCAGCCGGGCGGGCGCGCGCCGCGCGCCCGAGCCCGGCGGAGCTCACCACCGCCGCCCTGGCCGGTGACCGGCGCGCGGTGGCCCGCCTGATCTCGCTCGTCGAGGACGAATCTGCCGCCCTGCGCGAGGTGAGCGCCCTGCTTGCCCCGCACACCGGCCGCGCCCGGGTGATCGGTCTGACCGGGGCTCCCGGGGTGGGGAAGTCGACGTCCACCTCGGCGCTGGTCGGCGCCTTCCGGGCTCGCGGGCTGCGGGTGGGCGTGCTCGCGATCGACCCGAGCTCCCCGTTCACCGGCGGCGCGCTGCTGGGCGACCGGGTCCGGATGGTCGAGCACGCCACCGACCCGGACGTGTTCGTCCGCTCCCTGGCCACCAGGGGCAACCTCGGCGGGCTGTCCTGGGCCACCCCACAGGCGCTGAGGGTCCTCGACGCGGCCGGCTTCGACATCGTGCTGATCGAGACCGTCGGTGTCGGCCAGGCCGAGGTGGATGTCGCCTCGCTGGCCGACACCACGCTGGTCCTGCTCGCCCCGGGCATGGGGGACGGGATCCAGGCGGCCAAGGCCGGCATCATGGAGATCGCCGACATCCTCGTCGTCAACAAGGCCGACCGTCCCGGCGCCGACCACACCTACCGCGACCTCGTCGCCGCCGTCCGGATGGCCGGTGGCAGGGCGGTCGGTGGCACGGCGGCCGGTGGGGAGACGGAAGCCGGCTGGCGGCCCGAGGTCGTGCGACTCGAGGCCGCGACCGGGAAGGGCGTGCCGAAGCTCCTGGACGCGATCGAGCGCCACCACGACTGGCTGCGGGCGTCCGGTGAGCTCGAACGCCGCCGGCTGCACCGCGCGGCCGAGGAGATCTCCCAGATCGCCCTGGCCGGCATGCGGGCCCGGCTGGGCAGGCTCAACGGCGCGGCCCAGCTGGCCGACCTGGCCCGCCAGGTCACCTCCGGCCGCCTCGACCCCTATACCGCGGCCGCCACCCTCCTGGCCGCCATCCCCGACCCCCACCTCCCGCGCTCCGGGTGACGCGACGGTCAGCTGCCAGGGCGGCCAGCTGACAGCCGGCCGCCCTCCAGGCGTCAGGCGGTGGTGAGCTGCGAGGTGGCGGCGATCAGCGAGGTGACGTCCAGCGGCATGCCGAGGACCTGTACGGCGCCCGCCCGGCGCAGGCGGGTCCACTCGTCCGGGTCCACCTCGGTGGTCAGCACCAGGGCGGGGACGGTGCCCGCCACCGGGTCCGCGGCCAGCCGGGGGAGGAGGTCGACCGCGGTCACGTCCGGCAGGTCGCGGTCGAGGAGGACCAGCGACGGGCGGGCCCGCCGGATGGCCTCGACCGCGAGGGCCCCGCGCGGCACGCTGATGGTGTCCGCCCCGAGCGCGCTCGCCAGGGTGTCGCTGACCAGGGCGCGCAGCCCCGGGTCGCCGCTGACATGGACCACGCGAAGGCCACCCGGCTCGAGCTGCCCGTCGCCCATGAAGTCGTCCGGGTCATCCTCGGTGTGGTCGTAACGGACGTCCACGGCGTCCAGGACGACCGCGAAGACGCTGCCCACCCCGGGCCTGCTGGCAACCGTCAGAACACCGCCCATCGCCGTCACAAGGGCGTGGGAGAGGGCCAGACCGAGGCCGCTGCCCTCGACTCCGGTGTCCTCGGCCCCGAGGCGCTCGAACGGCCGGAACAGCCGGGACAGCGCGGACGGGGACAGCCCGATCCCGTCGTCCTCCACCTCGATGCGGATCCGTGAACCGGTGACCGGGACCACGCCGACCCGGACGTTGCCGCCCTCCCGGCCGTACTTCAGCGCGTTGCCGACCAGGTTCAGCAGGACCTGCCACAGCCGGCGGCGGTCCGCGTCGGCGATCAGCGGCCGGGCCGGATGGATGATCCGCCGGATCCCGCGGCGCTCGGCCAGCGGCTCGACCAGCTCGACCACGCCCTGGACGATGTCCAGCACGTTCACCGGCCCCTTGTTGATGTCACCGCGCCCGGCGCGCAGCCGCGCCAGGTCGAGGACGTCGTCGATCAGGGCCTGCATGTGGCGGCCGCCGGTGATGATGCGCTCGACGTCCTCGTGCAGGTCGGGCGTGAGCGGTTCGAGCTCGAGGAGCTGGGCGAACCCGAGCATCGCGTTCAGCGGTGTGCGCAGCTCGTGGCCGAGCCGCGCGACGAACTCGTCCTTGGACCGCGACTCGGTCTCGGCGGCCCGGCGGGCACGCGCATCGACGGTGTCGCGGGCGACGATGACCATCCCGCCGGCCGGGTCCAGCCGCGCCGTGACCGTGTACGGCGCGGTCGTGCCGGCCAGGTCGATCAGCGAGACGGTGCCCCGCCACACGCCCGTCCGGGCCAGTGCCTGCGACACCGGGCCGGCGAGCTCGACCCGGCACGCGGGATCGACCACGTCGGACAGGTCGTGCAGGTGCGGCGCCGTGCCGATCCGGTCTCCCACGAACGCGCGCGCGGCCGCGCCGAGTTCGAGGACACGCCCGTCACCGCCGACGACCACCACCAGGTCGGTCAGCGTGTCGAGCAGGGTACTCAGCCCCACCTAAGCCTCGTCTGCCTCGTCATAAGTCTGCATCCACCCCACGGCGGGTCATGGTAGGGCGTACCGTCAGCGCGCGTTGTCCCGGGTTTGGTGAACTCCGGTCAATTCTCACCTAGCATCAACATCCCGTGACGGGTTCGTCGCGAAAAATGGCTCTCCGGTCGGGTGGGCACCCATGGTTCGACTCCGCGTGGAACCAGCACGGACCTCCGTGTCCGCAGCGCGAGGCATGGTAGGCCTGTCCACATGCTTGTTGCCTTCAGCGTCACTCCCATCGGTCTCGGCGAGGACGTCTCGGCTCCGGTCGCCGAGGCGGTCCGGGTCGTACGCGACTCCGGCCTGCCGAACGAGACCAACGCGATGTTCACGATCATCGAGGGCGAGTGGGCCGAGGTGATGGACGTCGTACGGCGGGCCACCGAGGCCGTGGCGGCCCGGTGCGGACGGGTGAGCCTGGTACTCAAGGCTGATCTACGCGAGGGCGTGAGCGACGCGCTGCACGCCAAGGTCGCCAGCGTCGAGCGCCACCTGGCCGGCGGCTGAGGCCGGGCGCGGGGTCTCCGGGTGTCCGGGTGTTGCCGCCGGGGTGACCACGCGCGGAAAAGTGGCCCGGGGGCGTCCTGACCGCGACCGCCGGGTGTAACGATGGAGACATGCAGCGGAGGTCACCTGTCCCACCCGGCTCGCCGCGCAGGGGCGGGCCGGGCAGTATACCCGACACCCTCGGCGGCCTACGGCTCGCCGGTGCGGTTCCCCTAGACCCGAAGCCGGCCCAGCCGCCGGCGCCCCCGGCCGGCCGGGCCGGCCCCGGCAGCTCTCCCGGCGGCGCGGCGCCCGCCGGTGCGGCCGGCCCGGTCGTGATCGACGTGACCGAGGCGACGTTCGCCGAGGACGTCGTGAACCGTTCCATGCAGGTTCCCGTGGTCATCGACTTCTGGGCCGAGTGGTGCGGGCCGTGCAAGCAGCTCAGCCCCGTCCTGGAGCGCCTCGCCGCCGCCGACGGTGGTCGCTGGGTGCTCGCCAAGGTGGACGTCGACGCCAACCCCGGTCTCGCGCAGGCCGCGGGCGTGCAGGGCATTCCCGCGGTCAAGGCGGTGGTCGGCGGCCGGATCATCGGAGAGTTCACCGGCGCGGTCCCCGAGCGGGAGGTGCGCGGCTGGCTGGACCAGCTCCTGAGCGTCGTCGGGGAGGCGATGGGCGGGCTGCCGGGGGCGGGAGCCGAGGGCGGCCCCGCGCTGCCGCCGAACATCGCCGCCGCGGAGGACGCGATGGCCACCGGCGACCTGGACGCGGCGGCCGCCGCCTACCAGGCCCAGCTCGCCGAGGCCCCCGGGGACGCGGATGCCACCCTCGGCCTGGCCCGGGTGGAGCTGCTGCGGCGGGTGCGCGGCTACGACCCGGCCTGGCTGCGTCAGCGGCTCTCGGAGAACCCCGACGACGTCGAGGCGGCGCTCGCGGTGGCCGATCTGACCATCGCCCAGGGCGACCCGGCCACCGGCCTGGGCCGCCTCGTCGACCTCGTCCGCCGCACCTCGGGCGACGACCGGGAGAAGCTGCGGGCGCATCTGGTCGGGCTGTTCCAGGCGCTGGGCGACGGCGAGCCGGCGGTCGCCCCGGCCCGGCGGGCCCTCGCCGCCGCCCTGTTCTGAGCACGTCTGTCTGACACCGCTGTCACCGCGGAGCCGCGGTGTGCCGCCGGGGAGGCCGAGTCCGACGAGGACCGGTCGCCCCGGCGGGGCCCGGATGTCAGGCCTCGGGGTCGGACCGCGCGCCGTCTGCCGGCTCGCCGGCGGTCAGCTCGTTGTCGGCCTGCCCGTCGGCAGAAGGTCCGTCGCCGGCAGGTCCGCCGTCAGCCGGCTCGTGCACGAACCAGACGGTGCCCAGCGGGGGAAGTGACAGGGCCGCCGAGGCGGGCAGGCCGTGCGACGGGTCCGCCACCGCGGTGATCCCGCCGAGGTTCCCCATGCCGCCGCCGCCGTAGTCGAGCGCGTCGGTGTTGAGCACCTCGCGCCAGCGGCCCGGAAACGGGAAGCCGAGGCGGTAGCCGACCTGGCCGACGCCGGCGAAGTTCGTCACGCACGCCAGCGCCCGCTCGCCGTCCTCACCCCAGCGTACGAACGCGAAGACGTTGTTCTCGGCGTCGCTGGCGTCGATCCACGAGAAGCCGCTCGGATCGGAGTCGCGCTCCCACAGGGCCGGGATCTCCCGGTAGGTGTGGTTGAGGTCGCGGACCAGGCGGGCCACCCCGCCGTGCCCGGCCTCGCCGAGCAGGTGCCAGTCCAGCGAGGTGGCCTCGCTCCACTCGTTGTCCTGGGCGAACTCGCAGCCCATGAACAGCAGCTGCTTGCCGGGGTGCGCCCACATGTAGCCGTAGAGCGCCCGCAGGTTGGCCAGCTGGGCCCGGCGGTCACCCGGCATCTTGCGCAGCAGCGAGCCCTTGCCGTGCACGACCTCGTCGTGGCTGAACGGCAGGACGAAGTTCTCGGAGAACGCGTACATCAGCGAGAACGTCATCTGGTGGTGGTGGTAGGTGCGGAACAGCGGCGCCCGCGACGAGTAGTCGAGGGTGTCGTGCATCCAGCCCATGTTCCACTTGAAGCCGAAGCCGAGGCCCCCGAGGTGGGTCGGGCGGGTCACGCCGGGCCAGGCCGTCGACTCCTCGGCGATCATCATCGCTCCCGGCACCCGCCGGTAGACGGTCGCGTTGACCTCCTGCAGCAGCGAGACGGCCTCCAGGTTCTCCCGGCCGCCGTGCGCGTTGGGCACCCACTCGCCCGAGGGCCGGGAGTAGTCGAGGTAGAGCATCGAGGCGACGGCGTCGACCCGCAGCCCGTCGACGTGGAACTCCTCCAGCCAGTACAGCGCGTTGGCGACGAGGAAGTTGCGCACCTCGGACCGGCCGAAGTCGAAGACGTAGGTGCCCCAGTCGGGCTGCTCGCCGCGGCGCGGGTCGGGGTGCTCGTAGAGCGGGGTGCCGTCGAAGCGGCCCAGCGCGAAGGCGTCCCGGGGGAAGTGGGCGGGCACCCAGTCGACGATCACGCCGATCCCGGCGGCGTGCAGCGCGTCGACGAGGTGCCGGAACTCGTCCGGGCTGCCGAAGCGGGACGTCGGCGCGTAGTACGAGGTGACCTGGTAGCCCCAGGAGCCACCGAACGGGTGCTCGGCAACCGGCAGCATCTCGACGTGGGTGAAGCCGTTCTCGCGCACGTACTCGACGAGCTGCTCGGCCAGCTCGAGGTAGCTCAGGCCGCGCCGCCACGAGGCCAGGTGCACCTCGTAGATGCTGACCGGCGCGGCGTGCCAGGGGATGCTCGCACGCCGCTCGAGCCAGGCCGCGTCGTCCCAGGTGTAGCTCGACTCGTGGACCACGCTGGCGGTGGCCGGGGGCTGCTCGGTGGCGAAGGCAAGCGGGTCCGCCTTCTGCCGCCACACGCCGTCAGAGCCGAGGATCTCGTACTTGTAGCGGGTGCCGGCCCCGATACCGGGGACGAACAGCTCCCAGACGCCCGACGAGCCCAGCGAGCGCATCGGGAAGCCGCGGCCGTCCCAGAAGTCGAAGTCGCCGACCACCCGCACACCGCGGGCGTTCGGCGCCCAGACCGCGAAGCTGACCCCCGCGACTGTCCCGGCGCCGCCGCCCGGCCCGCGGTCGAGGCGGCGCACGTGCGCGCCCAGGACGTGCCAGAGCCGCTCGTGACGTCCCTCTCCGATCAGGTGCAGGTCGATCTCGCCGAGCGTCGGCAGGTGCTGGTAC
Organism: Parafrankia soli; assembly: GCF_001854695.1. GTDB lineage: Bacteria > Actinomycetota > Actinomycetes > Frankiales > Frankiaceae > Parafrankia > Parafrankia soli. Next base: position 9,953 of record NZ_MAXA01000244.1, read on the forward strand.
GGGTCGTCGACCACGTGGGTCGAGTCGGGGTAGGTGACCTCGAACCGGTAGTCGGGGATGCCGCCGGGCACGGCGACGGCGAAGATCCCACCGCTTTGCAGCCTCGTCATCGGGTGGCGCGTCCCGTCGACGAGGACGGTGACGGCGGTGGCGTCGGGGCGCAGCGCGCGGATGAGTGTCCAGCCCCGGGTGGGGTGCGCGCCGAGCACGCCATGCGGGTCGTGGTGCGCGCCGCCGGCGAGGCGGTCGAGCACCTCCCCGGGCAGTCCCAGCGGGGGCGCGCTCGCCGGGTCCGGTGTGCCGGTCGGTTCCGGGGCACCGGCCGGGCGGGCCGCGGCGGCCGGGTCCGGAGCACCGCTCGGGGCCGCCGGATCCGCGCCACCGGTCCTGTCCGCGCCACCGGTCCTGTCCGTGGCGCCGGTCCTCTCTACAACGCCTGGCCGGTCCACGACGGCGGTGTCGGTGAACCTCGACAGGTTCACCGAGTCAGGGCGCCCGTTCACGGATCCGGTCCGCCTCGTGTCGTCGGGGTCGTCCACTCCGGCCACCTGTCCTTCTCTCGTCGTCGAGATCGCGTCCCACCCAGGCGCCCCCGGTGGGTTTCGTCGTGTCGCTCAGGGCGCGGGGAGCGCTGTTCGCTCAGCGCACGGGGCGTTTGTCCACTCAGGGCGCGGGGAGCTCAGTGGGTCGCCCGCCGGTCAACCGTTCGACCGAACGCAGCGGGATGCTGATCCAGCCCGGCCGGTGGCGCGCCTCATAGAGCACTTCGTACACGGCCTTGTCGAGCTCGAGACCACGCAGGACGGCGCCGCCGTCCCGGGGGTCCGCGCCGGACACCGCGCCGTAGCCGCGGCAGAAGGCGTCCCGGTTGCGGTCGGCCCACTCCAGCRCCCGGTAGGCCAGCGACGGCTCGTCGGAGCGCTCGAGCAGCATCGACTGGGCCGCGTAGTCGAACGACCGGAGCATGCCGGCGATGTCGCGCAGCGGGGATTCGAGCAGGGTCCGCTCGGGCACCGGCCGCGCCGGCTCACCCTCGAAGTCGAACAGCACCCAGCCCGACTCCACCCGCAGCACCTGGCCGAGATGCAGGTCGCCGTGGATGCGCTGGAACGGCGCCGCGTGGTCGGCGCGGCGGACCTCGTCGTAGGCGGTCCGCAGTGCGGCCTCGAACGGCGCGAGCTCCGCCACGGCCGCCAGCGCGGCGTCGAGCCGGCTGTGCAGGTAGTCGGCGACCTCGCCGAGCGCGGCGGCGTCGGCGGGCCGGGTCGGCAGCGCGGCGGCCAGGTCGCGGTGCACCTGGGCGGTCGCGGCGCCCAGCCGCTCGGCCTCGGCGGCGAAGTCGCCGCCCACCTCGTCGGCGTGCAGGTCGCCCTCGGCGTAGAGGTCGCGGACGCTGGCCAGGGCCAGCAGCCAGCCCTCGGCGCCGGTGCGCAGGAAGTCCTGCATGAACGCGAAGGTCGTCGGGACGCCGGAGAGCTGCCCGCTCAGCCAGGCCACCGGCCGGGCCACGTGCTCGCTGCCGGCGCGCGCCAGAACCCGGGTGATCTCCAGATCGGGATTCGTCCCGGGCCACAGGCGGCGGAAGACCTTCAGGATGTAGGCGTCGCCGTAGACGATCGAGGTGTTCGACTGCTCGGCGCCGACCGCGTGCGCGGGCAGGTCGTCCAACGACTCGACCGCCGTCGCGGTCAGCCCCTCGCGGCTCGCGCCCCGGCGCAGGTAGTCCAGCAGGGCGGCGCTTCCGTCGGAGTCGTGCAGGCCGTCGTAGACCAGGCCCACCGACGACTCGCCGATGAGGAACCCCTCGTGGCCGAAGGGGGCGTCCGGCCGGATCACCACCGGGACCTGGTAGTGGTCGGAGAGGCCGCCGTCGTCGTAGCGGACCTCCACCACCAGCAGGTGCATCGCCGCCTTCACCGCCGCGTCGAGGCTGAGGCGGACGTCCTGCCCGACGCGCAGCCTCCCGCCCGGCCGGCCCTTGCCCGCGAACCAGCGCTGCCTGGGCAGCCAGTCCGAGAGCAGGGCCGTGAGCTCGGAGTGGTGGTCCGTCATGCCCGACCTCCCTGCGCGTCACTTTTCACTTCGTCATCGGCGTCGAGCCGCCCCGCCGTGTTCCGCGGCTCTCCTCCGGCCTGGGTGCCGCCCGGAATGTGGAGAACCGCGCGGCACCGGAGGAGTGAATCCTGGCGTCGTCCGGCCCGGAGATCAAGACCGAACCGACCGGGTTCGGCCCGGTTCGGTTCCGCCCGGACACACCGCGCGGGCGACGCCAGCCGTACGGCGCGTCCAGCCGCATGTCCTGACGGCTGTCCTGACGTCTACTGAGTGAATTCCCCCGGATTGGACAGAGCGAACCAGTAGTGTCCGTGACCGGGCAGTGTCAGCAGGTACGGAAGCTCGCCGACCGGTGGGAAATGGACCCGGCCGAGCAGCTCCACCGGCACCAGGCCGGCGAATCTCCGCAGGTCGAGCTCGACGGGCTGGGCGAACCGGGAGAGGTTCGCGACGCAGAGCACCCTGTCGTCACCGAACTCCCGGACATACGCGAAGACCGACGGGTTCGACGCGCCGAGCTCCTCGTAGGTGCCGAGCCCGAAGACGGGATGCCGCTTGCGGACCTCGATCATCCGCCTGGTCCAGGACAGGAACGACGTCGGCATCCGCTGCTCGGCCTCGACGTTCAGCGCCTGGTAGCCGTACACCGGGTCCATGATCACCGGTAGGTACAGCCGGGCCGGGTCGGTTGTCGAGAACCCGGCGTTGCGGTCCGGGGACCACTGCATCGGGGTGCGCACGCCGTCGCGGTCACCGAGATAGATGTTGTCGCCCATACCGATCTCGTCGCCGTAGTAGAGCACGGGACTGCCGGGCAGGGAGAGCAGCAGGGCGGTGAACAGCTCCATCTGGTCGCGGCTGTTGTCCAGCAGCGGGGCGAGGCGTCGGCGGATCCCGATGTTCGCCTTCATACGCGGGTCCTTCGCGTACTCGGCGTACATGTAGTCCCGCTCCTCGTCGGTGACCATCTCCAGGGTCAGCTCGTCGTGGTTGCGGAGGAAGATGCCCCACTGGCAGTTCGGCGGGATCTCCGGGGTCTGCGCCAGGATCTCCGAGATCGGGTAGCGCGACTCCCGCCGCACCGCCATGAAGATGCGCGGCATCAGCGGGAAGTGGAAGGCCATGTGGCACTCGTCGTCATTGCCGAAGTACTGGACGACGTCCGAGGGCCACTGGTTCGCCTCGGCCAGCATGACCCTGTCGGCGTACTTGGCGTCGATCTCCTTGCGGACCCGGCGCAGGTACTCGTGCGTCTCCGGCAGGTTCTCCCCGTTCGTGCCCTCGCGCACGTACAGGTAGGGAACGGCGTCCAGGCGGAACCCGTCGAGGCCGAGGTCGAGCCAGAAGCGCAGGACCTCCAGCATCGCCTCCTGGACGTCCGGGTTGTCGTAGTTGAGGTCGGGCTGGTGGGAGAAGAACCGGTGCCAGTAGTACTGCCCGCGCACCGGGTCCCAGGTCCAGTTCGACTTCTCGGTGTCGACGAAGATGATCCGGGCGTCGGGGTACTTCTCGTCGGTGTCGGACCAGACGTAGAAGTCGCCGTACGGCCCGTCCGGGTCCGAGCGGGACGCCTGGAACCACGGGTGTGCGTCGGAGGTGTGGTTCATCACCAGGTCGGCGATGATCCGTAGCCCGCGCCGGTGCGCCTCGTCGACGAGGTTGATGAAGTCACCCAGGTCCCCGAACTCGGGGAGGATCTGGAAGTAGTCGCTGATGTCGTACCCGCCGTCGCGCAGCGGCGAGGAGTAGATGGGCAGCAGCCACAGGCAGTCCACGCCGAGCCACTCGAGGTAGTCCAGTTTCGAGACCAGCCCGGCCAGGTCACCGGTGCCGTCGCCGTTGGAGTCGGCGAAGCCGCGGACGAGGACCTCGTAGAACACGGCCCGCTTGAACCACAGCGGGTCCTGGGACGTCCCCGTGTCGCCGCCCTCGGCCGCGGTCTCGCGCAGCGGTTGCTCCGCGAACGGTTCCGACTCGTTCACGGCAGGCGCCGCGCGGTCAGGATGTGGGCGGGCTCGGTCGGCTCCAGGCGGACGTAGTTCTCACGGCCCCACTGGTAGGTGGCGCCGGTTATCTCGTCGTGCACTTCGAAGCGGTCGCCCCAGTCAAGCCCGAGAGCGGGCATGTCCAGTCGCACGGTGGTCTCCCGGGCCGAATGCGGGTCAAGATTGACGACGACGATGACGAGGTCGTCGTCGGGGCGGAGGCGGCCGAGGGCGGGTCCGCCCGCCCGGGCCGTGGTGTGCCGTTTGGAGAAGACTGTGATCTCGGGCGTCGCGGACTCGTGGATGTGTAGGTTGCGCATCCAGTGCAGGGCCGGGTGGTCGCGCCGGATCTGGTTGAGCCGGGTGAGGTAGGGCGCCAGCGAGGCCCCGGCGCGTTCCGCGCCGGCCCAGTCCCGCGGCTTGTACTGGTATTTCTCCGAGTCGAGGTACTCCTCGCTCCCGGCCCGCACGGGGGAGTTCTCGTACAGCTCGTACCCCGCGTACACCCCCCAGGTCGGGGAGAGCATCGAGGCGAGCACCGCCCGGATGCGGAACGCCGCCGGCCCGCCCGTCTGCAGGAACCCGGGCAGGATGTCCGGGGTGTTGACGAAGAAGTTGGGCCRCATGTAGTGCGCCGCGTCGACCAGCTCCTGCGCGTACTCCTCCAGCTCACGGCGCTCGTTGCGCCAGGTGAAGTAGGTGTAGGACTGGGTGAAGCCAATCTTGGCGAGCGTGTGCATCATCGCCGGGCGGGTGAACGCCTCGGCCAGGAACAGCACGTCCGGCTCGGTCGCCTTGACCTGGCCGATGAGCCACTCCCAGAACTCGACCGGCTTCGTGTGCGGATTGTCCACCCGGAAGATCCGGACGCCGCGGGCCGTCCAGAACCGGACCACCCGCAGAATCTCGTGATATAGACCGATCGGGTCGGCGTCGAAGTTCAGGGGGTAGATGTCCTGGTACTTCTTCGGCGGATTCTCCGCGTACGCGATCGAGCCGTCGCTGCGCACGACGAACCACTCCGGATGGTGCTTCGCCCAGGGGTGGTCCGGCGCGCACTGCAACGCTAGGTCGAGTGCGACCTCCATGCCGAGCGAGCGGGCCCGCGCGACGAAGAGGTCGAAGTCGTCCAGGGTCCCCAGATCCGGGTGGACGGCGTCGTGGCCGCCCTGCGAGCTGCCGATGGCCCACGGTGAACCGGGGTCCTCCGGGCCGGGCGTGAGGGTGTTGTTCGGGCCCTTGCGGTTGATCTCGCCGATCGGGTGGATCGGTGGCAGATAGACCACGTCGAAGCCCATCGCGGCGACGGCCGGCAGTCGTTCCGCGGCGGTGAGGAAGGTGCCCGATCGCGGTGGGTCGAGGCTCGCACCCTCGGACCGGGGGAACAGCTCGTACCAGCTGCCGTAGAGCGCCCGCTCGCGGTCCACCCACACCCGGTACAACGGGGTGCGGGTCACGAGTTCGCGCAGCGGGTGCTCGTCGAGCAGACCGGCCAGCTCCGGGGAGCAGGCGGCGGCGATGCGCTCGTGCGGATCCGTCACGTTGTCGTCGCGCAGGACCGCGACGACCCGCGCGATGTCGACCCGGCGGGGCTCGGGCACTCCGGGCAGCGCGCGCAGCAGCAGCCGCGCGCCGTCCTCGAAGTCGACCGCCAGCTCGTCCACCGTCTGGCCGGCACCGACCTTGAGCTCGATGCCGTGCCGCCAGGTGGCCAGCGGATCAGCCCAGGCCTCCACGCGATAGCCCCACAGGCCCTCGCGGCCCATGGCGACATCGGCCTCGTAGCGGTCCGTGCCCGCGCCGGCGAGTTTCATCCGCGTAAACGGAACTCCCTGGCCGTCGGGGCCGGAAAGAACGACATTGGCCCCGATGAGGTCATGCCCCTCACGGAAGACCGTCGCGCTGACGGTGAGGGTTTCCCCCTCCACCGCCCGCGACGGCCACTGGCCACAGGAGACGACCGGGCGCGCGTCAGTGATGACAACCCGGCCTACTGAACGTCCGATCATCATGGGGACCTTATCCAGACGAACCACGACTCAATGGTCGACCCTGTACATGGCGTTCGGTGACACCGCCACGTGAACTGCATGCAACCACCGGATGGGCCCACGTTGTCTCTGTGGTGGGTCTGCCTGTGCTGTCCCGATGGTCACGGTCCTGACCGATGTTCCCGGCTTGCTCCGGTGGTTAACCTTCCGCGGCGAGTATTGCTCTCGTAGACACTGTGGTGTGTCCGGTGGGTGACGTCGGACGGGTCGCCGCGCCGGTCTGGGAGCCTCGATGGCGCTCGTTTCTGACGGTGTGCCCACCACATCGCCCGCCGCACGTCGAGTTCGGGCGATGTGTCGTTTGGGTGACAGTGGCCCCTGGGGGTGGTGAGCCTTTGGTGGTGGCACGCTCGGTGATCTGGGAACCTCGTCGCGYGCTCGTTCGTCCCGCTGAACACAGAACTGCAGAACACCGAGTTCCGATCGACCCGGGCGCCGGGCGGGCGGAGCACGGCCCGGCCACGGCGGCCGGAGGGTACGGCCGCCGGGGCGGTCGCCCTCGGGCGAAGTGGCGGTGCGGGTGGCTGCCGGCAACTGCCCGGGGGCACGCGTCGCTGCCGGGCAGGTCCCGCCGGCTCGCGCGCGGCTGGACATGTGACGCAGGTGACCAGACCGGGCCCGCGAGGGTCCGAGGCGGACACACCGGACCCGCGAGGGCCCGGGGCGTGATGTGTGACGCAGTACGCTGCCGGCGCCCGGACCCCTGGGCGGCCGGGGGCGGCGCGCCGCCCCCGGCGCGACCACCGCGCGCGGGCGACAGCGCCGGGCCGGCTGGGAAGCCGGCCCGGCGAGCATCCGACAACACCGAACCTGGAGGAGCAGTGGGAGTCAGCCTCAGCAAGGGCGGCAACGTGTCGCTGACCAAGGAGGCGCCCGGTCTCACGAACATCATCGTCGGTCTCGGCTGGGACGTGCGGACGACCACCGGCGCCGACTTCGACCTGGACGCCAGCGCGATCGCGTGCCGGGCGGACGGCAAGGTGGTCTCGGACGGGCACTTCATCTTCTTCAACAACCTGAAGAGCCCGGAAGGCGCGATCGAGCACCAGGGCGACAACCTCACCGGTGAGGGCGAGGGGGACGACGAGAAGATCAACGTCGACCTGGCGGGCCTCCCGACCGAGATCGACAAGATCGTCTTTCCGGTCTCCATCTACGACGCGGACTCGCGCTCGCAGAGCTTCGGGCAGGTGCGAAACGCGTTCATCCGCGTGGTGAACGCCGCCGGCCAGGCCGAGATCGCGCGCTACGACCTCACCGAGGACGCCTCGACCGAGACCGCCATGGTCTTCGGCGAGGTCTACCGGCACGGGGCGGAGTGGAAGTTCCGCGCGGTCGGCCAGGGCTACGCCTCCGGCCTCGCGGGAATCGCCCGTGACTACGGGGTGAACGTCTGACGGTTCGCGTCCGCGTGCGCGACATCACCCCGGGACGACTTGGTCCCGGGGTGATCCTCGGCGTTGGCGCTGACCCCGGCATCGACTCCGGCTCCGCCGGCGGGCCCCGGCCGGGAGCTCGAGCGGGTCACGGGCCGGCCCCCCTGCGACGCGTTCGCGCCGATGGATCCAGCCGTGTACGGACGGTGGGGAAGGTGGATGCCTGTCGGGTTTCGGTCGTGCCGAGTGACCCGTACCTGGCTACGATTCGCTCGACCGCGGGACCTACACCGCCCGGTGAGCTGGACGCAGCGGTCGGCGACAGTGTGTGACGTTGTGTGTGGTGGGTTCCGTACGGACCGCGGAGCTCGTCCGTAAACGCCTGTCGAAGCACTGTGAGCCGGTCCGGGAGGTGTTTCAAGGAGTGCACGCACTTCGAATTTTCGGCTGGTCCCTCGCCATCACGGTGATCGGGGTCGCGGGGGCTGGTGTGATCGGCGGCGGCGACGCCGCGGCGATCGTCGCCATCCTCGCCGTCCTCGAGATCAGCCTCTCGTTCGACAACGCGGTCATCAACGCGACGATCCTGCGCCGGATGAGCGAGTTCTGGCAGCGCATCTTCCTCAGCGTCGGCATCATCATCGCCGTGTTCGGGATGCGGCTGCTGTTCCCGATCGTGATCGTGTCGCTGACGGCGCATCTCAGCCCGGTGGACGTCTTCGACCTGGCGCTGAACCACGAGGAGGAGTACGGGGCCCGGCTGCACGACGCGCACCCCTCGATCGCCGCCTTCGGCGGGATCTTCCTTTTTATGATCTTCCTTGACTTCATGTTCGACCCGGAGCGCGAGATCCAGTGGATCAAGCGCATCGAGGAGCCGTTCCGCCGGGCCGGCCAGCTCGACGTCGTGTCCGTCGTGCTGGGGCTCGTCGCGTTGCTGGTCGTGGGGGAGGCCTTCTCCGGCGACCACACCCAGCAGGTGCTGACGGCGGGGGTCGCCGGTCTCGCCACCTATCTGGGTGTCCGCGGGCTGGGCGAGTTCTTCGAGGCCCGCGGAATCGGCGCGGACGACGACGAGGACGACGAGGACGAGAAGGCCGGGGTCGACGGCTCGGCAGCGGGGAAGACCACGGCACCCGGTCGCACCACGGGAACCTCGGACGTGGTCCTCGCGACCGGCCGGGCCGCCTTCTTCCTGTTCCTCTACCTCGAGGTGATCGACGCGTCGTTCTCGTTCGACGGCGTCGTCGGGGCGTTCGCCATCTCGCAGAACATCTTCATCATCGCGGCCGGCCTGGGTATCGGCGCCATGTACATCAGGTCGATCACGGTGTACCTCGTCCGGCGCGGGACACTGGGCGAGTACATCTACCTGGAGCACGGAGCGCACTACGCGATCGGCGCGCTCGCCGTCATCCTGGCGGTCTCGATCGAGACCGAGGTGCACGAGATCGTCACCGGGCTGATCGGTGTGGCGTTCATCGGGCTGGCCCTGCTGTCCTCGATCCGCCACCGCTCGAAGGAGCGGCAGGAGAACCTCGACGGCGGGGACGACGCGGCCGCGGGTGACCAGTCCGGGGACGCCGGAGATCCCGAGAGCGCGCCGGTCGTCGGCACCCGGAGCTGACGTCACCACCGACCACCACCCACCACCTATCTCACCGCCGACCACCCCACCGCAGTCACCCACTGCCATCACCCACCGACCGCAAGGGAGYGGAACATGGGCATCGACTACAGCAAACGACCCGCCGCACCGGCGGCGGGGCCGCCGGTGTCACTGAGCAAGGTCACGCTGACCAAGTCCACGCCGACCGTGTCGCTGAGCAAGCAGGGTGGCGGCGGGCGGCTGCACGTCAACCTGAACTGGAACCAGACCGGGACCGGCGGCGGCGGGGGTAAGGGCGGCTTCCTCAAGCGGGTGCTCAGCGCCGGCAGTGGCGGCATCGACCTCGACCTGGCCTGCCTGTTCGAGCTGGCGGACGGCCGTTCCGGCGTGGTCCAGGCGCTCGGCAACGCCTTCGGCTCGTTCGACAACCCGCCGTACGTCAACCTCGACGCCGACGACCGGACCGGGGCCGCAACCGGCGGTGAGAACCTGCACGTCAACCTCGCCCGGATCGGTGAGATCCGTCGCCTGCTGGTCTTCGCCTTCATCTACGAGGGCGTGGCCTCCTTCGACCAGGCCGACGCCGTGGTGACGCTGACCCCGGCCCAGGGCGCGCCGATCGAGGTCCGCCTCGACGAGCGGGCCGGCGGCGCCCGGATGTGCGCGATCGCGCTGCTGACGAACACCGGTGGTGACTTCTCCGTCAGCCGGGAGGTCCGGTATGTCAGCGGACATCGCGAGCTGGACAAGGCGTACTCGTGGGGCCTGGACTGGACCGCTGGCCGCAAGTGACCGGTCACCGCGGCCCGTCCCGCGGTGCGCGGGGCGGACCCGGAGTTGAGTGGAACGCCGGAACCGGGCAGGCTGTCCGCAGTAGCCGGGAATCAGTCGTGATCAGGGCCCACGCACCGGGATGACCCGTCCGTTGCCGCCGCCTGACGGGGAGGGGCGTTACTCCATGTTCCAGCCACGGCGTTCCTCCCGGTCGGGCCGCTCCGGCGGCCCGGGTGAGGCGGGCGAGGGCCGGGGCGGCGCCGGTGGTTACCGCTGGTTCGCCCCTGAGGACCTGCCCGGCGAGGAGCTGCCCGACACCCGGGAGCAGGGTGAGGACGATCGGGGCGAGCCCCGGTCGGACGGGCCGGAGCGTACGTCCGCCTGGTACGACACGGACGACGGCACCGACCCGGGCGACGGGGAGTACCTCCGTCCCAGGGGCTACGTGTCACGGCTGCCGGGCGGCCGGTCGGGGCGCGAGCGCTCCGAGTCCGGTGGCGCGGGCGCGCCGGCCGGGGGCGGTCGCGGATTCGCCCCGGACACCTACGAGCGCGCCGGGTACGGCCCACCAGACCGCGGCGAGGGAGATCCGGAGGCGGGCTACCGCTCCGCCTACCCGGACGAGGCCTACGGCGACCCCGGGTACGGCGACCCCGGGTACGGCGACCCCGGGTACGCCGGCGGCGGGTACGAGGAGAGCACGTACGAGTCCGGGCCGGAGGGCGAGGACCGGTACGCGGGCGACGGCTACCGGCGGCCCGAGACCGCCGACGGCGAGTACGACCGCGGTCCCGGGTACCCGGGCGGGCCGCGGTACGCGGGCGGTGACGGGTTCGCCGACGCTCCCGGCTTCCCCGGTGAGGCGGCTTTCACAGGCGAGGCGGACTACACCCGCGGTGGCGAGCCCCCGCTCCCGCGCCGGACCAGCTACAACGCCGCTCGCGGCTATCCCGACGACGGCGGCTACCGGGGCGAGCCCCGGTACGCCGGGGACGGCGGCGGTGCCGCGGCGTATGCCGGCACGCCGGGATACGCCCGCGACCCGGAGTTCGTCCCGGATGGCCCCGGTACGCCGGAGTATGTCGCCGAGGCCGATTACCCGGCCGGTGCGCAGTACTCCGGCGACGCCGAGTACTCCGGTGACGTGCGGTTCACTGAAGGTGACGCGCGGTTCGTGGGGGAGGCGCGGTACCCGGACGACCCGCGGTTCTCAAACGACTCCCAGTTCTCGGACGACCCGCGGTTCTCGGGCGACTCCCAGTTCTCGGGAGATGCGGAGTACCCGAGGGACACGACGTTCGCCGGTGACGAGGAGTACTCGGGGGACGGCCCGCGTGCCGGTGGCGAGGGCTACCCGGATGCCGCGCCGTACGCCCGCGGGTCCGACCGGTACGAACGCGAGGGCGACTTCCCGGACGGCCCGGCATACCGGCGCGACGCCGCCTACGCCGGTGGCGCCGACTACACCGATGATGCGGGCTACGCGGGTGGCGCCGCCTACGAGGCGAAGGCCGATGCCGGCCGCGGCACCGCTTTCGCGCCCGGCGGCGGAACCGGCTACGGCGGGGACACCGGCTACTCCGGCGACGGTGAGTACACAGCCGCCGCCGGCTACGACGGAGCCGGCGATCGCGGCGGTGCCGAGCTGCCGCCGATGCCCGCGCAGAAGATTGATTTCTTCCGGCGCTACGTGCGCCAGTCGACCGAGCCTGCCGGCATGCCGGACGCCCCGGCCGGGGACGGCGGGGACTCGACGGGGGCCCGTCCCGCCAGCCGTCGGGACGAGTTCGACCTGCTCGACTACGAGATCCTCGGCGGGAGCGCGTCCGACCGGCATGCCGGGGACGCCCCCGCCGGCCGCGTCCCCGGCCAGCTCGACGACGCCGGGGACCCGATCGGGAACTACCCGGCAGCGGAGCACGCCTTCGCCGCGCGGGACCGGGTGGACGTCCTCGTGCCGGGTGACCTCCCGACACCGGGTGGCCACCCGGCGGACGACGCCGTGGCGGCCGGCGATGGCGTGGCGGCCGGCGATGTCGTGGCGACAGGCGACGTCGTGCCGGGCGACATCGTGCCGGGCGGTGTTGTGCCGGACAATGCCGCGGCGGGCAAGGTCGTGGCGGGCAAGGTCGTGGCGTCCGGCGAGCTGCTGGAGCCCGACGACGTCGTCGCGTCCGGTGATCTGTCGGCATCCGATGATGTTGTGGCGTTCGATGACCTCCTGACGGGAGATGATCTCCTGACAGGAGACGAGGCAGGCACCGGCAGGACGGCGGACGGGGCCGGCGCGCAGGCGCTGGGCGCACCACCGCCGGGCACCGGCCTCGGCCTCGGTTTCGAGCGGGGGCCGTTCGACGGCACCGGCCGGCCGGCCGACGCGGACGTGATCGACGGATCGGGCGCGGACGCCGTGCCCGCGCAGACCATGCCGGCGGGCACCGTTCCGGCGGGCACCGTTCCGGCCGGCGCTGGGTCAGCCGGCGCTGGGCCGGCGGGCGCCGTTTCGGTGGGTGCCGGGGTCGTGCCGTCCGCCGCGGTCCCGGTGGGCCTGGCAGTGGGGGACACCGATGGCCCGGCCGTGACCGGCGCGGTCCCGTCGGACGAGGCCCCGCCGGCCGCCGCCGTGGACGGCGCTTTGAACGGAGCCGTCATGAACGGAGCCGGAGTGGACGTGTCCGCCGCGGCGCTGGTCGACCGGCAGGTGCTGGAACGCCTCGCCGATCGGGTGGACGAGCTCGTCCACCTGCGCCGCCACGACGCCGAGCTGGTCGACCGCCTGCACGCGGAGAACGGCCGGCTGCGCGGCGGTGAGCTGACCGAGGCGATGACCCCGCTGCTGCGCGGGCTGGTCCGGCTGTACGACCAGATGAGCAGCCTCGGTGCCGAGGACGCCCAGAGCGTCGCCGGGATCCTGCGCAAGCAGCTGCTCCAGATCCTGGACCTGGCCGCGGACGTCCGTCCCTACGCGCCGGCGGCCGGCGACCCGTTCGATCCGGGGCGGTCGCTGGGGGTCCGCCGGGTCGGCACCGACGATCCGGCGCTGGAGGGAACGGTCGCCCGGACGGTTCGTCCCGGCTTTGTCCGCGGGGAGTCCATGGTCGTCCGACCTGCCGAGACCGAGGTCTACCGGGCCTTCTGACCAGGCGTCCCGACCGGGCGTTCCGGCGGGGCGGGACGGCCCGGGGGACGGCCGGCTCCGACGGCCCGGCACGCGCGCGTCATCATCATGAGGCAGATGCCGGCGCGCACGCCGCCGGCGGCGGAGCCGGTGGCACGTAAGCCGGCCGGGTGGGGGCGTCGCCGGTCGTGGTCTGCCGGCCGCAGCAGTCGTCAGGTGAAGGGAAGATCAGACGGTGGCAGGCACCAAGGTGTTCGGAATCGACCTGGGCACCACCTACTCGTGTATCGCCCAGGTCGACGAGTACGGCCGCCCGGACGTGATCCGCAACATCGAGTCACAGCCGACGACCCCCTCGGTGGTCCTCTTCGACGGCGTGGCCGCCGGTGGCCCGGGCGGCGCGGAAGGCGGCACGGCAGGGGCGGTGGCCGGTGCGTCCGGCGGCGGTGGCTCGACGTCGTTCGTGGTCGGCACCCAGGCCAAGCGTCAGGCGCGCATCCGCCCGGACGACGTCGCGCGGCTCGTCAAGCGGCACATGGGCGCCTCGGACTGGCGGTTCGTGGCGTACGACGTCGAGTACAGCGCCGCGTCGGTGTCCAGCCTGGTGCTCAAGGCACTGGCCGCGGATGCGCAGCGGGCGACCGGGACCCCGGTGACGGACGTGGTCATCACCGTCCCGGCCTACTTCGGTGACGAGGAGCGCAAGGCGACCAAGCTCGCCGGCGAGCTCGCCGGCCTCAACGTCGTCGACATCATCAACGAGCCGACCGCGGCGGCGTTCGCCTACGGGTTCGCCCAGGACGGCCAGTCCACCTCGACGGTGCTCGTCTACGACCTCGGCGGCGGCACGTTCGACACGACGGTGATCCGGCTCAGCGAGAACGACATCACCGTGGTGGCCACGGACGGCGACCACGAGCTCGGCGGCGCCGACTGGGACAACGAGATCGTCCGCTACCTGGCGCAGAAGTTCGTCCAGGAGCAGCCGGACGCCGGTGACCCGCTCGACGACGTCCACGACGAGCAGGAGCTGCTCACCGCGGCCGAGGACGCCAAGCTCGCGCTGTCCGGGCGGGAGAGCGTGGACGTCCTGGTGATGCACGGCGGGCGGCGGAGCAGCGTGCCGGTGACCCGGGCGACGCTGGAGGAGATCACCGGGCCGCTGCTGCAGCGCACGATCGACCTCACCGGCGCGGTCCTGCAGCGGGCCAAGGAGAAGGGCGTCGACAAGATCGACCTCTGTCTCCTCGTCGGCGGGATGAGCAAGCTGCCCGCGGTCGCCCGCCGGCTGGGGGAGACCTTCGGGCTCACCTGCCGGCTGGTCGACCCGGACCTCGCCGTCGCCAAGGGCGCGGCGGTCTACGGGCAGAAGAAGGCGCTGGAGCGCGAGGTCCGCGCGGAGCTGGTGGCCAGCGGACGGCTGCGTCCGGACCAGCAGCTCGACGCGGCCGCGACCGGTGACCTCGAGGTCGCCGCCGCCGCGAGCGCGTCCGCCGCCGGGCTGACGACCTCGTCGGTGGTCGACCTCGTGCGCACCCGCGTGACGGATGTCACCTCGCGTGGCTTCGGGATCTTCGCGGAAGATCGCGGCAGCGCGGTGGCGGCATTTCTGGCCCACCAGAACGACGCCCTGCCGATCCAGGTGAAGCGCACGTTCTACACGATCTCCGACGACCAGTCCGAGGTCGACATCCGGGTCTTCGAGCAGGGCACCGGCGTCGAGTCGACGCGCATCGAGGACAACAAGGTGATCGTGGCCGGCGCGATCAGTGGCATCCCGGCCGGTCATCCCCGCGGGACACCGGTCGAGGTCACCTTCGAGATGGGCCGGGACCAGACCATCCAGGTCACCGCCACCCATGTGGGCGCCTCCGAGCCGCTTGTCCTGCGGGTCAAGGCCGGGGTCGGCAGCGAGAGCATGAAGACCGAGGAATCGGCCAAGGTCAATCTCCTCAAGCAACGGAACTGATCTCCGTCGGGGCGGCGGTGGTGCTCGCGGGGATGAGCACCACCGTGACCGCGCACCCGAGCCGAGATCCGTACCCTCGACCTGGAGCGGGTGTGCCCGGGCGTGCGGGCGGTGGCGGAACGAGGGTGAAACGGTGAGCGCGGCGTTCGACGGCAGCGGCTACCGGCGACGGGTCCTGGCGCCGCTGCGTGCCCGGACCCCGGTGGACACGGCCGACCCTTACCTGGTCGCGGACCTTGATCCGCTGCTCGAGCACACCGACTCCGAGGT
Source organism: Parafrankia soli (assembly GCF_001854695.1). Lineage (GTDB taxonomy): Bacteria > Actinomycetota > Actinomycetes > Frankiales > Frankiaceae > Parafrankia > Parafrankia soli. The sequence goes on from NZ_MAXA01000244.1 coordinate 25,160, forward strand.
CGCCGCGCAGCTCGCCCGGGTGATGGCGTTCCTGCAGCGTGAGCGCAACTCGGCGAAGTACGCGGCGCTGGCCACCGAGCTGGTGCGCCGCCGCGGCGAGTGGGAGGCGCCGCTGCTCGACGGCGACGCCCGGGCCCGCCTGCGGCACACCGTCCTCGATGCCCGGCGCAACGGCGACGCCGAGCGGCTCGCCAAGGTCGACGGCTACCTCGTCACACTGCGTGATCGTTTTGGTGGCATCCCGGCCTCCAGGGTCGCCGGCCTGCGCCGCCTCGCGGCCGCGGCCGGGGTGACCGGGGCCGAGTTCGACGCCCGGCTGGGCCGCGAGGTCATCATCGCGGACGGCGGCGGCGCCGGCGTCGAGGCGCTCGCCCCCGAGGTCCGCAGCCAGATCCGGCAGCGGCTGGAGGACCTGCGCGTCCTGCGCGGCGGAGACCGGGCCGGCACCGCCTCCCTGTGGGACTTCCTCGGTCTGCCGCCCGACGCCGGGCCGGACCGCATCCGCTCCGCCTGGGAGGCGGTGGCGGCCGGCAACGCCCGGCGCCCGCACGACCGCGAGAAGACGCTGACGGCCGACCTGCTGGCCATGGTGCGCTCCCGGCTGGTCGAGGGTGACCCGGCGGCGTACACCGCGGGTCTGCTCGCCGATGTCGCCGACGAGCTCCGCCCGATCGTCGAGGAGCACGTAGTGCTCGACGGCGAGCTGACGGCGGTCGCCTACGAGGGGCTCGTCCGGGCCGCCCTGGCCGCCGGCCGCGGGCTGGGCGCCGAGCAGGCGAAGACGGTCATCCTGGGCATCGCCCGCAACCTGGGCGCCGCGGTCAGCACCGGCGGCGCCGTCGACTACGTGCTGTGCCCCGGCTGTGGACGTCCCGAGCCGGTCGGCGGCTCGCGGACCTGCCGGTACTGCGACGCGGGGCTCTACACCACCTGCCCCGGGTGCGCCTCGCTCACCGAGGCCGCCGCCGTGACCTGCCGGCGCTGCGGGTACAGCCTGCGCCAGGTCCGGGCCGCCGGCGACGCGCTCGCCGCCGTGCGCCAGGCGCTGGAGGCCGGCCGCCCCCGCGAGGCGAGCGACGGCCTCGCCCGGGTGCGCGCGGCCGTCGCGGCCGCCGGCTCGGGGGCCGGCAACGGGACGGCGGAGGCCGCCGACGAGCTGGAGTCGCTCGTCCGGGCCGGGCTCGGCGCCGCCGAGGCGGGCTGGCGGGCACTGGCGGAGGAACGCTCCACCCTGCGCTCCGACGCCGCGGTGGAACGCGCCCGCTGGCTGGTCGCCCGCGCGGCGGACGTCCCCGGGCCGGACGGCCGCCCGCCGGCCGAGGTGCTCGGCGAGCTGACCGCGCAACAGGCCGTCATCCGGCGCCGGGTCGAGGCCGCCCGCGGCCTGCCGCCCGAGCAGCAGGAGGCCGCGCTGGTCGCCGTGCTCGCCACCGCCGTCGACAGCGCGGACGCGCTGCGCGCTCTCGCTGCTCTGCCGCTGCAGCCACCGACCGATCTGACCTCCGTGCTGGCCGACGACGCGGTCCTGCTGCGCTGGCGGCCGTCCGCCTCGGCCGGCCCGGTCACCTACCGGGTGGAGCGGGTCGCCGTCGACCCCGGCTCCGGGCAGCTCACCCGGCGCGGCCTGGGCACCACCAGCTCCACCGAGCTCGCCGACGCGGGCGCCCCACCGTGGACGCCGGTCCGGCACGAGGTGACCGCGCTCTCCGGCGAGCGGCGCTCCCGGCCGGTCAGCACCGCGCCGGTCATCGCCGTGCGGGACGTCGCCGACCTACGGGCCGAGGCGACCCCGACCGGGGTCCGCCTCACCTGGCGGCCGAGCGGGCCGTCCGACACCGTGACGATCGAGCGCACGGTCGATCCCGACTCGTCGGTCTCCGCCCCGCCGCGCCGGGCCCGGGTGACCGGCGGGAGCTTCCTCGACTCCGACGTGCTGCCCGGTGTGGGCTACCGCTACCGCGTGTTCGTCGAGTACACCGACGTCGACGGCAGCGCCGCCCGCACCTCGGGGTCGCGGGCCGAATTCGGCCTGCTCACCCGGCCGCGACCGGTCACCGACCTGGTCGTCGGCGCCGAGGACGGGCAGGTCGCCCTGCGGTGGACGCCGCGTTCCGGGGCCGAGGTGCGGGTCTACGCGACGGCCGTCCCCCCGTCCGGCGGCGCCGTCGGCGCTCTCCACCCGGGTGGTCCCGGTGCGGACGGGTCGGGCTCCGGTGCGAACGGGGCCGGTGGGTATGGCGCGGGTGCGTACGGTGCCGGTGGGCAGGGTGCCGGTGGGCACGGCACCGGGGTGCTTGGCGCCGGCGCGGTGTCGGTCGGGGCGGGGGAGTTCGGGCGGGGGCCCGAGCCGAGCTCCGGCCCGCTGGCGCTGCTGGGTGGCGAGGGCGCCGAGGTCCCGCTCGCCGCGCTGACACCACCGCTGCGACTGGTCGGCGCGAGCCGGCAGGGCCACCTGCGGGACGCGGCGGTCCCGCTTGCTCCCGGCACCGGCGAGCTGATCTACACCCCGGTCACGGTCGTCGGTGGTCTCGGTGTGCTCGGCCGCTCGGCTCCGCACCGCTTCCCGGTGGTGACGCATGACGTCTCCGAGTTCACCACCGGCATCGCCGACTTCCCGACCGGCAACGGTGGTCACGGTCCCGGCAACGGTGGTCACGATCCCGCCAGCGCCGGGCTCGGTCCCGCGCAGTCCGCCCCGCCGGGCCACGGGGGTACCGCTCCCGGCCATGGCGGTGGCCCGCCGGCCGGTGGGCCACCGCTGCCCGCGGTGTCCGCGGACGCCCGGCCGGTCATGATCGACGTCATGCCGTCCCCGGAGACCGTCCGGGCGCCCGGGGGCGCTCCGCTCGTAGCTCCCGTACCTGTCGGTCCGTCGTCCCCAGGTGGTCCGGCGTCTCCGCTCGGTCCGTCGTCTCCGGTCGGTCCGCCTGTATCGGGTGTCCTGCCGTCCCCGGGCGTTTCGCCGGTGACCGGCGCCCAACCCTTTCCCGGTGGCCAGCCGTTCACGGGTGCCCCGCCGCTTTCGGGTGCGCAGCCCGCTCCCGGCGCGTCGCCGGTGCCGGGCCCTCCGCCGGCGACAGGTGCCCTTCCGATCCCCGGCGGTCCGGCGGGGCCCGGCGGGCCGAGCGCCGGAGGCGGCGCGCCGGGGACTGGCGGGGGCCCTGTGGGCCCGCCGACGGTGGGAATGCCGCTGCCCGTGGCGTCGGACGAGTCCGGGGCGCACCCCGGCATGGGGACGGGTCCGGCGACGCCCGACGTCGGCGTGCACCCCGTGGCGCCGGCCGGTCCCGGCGCACCCGGCCCCGGCACGCTCGCCGCGCCGCCCCCCGCACCCGCCCAGACCCAGGGCCACGCCCTGGTTCCCGGGCCGCCCGCGCCGTTCGGTTCTCCGGCCCAGCTCCAGCCGCCGGTGCCGGTGCCACCGCCGGCGGAGCTGACGTCCGTCACCTATTCGGTGTCGAAGGCGGGGTGGCGCCGGCGGACCCTGCGCGTCCAGGTGCGGGCGACCGGGCCGGCCCCCCGGCTGGTGCTGTTGGCGCGGCCCGGCGAGGAGCCGCCCGGGTCGCCGGCCGAGGGACAGGTGCTGGCCGAGTTGCAGCCGGCTTCGAGCTCGGGGTCGTGGACCATGGAGGTCACCCTCGAGGGGGCGCAGCTCCCGTGGGGGGTCCGGCTCCTGCCGGTGGTCACGCCGGGTGCTCCGGCGGTGTGGATCGACCATCCTGAGGACCCGATGCTCGTCGTCCGCTGAGCGTCCCCGCGGACGAGGGCCCTGGTCTCGCCCGCCACCCGCGGGGCGGTGGCGGGCGATTGCGACGGTCGCGTGCGTTCCGACCTGCTTGGTGACAACCAGCCGCGCTGTCACCGCCGTCCTCGTGTGTTCCGGACGAACCGTGAACTCTTTCGCTGTTCGCCCGTCGTTGTGAGCAGGATCGCCAAAGATGATCGGATTGTTGTGTATCCGTTACTTTGGCTGTCGTGTTATGGATGGTATTCGCCGTGCCGGCACTTTCCTCCTATCGCACCAGCTGTTTCCGGGGTAGTACCACCCCCGTTCTGGTTAGTCCCTTACGATGGCTTCGATCAGCTCTGGGGCACTTTCGATCAGTCCCAGGGTGGTAAGGCCGGATTCTGCCGGATCCGGCCGTTGCAGCCGGAGAATCCGTCGGACGCCGTCGGCTCTGGCGCCGAGGCGGCACGCTGGGTCCCACCACGGTGGTGGTGGCCCGGAGGGGACGAGCCGCAGGGAGACCGCGCACAGCCGGTTTCCCGCGTGTGCCGAGTTGTTTGTCCGTCGATGCTCCGTCCGACGCCACGACCGAAAGGCGGCGCGCGAGCATGGCCTCGACACCCGGCGGCCGACCGACCCCTCAGGTCGACCGCACCTCCCGGTTCGGCTTCGGCCGGAATCCCGCGGGCGCCCCGGCGTCCCGGCCGCCGCGGCCGCGCCGCCGGCACCGCTTCGGCCGTGGGCCGCGGCTGGGCCTGGCAGCCGGCTTCGTGCTGGCGCTGTCCCTGCCGCTGGTGGCACCGGCCGGTGCCGCGCCGACGGCCGCCACACCGACACCGTCACCCACCGTGGGCACGACCCCGGAGGCTGACGGAACCTCGTCGCCCGTGCCGTCCTCGTCGGCCGGGGGTGTCGCCGACCAGCAGGTCCCGGTCGCCGGCCTGACCTCCGGCCCGGCCACCGCCGGGCAGTCGAAACTGACTCTCGTCCTGTTCGACAGCGACATCGTGCTCGTCGGCGGGCGTGGCTTCGGGCCCGGCAAGGACGTGGCGGTCACCGCCGCGACCACCGACCTCGGTGGCTCCGCGAGCGCCCGGTCCGGCGCGGACGGCCGGTTCATCCTCGGCTTCCAGGTGCCGCTTGGCTTCTCCGGCCGGGTGACCGTGACGGCGAAGCAGGAGTCGGTGGAGGCCAGCGGCACGCTCGACGTCGTCGACGCTGGCACGCCGGGCCTGGCGAACGGGGCGGCCAACGGCGCCGAGGTCCCCGCACCAGCCCCGACGGCGAGTCCTGTCCCGGGCCCTGCGGCCACCCCGGCGCCGACGACCGCCGAGCCCACGACTTCGGAGCCCACGGCCTCCGGGCCCACCAGCTCGGAGCCGACGGGCACCGCTCGGGCCACCACCCCCCCGAGCACCGGCCGGCGGGGCTCGCCGGCGCCGACCGCCGTACCCGCGCCAGCGCCCACGGCCGCGCCGTCGGCGGGGAGCGGGACGGGCACCGGCACCACCACCGGCGGCACCGGCCGGCTCTCCGGCCTGCCCTGGATGTCCGGCGTCTACCCGTCGCACGTCCTGTCGCAGGTCATGTCCTTCGGGACGTGGCGCGGGCGGGCGAACGACGTGGCGCACGTGTTCACCGTCCGTACCCAGGGCTGGAACGCGATGGTCGAGCCGCGCTGGCCGCTGGACCTGTACAAGGCATTCCCGGGCAAGCTGATCATCAGCCAGCCGACCTATCCGAAGGGCCAGGGCAACAACGCGGCCTGCGCCCGCGGCGAGTACGACAGCTACTGGAAGACCTTCGGCACGTTCCTCAAGAACAACGGCCGCGCCGATTCGATCGTCCGCATCGGCTGGGAATTCAACGGCAAGTTCATGTACTGGCACTCGGACCCGGCCGGGACGGAGTTCCGCGACTGCTTCCGCAAGATCTCGACCGCCATCCGCTCGACGGACCCCGCGGTGAAGATCGACTGGACGTTCAACGCGCACGCCTCGCCGGTTCCCAACGGGGGCACCCCGTGGGCGGCCTACCCGGGTGACGAGTACGTCGACTATGTCGGCATCGACTCCTACGACTGGTACCCGCCGTCGCGGGACGAGGCCACCTGGAAGAAGCAGTGCGAGGACCCGAACGGCCTGTGCTACCTGCTTGAGTTCGCCCGCCAGCACGGCAAGAAGGTGGGCGTGGGCGAATGGGGCGTGTCCTCGTGCAGCCGCAACGGCGGCGGTGACAACCCCTTCTACATCCAGAAGATGTTCGACACGTTCACGAAGTACGCGGACGTGATGGCGTACGAGGCGTACTTCCACGACGCGGCGCCCGGCAACGTCTGCTCGACCATCATGAACGGCGGCCAGAACCCGAAGGCGTCCGCCCTGTACAAGAAACTGTTCGGCTCGCTCTGAACGGCGCCACTCAGCGCTGCTCGTCTTCCGGGCAGTGCTGAGCAGCCCGGTCCGAACGGCGGACCGCTCTCGGCACACAGATGATCGTTCGTTTCAGTGAACGGGCCGTCACCCCGGCATCGCGGGGGTGACGGCCCGTTCGTCTGCCGACCAACACCTGTGCACGGAGGCGTCGTGTGCTGTTTCGTGTCGAACTCCCGGAGTGGCGCGGTAGCGTCAGCCCCGGGCACCATGTCCAAGCCCGCCCTGTGACCTGCGCGGTTGCGGTTCCCGCTTACGAGGGCTCGCGGGATCGCTCGCGCAGGCCCGCCGGATCGTCCGTCCCCGGATCGTCGGATCGTCTCGACAGGAGCGCGCCGCTTGCGTCACTTCAGCTTCCTGGACGGCCAGGCCGCCAGGACCCTGTTCCACCGAGCTCCGGAAGAGATCACGACCGGCGGTGACCGGCGGCTCGTCGCCACCGCGCTCGGCGCCACCCTGTACGCCCCCGGTACCCGCCCGCGACTGGCCTCGGACGTCCGCCGCCAGGTGGCGGCCGGGGTGACCTCGATGGTCCTCTGCCTGGAGGACGCCATCGCCGACCACGAGGTGCTCGGGGCCGAGTCGAACGTGGCCGCGGCGCTCGCCGACCTGGGGGAGGATCCGCCGGTCTGCGGTGACGGTCTGCCGCTGCTGTTCGTCCGGGTGCGCGCCGTCGCGCAGATCCCGGCGCTGCTGGCCCGGCTGGGCGGGCCCGCGCGCTCCCTGCTCGCCGGGTTCGTCCTGCCGAAGTTCGGGGAGGAGAGCGGCGAGGCGGCGCTCGAGGCGGTGCTGCGCGGGTCCGACACCCTCGGCCGGCTGCTGTGGGCGATGCCCGTGCTGGAGAGCCCGCAGGTGATCTACCGCGAGACCAGGATCGAGGCGCTGACGGCCGTGCGCCGCCTCATCGACAAGCACGCCGACCACGTGCTGGCCGTGCGGCTGGGCGCCACCGACCTGTCCGGGGTGTTCGGCCTGCGCCGCGACCGTGACCTGACCATCTACGACATCGCGGTGGTACGTGACTGCATCGCCGACATCGTGAACATCTGCGCCCGCGGCGGCGACCACGTCGTCACCGGCCCGGTGTGGGAGTACTTCGCCCAGCCCGAGCGCCTGTTCGTGAGCTCCCTGCGGGTGACGCCGTTCGAGGAGGCCGACCTCGTCGACGGCAGCGAGCGCGGCGCGCGGATCCGCACGGAGCTCGTCTCGGCCGACCTCGACCGGCTCATCCGGGAGGTCGTCCTCGACAAGGCCAACGGACTGATCGGCAAGACGGTGATCCACCCGAGCCACGTGCCGGCCGTCCACGCCCTGTATGTCGTGACCCAGGAGGAGTACGAGGACGCGGAGGCGGTCCTCGAGGGGGACGCGGGCGGCGTCCGGCCGAGCAGCTACGCGAACAAGATGAACGAGCTGCGCCCGCACCGGCCGTGGGCGCAGGCCGTGCAACGGCGGGCACGGGCCTTCGGCGTGCTGCGCGAGGGCCTCACCTTCGTCGACGTTCTGGCCGCGACGCAGGACGCGTTGCGGTGACCGGGCAGGATCGGATGCTCGGCCAGGACCGGACGCGTGACCCCGACTGGCTGTGGGAGGAGCTCGGGCTGGGGATCGAGGTACGCGGCGGCGAACCGGCCGCGCCCGCGGACGCGGCCGAGCTGCGCCGGCTCGTCGGGCTGGCGCTGCGCCGCAACCCGCTGCGGGCGCACCTGCTCGTCAGCCGGGTCCTCGGCAAGCACCTGCCGGTGCCGCCGGCTACCGCGCTGGACGCGGCGGCCCGCCTGGCCGAACGGGTGCGGGCCCTGCCGGCACCCGCCCGGTGGGCCGGCCCCGGGCCGGGGGCGGCCGAGGTCCCGCTCGTCATCGGGTACTGCGAGACCGCCACCGCGCTCGGGCACGCCGTCGCCGACGGCCTGCCGAACAGCCACTACCTGCACACGACGCGGCGCCGGGTACCGGGCAGCACGCCTGTCCTGGAATTCGTCGAGTCGCACTCGCACGCCACCCACCACTGGCTCATGCCCGCCGATCCCGGTGTGCTGGAAACCCCCGGCCGGCTGCTGCTCGTCGACGACGAGCTGTCGACCGGACGGACGGCGATGGGCACCATCCGCATCCTGCATGCCTTCGCCCCCCGAACGGACTACGCAGTGGCGGCGCTCGTCGACGCCCGGCCGCCGTCCGCCCGGGCTGCCTTCGACGCCCTCGCCGCCGAGCTCGGCATCCGCCTGGACGTCGTCTCCCTCGTCGCGGCGACCGTCACGGTGCCCGCGGACGTGACGGCCCGGGCCAGCCGGATCCGCGCCGCTTTCGGCGCCCCGACCCCTGCCGAGGGCGGCGGCGGCGGCGACGGCGTCGCCGACGATGACGGCGGCCGCGCGGAGCACCGGGTCACCCGGGTGGCGGTGAGCTGGCCGGCGGCTCTGCCGGACGGGGCACGCCACGGCTGGTCCCCGGCCGCCCGTGAGCGCCTCACCGACGCGGTTCCGGCCGTGGCGAAGGACGTCCTGGCGGGACTGCCCGACCCCGCCCGCGGCGGGGACATCCTGGTCCTGGGTACCGAGGAGTTGATGTACGTGCCGATGCGGCTGGCGGACGGCCTGGCGGAACTGACCGGGCGCAGGGTGGTCTACCAGTCGACGACCCGCTCCCCGGTCCATCCGCTCGACGTCGACGGCTACGCCATCCGGGCGGCGCTGACCTTCCCGGCGCCCGACGGCCCCGAGCGGGTCAGCCACGTGTACAACGTGACGCCGGGCCGCTACGACGACATCGTGCTCGTTGTGGACTCGGGGATGGACGACCGCGGGCCGGTCCCCGACGGCCCCGACCTGGACGGCCTGCTCACCGAGCTGCGCCGCTGCGCCGACGTCACCGTCGTCACCATCCCCTGCCACGTGCCGGCGGCGCGCGGCGCCGAGGACGCCCGGTGAGCGCGGTGCGGCCCGTCGTGACCGGCGGGCGAACGCTGATCGGCTCCGGCTCCTACCTGCCCGAGGATGTCACCTTCCTGCTCACCGACCTCAGCGCGGCGAACCTCGAACGGCCGACGGAGGACCGCGAGGAGGGCTTCCAGTCCGGCCGGCACTACTCCGAGGACCTGCCGATCGAGTACCAGCCCGACGCCGCCTACCTGCGGATCTACCACCAGGCGCTGGAGCGGTCCGCACGGCGGGTGGCGTTGGCGACCGGGATCGTCGCGGAGCTCGTCCGGCACACCAAGCCCGCGCCGGTGATCGCCTCGATCGCCCGCGCGGGCACGCCGATCGGAATCCTGATGCGTCGCTGGTACGCGCTCCGGCACGGCCTGGACGTCCCCCACTACGCGATCTCGGTCATCAAGGACCGCGGCGTCGACATGAACGCCCTGCGCCACATCACCGACCGTCACGACCGCGCGGCCATCCAGTTCGTCGACGGATGGACCGGTAAGGGGGTGATGACCCGGGTGCTGGCCGAGGCGGTCCGCGGCCTCGGCGTCGACGACACCCTGGCCGTGCTCGCCGACCCGGCCCGCTGCGTGCCGCTGTTCGGCACCCGCGACGACTTCCTCATCCCCAGCGCCTGCCTGAACTCCACGGTCAGCGGGCTGGTCAGCCGGACGGTGCTCAACGCCGAGCACATCGGCCCGGACGACTTCCACGGCGCGAAGTTCTACCGGGAGCTCCTCCCGCACGACCTCTCCCGGCACTTCATCGACACGGTCGTCGACCGGTTCGACGAGGTGGCCGACGAGGTCGAGGCGGCCTGGCCCCGGCTGTGGGCCGCCGACCGGACACCGACCTGGGAGGGCTGGGCCGCCGTCGAGCGCATCGCCGAGCGGTTCGACATCCCGGATGTGATCATGGTGAAGCCCGGGGTGGGCGAGGCCACCCGGGTGCTGCTGCGCCGGGTTCCGTGGCGCATCCTCGTCGCCCCCGACCGGCTGGACGAGCTCGCGCACGTCCTGGCGCTGGCCGAGGCGCGCGGGGTGCCGGTGGAGGAGATGGCCGACCTGCCCTTCTCCTGCGTCGGCCTGGTGCGGCCGGTACGCGCCGCGGACGGCGAGAGACCGGTGTTCCACACCCCGGCGGCGCGCTGGCGCCCGGAGACGCCGTGACCACCCCGCCCCGCCCCGCGCCGGTGCCGGTGCCGGCACCGGCACCGGCACCGGCACCGGACGGTCCGCACCTGCTGGCCTGCGACCTCGACCAGACGCTGATCTTCGCCCGGAAGTCCTTCCGGCTGGTCTCCGGGACGGCCGAGCCGGAGGTGACCCTGGTCGAACGGATCGACGGCGTCCCCTCGGCCTACTCCACCACCCGCGCGCTCGACATCCTCGCCCGCCTGCACCGGACGGCGGTCTTCGTCCCGGTCACCACACGGACCCTCGCCCAGTACCGGCGGATCGACCTCGGGGTGCGCCCCGCGTTCGCGATCGCGGCCAACGGCGGGCACCTGCTCGTCGACGGCGAGCCCGACCCCGCCTGGGCGGAGCAGGTCGCGGCCCGACTCACGGGCACCTGCGCGCCGCTGGCGGAGATGGAGGCCCTGGCCGCCCGGCTCGACGCCGCCGGATGGGCCCGCATCGTCCGGGTGGCGGACGGCCTGTTCGTCTACCTGGTCGCGCACAGCCGGGAGGCGATTCCCGACCTGTCCGACGTCGCCGCCGAGGTGGCGTCGGCGGGGTGGTCGCTGTCCACCCAGGGCCGCAAGGTCTACCTCGTTCCGACGGCCCTCACCAAGCAGGCGGCCGTCGCGGAGGTCGCCCGCCGGGCCGGCGCGTCCCGGGTGCTGGCCGCGGGCGACTCCGTCCTCGACGCGCCGATGCTCGCCGCCGCCGACCTGGCCGTCCGACCGGCGCACGGGGAGCTGCACGAGCAGGGCTGGCAGGCCCCGAACCTCACGGTGACCACCGCCACCGGCCTCCTGGCGGCAGAGGAACTGCTGACCCTCCTCCACACCTGGTCAACCTCCCACCCCGAGCCGGCCCGGTAACCATCGCGGCCCGGGGCCGCGCTCCTGCCGAGCAGAGCCGGAGGTGGGTCAGTACCGGAGGTGGGTCAGCAGGGGTGGCGGTCGGGCCTGGCGTTCCAGGCCGCGTACGCCGTCGCGCCGACCTCCTGGCAGACCTGCTCGATGTGGATGCCCCGCTCGTTCCCGGGGTGCAGGAGCACTGGGTCGCGCTTTTCCGGTACGACTCGATGCGGCACCTGGAGGAATGGCTGGATTCAGCCGCCCGGGAGAAACTCCTCGCGGACGGGCGGCGGCATTTCGCCGGTTTCGACGTCCGCACCGTGGGGTTGTCGTTCAGCGGCTGGTTCCGGTTCGGGGACGGCGCCGACGGTGCGCCGTCGCCCAACTGGAAGCAGGCCATGATGGTCCTGCTCGCGCTCACCGTCGGCTGACGGCCCCGCCCGCCCGCCGCTGAACCGGGCCGCCCGTGCGGCCCGGTGGCCCTGGGAGGTCGCGGGGCTTCGTGATACACCGGTGAAACCGTAGGTGACCGCGTTGTCCGGGCTGCCGTTGTTCGGGCCTTCGCCGACGCAGGAGGAACGCGTGACCGTGGCAGGCATGCACACAGGAAGCGGGACGGACGGCGACGGCGGCGGCGCCGGTGGAGCGCTCGAGGCCGAGCTGGAGCGCCTGCAGACCGTGGAGCGCTTCGACCCGCCGCCGGGTTTCGCCCGTCGTCAGCCGTACGCCGCCGACGTGGCGGCGGCCGCCGCCGACCCGCTGGCCTTCTGGGCGGGAAAGGCACGCGAGCTGCTGACCTGGCAGAAGCCCTTCACCCGCGTCCTCGACGACGCGAACCCGCCCTTCTACAAGTGGTTCGACGACGGCGAGCTCAATGTCTCCGCCAACTGCCTGGACCGGCACGTGGCGGCCGGCCTGGGCGGCCGGGTCGCCTACCACTGGCACGGCGAGGAGGGTGAGCGTCGGGCCGTCACCTACTCCGAGCTGCTCGCCGACACCCAGCGGCTGGCGAACGGCCTGCGTTCCCTCGGCGTGGTCCCGGGCGACGTCGTCGGCATCTACCTGCCGATGATCCCCGAGGTCGCGGTGGCCATGCTCGCCTGCGCCCGCATCGGCGCGGTGCACAACGTGGTCTTCGGTGGCTTCGCGCCGTCCGCGGTGCGGGAGCGGATGGAGGTCTCCGACGCCAAGGTGCTGATCACCGTGGACGGGGCCCGCCGCAAGGGCCGCACCGCGGCGGTCAAGGCCGGCGTGGACGCCGAGCTGGGTGACCTGCCGAAGCTGGAGCACGTCGTGGTCGTCCGCTCCACCGGGCCGGTGGGCGGGGCCGAGACGGTGATGACGGCCGGTCGCGACGTCTGGTACCACGAGCTGCTCGCCGCCGCCGACCCGCTGTGCCCGCCGGTGCCGCTCTCCGCCGAGCACCCGCTGTTCATCCTGTACAGCTCCGGATCGACGGCGAAGCCGAAGGGCATCCTGCACACCACCGGCGGCTACCTGCTCGGTGCGACGTACACCCACCGCACGGTCTTCGACATCGACCCGGAGACCGACGTCTACTGGTGCTCCGCCGACGTCGGCTGGATCACCGGCCACTCCTACATCGTGTACGGCCCGCTGTCGAACGCCGTGACGAGCGTGATGTACGAGGGCGCGCCGGACTACCCGGACTACGACATCTGGTGGCGGCTGATCGCCGAGTACAAGGTCACCGTCTTCTACACCGCGCCGACGGCCATCCGGGCGTGCATCAAGTGGGGAGCGCGGTACCCGGAGCGGCATGACCTGTCGTCGCTGCGGCTGCTCGGCTCGGTCGGCGAGCCGATCAACCCGAAGGCCTGGCTGTGGTACCACCAGGTGATCGGCGGCGGGCGCTGCCCGATCGTCGACACCTGGTGGCAGACCGAGACCGGCTCGATCCTGATCTCGCCGATCCCCGGGGTGACATCGACCAAGCCGGGGTCGGCGACGACGCCGCTGCCCGGGATCAGCCCGGCGCTGCTGTCCGAGGACGGCGAGCCGGTCACCGAGGGCACCGGGGTCCTGGTGATCACCAGCCCGTGGCCGTCCATGCTGCGCACGCTCTACCGCGACGACGAGCGGTTCGTGCAGACCTACTTCTCCCGGTTCGGTCCCCGCACCTACGTCGTGGGCGACGCCGCGCGGCTCGACGCGGACGGCTACTTCTGGATCATCGGCCGGATCGACGACGTGATCAACGTGTCGGGGCACCGGCTGTCCACCGCCGAGGTGGAGTCCGCGATCGTCGCGCACGAGGCCGTCGCCGAGGCGGCCGTGGTGGCCCAGTCGGACGAGGACACCGGCCAGGCGATCGTCGCGTTCGTGACGCTGCGCGGCGAGCTGGTCGGCGACGACGCCATGGTCTCCCAGCTCCGGGATCACGTCGCCCACCGGATCGGCAAGCTGGCCCGCCCGCGCCGCATCATCTGGGCCGACGACCTGCCCAAGACCCGGTCCGGCAAGATCATGCGCCGGCTGCTGCGGGACGTCGCCGAGGGCCGCGAGCTCGGTGACGTCACGACCCTGCGCGACCCGGCGGTCATGTCCGCGCTCGCCGCGAAGGTCGCCACCGCCCCCGACGAGTAGCCGCCGTCCCGTCCGTCCCCGCCGCCCGTCCACCGCGCGGTGGACGGGCGGCGCGGAGTGCGGAATATCCGTCTTGGGGGGATCGTGGAGAAGTTGTTGCGGCTCGGCAACCGGCGGGTCGAACCCGGGTGCGGCGAGTTCATGCACCCTGTTTAGGCTTCCCGTCTCGTGAGAGCGCTGCGCCGATTCACTGTCCGTGCCCAGCTCCCGGAGCAGCTCGCTGCGCTGGGCGAGCTGGTTCTGAACCTTCGCTGGTCGTGGCATCCGGAGACCCTCGACCTGTTCGAGTCGGTCGATCCGGAGCTGTGGCGGGTCTGTGAGGGCGATCCCGTCCGGCTGCTCGGCGAGGTCGACCACGATCGGCTCGTGGCGCTCTCCGCCGACCGGAAGTTCCTGCGCCGGCTCTCCGACGCCGCGGACGACCTGCAGGAGTACCTGACCTCCGACCTCTGGTACCAGAAGCAGGCGATCCCGGGCGCACCCAGCGCCATCGCCTACTTCTCGCCGGAGTTCGGGATCACCGAGGTCCTCCCGCAGTACTCGGGCGGCCTGGGCATCCTCGCCGGCGACCACCTGAAGACCGCCAGCGACCTCGGGGTGCCGATCATCGGGGTCGGCCTGCTCTACCGGGCCGGCTACTTCGTCCAGTCGCTGTCGCGGGACGGCTGGCAGCAGGAGCGCTACCCCGGCATCGACCCGCACGGCCTGCCGCTGACGCAGCTCACCGACGCCGAGGGCGCCCCGGTGAAGGTCGCCGTCGGCCTGCCCGAGGGGCGCACCCTGCACGCCCAGATCTGGAAGGCGCAGGTCGGACGGGTCCCGCTGCTGCTGCTCGACTCCGACGTCGAGGACAACCAGTCCGCCGAGCGGGGCGTCACCGACCGCCTCTACGGCGGCGGGACCGACCACCGGCTCCTCCAGGAGATGCTGCTGGGGATCGGCGGCGTCCGCGCGCTGCGCGCCTACGCGGCCGTCACCGGCTCGCCGGCGCCGGAGGTCTACCACACCAACGAGGGCCACGCCGGCTTCCTCGGGCTGGAGCGCATCCGCGAGCTCACCGAGACCGGGCTGAGCTTCGACGAGGCGCTGGAGGCCGCCCGCGCCGGCACGCTGTTCACCACCCACACGCCCGTGCCCGCCGGTATCGACCGGTTCCCGAAGGACCTGGTGGCCCGCCACTTCGGCGGCGACAACAGCTGGCCCGGCGTCCCGGTCGACCGGGTGCTCGAGCTCGGCGCCGAGCCCGACCCCAACGTGTTCAACATGGCCCACATGGGCCTGCGGCTGGCCCAGCGCTCCAACGGCGTCAGCAGCCTGCACGGCATCGTCAGCCGGGAGATGTTCGCCGGCCTGTGGCCCGGCTTCGACCACGCCGAGGTGCCGATCGGCTCGGTGACCAACGGCGTGCACGCCCCGACCTGGGTCTCCCGCTCGATCACCGAGCTGGCCGACCGCCAGCCCGGCCCCGGCCTGCTCAGCGGCGGCGCCGAGGCCTTCATCCGGTTCGACAAGGTGTCCGACGAGGCCATCTGGGCGACCCGGCGGGAACTGCGCGAGCAGCTCGTCGCCGAGATTCGGCGCCGGGTCCGCGTCTCCTGGCTGCAGCGCGGCGCGGCCCCCGGCGAGCTCGACTGGGTCGAGTCCGTCTTCGACCCGGACGTGCTCACCATCGGGTTCGCCCGCCGGGTGCCGTCCTACAAGCGGCTCACGCTGATGCTGCGTGACTCCGAGCGCCTCAAGCGGCTCCTGCTGCACGCCGACCGCCCCGTCCAGATGGTCATCGCGGGCAAGGCCCACCCGGCCGACGACGGCGGCAAGCTGCTCGTCCAGCAGATCGTCCAGTTCGCAGACAACCCGGCCGTGCGCCACCGGATCGTCTTCCTGCCCGACTACGACATCGGCATGGCCCGCTTCCTCTACGCCGGCTGCGACGTCTGGCTGAACAACCCACTGCGCCCGCTCGAGGCGTGCGGCACGTCCGGGATGAAGGCGGCGCTCAACGGCTGCCTGAACCTCTCCATCCGGGACGGCTGGTGGGACGAGATGTTCGACGGTCAGAACGGTTGGGCCATCCCGACCGCGGACGGCGTCGAGGACCCCGACCGCCGCGACGACATCGAGTCGGCGGCCCTGTACGACCTGCTCGAGAACACGGTGACGGCGCGCTTCTACGACCGGGCGACGCCGACGTCCGCCCCGCCGCGGTGGACGGCGATGGTCAAGCACACCCTCTCCACGCTCGGCCCGCAGGTGCTGGCGACCCGGATGGTGCGCGAGTACGTCGAGCGTTACTACGTGCCCGCCGGGGTGTCGGCCCRCCAGGCCACCGAGGGCGACCTCGCCGGGGCGCGCGACCTCGCGGCCTGGAAGCACCGGGTGCGCAGCGCCTGGTCGGGCGTCCACGTGCTCAACGTCGACTCGGCCGGGCTCGGGGACACCCCCCAGGTGGGCCAGTCGCTGGTCGTGCGGGCGACGGTCGACCTCGGCGGGCTCGACCCGGCCGACGTCGAGGTGATCGCCTCCTACGGCCGGGTGGACGAGACCGACCGCATCATGGCGCCCGGCACGCTCCCGCTGACCGACGTGGGTGAGGGGGAGGGCGGCCACGGCCACCGGTACGAGGGCACGATCCCGCTCGGCCGGACCGGCCCCTTCGGCTACACGGTGCGAGTCCTGCCCCGCCACCGCCTCACCGCAAGCCCAGCCGAACTCGGCCTGGTCACAAACCCCTGATCCACCCCCGCGCCCTGGGCCTCCGGCCTCCGGGCCCAGGGCGGCCGGTGTGGTGGCCGAGTGTCATCGTGGACTCACTCGGCCGCCACACTGCAATCGGAGCCGCCGAGGGCCCGCAGGATGAGGACTGTTCGTCCGGCCACGTCGAGTTGCGCGCCGGCCGCCAGCGTCCGGCGGGGCTCGGTGATCGTGTCCGGGAACCCGGCGAGGTCGTCCGCGGCGGTGTCGAGCAGCAGGTCGTACCAGGTCGCCCAGGGCGCCCCGGGGAGCACGACCGTCCGGTCCTCGCCCTCAGGATGGATGACCAGCAGCAGGCTCTCCCCGGTGATCGGCGTGCCCGCGGCGTCGGTCCACTCGATGCCCTCCCCGGCCAGGTGCGCCACCAGGATCGCCACCTGCGGGGCGTTCCAGTCCGCGGCCGACATCACCGCGCCGTCCTGCCGGAACCAGGTGATGTCGGGCAGCCGCTGCGGGGTCGGCGCGCCACCGCGGAAGAACCGCTGCCGCCGCAGCACCGGCGCGGCCCGTCGCAGTCTGCTCAGCCCGCCCACCAGCGTGACCAGCGCCGGATCGGGACCTGCCGGATCCGCGGCCGGCACCTCGCCGGCCGGCCCATCGCCGGGCCCACCGGCCTCGGGGGTTCCTGCCGTTCCGTTCGGCCAGGCGAGCCAGGAGACCGCGTTGTCCTGGCAGTAGGCGTTGTTGTTGCCGCCCTGCGAACGTCCCAGCTCGTCGCCGGCGAGCAGCATCGGCACACCGGCCGACAGCAGCAACGTGCTGATCAGGGCCCGGCGGGCCCGGCGGCGGTTCGTGAGGATCTTCGGGTCGTCCGTCGGTCCCTCGGCGCCGTGGTTCGACGACCGGTTCTCCGACTCCCCGTCCCGGTTGCCCTCCCCGTTGGCCTCGTTGTGCTTCTCGTTGTACGAGACCAGGTCGGCGAGGGGGAAACCGTCGTGCGCGGTGACGAAGTTGACCGAGGCCCAGGGCCGGCGTCCCGAATGCTCGTAGATGTCGGACGAGCCGGTGATCCGGTACCCGAGATCCGCCACGCTGCCGGTGCGGTCGCTGAAGATGTCACGCAGGGTGTCGCGGAACCGGCCGTTCCACTCGGCCCACGGCGCCGGGAACGCGCCGACCTGGTACCCGCCCCAGCCGAGGTCCCACGGCTCGGCGATCAGCTTGACCGAGGACAGCAGCGGGTCGGCCTGGATCGCGGTCAGCAGCGGCGCGGCCGGCTCGAACCCGTCCGGTGACCGCGCGAGCGCCGTCGCCAGGTCGAAGCGGAACCCGTCCACCCCCATCTCGGACACCCAGTACCGCAGCGAGTCGCAGATCAGGCGCACGACGTGCGGCGACGTGGCGTCGACGGTGTTCCCGCAGCCGGTGACATCGCGGTAGCGGCGCGGGTCGGTGGGTTCGACGCGGTAGTAGGCGATGTTGTCCAGGCCGCGCAGGCTCAGTGTCGGCCCGCGCTCGCTGCCCTCGGCGGTGTGGTTGTAGACGACGTCGAGCAACACCTCGATACCCGCGTCGTGCAGMGCGGCGACCATGGCGCGAAACTCGGCGACGGGGTCGTCCGTGGCCGCGTAGCCGGGGTGCGGGGCGAAGAACGCCAGCGTGTTGTAGCCCCAGTAGTTGGATCGGCCGTTCTCCAGCAGCGTCGTCTCGGAGATGTGCGCGTGGACGGGCAGCAGCTCGACCGCGGTGACACCGATCCGCAGCAGGTGGTCGACGACCGCCGGATGCGCCAGGCCGGCGTAGGTCCCGCGCAGCCGCTCGGGCACCCCCGGGTGAAGCATGGTGAAGCCCCGGACATGCAGCTCGTACAGGATCGTGTCGGCCCAGGCCGTCCGCAGCCTGTTCGCGGCCGGGTCCGGCCCCGTCACGGACCCGGCGGCAGACCCCGTGACGGATCCCGCGGGAGGCCGCGTGACGGGTCCGGTCACGACGCCCTTTGGCACATACGGTGCCGAGTCCCGGTCGTCGGGGTCCTGCCCGTAGGGATCGCCGGCCACATACCCGTGCACCGCCGGATGGGGCACGAAGCTTCCCGTGACCCGGCGCGCATAGGGGTCGAGCAGCAGCTTCGCCGGGTTGTACCGCTCGCCGCGCCCGGGCGCGTACGGCCCATGAGCCCGCAGGCCGTAGGCCTGCCCCGGGCCCACCCCGGCGATGTAACCGTGCCAGACACCGCCGTCCCGTTCGGGAAGCCGGTACCGCGTCTCACCACCTGAAGTGGTCTCCGCGCCACCGTCCGTTCCGCGGACCGGGTCGGTGCCGAGGTCGGTGCGGCCGGTGGCGCCCGAGCCGTTCTGGCCGCCCGAGCCGTTCTGGCCGTCGAACACACAGAAATCCACCGCGTCGGCACCGGGCGCCACGACGGCGACGTTGACTCCCTCGCCGTCCCACCACACGCCGAGCGGGGTGGCCGAGCCGGGGCGGATCATGGGAACGACGCTAACCGCCACATCATCCGGTGGTCCCCCGAACTCTCACCTCCACCCATCCCAAGTGACCGGCGTCACTTCCCGTCCCGCGGCGCACCCAGTTGGCCGACGCCCGGACCCTGTCGGCCCCCACCCGGGCCCGAGGTGCCCCATCTGGCGTGGTCCCGGCCCGGCTTCAGGGCCTTCGGCGCCTGGGGGAGCTTGTGTGCCTCGGGCAGGCTCTCGTCGGGGAAGGGCGTGGGCTGAGTGTGGTCTTGGGGTGGTTGTTGGCGGCCTGAACGTGGAGGCCTACTCGTCTAGTGTTGGCTGCGGCCCGGCGGGGGAGTCTCCGGCGGGCGGGTGGCTCACGGATGCGCGGAATCGTGATGAGGATTCATGGTTTCGCGACGATGCGGAGGTTTGGCGATGGCGGTCGTGCGGCTCGAGGTCTCCGACGGTGTCGGGACGATCAGGCTGGACCGGCCGCCGATGAACGCGCTCAACGCGGCGCTTGCCGCTGAGCTGCGCGCCGCCGCCCTCGAGGCCACCGCCCGGGCGGACGTCCGGGCCGTTGTCATCTACGGCGGCGAGAAGGTGTTCGCCGCCGGGGCGGACATCAAGGAGATGGCGGGGCTGGACGTCGCTGGCATTACCGGCTGGGTCCGCGATCTGGCCGCGGCCTTCGACCTGGTGGCGCGTATCCCGAAGCCGGTCGTCGCGGCCGTCACGGGCTATGCCCTCGGCGGCGGCCTGGAGCTCGCGCTGTGTGCCGACTTCCGGGTCTTCGCCGAGAACGCGAAGGTCGGGCTGCCCGAGATCACCCTCGGTGTGATCCCGGGCGCCGGTGGCACGCAGCGCCTGCCGCGGCTCGTCGGGCCGGCCCGGGCCAAGGATCTCGTCTTCAGCGGCCGGCAGGTGCGGGCCGCCGAGGCGGAGGCGATCGGGCTGGCCGACAAGGTCGTCCCGGCCGATGAGGTGTACGCCGAGGCCCTGCGGATGGCGGGTCGCTTCGTCACGGGGCCCGCCCTGGCACTGGCCGCGGCGAAGCAGGCGATCGACGACGGCGGCGACCTCGCGCTCTCCGAGGCGCTGCGGTTGGAGTCGGCGCTGTTCATCGGCCTGTTCGGTACCGAGGACCGCCGCCACGGCATGGACTCGTTCATCGAGCGCGGCCCGGGCAAGGCCGACTTCGTCGGCCGCTAGCTAGCCGTCGCAGCACCCGACATCGGCCCCGGCTCGGTCTGCGGTCCGGGCCGGCCGGCGCGAGGCTCGGCCCGGCTCGGTCAGTGCAGGCCCGGGGCCGGGTTGGTCAGCGTAGGGCCAGGTCGGCGGTCACCGGCTTGTGGTCGCTGCCGAACTCGGAGCCGACCTGGTAGCCGGTGACCGCGAAGGCCGGTGACGCGAGGACGTGGTCGATCCGCAGCACCGGTGGGAACGCGACCGTTTTCGCGTTCCAGGTCGGTGTCCAACCGGCGCCGAGGACGTCGTGGGCGTCGCGCACACCGGCGGAGAGCAGCCGGCGCAGCG
Organism: Parafrankia soli; assembly: GCF_001854695.1. Classification (GTDB taxonomy): domain Bacteria; phylum Actinomycetota; class Actinomycetes; order Frankiales; family Frankiaceae; genus Parafrankia; species Parafrankia soli. Next base: position 45,565 of record NZ_MAXA01000244.1, read on the forward strand.
GACGGTGGTCGCGGGTGGCGTTGAAGTCGCCGGCGAGCACGACCGGCAGTTTCGACGTCTCGACGTCCTCGCGGAGGTGGTCGAGCTGGGCGCGCCACCGTTTCGCGTAGTCCCCGCTGGTCGGCGAGATCGTGTGTACCGCGTACATGACGAAGGAGCGGCGCTCGTCGACCCGCACCGTCGTGCGCAGTGACATGCTGCCGGCCACCTCGGGTGCCGCCGTGTCCGACAGCGGGAAGCGGGAGAACACCGCCGAGCCGAACGCGCCGTCCTGCGGGTGGACCTCGGAGTACCGGTACTCCTTCAGCGCACCTGACGCCTGGACGTCCGCCAACGTCAGCGGCGAGAGCTCGACCAGCACCAGGACGTCGGGGTCGGCGRCCTCGATCTGCCGGCCCAGCCGGCCGGCCTCGGTGTTGGAGTAGAGCAGGTTCGCGCTCATCACCCGCAGCCGGGCCGAGCCCTGCGGGACGTCGTCGGCGTCGCCGGGGAGGACCTCGGGCAGCGCCCAGACCAGGTGGGCGACTACGAGCAGCGCACAGAAGATCATGAGCAGGTTGCGCCGCAGCGCGAAGCCGATCGCGAGCGCCGCGTAGACCGGCAGGTACAGCAGCGGTGTCAGTGCGTTGAACGAGGCGAACGGCCAGGCGAACGCGTCGTCGAGGTGGACGAGGCGCACTGCGGCGATGACGGCGAGCGCCACCGTGACGACCCAGGCGGCGAGCACCAGGGCGATCCGGGCCGGCGGATGCGTCCCGCCTGCCCGGCCGGGCGGGTCGGACGGGATCGCCGGGATGTCGCCCGCGCCGATGCCCGTGCCCGTCCCGGCACCGACGTCACCCCCGCCGCTTCCGCTTCCGCCGTTGCCGCCGCCGCTCCCACCGCCGTTACCTCCGCGGCTTCCGCCGCTGTCGGTAGCTCCGCCGATGTTGGTGCCGTTGCTGGAGGTGGGGGCGCGTCGGCCGATGCGGCGGCCGATGCCCTTCGCGGGGCTCACCGGACATAGGGTGCCCGGTCCACGCCGGTCAGCCGACGGCGGGTTCCGGCCGCTGCGGGGAAGGTCGCACGAGACCAGCGGCGCGTGAGCGCCACTCACGGGCCGCGACGGCTTTCGAGAAGCCGGCGATCGTCCGGTCCAGCTCGGCGAGTTTGTTGACGATCCGGGTGGAGGACACCGGACCGGCCACCTCAACCGCCCGGTACCCGGCTTCGAGGGCCGCCTCGAGCTCGGGGCGCGGGCGTTTCAGGTAGGACAGCGCCAGGTCCGCCTCTGCGTACGCGCGGGTCCGGGCCCGCGCCGGACCCTGCAGGTCACGTGCCTCCAGCAGCCGCTTCTCGGCCATCTCCGCCCGGCCCAGCAGGAGGAAGCAGTGGCCCTGACACTCGGCCACGTCGCCGATGTTGTAGTGCCCGGCCCAGGACGGGGCGTCGCCGGGCTCGCGGGAGATCGTGCGCTCCAGCGCGTCCAGGGCACGCATGCAGCCGGCCTCGTCGCCGTTGCGGGCGAGGGCCCACGCCAGCTTGTCCTGCAGCATCGCCTGCACGGCCGGCGCGGACTGCCGGGCGGACCGGTCGATCGCCGCGCGCGCCAGGGACAGACTGTGCCGGTTGTGCCCCAGGGCCGCGGACTGGTCGCTCATCGCGGACAGCACCCGGCCGGCCATCATGACGTCGTCGGCGTGCTCGGCCAGCGTGAGTGCCTGGATGTAGTAGCGCTGGGCCAGTGCCTGGCGGTTGCAGTCCTGGGCGAGCCAGCCGCTGAACTGGGCCAGCTCGGCGAGGGCGCCGAAGGTGTCGGTGTCGGCCGGTCCTGCCACGGCCGCCCGCGTCCGGTCGTGCAGGAACGTCACGACCTGGGGGCGGATCTCACTGCTGCCGAACCGGGCGTCCAGGCGGCGGAACGTCTCGGTCATGTCCCGGATCATCGCTCCGCCGGACGGGGAGGACGGGACGTCCGCGCTGATCCGGCGGATCATGCCGGTGAGGCTGGACAGCACGGGGTCGGCGAAGGCGGTGGCGACGAAGGCCGCCCCGTCATGTAGGACGTCACGTCGCCGCATGTCTCGTCCCGAAAGTCCAGCGAGCGTCCGCAGGGTGTCGTCGGGGATGTCCGCGACGGCGAGGCCGAGGTCGTCGCGTTCACTGGCTTCGCCCCGCCAGCTGAGGTCGGCGGGGGTCACCGGGTAGCCGACGAGGGCGGAGAGTTCGGCCGCGGCCAGCTCGGCGACCATCGGGTCCCGGGGCCGCATGCCGCGGCGCCAGTGCCCGACGGTCGTCCGGGCCAGGCCGAGCTCGATGCGGCGCTGGGATCGGGCGCGGTTGTTGACCTGACGTGCGAAGCGGGTGTCGGAGACGTTGGCCTCGGCGAGCAGGCGGGAGAACAGGGTCGGCGTGCCGGATTCGCCGGTGTCGGGGCTGGTACCGGCACCCCTGGTGCCGCCTGCGCGGGTGTTGCTGGCGCCGCCAGCGCCACCCGCGCCGGTGGACGTTCCGCCGGCGGCCTTGCCCGCGGCAGCCTTCGCCGTCGGCCTGGCGCGCCCGGTGGATGCCATCGACGGCGCCGGGACCTGGTTGTTCGGGAGCTGGGTGGCCGGGATGTGCGTGCCCGGGATGTCGGCGGCGGACTGCGCTGTCGAGATGCGGTCCGGCGGGATGATCTCCGGGGAGGTGTGGTCCGGGGAGATACGGGCCGACAGGCGGCCCGGCCGGATCGGGCCCGACAGGGCCAGGGGCGGCCCAGCCACCATGAGTTCTTCCGCGACCATCGGACCCCCGTCTGCTCGATGTGGCCGGATGGGCCTTTACCAGGCCCTCGGCTACCTCATGGGGCAGAAAGTAGCCGATTGGTCACACATTCAGGAAGAGGGTGTGCAGTAGTGGGCCGGAATGCACGGTCATGGTGGGACCCGGGCCTCTTGCGGTAGGGGCGGTCGAAGTGGGAGACATCATGGCAAACCAGGCCGCTGTCGCGGTGGTGCCGGGCGGCGTCGATGGCCGATCCGTCAGATCGGTCCGCCCGCGGACGCGCCCGGTGGGCGTTACCCGTCCCGCCGCCGCGCGCGGTCGGTGGCCGTCGCCGTGGGTGGGCGGCCGTGTCGCGATACGCCGGTCGAGGCTGCGCCGGCCGGCGCCGTTGTGTCCGGATGATGTCTCCCGGATGTCCGTCGCCGCCGGGCTGACATGCCCGGAGCGGGCGGATTGCGGCCTGCATCACGGCGCCGATCATCGGGCATGTCAGGGCGTCAGATGCGACGATGCGTGGAGGACCGACATCGATATTGCTGGCTACGGAGGCCCCAAGGCGTGAACATCGTGGTTACCGTCAAGCAGGTTCCCGATACCTGGGCGGAGAAGAAGCTCGACGCCTCGGACAAGACGGTCGACCGTAAGAGCGTCGACAACGTCATGAACGAGATGGACGAGTACGGGGTCGAAGAGGCCCTGAAGATCAAGGAAGCCCATGGCGGCGAGGTGACGGTCGTCACGATGGGGCCGGAGAAGGCCGTCGAGACGATCCGCAAGGCTCTCTCGATGGGCGCCGACAAGGCGGTGCACCTGACCGACGAGTCGCTGCACGGCTCCGACGCCCTCGCCACCTCCGCCGCGCTGGCGAAGGTGATCTCCACGCTCTCGCCGGACCTGATCATCACCTCCTCGGAGGCCTCCGACGCCCGAGGCGGCGTCATGGGCGCCCTCCTCGCGGAGCGTCTCGGTCTGCCGCAGCTCACGCAGGCCCGCAAGGTCACGGTCGACCCGGGCGCGAACAAGGTCTCCGTCGAGCGCCTCGCCGACAACGGCTACGCGCTCGTCGAGGCGACCCTGCCGGCCGTCGTGGGCGTGGTCGAGAAGATCAACCAGCCGCGTTACCCCTCGTTCAAGGGCATCATGGCGGCCAAGAAGAAGCCGCTGACCAAGCTCTCGGCCGCCGACGCCGGTCTCGACGCGGGCTCGGTTGGCCTCGCCGGGGCGACGTCCACGGTTGTCGACGCGCAGCCGGCACCGCCGCGCCAGAGCGGCACCATCGTCAAGGACGAGGGCGATGGCGGCGCGAAGGTCGCTGCGTTCCTCGCGGCCCAGAAGCTCATCTGAGGGGTTGTTGTTCGATGGCTGAAGTTCTTGTACTCGTCGAGCACAGCGATGGCGAGCCGAAGAAGGTCACGGCCGAGCTGCTGACGCTGGCCCGCACGATCGGCGAGCCCTCGGCGGTGTTCCTCGGCGGCCCGGGCAGCTACGCCAAGGCGAAGGAGTACCTGGCCCAGTACGGCGCGGCCAAGGTCTACCTGGTCGAGTCCGAAGACGTCGCCGACTACATCGGGGCGCCGGCGGCCGAGGTCCTGTCGAAGCTGGTCGCGGACGTCTCGCCCGCAGCCGTCCTGGCCGCGGCCACGCCGGACTCCCGTGAGGTCGCGGCCCGCACGGCCGCCCGCACGGATTCCGGCCTGATCTGGGACGCCACCGCGCTCACCTCCGACCTGACGGCCACCCAGGGCATCTTCGGCGGTTCGACGATCGTCAACTCGAAGGTCACCAAGGGCACCCCGATCGTCGTCGTCCGGCCGAACTCGACCGCACCCGAGGCCGCGCCGACGACCCCGGTGGAGACCCCGGTCGACATCGCGATCTCCGACGCCGCGAAGGGCGCGAAGATCGTGGACCGCGTCGTCGAGGCGAAGTCCGGCCGTCCGGACCTCACCGAGGCCCAGGTCGTCGTCTCCGGCGGTCGTGGCCTGGGTGCCGCCGAGCACTTCGCGCTGGTCGAGAAGCTGGCCGACACGCTCGGCGCGGCCGTCGGCGCCTCGCGCGCCGCGACCGACGCCGGCTGGTACCCGCACCAGAACCAGGTCGGCCAGACCGGTAAGACGGTGTCGCCCCAGCTGTACATCGCGGTCGGGATCTCCGGCGCCATCCAGCACCGGGCCGGCATGCAGACCTCGAAGACGATCGTGGCGGTCAACAAGGACCCCGAGGCCCCGATCTTCGAGTTCGCGGACTACGGACTGGTCGGTGACCTGTTCAACGTCGTCCCGCAGCTCACCGAGGAGATCCAGAAGCACAAGGCCGGCTGACCAGCCGAGCCGCTCCATCCGGGACGGCCCGCGACCGGGCCGTCCCGACCGGGCGCAGGACGGCCGGGTGCGTTCCCTCTCTGTCCGGAGGGCCGCACCCGGCCGTCGCCGTTCCCGGGGCGCTGAGGTCGTCTCCCGGCCGAAGCCTCTCCCGGTCCCGCCGCCCCCGGCTCCTGAGCAGGGGCAGTCCGCGCCACCGACGGTTACGCTCGGTGTCGAACTGGGAGCGGGAGGTGTCTGAGTGTCGCTACGTCACGGGTTGCTGGGGCTGCTCGCGGAGGGTCCGGCCAGTGGCTACGACCTCACGAGGCGATTCGAGCAGGTGCTGGGCGCCGTCTGGCCGGCCGGGCACCCGCAGATCTACGGGGAGCTGAGCCGGCTCGCCGGCGACGGCCTGATCGAGATCGACAGCGAGGGCCCCCGCGGCCGCAAGGCCTACCGGATCACCGACTCCGGCCTGGACGAGATCAGGCGCTGGCTGCGTGAGCCGTCGGAGGTCGACCACACCATGCGGCTCCAGTCGCTGCTGCGGTCGTTCTTCTTCTGGCTCATGGAACCGGCGGACCTCAACCAGCACCTGGTGCGCGAGGCCGAGTTCTTCGCGTCGGCGGCCGGCCGGTACCGCGCCTACGCGCAGGCCACCGACCGCGGCGACTTCCCCGACACCCCACAGAACCGGTCGCTGCGCCTGGCGATCGAGGGCGGAGCGCGGCTGTACGAGGYCCTGGCCGGCTGGGCACGGTGGGCGGCCGAGCGCTCCGAGGCGGCGGGTGGACGTCCACGGCCCTGAAACGCGAGCCGGCAGCTCTCGGGCGCATCGGAAGCCACCTGGGCGCAGCAGGCAACCGCGAGAACACCGATACCCGGCCATGGACGTCGAAGCGTGCGATACCCGGCCACGGATGTTCCCCGTGGGCACGGGTGTCGGGGCGCTCGATATGGGGTAGCAGTCCTGAAGCGGCGACGCCGGGAGGCAATCGTCGGAACTCGCCGGGAGAGACCCACCGTGGGCAGGCCTGCGGGGCGCCGGGGAAGCCGGGCAGTGGCCGGTGACAGGCGGTCGGGGAGCCTTCGTCGGGCTCGGCGGCGGGCGGGGGTGGGGGCGGTCCAGGCCTGGGTTGCATAGGTCGGGGTGGTCCACGCACCCCCGCGGATTGCTCGTGTATAGTTCCATCTCGCCGCCCACCCAGGACGAACAGTCCAGGGCGTTGGCGGGCCAGGATCCTCCGAGGGGGCATGGACCCCCCGAGGAAGAGGCCCGAAAACGGTGCGGTAAGGTTTGAAAGAGTGGCAGTCACCGGCTCGGCCGGAGTGATTTGACACAAACCCGAAAGTCTCGGTAACTTGACCGAGTCGCCGCAGCCGGGGCCGAAAGGCCGAAACGGATACGGCAAAAGCCGAAGTTCAAATCGCAGCCAACACGGAGCGGTTTGACAAAGGCCAGAAACACCGAGTAAGCTGAAAAAGACGCACCGGGCGACGCCGGAAGGCGAAGAACGGTCGCATCTGCTCCTTGAGAACTCAACAGCGTACCGAATAGTCAGTGCCATATTTTTTAACCCCCGTCCATGGCC
>NZ_MAXA01000245.1 GCF_001854695.1 Parafrankia soli
CCCCACGCGGGCGCGTCGAAGTAGAAGCTGCCCTGGAGCACGCCGCCGAGGAACTCCAGGATCGCGTCGAGCCGCGGTGACTTCCCGGCGGTGGCGATGATCTGGAAGAACCGGCGGTCGAGGCTCCTGCGGCGGGCCTCGTCCTCGGTCGTGGCGATCTCACGGTGCAGCCGGGCCAGTTCCTCGGTCTCCAGCGGCGTGAGCTTGCGGACCGCACGCCGGGTCGTCATCCCGGACACCAGCGCGACGACCTCGTAGTGGTCCTCGATGTCCTCGACRRTCAYCTCGGCGACGAACGCGCCGCGCCGGGGCACGGCGTCCACGAAGCCCTTCTGCGCGAGCTCGATGAGGGCCTCGCGGACCGGGGCCCGGCTGATCCCGAGCGCGTCGGCGACCTCGTCCTGATCGATCTTGCTGCGTGGCGGCAGCGCACGGGAGACGATCGCCTCCCGGATGAAGTCGGCCGCTTCGTCCTTGAGGTTGCCGTAGCGCCGCCGACCCGAGGCGAGCAGCCGGATCGCGCTCGGGTCGGCGTCACGTGTGGTCACTGAACCGCCGGACAGTCGCTCGATTCGGCGGTCTCGGCCGCCTCCCGCATGTACCTGACCACGTAGCCTCCGAAGTCCYCAAAGACGGCCGGACCGAGCAGATCTCCGACGGATCAGTCCCATCTTCTCCGAGCCGTGGCCGCCACCCTGCACGACTCCGGGCGTCGGAAGTCGACTCGGGCCGGCGGATGACGGAACTCGCGTTCGTGGTCCAGGGAAGCGGGTCGTTCCACACGTCGAAGGGGACGCCGCCGCCCGGTCAGCCGGGCGGCGGCGTGGCGATCGGAGGGCTCATGTCCGGCCGGTAGACCTTCAGCCTGCCGGTCCGTTCGCGTTTGGCCGCGTACATCGCAAGGTCGGCCTGGTGGAGCAGGACGTCGGGGTCGGCCGGGCGGGCGGGGGAGTCGAGGGTGACCAGTCCGAGGCTGGCTCGCGGGGTGTAAGGCCGTCCCGCCAGCAGACACGGTGCCTGTATCGCTGCCGCGAGCCGCTCCCCGACGCGGCGGGGATTGCGGAGTCCGTCGCCGTCGAGGATGACGGCGAACTCGTCGCCGCCGAGCCGGGCGACGGTGTCCACGGTCCGCGTTCCCGCCCGCAGCCGCTCCGCGCTGATCCGGAGGAGCTCGTCCCCGGCGGCATGCCCGAAGGTGTCGTTGACGTGCTTGAACTCGTCAAGGTCCAGAAACAGCACGGACAGCGACGTGCCGCCACCGGCGTCTCCGGCGTGGCTGGCGTCACTGGCGTCGTCGGTGTCGCGCGTGAGTGCTCGCTGTAGTCGGCGGGTGAACAGGGCCCGGTTCGCCAGGCCGGTCAGCGGGTCGTGGAAGGCCTGGTGGTGCAGCTCCCGTTCCTGGTCCCGGATTCCGGCGAGTAGCCGGGCGTTCTCGACCAGCGTGACCATCTGGCGGACCAGCGCGACCAGCAGCAGCCCGGCGATGCCGTACGTCTCGAACCGGTCGACCTGCGTACCGATCGACAGCTTGCCGACCACCAGCAGGCCCGCGGCACCGAGCACCGCGTAGGGCAGCACCGCGTACGCCCACGTCGCCTGCGGGCCGGCCGGCGCCGGGCCGTCCAGCGCCGGGCCGTCCGGCGGTGCGCGAGCCGGGAACGGCAGCAGCGCGGCAAGGAAGACCAGCAGGAAGGCGAGGCCGAATGTGACCACGCTCAACGGCGGCATGTCGAGCTGGTGCTGCGCGACGCGGTAGACGAAGACGTTGCTGGTGAGACCGTAGGCKAGCAGGCCCGTGCCGAGCAGCGCCAACGTCGCCGGGGAGCGCGGCCGGCGGAAGCTCGCGATCAGCACCACCGCCGTGACCAGGATCAGTACGGAGACCGAGTGGACCAGGGAGAGCAGGAACTCTCTGAGGTCGGGCGCACCTGTCCGGACGACCGCGGCGAGCACCGTCCCCCATTCCAGCAGGACGATCGAACCGACGATCAGTACACAGTCCAGCATGGTGATCACGTACCAGCGGGACGAGCCGCGGCCCTGCCTCCCCGCCCGGCCGTCCACCGGGTCGGTGGGCAGCGACAGCAGCCCGGCCAGGGCCACACCGTGGAAAACGAGCAGGACGGCGTACCACCCCGAGGACACCCGGGGAGATTCACCACCCAGCACGGCTGCCGCCGTCGCGACGCTGGCGAGCGCCGAGCTGCCCGCCATGACGCCGATGAGCCGCCGCCAGCGCCGGTCACCGGGGCGGGTGCGCCGAGCGGTCCAGAAGCAGGCCGCCGCGGCGGCCACCTGGGCGGCGGCGTTGAGCGACATCGTGGCGACGACGCCCGGCCGCGGGCCCAACAGCACCGCGAGGGCGACCTCCAGCGCGAAAAGCGCCACGGCGGCGGCGGCCGCGCACCACCACCACAACAACTGCGGCGTACGGCCCGAAACGGTCGAACGCCGCAAATCGTGTGTGGCGTCCGTGGCGCCACGGAGTTCGGACATCGTCCACATCCCTCGGGGGAAGCGTATCGAGGTCGAACCGATTCGGATAGTTAYGATGTTGGCGCCTGGCTGGGTCGGCTGCCCTACCCGCGGAGGTAGCGGCCGAGGGCCATGATCGGCCATAGCAGCCGGTAGCCGTGGTAGTTGATGTAGAAGTCGCCGGGGAAACCGGTACCGGTGAACTGGTCCTCGTCCCAGGAGCCGTCCGGCCGCTGGTGATCGGCCAGCCACCGGGCACCCCGCGCGAGGGCCCCGCTCACCTCGGGCTGGTCGCCCACCGTCAGCAGGGCCAGCATCGCCCACGCCGTCTGGGACGCGGTGGACTCACCACGGCCCGACCACCCGGGATCTGTGTAGGAGCGTAGGTCCTCCCCCCAGCCGCCGTCGGCGTTCTGGTGGGTGAGCAGCCAGTCCGCTCCCGCCCGCATGGCCGGATGGGACGGCTCCACCCCCGCGGCGCGCAGCGCGGGCATCACGCTGCCGGTGCCGTAGACGTAGTTGACGCCCCACCTGCCGAACCACGACCCGTCGGCCTCCTGGTGGTCCAGCAGCCAGTCCACCCCGCGCCGCGTGCGGTCGTCGCCGCCGAGGCCGGCCTCGGCGAGCAGCTCGACGACATGCGCGGTGACGTCCGCGGAGGGCGGATCGGTGAGGGCTCCGAAGTCGGCGAACGGGATCTGGTAAGGGATGGTGCTGGTGTTGTCCGCGTCGTATGCGCCCCATCCGCCGTCGCTGGACTGCAGCCCGAACAGCCAGGCCACCGCCCGGCGCTCGGCGGCGTCCAGCTCGTCGCGCGCCGGGTGGCGCACCCGGCGCAGCGCGAGCAGAACCTCCGCGGTGTCGTCGGTGTCGGGGTAGGTGTCGTTCTCGAACTCGAACGCCCAGCCGCTCGCCGGGACGTCGGGATGGTTGACCGCCCAGTCTCCACGCCGGTGCCGGACCTCCTGGCCGAGCAGCCAGTCGGCGGCGCGGACCAGCGCCGGGTGGTCGGGCGCGATCGCGGCCGTGGCACCCGCGTCCGCGAGGGCGTTCACCGCCAGCGCGGTGTCCCAGACCGGCGACTGCGACGCCTCGACCATGCGGGAGCCGTCGGGAAGGGTGACGCTGTAGTCGTCGAGGGCCCGCAGCGCGGCCTTCAGCACCGGATGGTCGAGCTCGTACCCGAGCAGCCGCAGCGCGATTATCGAATAGACCGCGGGTGGCTGAATTCCGCCGAAGCATCCGTCCGCCTCCTGGCGGGCGATTATCCACCGCTCCGCGGCCCGCAGCGCATGGTTGCGCATGGATCGAACGGGGCGCCGGTGATAGGCGTGCAGCAGTCGGTCGATACCCAGGAAAAGTTCTTTCGCGGTGAACCGAGTGCTGATTCTCTCGAGCACGCCGGAGGCTCCGGCGCCGGACCCGCCTCCGCCGGGCCCGGCGGAGGACCCGGCGGAGGCGGGTCCGTCCGGGTACAGCTCGTCGAGGTCGAACGGCGCCGGCCGCACCGGGCGGAGGGCGGAGACGACCGTCAGCGACACCAGGGTCTGGCGCGCCCAGGACCCGAAGGAGTAGATGTTCAGCGGTGCGCGGCGGGGGAGGAGCATGATCTCCGGGGGCAGCACCGGCAGGTCCTCCCAGCGCCACCAACCGAACAGCGCCAGCCAGATCCGGGTGAACACCCTGGTCGCGGGAACTCCGCCGTGGTCGCGGACCCAGGTCGCGGCGCTGAGCATGTGCGGTGCGGAGGCGTCGTCGCCGGCGAGGCGCAGGGCGATGTACGACTCGACGGTGGTGGACAGCTCGCCCGGGCCGCCGAAGTACTGCGGCCACGATCCGTCGTCGCTCTGCCGGGAGCGGATGAACCGGGCCGAGGCCGCCGTCACCTCGGCCGTGCGGATACCGAGGTACTCGCGCAGCAGGAGGTCCTCGGCGTCCATGCTCGTGTTCGTCTCGAGATCGAACTTCCACCAGCCCGTGCCGTCCTGCAGCGCGAGCAGGTGGTCGGTGGCGAGGCGTAGCACGCGGGTGAGCTCGCTGCCGGCAGCCGCGGTGCGGTCGCGTGCGGTGGCGTCGACGGCGCTGGTCTGTGTGGGAATGCTTTCCCGGGTGACACTGACGGTATCGGAAACGTTCATATCCGGTCCTCGCATATCGTTCATCACCAACGTGACAGGAGGTCGGTCGGATCCCTGGAACATGGCCGACCTGGGCGCCGAACGGGCGCGCCGGAGGGGCTCTCCGAACCGCGCCGCCCGAGTAGGGGCGCTCATTCACGCTGGCGCGCTCACATTGTCCAGGGTGCCGCGACAGACCTTGCTTTCCGGTTGTGCTGTTCCTGTTGTGCTGTTCCTGCGGTGCGGGTGGGTCAGCCGGTGGGGGGCTGGACGCCCAGTCGACCGAGGCAGAGGTCGACCGTCATGAGGAGATCGCCGAGGTCTGTGCTGCCCGAGCTGCACCACGCGCGGGTCGCCACCTGGATGGCCCCGAGAAACGTGACGGCGGTCAGCTGGGCGCCCAGACCGGGATCGGGCGGGCTGTTCCCGGCAGTGGTGCCTTCAGGGGTGGTGCCTTCAGCGATGGCGTGTTCGGCGATGGCGTGTTCGGCCGGGCTGGGCTCGGTCTCCTCCGCGAGCTCCACGGCGAGTCGGTCGCCGATGGCGACGAGACGGCTCAGGACCGCTCCCGCCAGGGGTGAGGAGCCGTCGAGGAGAAGCAGGTGATCGGCGTAGTGGCGGAGCGAGTCGCCGTCCGGCGACATCAGCGTCCAGGCGTCGAAGGCCGCGTTGCGCAGCGCAGTCAGGGGCGGCTCGTCGGCGGGCCGGCGGCGCAGTGCGGCCACGGTGAGATCGCCCATCTCGTCCAACGGTGCGAGGGCGATCGCCTCCTTGCTCGTGAAGTAGCGGAACACGGTGCGCACGGACACCTCGGCCTGGTCGGCGATCTCCTCCACGGTGGCCGCCTCGTAGCCCTTCAGGTGGAACAGCTCGTGCGCGGCGTCGATGATCGACTGGCGGGTGCGACGCTTCTTCCGCTCACGCAGGCCCTCCGTGCGCTGGTCAGCCACGCTCGATTACCTCCTGTCGCGTAGCGCTTCCGTGACCCTGGTGTCTTCGGCAAGCATACGCGCAACACCGGCAAATGGCAGCCTATGACAGATTTTTGACCTGCATGGGTCGTATGCCCTGTTTGCGGGGGAGTGCTGGGGCGGGCCCCGCCCCCCGATCCACGGTGTCGATGGCGCCTGGTCGGCTGGGAGGGCGTGCGCCGACCGGGGCGCGGTGCTCGCCGCCATCGGTGACCCGGCCGTCCTGGTGGTCGACAGCCGCGGCAGGGAGGCCTATCTCGGGTCGGCCGACCGTCCCTCTTCTACTGTGGCGGCGGGGTGGGTGCCGCCTGGAACGCGCTGCCCCTGGCGGCGGTCGGCGGGCCGGACGCCGCCGTGTACGACGGCTCGATGCTGGAGTGGGCGGCGGACCCGGACCTGCCGCTCGTCCTCGGAGCGGAGAGCTGACGCGCGGGCGGCGCCTGTTCCGGCGGACCCCTCCGCCGCTTGCGTGCGTTATTTGAACCGATGGTTGTAGAAAAAGAACTGCCGCTGATAGCCTGACCGACGTCCTCAGCGTGACGGGGAGAGAGACGGGCGGGGTGCGATGAGGCTCGGGGTCGTCTATCCGCAGATCGAGCTCGAGGGCGATCCGTCGGCGCTCGCCCGGTTCGCCCGGGCGGCCGAGGGGCTCGGCTACGACCATCTGGTCCTGTACGACCACGTCATCGGCGCCTCGCACGAGCGGCGTGACCCGCCGATCCGGGGTCGGTACGGGGAACGCAGCCCGTTCCACGATCCCCTCACGGCCTTCGCCTACCTGGCCGGCCTGACCGAGCGCATCGAGTTCGTGAGCGGCGTCCTCATCCTTCCGCTGCGCCAGACCGTCCTCGTCGCCCGGCAGACGGCCGACATCGACCTCATGTCCGGGGGGCGGCTGCGGCTCGGGGTGGGGGCCGGGTACAACCGGGTCGAGTTCCACGCGATGGGCGTGGACTTCGCCAGCCGGGGCCGGCGACTGACCGAGCAGATCTCCTACCTCCGGCGGCTGTGGAGCGAGGAGCTGATCAGCTTCGAGGGCGAGTTCGACCAGATCGACCGCGCCAACATCGTCCCGAGGCCGACCCGCCGGATTCCGATCTGGTGCGGCGGGTTCGCCGAGGCGGCGTTCCGCCGGGCCGTGGCCCTGGCCGACGGCTTCGTCTTCGGCTACGGCCTCGATCAGGCCGCGACGGACGGCTGGATCCGCCTGCGGGAACTGCTGGCGATCGCGGGCAGGCCGCTCGACGGCTTCGGCGCGCAGTTCGTCCTGCACGCACCCGGCCAGCCCTACACCGATCAGGAGATCACGGACGGGCTGCTGCGGCTGCGGGCGGCAGACGCCACACACGCCTCGCTGTTCACGATGGGGCGCGGACTCACCGGCGTCGACCGCCACATCGACTACATCGCGGAGATCATGAAGAAGGCCGAGGCCGCCCTGCGCTGAGCGGCCCTGGCCCGCTCCCGCGGGAAGCGTGCCAGGGCCGCCCCCGCTCCCGCGTCGGTGCGGGAGCGGGCCAGGGCCGTTCGTCAGCCGGGTTCCGCCCGCGGCGCGGCCGGGGCCACCTGTCCCGCGGGGGCCTGCTCACGCAGCACCGCCCGCTGGATCTTGCCGGTGGCGGTCTTAGGCAGCTCCGGAAGAATCGAGATCCGGCGCGGGTACTTGTACGCGGCGAGCCGCTCCCGGGCGAAGGCGGTCAGCTCCTCGGGAGTGGTGGCAGCGCCGTCGCGCAGCGACACGTAGGCCGCCACGGTCTCGCCGCGGTAGGCGTCCGGCAGGCCGACCACGGCGGCCTCGAAGACGTCGGGGTGCTCGTACAGGACGTCCTCGACCTCRCGCGGCCAGACCTTGAAGCCCGACGTGTTGATCTGGTCCTTGACCCGGTCGACGAGATAGACCCAGCCGGCGGCGTCGAGGACGGCGACATCCCCGGTGCGCAGCCGCCCGCCCGCCAGCGCGTGCGCCGACGCCTCGGGGTTGCGCCAGTAGCCGGGGATGACCTGCGGCGCGGAGATGACCAGCTCGCCCTCGCCGCCCGGCGGCCGTGGCGCGCCGCTCTCGTCGGTGATCCACACGTCGACGTTCTGCATCGGCACGCCGATCGACAGGGTGCCGCTCGGGCCGTGCACGGGTGCCGCCGCGCCGGGGGGCACGGCGATGCCCCCGCCGGTCGTCTCGGTCATGCCCCAGATGTTGTGCAGGTAGGGCCCGAACCTCGACCGGAAGGCCTCCACCGTCGACGGCGGGATGGGCGCGCCGCCGGAATAGAGCCGCTTCACCGTGGCGAAATGCTCGGGGCCCGCGCCGTCCACCCGGAAAAAGGCGTTGAACGCCGTGATCGAACCGATGGTGGTCGTCACACCGTGGTCACGGAAGGCCTCGAGCACGACTGAGGGCTCGAAGCGGCCGCTCATGCTCAGTGTCGTGTCGTTCAGCAGGGCGATGCCCGCGTTCAGGGAAAGCCCGGTGATGTGGAAGAGGGGGGCGATCGCGAACACCACGTCGCCGGGCTCGAGAAGGAGCCAGCGGCCGTAGTTCAGCACCGAGTTCAGGAAGTTCCGGTGTGTGTTCAGCGCGCCCTTGGGTGGGCCCGTGGTGCCGGAGGTGTAGGTGAGGAAGGCGGTGTCGTCCAGGGTGGTCTCGACCGGCTCGGGGTGCTGCCCCCGCCGTCGCGTCAGGATCGCCGCCAGATCGCCGTCGGGTGACGGCGCGGGATCGCCGCCGGTGCCGAACACCCGCGGGTCGTCCGCCGTCTGGAAGTCGCGCGCGGAGGCGGATAACAGCCAGCGGACGGTGCTGCCCGCGAGCGTCTCGCGGGTCTGGGCGTCGGTCCCGCGGGCCAGGATGATCCCCGTGGTGCCGGAGTCGTCGATCAGGCGCCGCAGTTCGCGTCCGCGGTACATCGGGTTGAGCGGCACCGCGATGCCGCCGGCCTTCCAGATCGCCAGCAGGCTGATCGGGTAGTACGGCACGTTCTGCAGGTAGACGCCCACGCGGTCGCCCGGCCGGACGTCCCGTTCCTGCAGCTCGGCGGCGAGGGCGTCGGCGTGGGCGTCGAGTTCGGCCGCGCTGAGGGAGCCGTCGAAGTACCGCACCGCCGTCCGGCCGGGGTTACCGGCCACCCGGTCCCGCCACGCGTCGACGATCGAGGAGTGGGCGAGGCGCGGCGACGGGTCGATCCGCGGTGGGTACGCGGCGAGCCATGGCCGGGCGGTCGAGAGGACGTCCTCGCTCGCGGAATCGGTCGGCATTGATCAGCCCCTCGGGTCTGCGCAGGGTTCGGTCGGGCTTGACACCCCTCCGGGAGCTTATTAGCTTGAGCACCTATTGAACACTATGTCGCACATAATGCACGGCGGCAGGTGCTCTACGGCGACAGGTGATCCACAGTCGAGCGGCAGAGCGGCCCAGGCGGCCACCGCGGCCCGCGGGCGCGGTGCCGACGCGGTCCCGGTGCCGGCCAGCCGGGCGGTTCCGAACCTCTCCCAGTGACGGGGGCATGCGATGCACGAGCATGAGACGTACGACGTGGTGGTTCTGGGGTCAGGTGCGGCGGGGCTGACCGCGGCGCTCGCCGCGGCCGTGGAGGGTGCCCGCGTCGCCGTGTTCGAGAAGGCGGAGCTGCTCGGCGGCACGACCGCGCTGTCTGGCGGGACGATCTGGGTCCCCGCCAACCAGCCGGCCCGGGCGGCCGGCATCAAGGATTCCCGCGCGGACGGCCTGGCGTACCTGGCGAGTCTGTCGAACGGGATGATTCTCCCGGAGCTGGCCGAGGCGCTCGTCGACGGCGGTCCGGAGCTGGTCGACTTCGTCGAGCAGCAGACGGATCTCCGTTTCCACCTGGTCGAGGGCTATCCCGACTATCACCCGGAACGTCCCGGCGGCCTGCCCCGCGGGGGACGGTCGATCGAGGTCGGCCTTTTCTCCTTCCTCGGGTTCGAGGAATGGGAGGACCGCATCGCCGGCGACACCCGCCGGCTGCTCATCCGCGAGATGCCCCTGGGCGGGGGCACCGGCGCGCTGGAGCCGGACGTGCTCGCCGAGCGGGAGAAGAACCGCGCGGAGGGCCTCGGCCGGGCGCTGGTCGGCGGTCTGCTCCAGGCCTGCCTGCGGCGTGGGGTGCACGTCGCCACCCGGACGCGCGGCCTGCGGTTGGTCACCGGGGACGGCGCCGTCACCGGGATCGAGATCGCGACCCCCGACGGCACCCGGTCGGTGCGCACGGGCGCGGTCGTGCTCGCCACCGGCGGTTTCGAGTACGACGCCGATCTCGTCCGCGACTTCCTGCGCGGGCCGCTGACCCGGGCCATCGGCGCGCCGTCCAACACCGGCGACGGGCTGCGGATGGCGATGCGGGTCGGCGCCCAGCTCGGCAACATGCGGGAGGCATGGTGGGCCCCGGTCGTCAGCCTTCCCGGGCATCGCCGTGACGGAGCCCGCAACGGGCTGCTGACCGCCCGGGAGCGCGCGCTGCCCGGTTCGATCATGGTCAACGGCCACGGCCGCCGGTTCGCCAACGAGGCGGCGAACTACAACGCCTTCGGCGGCGCCTACCACCAGCTCGACGCGTCGAAGTTCGAGTACCCGAACCTGCCGAGCTACATGATCTTCGACCAGTCGACCGTCGACCGGTTCGGTGTCTTCGGCGGGGCGCCCGGTGGCGCGGTGCCGGACTGGCTGGAGCGCGCGGACACCCTGGACGCGCTGGCGGGCCGGCTCGGCCTGCCCGCGGCCGAGGTCGCGGCGACCGTGCGGCGGTTCAACGAGCATGCCCGTGCCGGCACCGACCCCGACTTCGGCCGCGGCGACAACGCCTACGACCGGTTCCCCGGCGGCCGGGTGCTCGATCCCGAATCGGTCCTCTCCACGCTGGGCCCGGTCGAGACCGCGCCGTTCTACGGCGTCGAGGTCGGGTCGTCGGCGCTCGGCACCAAGGGCGGCCCCCGGACCGACCGGGAGGGCCGGGTCCTGGACGTCGACGGCGACGTGATCCGCGGGCTCTACGCCGCGGGGAACGTGATGGCGAGCCCGTCCGGCATGGTGTACGGCGGTGCCGGGGCGACACTGGCCGTCGCCGGGGTGTGGGGTCTCTACGCCGGGCGCGCGGCGGCGCGTGACCCGGCGTCCGGCGCCCGGTCGCCGGTCCTGAGCGAACGATCCGGAAGCTGACCCGAAGCGAGTAGATCACCGGGAATTGGGGCGAAGAGCGAGACAATGACTGAGACCTTAGAGAATCCGGCTGAGACGATCACCGCGCGGGACGCCGAGGACATCTTCGCCGGATGGCTCGCCGACTTCGCGGCGGCCCTGCGGAGCGGATCCACGTCCGACCTCGCCGCGCTCTTCCTCCCGGAGGCGACCTGGCGTGACTTCATGGCCTTCCCCTGGGACTTCCACCACACGGTCGGGCGGGAGGAGACCGTCGCCCGGCTCACCGAGCTGGCGAAGGCCTGGAACGCCGCCGACTTCCTGCCCAGCAGGGAGCAGCCGCCGGTCGTCACCGACGGCGCCATCAACGCGTTCTTCGACTTCACCACCACGGACCGGATCGACCGTGGCTATGTGCTGCTCGTACCGAGCGCGGGGCACTTCGTGGTGTCGATCCTGCAGACCCAGGTGATAGGACTGCAGGCCCATCCGGAACGGGTGCGTCACCACCGCCGGGACGGCAAGGTCTACGGGATCGTGCCCGACCGCACCCGGTGGTCGAGCGACCGCGAGAAGGAGATCGCCTTCGAGGACAGCGAGCCCGCGGTGCTCGTGCTCGGCGCGGGGCACAACGGGCTGGCCATCGCGGCCCGGCTCGGCGCGCTCGACGTGCCGACGCTCGTCATCGACCGCGAGGCCCGGGTCGGGGACACCTGGCGCAAGCGCTACGCGTCGCTGGCCCTGCACAGCACCGTCTTCGGGGACCATCTGCCCTACCTGTCGCTGCCGCCGTCCTGGCCGGCGCACACCCCGAAGGACAAGTTCGCCGACTGGCTGGAGTCGTACGCGAACCTGCTCGACCTCAACGTGTGGACGTCCACCACGTTCCTCGACGGGCACTTCGACGAGGACGCCCAGCGGTGGACGATCCGGGTCCGGCGCGGGGACGGCTCGGTCCGGGAACTGCACCCGCGGCACTTCGTCGTGGCGGGCGGCCTGTTCGGATCCCCGAAGATCCCCGCGATCAAGGGGATCGAGACCTTCCCCGGCATGACGGCGCACTCGGACGAGTTCCAGTACGGTGCCGACTTCGCGGGGAAGAAGGCGCTGGTGATCGGGGCCGGCGTGAGCGGCCACGAGATCGCGCACGACCTGTACGAGCACGGCGCGGACGTCACGCTGCTGCAGCGCAGCGCGACCTACGTGGTGAGCTACGAGTCCTACCACCGGTACTGGTCGACGCTGTTCACCGAGGACATGCCCTACACCCCGGACTTCGCGGACCAGATGACCTACTCGCTGCCCAACGAGCGGGTGGACGAACTCAACAAGAAGCTGGTGAAGCTCGCCGCGGCGGCCGACCAGGATCTGCTCGACGGTCTCACCGCGCGGGGCTTCAAGCTCGAGTGGGGCCCGGACGGCACCGGCATCATCGGCGCCCACATGTCCGGCAAGGACGCCTACCAGATCAACATCGGCGCCTCCGAACTGATCGCGGACGGCCTGGTGCACCTCAAACAGGGCGTCGAGGTGGCCGAAGTCAGGGACCGGACGGTGGTCTTCACCGACGGCTCGACCCTCGACGTCGACCTGATCGTCTTCGCCACCGGCTACCACCAGTTCTGGGGCCACATCAAGCCGACGCTGGGCTCGGCGGCGGACCGGATCGACAAGGCGTACGGCCGGGCCGCGGACGGCGAGTACGCGAACACGTGGCGTCGTTCCGCCCAGCCCGGGCTGTGGTTCGGCACCGGGTTCATCCGGATGGCCCGCTTCTACACCCGGTTCACCGCGCTGCTGATCAAGGCGATCGAGGTCGGTGTCGAGCCGATGGACCCGGACCGGGCCGACGGCGACTGATGGCCGCCATCGACGTGCACAAACGGGTCGAACCCGGGACCGTGGCGCTGCTCGACCGGCTGGCGCGCTGGGACCTGACGAGCATCGCGACGATCCGGCGCTCGTACGCGGCGGTCGGCCCGCCGCCCGCCCCCGAGGATCCGCGGGTCCGGCGTCGCGACCAGGTCATCCCGGGCATGGACGGCCGTCCCGACGTCCGGGTGCGCTGGTACCGCCCCGCCGACGCCCCCGCCGGGGCGGCGCTGCCCTTCCTCCTCTGGCTGCACGGCGGCGCCTACATCATGGGGAACCTGGACGAGAACGACGACCGCCTCGACCGGATGGTCATCGAGCTCGGCTGCACCGTCGCCTCGGTCGACTGGCGGCTGGCCCCGGAGCACCCCTACCCGGCGGGCCTGGAGGACGCGGAGACCGTCTGGCGCCGGGTCAGCGCGAACCCGGCCGACTTCGGGGTCGACCCGACCCGACTGGTCCTGGGCGGGGCGAGCGCGGGTGCCGGCCTGGCCGCCGGACTGTGCCTGCGGCTGCGGGACCTCGGCGTCCCCCAGCCGGCGCTGCAGCTGCTGATCTACCCGATGCTCGACGACCGTGAGCTGACCCCCTCGATCCGCGCGATCGAGGACCCGGGCCACTGGGGCCTGTGGCATCTGCGGGCCAACCGGTTGTGCTGGGCGGCCTATCTCGGGTCGCTCGACGGCGGCGAGGTCCCGCCCAGCGCGGCGCCGGCGCGGGCGCGGGCGGAAGACCTCACCGGGCTCGCGCCGGCCTTCCTCGGGATCGGCGACGTCGACGGGTTCGTGGACGAGAACGTCGCCTACGCGGCACGCCTGTCGGCCGCGGGCGTGCCGACCGAGCTGCACGTGTACCCCGGGGTCATCCACGGCGGGTTCGGCGCGCCGCCGCGCACCCCGCGCACCGCGCAGTTCCTGCGGGACGTCTACGCGGCGCTGGCCGCCGCGTTCGTGCCGGCGGACGGATCCCAGGAAGCCGGCGAGAGGCCCTGATGGCCGGGGAGAACCTGGCGGACGTGGCTGGCCTGGCGGAGGTGGAGAGCAGGCTCCGGCGGCTGGAGGCACGGCTGCGGGCGGCCGAGGACCAGCTGGAGATCCTCCGCCTCCTCAACAGCTACGGCCCTCTGGTCGACAGCGGGTCGGCGGAAGAGGCGGCCGACCTGTGGATCAGCGGCGGCGGCTACGAGTTCGGCGTCCCAGTTGGGAGCGCTGTCCGGGTCGAGGCGCCGCAGGGCCTGGCGGATCTCTACCGGACCGAGCCGCACACCGGGCTGGTCGCCGCCGGCGTCGCGCACCTCACCGCCCCGCCTCGCGTCACCGTCAGCGGCGACACGGCGGAGGCCGTCGGCTATTCCTTCGTGGTCCTCAGGGAGGATGATCGGTGGTTTCTGTGGCGGGCCGCGATCAACCACTGGACGCTGCTGCGCACACCTGCCGGCTGGCGGATCCGGGACCGCCGCAACCGCGTCCTTGACGGCTCACCCGAGTCGCAGGCGATCATGCGCCTGGTGCGGGGGTGAGAGCCCGCGCCGCGCAGCCGGGCGCTGACGGGGCCGGATACCATCAGCCCATGGCCCGAGCCGACCAGACGGAGATCGTCAAAGCGCAGCCTGGGAGCCAGACGCTCGCGCGCGGTCTGCGGGCCCTCATCGCCGTCACGGAATCCGGGACGGGCCTGACCACCCAGGAAGTCGCGGAACGGCTTTCCATCCATCGGTCGATCGCCTACCGGCTGCTTCAGACATTCGTGGATTTCCGGTTTCTCACCCGTGCCGACAACGGCGTCTACCGGCCGGGCGCGAGGCTCGTGTCGCTGTCGGACGCTTACCTGCCGGGCCTGCGCGAGCTCGCCCTGCCCTCGATGCGGCGGCTGGCCGAGCGACTCGGCTCCACGATCGCGCTCTTCATCGCCGAGGGTGAGGAAGCGGTCGCGATCTCGCTGGTCGAACCCACCAACACAACTCATCACCTGTCGTTCCGCGCCGGCATGCGGACCCCGCTGGACCGGGGGTCAGCGGGCTACGCGCTCGCCTCGGCGCTTCCGCCGCAGCCCGGCGAGCCGGCCGGGGTGAAGCTCGCGCGCGAGCTCGGCTTCGCGGTCAGCAGCGGTGAGATAGAGGCCGGGGCGCACGGCGTCGCGGCGCTCATCCCGACCCGGCCCTCCAGCCCGCTCATGTGCCTCCACCTGGTCACCTTCCGCTCCGAGGTGGCGGCCGGCGCGGGCCCGGTGATGGTGCAGGCCGCTGGCGAGATCGGCCAGCTCTTCGACGGCGGCGACCGGTTGTCGGGCGCCCGGGTGCCCGGGCTCGGCCAGGCCGGCTAGCCGATGTCCGGCCGATCTTGCCGTGACGATGTCGTCGTCCGGCTTTCGTCGTCGTCCGGATACCGATTGTGACCTGACGGAGTGCTCGCGGACGGACGTCGTGCGTGACGCTCGAACACGGCACGAGGCCGGGCGACGGCCGGCGGGTGCGGGGCGGGCACGGAACCACGGCGCCAAGGCTGTGGGAACAAGATCTATGCAGCCTGAATCCCGCCGCCCAGCGATGTGTGGCGGCTCAGTGAGTCCGGGCTCTCACTCAATCGCCACGGTTGCTCGACACCGCGCATAAGGCCCAGCCGACGTGAATGCCGATCGGTCCCGGCCTGCGCCCCGGACCCCTGCACGCCTGCACGCCTGCACGCACGCCACCCGCTCGACACCACGGCCACCACGGCCACCACGGGCCACGGGCCACGGGCCCAAGTCCAGGCCAGGCCCAGGCGTCAGCGCCCGGCGGTCGTGTTCTCCCGCGCACCGCGTTCTCCGCCTGCCCGCGTTTCCCGTGATTCCTGTGTTTGGCGCGCCCACTGCCTCGTGGCGGTGGGCGCGGCTGCGCCGCTGCGCCGTGCCCGCCAGCCGCGGGCCGGACGGGCGTGCACGCGGGCCGCCGCTTCGGTCTTGACACCTCAGAACACCGATCCTACTGTGCATATGTCGAACACTCGCGTTCTATAGTTCGCACACGAGTCAGGGTGTAGCGCGAGTCGGGGCGCAAAGCGAGTCAGTGCGCAGCGTGAGGTCAGTGCGTATCCGTGAGCCAGGTCGGCGTGAGTGGGATGCGGCGTGAGAGAGGGATGGGCCAGGCGCGTGTCGGAGTACGAAAGCATCTGGAGTGATCTTCAGGGCGTCCCGTTCTCGCAGGGGTACCTGGACGTCGCGGGCGTGCGGACGAGATACCTGCACGCCGGTGATGAGAGTGGACCGGTACTCGTCCTGTTACACGGCTCGGGCGGGCACGCCGAGGCCTACGTCCGCAACCTGGAGGCCCACGCCCAGCATTTCTCGACGTGGGCGATCGACATGCTCGGGCACGGGTACACCGGCCGGCCCGGGCACCCGTTGGAGATCGCGCACTACGTGGAGCACCTGCTGGCGGTGCTCGACACCATCGGCGCGGACCGCGCCCACATCAGCGGCGAGTCGCTCGGGGGCTGGGTGGCGGCCCGCGCGGCCGTCGACCATCCGGACCGGGTCGACCGGCTGGTGCTGAACACCGCCGGCGGGTCGCAGGCGGATCCGGTCGTCATGGCGCGCATCCGCACGCTGTCGATGGCGGCGGTGGAGGACCCGACGTGGCCGACCGTCCAGGCCCGGATCAAGTGGCTGATGGCGGACAAGACCAAGGACTACGACGACCTCGTAGCGAGCCGGCAGCGCGTCTACCGGCAGCCCGGCTTCACCGCGGCGATGAGCGACATCATGGCGTTGCAGGATCCGGCGATCAGGGCGCGTAACCTGCTCGGCCCGGCCGAGTACGGCGCCATCACCGCACCCACGCTGGTGCTGTGGACGAGCGACGACCCGACCGCAGACGTCGAGGAGGGCGGCCGGATCGCCTCGATGATCCCGGGCGCCCGCTTCGAGGTGATGCCCGGCTGCGGTCACTGGCCCCAGTACGAGGACGCCAAGACCTTCAACCGTCTGCACCTCGACTTCCTGCTGGGGCGCTGACCATGGCCGCGGACCTCCCCGRCACCGGACCAGCCGCCGGGCCCGGAGCCGTCGCCGCCGCGCCGGCCGTCGTGCTGATCGGGGCCGGCCCGGTGGGGCTGACGCTCGCGAACCTGCTCGGCGGCTACGGCGTGCGCACCCTGGTGGTCGAGGAGCGGGAGACGCTGATCGACTACCCGCGCGGGGTCGGCCTGGACGACGAGTCGCTGCGCACCTTCCAGAGCACGGGCCTGGTCGACCGGATCCTGCCGCACACGAACCCCAACCAGGTGATGCGGTTCGTCGACGCGAAGCAGCGCGTGCTCGCCGAGATCGCGCCGACCAGCCAGCCGTTCGGCTGGCCGAAGCGCAACGGCTTCGTCCAGCCACTGGCGGACGCCGAGCTGCTGGCGGGCCTGCGGCGGTACGAGCACGTCGAGGTCCGCTGGGGCCACCGGATGGAGTCGCTGGAGCAGACCGCCGACGGGGTGACGGTGGGGCTGTCCGGGCCCGCCGGCCCCTCGACCGTCACGGCCGGCCACGTCGTCGGCTGCGACGGCGGGCGCAGCGCCACCCGGCAGCTCATGGGGGTGTCGTTCGAGGGCACGACGTCGCCGACGCGCTGGCTCGTGGTCGACATCCGCCCCGACCCGCTCGGCCGGCCCAACGTGGACGTCGGCGCGGACCCGGCGCGCCCCTACGTGTCGGTGTCCATCGCGCACGGCATCCGCCGGTTCGAGTTCATGCTGCACGCGGACGAGGCCGACGAGGCGGCGGAGGACCCGGAGTTCATCGCCACGATGCTCGCCCGGTTCGTCCCGCGCCCGGACCGCGTCAACATCATCCGGCGCCGAGTGTACACGCACCACTCGCGGATCGCCGGTTCCTTCCGCGCCGGGCGGGTCCTGATCGCCGGCGACGCCGCCCACCTGATGCCGGTCTGGCAGGGCCAGGGCTACAACAGCGGCATCCGGGACGCGGCCAACCTCGGCTGGAAGCTCGCCGCGGTGGCGAACGGCCTCGCCGGCGACGCCCTGCTCGACACCTACGACGTCGAGCGCCGCCGGCACGCCCAGGCGATGATCGACCTGTCGACGACCGTCGGGCGCATCATCTCCCCGACCAACCGGCGGGTCGCCACCGTGCGGGACTGGATCGCCCGGACGGCCTCCGCCGTGCCCGCGCTCAAGCAGTACGTCGTGGAGATGCGGTTCAAACCGATGCCGCGGTACGTCGAGGGCGCGGTCGTGCACACGGAGCCGATCCGGGCGAACTCGCCGGTCGGGACCCTGTTCATCCAGCCGCGGGTCGACACCCGCGAGCGCGAGAACGTCCGGCTCGACGACGTGCTCGGGCCCTGGTTCGCCGTGCTGTGCTGGAACAACGACCCGTACGAGCTGCTCGGCCCCGAGACGTTCGCGAGGTGGAAGGCGCTCGGCGCGACCTTCGTCGCGTTGCGGCCGGTCACCCAGCTGCACTGGGCGGACCAGGACCACCCGGACGTCGTGGTGGTCGGGGACCGGACCGGCGCGCTCAAGTCCTGGTTCGACGCGCACGAGGAGTCCGTGCTCTTCCTGCGGCCCGACCGGTGTGTGTCCGGCGCCTGCGTCGCTCAGCTGACATCCGAACTGGCCGCGTCGCTCACCGGCGCGCTGTCCCTCACCCCGGGAGCCGAGGATGGCGCTCGCCCTCTGCTGCATGTCACACAGCCCGCTGCTCGGCCTGCCCGGCCCGCCGCCGTCTCTCCTGGCTGACGTCGGCACGGCGCTCGCCGCCGCCCGGGACGTGGTGCGCGAGTACGACCCGGACCTGGTCGTCCTGTTCGCCCCGGACCACTACAACGGCTTCTTCTACCGGCTCATGCCGCCGTTCTGCGTCGGCACCGCGGCGCGCGGTGTCGGCGACTACGGGACGCAGAGCGGCGAGCTCGACGTCCCCGCCGAGCTCGCCTACGGCCTCGCGGAGGCGGCCTGGGCGGCCGACGTCGACGTGGCCGTCTCAACCGGCATGGACGTCGACCACGGCACGGTGCAGCCGCTGGCGGCACTCTTCGGCGACATCGCGGCCCGTCCGGTGGTCCCGGTCTTCGTCAACTCCGTGGCGGTCCCGCTGGCGCCGCTGCGGCGGGCCCGGCTGCTGGGGGCCGCGATCGGCCGCTACCTGGCCGGCCTCGACCGGCGGGTGCTCGTGCTGGGGTCGGGCGGACTCTCGCACGACCCGCCCGTCCCGAACCTGGCCAGCCCGCCGGAGGTGCTCGAACGCATCGTGCACGGACGGCCGCCGACCGTCGGGGAGCGGCAGGCCCGGCAGAGCGCGGTGATCGAGGCGGCGGCGAGCTTCGCCCGCGGTACGGCCGACCTGCGACCGCTCAACCCCGAGTGGGACCGGCGGGTGCTCGACGTCCTCGACCAGGGCCGGCTGGCCGAGCTGGACGGGTGGACCAACGACGGGATCACCCGGGAGGGCGGCAATTCCGCGCACGAGATACGCACGTGGGTCGCCGCGTTCGCGGCGCTCGCCGCAACGGGGCCGTACCAGGTGCGGACCAGCTACTACCGGCCCGCGCCCGAGCTGATCGCCGGCTTCGCCGTGCGGACGGCCTTTCCGCGATGAGGCCGGCGTCCACCCGCGGGCGGTGCTCGCCCCGACGATTCCGAGGTGCCGCGTGACTGGCAGCGTTGTGACTGGCGGCGTGGGCCGTGAGGCGATCGAGGCCGCCGTCGCGCGGCTCGACCGGGCGGCCGTCGAGCACGTTCCGTGCGCGCCGGTCGCCGACCTGATCGGCCCGAGCGACATCGACGCCGCCTACGCGGTGCAGTCGGCGCTCACCGCGCTGCGGGTGTCCCGTGGCGCGCGGGTCGTCGGCCGCAAGATCGGTCTCACCTCGCCGGCCGTCCAACGCCAGGTCGGCGTGGACCGGCCCGACTTCGGCGTGCTCTTCGACGACATGAACTACGCCTCGGGCGCCACGGTGCCGTTCGGTCGGCTGCTGCAGCCCAGAGCCGAGGCCGAGATCGCCTTCATCCTCGCCGCGGACATCGTCGACCCGCAGCCCGCCGCCGTCCGGGCGGCGGTCGGCAGCGCGGTCGCGGCGATCGAGGTCGTCGACAGCCGGGTCGCGGACTGGCGGATCCGCATCACCGACACGGTGGCGGACAACGCCTCCAGCGGCGTCTTCGTGCTGGGTGACCGGCATCTCACCCTGGACGAGTTCACTCCGGCCGACGTGTCGATGCGGATGCTGCGCAACGGCGTGACGGCCAGCACCGGGACGGGGCGGGCGTGCCTCGGCGACCCGCTCAGCGCGCTGGCGTGGCTCGCGCGCACGGCACTGGACTTCGGGGATCCGCTCCGGGGCGGCGACATCGTCCTGTCCGGGGCGCTCGGTCCGCTGGCCCCCATCGAGCCCGGCGACGTGATCCAAGCCGAGGTCGGCCCCCTGGGCCCGGTAACGGCGACGTTCGAGAAGGAAGGCTGAAACCGTGCAGCAGGTGGCGATCATCGGGTCGGGGAACATCGGCACCGACCTCCTGATCAAGATCAAGCGAAGGTCCGAGTCGCTGAGCGTGGCGGCCATGGTGGGGATCGACCCGGAGTCCGACGGCCTCGCCCGCGCCAGGCGGCTGGGCGTCGCCACGACGTCCGACGGGGTGGCCGGTCTCCTGGCGATGCCCGAGTTCGAACAGGCCGGCATCGTGCTCGACGCGACGAGCGCCAACGCGCACCGGGCGAACGCCGCGGCGCTGGCCCCGTACGGCCGGCGGCTGATCGACCTCACCCCGGCGGCGCTCGGGCCGTTCGTGGTGCCCGCGGTCAACCTCGACGAGCACCTGAGCGCCCCCAACGTCAACATGACGACCTGCGGCGGGCAGGCCACCGTCCCGATCGTCGCGGCGATCTCACGCGTCACCCCGGTGGCCTACGCGGAGATCGTCGCCACGGTGGCGTCGAAGTCCGCCGGGCCCGGCACCCGCGCCAACATCGACGAGTTCACCGAGACGACGGCGCACGCGCTGGAGTCGGTGGGCGGCGCGCGGCGCGGCAAGGCCATCATCATCCTGAACCCGGCCGAGCCGCCGCTCATCATGCGGGACACCGTGCTCTGCCTGGTCGGCGACGTCGACCGGGACGCGGTCACCGAATCGATCCACCGGATGATCGCGGACGTCGCCGCCTACGTGCCCGGCTACCGCCTGAAGCAGGACGTGCAGTTCACTCCCGTGGACCCGGCCGAGATGCGCATTCTCCTGCCGGACGACACGGTCGACGTCCGCTGGAAGGTGAGCGTGTTCCTCGAGGTGGAGGGCGCCGCCCACTACCTGCCGGCCTACGCCGGCAACCTGGACATCATGACGTCGGCGGCTGTACGGGTCGCCGAGCGCATCGCTGGCGCCGAGGTGACGGCATGACCGGGCCGAACATCTATCTGCAGGACGTCACCCTGCGGGACGGGATGCACGCCATCCGGCACCGGGTCGACCCGGAGCGGGTCGGCGCCATCGTGGCCGCTCTCGACAAGGCGGGCGTCCGGGCGATCGAGGTCACCCACGGCGACGGGCTGGCCGGCTCCAGCCTGACGTACGGCCCCGGCAGCCACACGAACTGGGAGTGGATCGAGGCGGCGGTCACCAACGCCTCGCAGGCGACGATCACCACGCTGCTGCTGCCGGGCGTGGGCACGATCGCCGAGCTGCGCCGCGCGCACGCGATGGGGGTCGGCTCGGTCCGCGTCGCGACGCACTGCACCGAGGCGGACGTCGCCGCCCAGCACATCGCCGCGGCGCGCGAGCTCGGCATGGACGTCTCCGGCTTCCTGATGATGAGCCACATGGCCGAGCCGGCCGAGCTGGCCGCCCAGGCCAAGCTGATGGAGTCGTACGGGGCGCACTGTGTCTACGTCACCGACTCGGGCGGCCGGCTGACCACCGACCGCGTGCGCGAGCGGGTCCGTGCCTACCGCGACGTCCTCAGCCCGGACACCCAGATCGGCATCCACGCGCACGAGAACCTCTCGCTGTCGGTCGCCAACTCGTTCGCCGCGGTCGAGGAGGGCGCCTACCGCGTCGACGCGTCGCTCGCCGGCCAGGGAGCCGGCGCCGGCAACTGCCCGATCGAGCCGTTCGTCGCGGTCGCGCTGCTGCTGGGCTGGGATCTCGACTGCGACCTGCTCGCGCTGGAGGACGCGGCCGAGGACCTGGTCCGGCCGTTGCAGGACCGTCCGGTCCGGGTCGACCGCGAGACGCTCACGCTCGGCTTCGCGGGCGTGTACTCCAGTTTCCTCCGGCACGCCGAAATAGCCGCCGAGACCTACGGCGTGGACGCCCGCAGCATCCTGATCGAGGCGGGCCGGCGAAAGCTGGTCGGCGGCCAGGAGGACATGCTCGTCGACATCGCCCTGGCGATACAGCCCAAGTAGGCCCGCGACAACGGGCGGATGCCCGCAGGGCGCGTTCATCGCTCCGCCGTTTCCGCGTTTCCTTTTCTCTGTGTCATACCCCCGCATGCTGCTTTTCGTGTGCCCGAGGAGGCCATGATGCCCACCAACGACATCCCGGTGTTCGACGCCGACAACCACCTGTACGAGACCAGGGACGCGCTGACGAAGTTCCTCCCGGCCCGCTACAAGGGCGCCGTCGACTACGTCGACGTCCACGGCCGGACGAAGATCGTGGTCCGGGGGCAGATCAGCGACTACATCCCGAATCCGACCTTCGACGTGGTCGCCCGCCCGGGCGCGCAGGAGGACTACTACCGGCACGGCAACCCCGAGGGCAAGTCCTACCGGGAGATCTTCGGCGCGCCGGTGCGCTGCATCGACGCCTGGCGGGAGCCGGCCGCCCGGCTGAAGCTCATGGACGAGCAGGGCCTGGACCGCACCCTGATGTTCCCGACGCTGGCCAGCCTCATCGAGGAGCGGATGCGGGACGACCCGGACCTGGTCCATGCCGTCATCCACTCGCTCAACGAGTGGCTGTACGAGACCTGGCAGTTCAACTACGAGGGCCTCGACCGCATCTTCACCACCCCGGTGATCTCCCTGCCGATCGTGGAGAAGGCGATCGAGGAACTGGAGTGGGTGCTGGAGCGGGGTGCCCGGGTGATCCTCATCCGTCCGGCACCGGTACCCGGCCTGCGCGGCGCGCGCTCGTTCGGGCTGCCGGAGTTCGACCCGTTCTGGGAGCGGGTGCAGGAGGCCGACATCCTGGTCACGCTGCACTCGTCGGACAGCGGCTACGACCGGTACTACAGCGACTGGACGGGCACCAGCTCCGAGATGCTGCCGTTCAAGCCCAGCGCGTTCCGGATGCTGCAGGCCTGGCGCCCGGTGGAGGACGCGGTGGCGGCGCTGGTCTGCCACGGCGCGCTGTCCCGGTTCCCCCGGCTGAAGATCGCCGTGGTCGAGAACGGCAGCAGCTGGGTCGCACCGCTGCTGCTGTCCATCAGGGACCTCTACAAGAAGCTGCCGCAGGACTTCGCGGAGGACCCGATCGAGGTCATCAAGCGGAACATCAACATCAGCCCGTTCTGGGAGGAGGACCTGGGCGCGCTCGCCGAGCTCATCGGGGAGGACCGGGTGCTGTTCGGCTCCGACTACCCGCATCCCGAGGGGCTTGCGAGCCCGCTGACCTACCTCGACGAGCTCAAGCACCTGCCCGAGGCGACCACCCGCAAGATCATGGGCGGCAACCTCGCCCGGCTGATGAACATCTCGGTCCCGGCCTAGCCGGACCGGCTCCCCGGGGACGGATCACGGACCCGTCCCCGGGACACCTCGCAGGGCGGCGCGCCCACCGGGGTGGGAGCGCCGCCCTGCGAGGACGCCGCCCGAGCGGACCCGGGCTCAGGGTGTGTGGGTGTGACCGGGTCCGGTCAGCGGGCGCGGCGTGCGCTGAACGCCGCGGCGCTGTGGGTCGGTCGCGAGCTGGACCGCTTCGCGGGTGACGGGCCGGCCTCGTGCTCGGGTGAGCTGGTACGAGCCGTGACCGCGGGCGATCGGGACGCCGTGGACCGCCCGGCGCGGCGGCCGTGGTCGGCGGCGCGGCCGCCGTGGTTGCCGGCGGGGCGGCGTCCACGCCGTCTGCCCGTTCGAGGCGTCGGCTCGGTGCCGCGGTCTTCACCGACCGGCCGGCGCTGGGCTGGAGTGCTCCTGGTCTCCGCCTGTGCCGCGACCACGGGGCTGCTGAGCGACCGGGCGCCGGGGGCGAGCGTGGCGAGTATCGGGTGAGCGGCGGAGGCGACCCGGGTGGTCGTCGGCCTGATGCCGGCGGCGCGGGCCAGTTGCGTGACCTCACGGATCTGCTCCGTGGTCGCCAGGGTGATGACGGTGCCACTGTTGCCGGCACGCGCGGTGCGCCCGGAACGGTGCAGGTATGCCTTGTGGTCGGCCGGTGGGTCGGCGTGGATCACGAGTGCCACGTTGTCGACATGGATGCCGCGGGCGGCGATGTCCGTGGCGACCAGCGCCGAGGCCCGGCCGGTGTGGAAGTCGTCGAGGTTGCGGGTACGGGCGTTCTGGCTGAGGTTGCCGTGCAGCTCGACCGCGCGCACGCCGGCGCGGTTGAGCTGGCGGGCCAGCGCCTTGGCGCCGTGCTTCGTGCGGGTGAACACGACCGCGCGGCCCGGGGCGCTGGACAGGTCGACGAGCACGGGAAGCCGGCTGTCCCGCTCGACGTGCAGCAGATGGTGCGCCATCGTGCCCACCGGGGACTGGGCGGAGTCGGCCTCGTGTACCGCGGGCCTGCTGAGGTACTGGCGCACCAGGGTGTCGATGGCCTTGTCCAGGGTCGCCGAGAACAGCATGCGCTGCCCACCGGCCGCGGTCTGGCCGATCAGCCGGCGCACCGCGGGCAGGAACCCCAGATCGGCCATGTGGTCGGCCTCGTCCAACACGACGATCTTCACCTGGGCCAGCGAGCAGCGCCCCTGCGCGAGGAGATCCTCCAGCCGGCCGGGGCAGGCCACGACGATGTCGACACCCCGCCGGATCGCGGCCACCTGCGGTTCCTGACCGACGCCGCCGAACACGGTGCACGAGGTGAGGCCGGCCGCAGCGGCCAGCGGTCGCAGCGCCGTGTCGATCTGCGCGGCGAGCTCGCGGGTGGGCGCCAGAACCAGCGCGCGCGGAGCCCCGGCCCGGGCCCGGGGCCCGCCGGACAGCCGCGCGACCACGGGCAGGAGGAACGCGAGCGTCTTGCCGGACCCCGTGCGGCCGCGGCCGAGGACGTCACGTCCGGCGAGCGCGTCCGGCAGCGTCGCCCGCTGGATGGGGGTGGGGGTCTCGATGGCGAGACGGGTGAGAACATCGGTCAGGCGCGCGGGCACGCCAAGATCGGTGAACGAAGACAAGAAGAATCTCTATCTGTGCGGGTGTCCCGCCGACAACCGGGGATCCGAGGATCTCGGCCGGTTACGCGCGGAGCGGAGGCCCGATGCTGAGAAGCGGGTGCTACGACGCGCGGACAACTCGCGGCAGGAGCTCGACGAGCTGATGGAGCCAGCATAGCTGGTCCGTGCGCCGCATCGGTGCCCACAAGTGCGGTGAGGTCGTCGGCGGGCAACGGGCCGTCGCTGGTGGCCGCGCCAGCGGTGGGCCCCACCCAGGGTGCGTCGCACCCAACAAAGCCCTACTAGGTGGCGGCGGCCGCTGACCCGCTCAGCGCGGCACAGATGCCGCCGTCCACGAGGATGTCGACACCGGTCACGAAGCGGGCGCTGTCGGACAGCAGGAAGGCGACCACGTCGGCGACGTCCTGCGCCTGCCCGATGCGGCCGAGCGGAGTCTGGTCCACCAGGGTCTGCATGATCGTGTGGGTCTCGGCCTCCTGCCGGCCCTGCGGAGTGTCGATGATCCCCGGGGAGAGGGAGCAGACGCGCCCGCCGAGCGGACCGACCCGCACCGCCTCCTGGCGGGCGAAGCGCTGCACCCCGCGCTTGGCCCACGAGTAGGCCATGCCGGGGTCCTCGACGAGGGGCCCGAGGGCCTCGTGCAGGCGGTCGAGGAAGTTCTCGTCGAGCGGGTCGTCCAGCACGGCGTCGGCGGCCGGATCGGCCTCGCTGATCTGCAGGTACGGCGCCATGGAGGCGAAGCACACCAGCGCCGTCCCGGCGGTGGTGAGCGGGCGCAGGGCCGCCGCGAGCAGCGCCGTCCCGACGAGGTCGACGGCGAAGATGCGGCGCCAGTCGGCCATGGTCGGCGAGATGCCCGCGGCGTGCGCGACGGCGCGCAGCGTGCCGAGCTCGCCGGCCCGTGCCGCGAGCCGGTCCAGTCCCTCCCGGTCGGTGACGTCGAGGACGAACGCCTCGACGGTGGTCGTGCTCGCCGGCCACCGCTTCGCCAGCGCCGTCACCGACTCGTCCCGGTCGACGAGCAGCAACGCGTCGACCGTGCCGTCGAGGCGCTGCGCGCAGGCCAGGCCCATGCCGCGACCGGCACCGGTCACGATGCCCACCGTCCCGGCGGTCCGGGTGCCATTCCTGGTCAAGGCTCCTCCACTTCCCTGTGTGGCGTGATCGCTCGAAGCGTGGGGCGAGGACCGCCGACGGCGGGGCGCCGGCCGGGTGCTCCCGGACCGGGCCCGCGCACGTCGGCGGGCGGCCTACACGCTGAGCGTGCGGATCGGATCGCTGCCGTCCCAGTCCTGCGCGGCCTGGCGGACCAGCGTGGCGATGCCGTCCGTGGCGGCCGTGACTTCCATGATCTCGACGATGGTCGCGGGCCCGGCCGGCGGCTCGACGTAGGCGTAGCGAGCCGCGCCGTCGCCGTCACCGGACCACACGACGGGCCAGCCGGCGGCCGCCACGGCACGCATGGTGGCGTCGAAGTCGTCGGTCCACCAGGCCAGCTGGTGGAACCCCTCGTGCCCCGCGTGCAGGAACTCGGTGTAGATGCTCGGGGTGTCGTCCTCCTGGCAGATCAGTTCGACCTGCAGGTCACCGGTGTTGCTGAAGGCGATGGACAGCGGGGCCGAGCAGGACCGGCCCCGGTAGAGGCCGGTYTGCGTCTGTCCGCGCAGGACGTACCAGGGGCCTACTCCCAGCTCCAGCCAGCTGCGCACGGCCTGATCGATGTCGCGGACGATGTAGCCGATCTGGCGGGCGGCGCCGGGCAGGACGGCCGGCCGGGCGGCCACCTCCGAGGTCGGGGTCATCGGTGCTCCTCTGCGTAGACGGACGTGCGGGACGGGCCGTTCCCGGCGCGCCGGGGGGACCGGGCGTRCCGTCTCATGGCTCCAGCACGACCCGGATGGCGCCCGACTTCCGGTCGCTCGCCACCCGGAACGCCTCCTCGGCCTCCTCGAGCGGGAAGCGGTGGGTGATGAGGGTGCGGGTGATCTCGGGGTCCTCGGCGAGCATGGCCGCGGCGTCATCCATCTCGCGGCCGCCGCCGTGGCGGCAGTAGCCGAGGGAGGACAACAGGCGGCCCTCGCGGAGGAAGACACTGAGCCAGTCGACCTCGATGGTGCCCATGTAGACCCCGATGGCGACGACGGTGCCGCCGGGCGCCAGCAGCTCCACCGCGCGGGCGAGGCTGGCCGGGCTTCCCGCCGCCTCGATGATGACGTCGTACTCGCCCTTGGGTGGGCCGCTGGCGCCGAGGCGCTCGGCGGCCTCGATCTGGTGCGGATAGCGCGCCTCGATGGCGATGTCGGTGATGCCCTGCCGGCGGGCGGCGGCGACGGCGAGCAGGCCCAGCGCGCCCGCGCCGACGACGGCGACCCGGGCTCCGGGGGCGGCGCCGGAGATCCGGACGCCGTGCCAGGACACCGACGCCGGCTCGACGATGGAGGCGTCGCGCACGTCGAGGCCGGCCGGCAGCGGGACTAATCGGGCCGTGGGCACGCGGAACTGCTCGGCCATGCCGCCGTCGGCACTGAAGCCGAGCGCCCGCTCGCCGTGGGTGGGACAGCGGTTGTAGTTGCCGTTCAGGCACTGCTCGCATTCCATGCAGCCGAAGAGCGCCTCGACGATGTAGGCGCTGCCGTCCGCGCGCACGCCCGCCAGCTCGTGGCCGAGGATGTGGCGGCTGCCCTGGCTGATGTAGATCAGGTCGGAGCTGCAGATGCTCGCCGAGCGGACCTGCAGGATCTCGCCGGTGCCGGGCGGCTCGTCGAGGTCGACGAGCTGCACGCCGCCTTCGGCTGCACGTACGGCTTTCATGAACGCTCCTTCGCGGGTTGCGGGACGGCGGGGCCGGTCGTGCTGGGGCCGGTCGTGCTGCCGGCCAGGGCTGCCGGTGACCCGGAGTGCCCGGCCGGCGTGTCACTGATCCCGAGGTAGGACTGCACCAGCAGGTCCGCGTCGACATCGGCGGTCCGCTGCGCCCAGGCCACCCGGCCGACGGCCATGAAGGCGATGGTGTCGGCGAGCGCGACCACGTCGTGGGCCTTCTCCTCGACCAGCAGGATCGCGGTCCCGGTGGCCCGCAGTTCCTCCAGGGCGGCGTAGACCTCGGCGACGACGAGGGGGGCCAGGCCGAGCGAGGGCTCGTCCACGATCAGGACGGCGGGGGGCTTCACCAGCGCCGGCGCCAGGGCCAGCATCTGCTGCTCGCCGCCGGACAGGGATCCGGCGAGCTGGCCGCGGCGTCGGCCGAGCACCGCGAAACGGCGGTAGGCGGCGTCCCGGTCATCGGCCGACGGGAGCCACAGGGAGAGGTTCTCGTCCACGGTCAGGGCCGGGAAGATGCCGCGGCCCTCGGGGATGAGGAAGGCGCCGTGCCGGACTCTGCGGTGCGGTGGCAGCCCGGTGACGTCCTGACCGCCGAGCCGCACGGTGCCCTGCGTCACCGGGACGCCGCCGGTGACCACCCCGCAGATCGTCGACTTGCCGGCCCCGTTGGCCCCGATGAGGGCGAGCACCTCGCCCGCCCGCAGCGTCAGGCTGACCCCGTGCAGCACCTCCACGGCGCCGTAGGCGGCGTGCACGTCACGCAGCTCGAGCACGGTCGAGGCACCGTCCGAGGCCTCGGTGTCCGGCGCGCTGACCGGGGTCACGCTGTTCGGGGTGGTGCTGACCGGGGTCGCCGCCGTGGCGGCGGCCTCCCGGCGCAGCGCCCGCTGCTCCCGCCTGCGGCGACGCTCGAACCGCTGCTGCGCGGTGAGCGCGAGGATGCCGTCGGAGTTCTGCGCCAGGTTGATCGCGGCCAGGCCGGAGAGCACCTGCGGCAGGTAGGACGTCTCCGCGACGTGGCTGAGGATCTCAGGGCTGACGGCGGCGCTCAGCCCGGCGATCACGGCCGCGGCCGGCCGGCGCACCCCGAACAGCACGACCGTGGCGAGCCAGAACAGGCCCGTCTCGACCGGATAGTCGAGGTGGGTGATACGCCCGGACGAACTCGCGAGCAGCACCCCGCCGAAGCCGGCGATGGCCGCGGACAGGGCGAACACCGCGGTCTTCGTGCGGCCCGCCGAGATGCCGATGGTCACCGCGCCCGGCTCCGTGGAGCGCAGCGCGGCCATCGCCCGGCCGGAGCTCGACCGGATCAGGTTGCTGACCAGGAGAAGGGCGAGGCCCAGCACGACCGCCAGGAAAATGATCATTGAGCGGGGGTCGGCGAGGTCCACCGGTCCGAGGGCGGGCGGGCTGAGCACCCAGCCGCCGAAGTCGTTCCGGCTCACGCCGCTGAGCTGGAAGAACAGGTTCTGGCAGAGGTACGCCAGGGCCAGGGTCGCCAGCGCCAGGGGCAGTCCGCCGAGCCGCCGGGCGGGCAGCGACACCAGCACGCCCATCGCGGTGGCGACCGCGGTGCCGAGGAGCAGCGCGACCGCGAACGGCCAGTGGTGGCTGACCGCCCAGCCGGCCGTGATGCCGGCGGCGGTCACGAACGCGGCCTGCGCGAGGCTGACCATCCCGCCGACTCCGGTCACGACCGTGAAGGAGAGCAGCACCAGCGACAGCGCCAGTCCGCGGATGATGAGTGACTGCCAGTACTCGTCCGCCACGAACAGCGCGAAGACGAGGACGGCGACGCTCCACACCGTCCACGCGATGACCTTGCGCCGCTTCGACTCCGTCCCGTAGGACGGCGGCGGCGGGTCGTCGTCGGCGTGCGCGCCGGCCCGCCGGCTGCGGTCCACGGCGAACACGAACAGCAGCCCGAGCAGCAGGATGAACGGCACCGACGTGCTGAACCCGGAGATGTTCTGGGCGAAGTCCGCGTAGCCGACGATGAGGTTCTGCAGGACGCCGATCAGCAGGCCGCCGGCGAGCGCGAGGGGCATCGAACGGAACCGGGCGAACACGACGGCCGGCGTCGAGATCAGCACGACCGTGGTGAACACCGGGGTGTTGAGCGTGAAGATCGGGGCGACCAGCACACCGGCGAGCCCGGCGAGGAAGCTGCCCAGCATCCACGACACGGCGGAGGTCCGGTCGGGATCGATGCCGCGCAGGGCGGCCAGGCTCCGCCGGTCCACCACGGCCCGCATCTGGAGCCCGAGCCGGGTGCGCTGCAGCAGGACCCACAGACCGACGGCCGTGAGCACCGCGGCGCCGAAGACGGCGATCTGGTTGCTGTCCAGCAGCACCCCGCCGAGCGTCCACGTCTGCTTCGGGGTCGGCCCCAGGCCGGGGATCAGGAACAGATCCTCGATGCCGGCGATGTCCAGGTGGAACCACAGGTTCAGCCGGCTGGAGATGAACAGGCAGAGCCCGGGCACCGCGATCAGCAGCCCGATCGGTACCACGATCTTCACGGCCACCGGGGCGTGTGCGAGCCGCCGGTAGACCAGCCTGTCCAGTAACAGGCCCAGCAGCGGCGCGAAGACAAGAATGGAAATGATCGCCGCGGGGACGACCGGCACGCCGGCGGTGACATTGAGTTGTACGAACAGATAGGCGGTGGCGAAGGCGACCGCACCGTGCGCGAAGTTGAAGATGCCCGACGTCTGATAGGTCAAGACCACGCCGGCCGCCAGGATGGCGTAGAGACCGCCGGCGACGGCGCCGCCGACGATGAGATTGAGGAACTCCTCCATTGTGTGGCCCTTCGATGGAGATCCGGTCTGGCGGTCAGCCCAGGTAGGCCGCTCGGACGGCGGGGTGGGCCTGAATCTCGTCCGGTGTGCCCTCGGCCAGGACGGAACCGAGGTTCAGCACCACGACCCGGTCCGACTGGCCCATGACGAAGCCGACGTCGTGCTCGACGAGGACGACCGCCACGCCGGTCGTCCGCAGGCGCTGGATCTGCTCGCCGAAGAGCTCCGTCTCGTGCGCGGACAGCCCCGAGGTCGGCTCGTCGAGCAGCAGCAGCCGGGGCCGGTCGGCGATCGCCCGCGCCAGCTCCACCAGCCGGGCCTGGCCGATCGGCAGCGCACCGGCGGGCTTGTGCCGCAGGTCGGCCAGCCCGCAGGCGGCGAGCACCGACAGCGCGTGCTCCCGCCGCTCGGCCTCGCGCCGCCGCCGCCCAGGCGCGGCGAACAGGTCGGCGAGCAGCCCGCCCCCACCGCCGCGCCATTCCATGGCGGTCAGGACGTTGTCCTCCACCGAAAGGCGGCTGTACAGCTGCGCGCGTTGGAAGGTACGACGCACGCCGGAACGCGCGCGACGTTCCGGGAGCTGCCGGGTGACGTCCACTCCGTCGAGGAACACGGCGCCCGACGTGGGCGGCGTCAGGCCCGAGATGATGTCGAACAGGGTGGTCTTGCCGGCGCCGTTCGGGCCGATGAAGCCACAGACCTCGCCGGGGTCCACCCGCAGGGACACATCACTGACGGCGGTAAGACCGCCGTAGCGCTTGGTGACGTGGCGGACCTCCAGTGCCGGTTCCGTGGTCACCCCGGCGACGCTGCTGTCGGTGCTGGCCRCAACCACACCCACTCCTTTCCGCCCCTGCGGGCCCGTAACGGTCCAGGAAGCGGGGGACAGACCCGGCCCCCGTGCGGACTGGGACTCCCTCCGCGGGCGGAGGGATTTGGTTCCGCCCTCCGCCCGCTTCGCACGGGTGCCGGTCTAGTTGGTGTAGGGGTTGTTGCAGACGAGCGGAACGGCGAGCGAGTAGTGGCCGTCCTTCAACTGGGTGGAGGCACTGCAGGGAGCGCCGTAGAAATGATTCTCCGGCCACGTCGACTGAGCGATGAAGATGCCGTCACCGTAGTGGTAATCCGGGCTGTTCATTGTGCTCAGGAACTTGTCGACGGTGAGATCCTTGCCGGTCGCCTTGAGACCGGAGATCAGCATGTCGGCGGAGATCCACCCCATCGCCGAGGTCAGGGACAGCTTGGCGCCCTTGCCGTACTTGTTGATGTCGTCGGTCATCTGGCGCACCGTCGGGTTGGCGGTCTCCTCGAACKGCAGCCACTGGACGGCCGTGTAGGTCTTGTTCAGCGCCTCCAGGCCGGTCAGCCGCGGGTCGTAGCCCACCGAGCTGGTCTGGATGCCCTGGTAGCCGGCGGCGGTCAGCGTCTGGGCCAGCGCGGTCACGTTCACGAAGTCGGTGACGTGGTAGATGAGCGCCGGCGGCTTGCCGTGGTTGGCAGTCATGATCTGCCGGACCAGGCTGGACGGGTCCGAGGGCGGCTGCCCGTACTGCAGGGTGGTGTTGGTCATGACGACGTCCAGCCCGGCCCGTTCCAGCGCGTCCTTGGTGTCGGCGACGCCCTGCTTGGCCGAGGCGTTGTCGACGCCGAGCAGGACGACACTCTTGTCCGAACTCTTGGACAGCAGCTCGACGTACGGGCCGACCTGGATCGAGTTGTACTTGTCCGGCAGCAGGCAGCCGGTGAAGCCGAAGGTGTTCGCCCGGCCGCAGAACCCGCTGTTGATCGACCAGCCGAACGCCGGCACCACGTTCTCGCACAGGGAGTCGACGTAGCCCGACATCGTGGTCATCACCGGCGCCGCGGCGAAGACCTTCTCGTTCTCGGCCAGCTTCTTCCCGGCGTCGGCGTTCTGCTGGGCGTTCTGCGCGTCGTCCACCATGCCGGTGTAGTCGATCGTGCGGCCGAACACGCCGCCCGCGGCGTTCTCCCGGGCGAACCGGGCCTGGGCGCCGAGGTCCGTCTCCTGGTAGGTGGAGGTGCCACCGCCGCTGAGGGTGCCGATCCCGCCGACCTTGATGCTGGTGGGGGTGATGCCCCGGGTCGGGTCGGGCGAGGGGCCGGAGCAGGGCAGGGTGCCCGAGACCGGGAGGGTCTTCCAGGTGGCCGGCTGCGTCGCGGAGGAGCGCGAGAGTGTCGCCGTCGTCCCGGCGTCCGTGCCCGGTGCCGCCGCGCTGCTGTCGCCGCCGTCCCCGCCGCTCCCGCAGGCGGCCACCAGGGCGAGCGCAGCCGCCAGCACAGGTAAGAGGCCTTTCCTCGGATTCATTTCTTGGACGACCTTCCTCTGGGTAGTCGCTGCGCGGGCGGGCCGGCCGTCGCGGCGCTTTCCGCGACGACGGCCTCTTCCGCGCAGCCGAAATCCGCGGCGCGCCGGACCGCGCCTGCGGAAGTGAAGTTGAACGAGCGGCTGATACTGCCCGCCGGTCGGTTGGAATCCCGGTGACGCCAAATAGAACGCACTGCGGCGAAGCGTCCCGTGGCGGCGATTGTGAATACGGCCGCCGACGGTGTGTGGTGGCTGAAGTGGCCGCGACAGGTCGGCTGCGGTCCAGTACGCGGCAGTTCCACCTGCCGGCGTCAGCCGGCAGGCGAACAATTACTGGACCGCGCCGGCGCGACTGCCTGTCGGTTCGGCCGGAACGTGTGGGAAGGCTTACATTTTCCGATCCGGAAGTCAAGAGGCCGGTGGTTGTGACTCTGGGCGGCCGATCAGTCGCCTTGCGCAGGTGTGTGTGGCCGGTCTCCGCCTGTCGCCCGCCTTGCCGGCTTCTCCCGGAAATGCCGCTTTCGGTTGGTTATTCCGCGCATTCCCGTCCCCAGGAGAGGAGGGGGTACCGGAGGGCTCGCTGCGCGGGACCTGGCGCAGGCCGGTGTGGACGAGTCGGCTGCCCGCCTGTCGCGGGTCCGCGTCCGGGGCCGCGGTCCCCGTCCGGGGCAGCCGTCCTCGTCCGGGGAGGGCGGGTCCGGTGGCCTGTGTCCGCGTGCGGCGGTGTGCGACCGCGTGCCGGTGCGGGGTTGATCGATCGGCGGCCCCGTGGGCCCGGTCCGTCCATCCCGCCCGCGGCCCGTCCGTCGGCAAGGCTTGCTGTTCCACGCCTGGCAGGCGGGCTGGTTGCCATCGGTCGACCGCCTGCGACCGTTCGGAAGGTGCTTGCTGTCCGCCCGGAGAGCGTCTACATTATCGTCAACTTTCCAGACATGATCGTCGATTTTTTTTCAGGATCATGTCAGTTTTGGTGCAACGGGCTCGTCGGCAGGCCGGCGAGGGGCACCGGCCCGACGACCGCGCGCAGCGGCGGCAGACCGGGACCCCGTGAACAGGTGAGCGGTGATGGAGATGCCGAAGGTGAGCGGGTGCCGGCGGGCGCCGACCGAAGCCCGCCCGCACACCCTGGCCCGAGGCGGATGCGGGCGTGGGGTTCGACTACGTCGCCGGACCTGGCACTCGCAGTGCACCAACCCGATGGCCCTGGAGGAGTACCGATGACAGCAGTTCCCCAGCCGAAGCCGGCGGCGGAACCGGTCTGGAGCTCCGGCGCCGACAGTCAGCTCAGGACACAGCGCTGGGACGACGACCTGCCGCGCTCACGCCGCGGGGCCGAGACAAGGGCCCGACTGGTGGAGGCCGCGAAGACCGTCTTCGAGGAGAAGGGCTTCCATGACGCGCGGGTCTCCGACATCGGCGAGCGTGCCGGCCTGACCCACAGCGCCTTCTACCACTACTTCGACTCGAAGGAGGACATCCTCCGGGAGGTGGTCACCGCCATAGATCATGCTCTCAATTCGGGGATGGACGTCATCCTTGATCCTTCTTCCACCGCCACACCGCGGGAGCGCCTCACGAAGGCGATCCGGATCCGTTTCGAGGCACACCGCGAAGAAGCGCGGATCATGAACGTCATCGAGCAGGTGGCACGGTACAACGAGCCGATCAGCGCCCTCTGGACCGAGCTCTACCAGCGGCACTGCGAGGAGATGGCCGCCTCGATCACACAGCTCCAGCGG
Organism: Parafrankia soli; assembly: GCF_001854695.1. GTDB lineage: Bacteria > Actinomycetota > Actinomycetes > Frankiales > Frankiaceae > Parafrankia > Parafrankia soli. The sequence goes on from NZ_MAXA01000245.1 coordinate 34,598, forward strand.
CGCGGCCTGGCGGACGCGACCCTGGACCCGGTCATCGCGACCGACGCACTCGCCACGATGACACTGCGGTTCGCCGAACAGTCACTCATGCAGGACGGCTCCAGATACGACTTCGATGTCGCCGTCGACCAGATCACCAAGATCTTCATCAATGCGCTGCAACTTCGTGACCCCAAGAAGCGCCGCCGGCGCGACGACAGCGGCTAGTACGCCCTGTCCCGGCGCGACCGGCGTCCCGGCTGATCAGCGGACTCCAACCAACGACACCGGCGGGGGACCGTTCCCGCGATCCGATGTCGACACCGCACGCGACTCGGTGTCGAGACCAGATCACCCGCTCTCCCGCACCACCAGACGGCACCCGCCTCGCGTCCCCGGGCGGATACGGACCACAACCCACCCGCGACGTCACGCCCGCACAGGTATCTCCTCGGGCGGCGTCGCCGAGAACCTGACGTGGCGGTCTGACCTAGGCGTGAGCGCTGCTCCCGGTTTCGGACAGAACGTCGTCCAGCTCCTGTTGTGAAGAGCGTGGGAGAGGCGGGGCGCGGGATGCGGACTCCACCGTCACGCCTACCACCCACCACCACTTACCGGCGTACTTCCGCTACACCAGGGCGTACTTCTGCCTGCGGGCGAGAGGAGATCACCGTGACCGCGGTGACCGATGTCAGGTCCGAGTCCAGGATGCTTGTGGACGGCGAGCTCGTCGAAGCCGACTCGGGCAAGCGATTCGACAACATCAACCCCGCGACCGAACAGTTATTAGGGCAGGTGGCGGACGCCTCCACGGCGGAGATGCGGCGGGCGATCGCGGCCGCCCGCCGCGCGTTCGACACCACCGACTGGTCGACGAACCATGCCTTCCGCAAGCGTTGCCTCGAACAGCTGCAGGACGCGCTGGAAAGCGAGCGGGAGGAGCTGCGCGAGGAGCTCATCCTCGAAGTCGGCTGCCCACGGATGGTGACCGGCGGTCCACAGCTTGATGATCCTTTGGAGAGCGCGCTTCGTTACCCGGCGAAGCTGATCGACGAGTTCCCCTGGGAGTCGGATCTCCCGGACGGCATGGCGATGGGCGTGCTCAACCGGCGGCGGGTCCGGAAGGAACCGGCCGGTGTGGTCGGCGCCATCGTGCCGTGGAACTTCCCCTTCGAGGTGGCCCTCAACAAGCTCGGCCAGATCCTCGCCACCGGGAACACGGTGGTGCTCAAGCCCGCTCCGGACACCCCGTGGAACGCCACCCGCATCGGTCGGCTGGTCGCCRAGCGCACGGACATCCCGCCCGGCGTGGTCAATGTCGTCACCTCCTCGGACCACCTGGTGGGGGAGGAGCTGACGCTCTCCCCGCAGGTCGACCTCATCTCCTTCACCGGATCGACCACCGTCGGGCAGCGCATCATGGCGAAGGGCGCCGCGACGATGAAGCGGGTGTTCCTCGAGCTCGGCGGCAAGTCCGCGACGATCGTCCTCGACGACGCGGATCTCCCGAGCGCGCTCATGGCCGGCCTGGGGGTGTGTTACCACGCCGGTCAGGGCTGCGCCGTCCAGACCCGGATGCTGTTGCCGCGGTCGCGCTATGCCGAGGGCGTCGAGGTGCTGAAGGCCGCCTTCGCGGCAGTGCCCTACGGCGATCCGCAGCGCCCGGACGTGATGATGGGCCCGCTGATCTCGGCCAAGCAGCGGGCTCGCGTGCTCGGCTACATCGAGAAGGGGGTGGCGGAGGGCGCCACGCTCGCGCTCGGTGGCGGTCGGCCCGAGCACCTGCCCACCGGCTGGTACGTCGAGCCCACCTTGTTCACCGATGTGGACAACTCGATGACGATCGCCCGGGAAGAGATCTTCGGGCCGGTTCTCGTGGTGATCCCGTTCGACGATGACGACGATGCCGTCCGGATCGCCAACGAGAGTGTGTACGGACTCAGCGGCGGTGTCTTCTCCGGATCCCTGGAACGGTCACTCGCTGTGGCCCGCCGGGTGCGCACCGGGGGAATGTGCGTCAACGGCGGCACGCCCTACGGCGCCGACCTGCCCTTCGGGGGCTACAAGCACAGCGGGATCGGCCGGCAGAACGGCACGCTGGGATTCGAGCAGTACCTGGAGACCAAGTCCCTCGCCTGGCCGAAGGCCTAGTCGCGGCCCGCGGATCCCGCAGGTGCCGGTGCTGCTGGTGGAGTCATGACGCCGGCACCACCGGCACCCACCGGCGGCGACGGTAACCGGCGCACTCTCCTTTCCCGCTTCGGTACGCGACCTGCGGCCCACCGGCACGCTCGGCAGGGCCGGAACCGCACGGTCCGCCGCCGGCGGCGTGCCCGGACGGACACCGTGACGACGACCCCCGCGGATGACGCCGAGGCGCGAGGCATTCATGAAAGCCGTACGTCCCAGTGAAGGAGTAACCGTGTCACTCGCCAGCCATTTAGGTGACGTCTACTATGACCCTTACGACTTCCAGATCGACGCCGACCCCTACCCGGTGTGGCGGCGGATGCGCGACGAGGCGCCGCTCTACTACAACGAGAAGCACGACTTCTACGCGCTGAGCCGCTTCGAGGACGTCGAGCGTGCCCTGAGCGAATGGGGTACCTTCCTGTCCGGGCGGGGCACCCTCCTGGAGATCATCAAGGCGAACGTCCCCATACCACCCGGGAACATCCTCTTCGAGGATCCTCCCGTGCACCACGCCCACCGCGGTGTCATGGCCCGTGTGTTCACGCCGAAGAAGATGAACGCCCTCGAGTCGAAGGTCCGCGAGTTCTGCGGGCGTTCCCTCGACCCGTTTGTCGGCACCGCTGGCTTCGATTTCATCGGAGACCTCGGTACGCACATGGCGATGCGCACGATCGGCTATCTCCTGGGTATTCCGGAGGAGGACCAGGAGGCGATCAGAAGCCTCTTCGACGACAATCTGCGTATCGAGGACCCGGATAACCCGAGGCCACCCGACATCGGCATCGACGGCGCGTTCGTCGACTACATCGAATGGCGGGCGGAACATCCTTCGGACGATCTCATGACGGAACTCATGAATGCGGAGTTCGAGGACGATACCGGGACCGTCCGCACGCTGACCCGCGATGAGGTGATCGCCTACATCAACCTGCTGGCCGGTGCCGGGAACGAGACGACGGCACGGCTCGTCGGTTGGGCCGGGAAGCTCATCGGTGAACACGCGGACCAGCGCCGCGAACTCGCCGCGGATCGATCGCTGATTCCCAACGCGGTGGAGGAGGTGCTGCGGTACGAAGCGCCCTCCCCGGTACAGGCACGGTACATCGAGCGCGACGTGGAACAACACGGCCAGACCATACCCGCGGGCAGCGTCGTTCTTCTTCTCAACGGCTCCGCCAACCGGGACGAGCGCCGTTTCCCCGATCCCGACCGTTTCGACATCCACCGCTCCGTGGGTCGCCATCTCGGCTTCGGCTACGGCATCCACCACTGCCTCGGTGCCGCACTGGCCCGCCTCGAGGGCCGGGTGGCGCTGGACGAGGTGCTCCAGCGCTTTCCCGACTGGGAGGTCGACTGGGACAACGCGGTCCAGGCTCGCACCTCGACCGTGCGGGGCTGGGAGAAGATGCCCGTCCGCATCGGCTGACCGACCGTTTCGGCGTCAGAGTCCTCGTACCGTTTCGCCGCCGCAGCAGGGGAGAGGGAAAAATGCAGCAGTCGGACATGATCCTGATCAGCATTGACGATCATTCGATCGAGCCCCCGGACATGTACAAGCGGCATGTTCCGGCGAAGTGGCTGGACCAGGCGCCGAAGGTCGTGCGCGGTTCGGAAGGCGCGGATCTCTGGGTGTTCCAGGGCCAGGCGACCGCGACGCCGTTCGGCATGGCGGCGACCGTCGGCTGGCCCCGGGAGGAGTGGGGATTCCATCCCGGCTCGATGTCCGAGATGCGGCCGGGCTGTTTCGACGTCCACGAGCGCGTCCGCGACATGAACGTGAACGGCGTGCTGGCCTCGATGTGCTTCCCGACGATGGCCGGCTTCAACGCCCGGACCTTCAGCGAGGCCGCCGACAAGCAGATTTCCTACATCATGCTCCAGGCGTACAACGACTGGCACATCGACGAGTGGTGCGCCACCTACCCCGGCCGGTTCATCCCGTTGGGAATCGTCCCCATGTGGGACGTCGACCTGGCGGTCGCGGAGGTCCGGAGAATCGCTCGGAAGGGGTGCCGCGCGATCAGTTTCCTGGAGGCGCCGCACGGGCAGGGCTGGCCGAGCTTCCTGTCGGGCTACTGGGATCCGATGCTGAAGGCGATCGTCGACGAGGACATGGTGCTCTGCCTGCACATCGGCGGCGCCTGGGACATCGTGCAGCTGGCTCCCGAGGCGCCAGTCGACCATTCCATCGTGATACCGTCGCAGCTGACGATGCTCACCGCGCAGGACCTGCTGTTCGGTCCCACGCTGCGCCGGTTCCCGAAGCTGCGGGTTGCCCTCTCCGAGGGTGGAATCGGCTGGATCCCGTTCTATCTCGACCGTATCGACCGGCATTTCCAGAACCAGACGTGGATCGACGGTGACTTCGGCGGGAAGCTTCCCTCCGAGGTCTTCCGCGAGCATTTCCTGGCCTGTTTCATCACCGACCCCGCCGGCCTCAAGATGCGGCACGACATCGGCGTCGACGTGATCGCCTGGGAGTGCGACTACCCGCACACCGACACGACCTGGCCGGAGTCGCCGGAGTTCGTGTGGAACGAGCTGCAGAACGCCGGCGTCCCGGATGCCGAGATTCACCAGATCACCTGGGAGAACAGCGCCCGCTTCTTCAACTGGGACCCTTTCAGTCACGTCCCGAAGGAGCAGGCGACGGTGGGGGCGCTGCGCGCGCAGGCGGCCGACGTGGACGTGACGCGGATGTCGCGCGCGGAATGGCGCCGGCGCAACGAGGCCGCCGGAGTGGGCCGGGTGGAGGCTGACGGGCTCCAGGACGTGGGCGGGGCTCGATGACCGGTGTCATGGAGGGTGTCCGCATCCTCGAGGTCGCCGAGCACACCTTCGTGCCGGCGGCCTCGGCCCTGCTGGCCGACTGGGGCGCGGAGGTCATCAAGATCGAGCATGTCGAGCGCGGCGACGCCATGCGCGGGCTCGCCTCGGCCGGGGTGGCTGCCGTGCCGGCGGACGTCCACGTGCTGCTGGAGCACTCCAACCGCGGGAAGCGCAGCCTGGGCCTCGACCTGACCTCCGCCGAGGGTCGCGATCTGCTCTACCGGCTGGCCGCGACGTCCGACGTGTTCCTCACCAACAAGTTGCCGAAGGTGCGGGCGAAGCTGCAGATCGACGTCGAGTCGATCCGCGAGCACAACCCGCGCATCATCTACGTGCGCGGCACCGGCCAGGGCGAGCGTGGCCCCGACGCCGACCGGGGGTCCTACGACTCGCTCGCGTTCTGGGCCCGCGCCGGGATCGCGTCGGGCCTGACCCGCCCGGAGTACGGGCACGTGCCGAGCCCGCCGGCCCCGGGCTTCGGGGACTCGATCGGCGCGATGACGATCGCCGGCGGCATCATGGGCGCTCTGTTCCACCGGGAGCGGACCGGTGTCGCCAGCATCGTGGACGTGTCCCTGCTCGGCACCGGCCTGTGGGCCATGGGCCAGGCGCTCGGGCTCTCGCTGGTGCTGAACATGCCGTGGGAGCCGCTGCCGCTGAACGCGATGGCCAACCCGCTCGTCGGCAACTACCTCACCAAGGACGGTCGCTGGCTGGCGTTCTCCTGCCTGCAGGCGGGCCGGTACTGGCCGCCGATGTGCGAGGTGATCGGGCGCCCGGAGCTGGCGGTCGACCCCCGGTTCGCCGACCACACGGCGCTGCGGGACAACAGCACCGAGGCGATCGCCCTGCTGCGCGAGGCCTTCGCGGAGCGCACGCTCGAGGAGTGGCGGTCGCGGCTGGCCGACTTCGTCGGCCAGTGGGCGGTCGTGCAGGACACGCAGGAGGTCGCGGTCGACCCCCAGTCCGTCGCGAACGGCTACATCCAGGACCTCGAGACGGCGGCCGGCGTGCCGTTCCAGCTGGCCGCCGCGCCGGTGCAGTTCGACGAGCGGCCGCCGGCCACCCGCCGGGCGCCGCAGTTCAACGAGCACGGTGACGAGATCCTCGCGGAGCTCGGGCTCGACTGGGACACGGTCGTGGACCTCAAGGTCCGCGGCGTCGTCGCGTAGCGACCACCCGGGCCGTCCGCACACCAACCATCCGACTCGACAGGTAGGAGAAAGTGACATGACCTTGTTCGACGCCTTCCGGTACGACGGGAAGCGGGTCCTCGTCGTCGGCGGGGCGACCGGCATGGGTGCGGCCGCCGCCGAGTTGGCGCAGAGCGCCGGCGCCGAGGTCGTGGTCATGGACTACGCCGAGGTCACGCTGCCGGGCGCCAAGGCCATCCACGTCAATCTCGCGGACGCGGCGTCGATCGACGCCGCCGTCGAGCAGTGCGGCGGGCCGGTGCACGCGCTGTTCTCCGCCGCCGGTGTCGCCGACGGCACGCCCGGCATCGAGCGGATCAACTTCATCGGCCACCGGTATCTGGTCGACCGGCTGCTGGCCGGGGGACTGCTGCCCCGCGGCTCGGCCATCGGCTTCATCTCGTCGGCGGCCGGCCTCGGCTGGGAGGGCAACCTCCCGCTGCTCAAGGAGTTCCTCGACATCACCGACTTCGACGCGGCGACACAGTGGGTCCACGAGCATGGCAAGGCCGACTACATGTGGAGCAAGCAGGCGGTCTGCGCCTACGTGGCTCGGGAGTCGTTCGCGCTGCAGAAGCAGGGCATCCGCGTCAACGCCATCTGCCCCGGCCCCACCGACACCCCCCTGGCGCAGGCCAACAAGGAGATGTGGCTCGGTTTCGGCGCCGACTACCGGGCCGAGGTCGGCATCGAGGCGGCGACGCCGCTGGAGCAGGCCTACCCGCTGCTGTTCCTCTGCAGCGACGCCGCTGCGGCCGTCAGCGGGATCACCGTCATCACCGACGCGGGCTACTGCAGCTCCGGCATCACGGGGAGCTACCCGGCCGCGGCGGAGAACGTGCGCTTCTTCTTCGGCCGGTAGGACCTGCCGGCCGGATCGGTGGGTCCGGCCGGTCCGTACGGACCGGCCTGCGGCCGACCCGGCCCCGCCGGTGCCGCCAGCGACCTGGAGGAAAACCCGACATGCTGTTGGAACTGAGCTCCGACCAGGAGATCTTTCGGGATACCACCGCGAGATTCCTGACCAGTCGGGTGCCGATCAGCGAGGTCCGGAGTCTCCGGAACCACCCCGCCGGCTTCGAGCCCGACTACTGGCGCGAGGGCGCCGAGCTCGGGTGGACGTCGCTGCTGGTCAGTGAGGAACACGGCGGAGGCTCGGTCAGCGGCGGGGGGCTGGTGGACCTCACCACGATCGCCCATGAGTTCGGCGTGCACGCCGCGCCGGGACCGCTGGTCCCGACCAACGTGGTCGCCGGGACGCTGAGCACCTTCGGTGGCGAGGCGCACCGTCCCGTCCTCGAGTCGCTGCTGGCCGGCACGTCGGTCGCGGCGTGGTGCTTCGGCCCGGCCGTCGACACCGACGGCCGCGGCCCCGCGGGCCCGCGCTGCCGGATCGCCGACGGCGAGGTCGTCCTCGACGGCGTCCAGCGTCCCGTCGAGGCGGCGGGCCAGGCGCACCACATCCTGGTCACGGCCCGGGCCGAGGGTGGGCTCACGCAGATCCTCGTCCCGACCGACACCGCCGGGGTGTCGATCGAGCCGATGCGCACGGCGGACCTGACCCGCCGTTTCGCGGCGGTGACGTTCGACGGCGTCCGGCTCCCGGTCGAGGCCCTCGTGGGAGAGCCGGGCGACGCCGACGAGCTCCTCGAGTACCAGCTCCAGCTCGCCGTGGTGATAGGCAACGCCGAGGCGGTGGGCGCCCTGCAGACCGCCTTCGACATGACGCTGCAATGGGCGTTCGACCGTTACTCGTTCGGGCGCCCGCTGGCCTCCTACCAGGAGCTCAAGCACCGGTTCGCGGACCAGAAGACGTGGCTGGAAGCCTGCCACGCCGTCAACGACGCCGCCGCGGCGGCGGTCGACGACCGGTCGCCCGACGCGAAGGAGCTGGTCAGCGCCGCCAAGGCGTTCATCGGTGACTACGGTTCCGAGCTGGTCCAGGACTGCGTGCAGATCCACGGTGGGATCGGCGTGACCTTCGAGCACGACCTGCATCTCTACCTGCGCCGGGTCACCGTGAACCGGGCCCTGTACGGCACGCCGGCCGACCATCGCCAACGCATCAGCACCGTGCTCGAGAACCGGAAGGAGCGGGTATGACCGACGCCATCGAGGACGTCGAGAGTTTCCGGCTGCGTGCCCGCACCTGGATCCGCGCGAACCTCCGCCCGCTGGAGCCGCACGAGACACTCGCGCCCACCCTCGCGTTACCGGTCCAGACCGAGGAGGAGGAACTCGCCGCGCTCGCCCGGGAGCGTGAGCTCCAGCGCATGATCTTCGACGCCGGCCTCGCCGGGATCGGCTTCCCCCGGGAGTACGGCGGGCAGGGCCTGACGACGGACCACCAGCGCGCGTTCAACGCCGAGATCGTGGGCTACGAATACCCGGCGCGGCTGCAGGCGCCGACGTTCTCGCCCTGCGGTGCCGTGCTGCTGGACTTCGGCACCGAGGAGCAGAAGCGCCGGCACATCCCCGCCATTCTCAAAGGCGAGGAGATCTGGATGCAGCTGCTGTCCGAACCCAGCGGCGGGTCGGACGTCGCGGCCGCCCTCACCAGCGCCGTCCGCGACGGCGACGACTGGATCCTGAACGGCTCGAAGGTCTGGACGACCGGCGCCTCGACCGCCGACTGGGGCCTGTGCCTGGCCCGGACGAACTGGGACGTCCCGAAGCACCGCGGCCTGACCGTGTTCATCCTGCCGATCCACCAGCCGGGCATCGAGGTGCACCGCATCGAGATGCTGAACGGCTCGACCGAGTTCTGCCAGGAGTTCCTGACCGACGTCCGGGTCCCCGACAGCGACCGCATCGGTGACGTCGACGGCGGCTGGACGGTGGGCACCCGCTGGATGTTCCACGAGCGGATGCTCTTCAACTCGCCGTTCGTCAGCATCCCGGTGGGGACCTCGCCCGGCGAGGTCGGTGCCGCCTCCATCGTCAACGTCGCCCGGGACACCGGACGGTTCGACGATCGCTGCGTCCGGGACCTCCTCGGCGAGGCCCACATGCTCGAGCTCGTCGGCCAGACACTCCGGCGCCGGATCGGCCGCGGTGTCGCCGCGGGCCGGATCTCCGAACAGTCCGCCGCGATCACCCGCCTGTTCGCGGGTGTCTCCTCCGCGCGGAAGGCCACCATCGCGTTCGAGATCGCGGGCCCCGCGGGGGCGGCCTGGACGGCGGACGACGGCGCGGCCGCGAGCTGCGGCGACGACTTCCTGATGCGGCAGACGTCGTGCATCGGCGGCGGCACCACGGAGATGGCCCGCAACGTGATCAGCGAGCGGGTGCTCGGCATGCCCCGCGAGCGCACGCCCGACCGGGACCGCCCGTTCCGCGACGTCCCGCGCAGCGCGTCGAACCGCGCCTGACCGGGATCCCGGTCAGGCGCGGTTCGCCAAGCGCCTGGCCATCCGGCCAGGCGCTTGGCGGTCACGTCGCTGAGAAGAACGCGAAGTCCTCCAGGAGCTGCTGATGGCGGGCACGCACCATGCCCGCCATCTCCGGATGTGTGATGATGTACGTGCGGTTGGCGCGGATGCCCCGCACGACAATCGGCCCCACGGCCTCGTCCGACATCATGCTCAGCAGCAGGTCCGACGGCAGCTCGCGACCCGCCATCGGATCGGGCGCCGGTCCACCGAACCGCTCCGGGCGGTGCCGGGCAGACGTCGAGACCAGGTTGGTTGCCACCGCTCCGGGGCAGAGCACCGACACCCCGATACCCTCGGACGCGAGCTCGTGCCGCAGCATCTCGCCGTACCCGAGAACGGCGTGCTTCAGCGTGGTGTACACGCCGGTGTCCGTGCCGCCCGTCTGCTTCGCGGGTAATGCCAGCAGGCCGGCCATTGACGATGTGAGCACGATGTGCGATTCGTCGCCGTGTCCACGCAGAAGCGGCAGGAACGCCTGGACCACGCGCACGGCTGCCATGAGGTGGAACTCGACGAACCACGCCCACAGTTGCTCGCTGGCCGTGGTGAGTGGAGCGTTGGTGTGGACGCCGACCGTGTTCACGAGCACGTGCACGCTGCCCAGATCGCGTGCCGCGCCGGCCGCGAGTTCCGCTAACGAGTCGCGATCGGTCGCGTCCACGCGTGAAGCGTACGCTTCGCCACCGCGCCGTACGATCTCGTCGCGTACCGCGCCCGCGCTGCCCGAGTCGATGTCGGCGACGACGACTCGCATGCCCTCACCGGCGAGACCTAAAGCAATCCCGCGACCGATTCCGCTCCCGCCGCCGACAACCACCGCGCCGCGTCCTTCTAGCCTGTCCATAGCTGCCCGCCTCGTGTGTCACGCTCGCCCAGGACGCCTCGCATTCATGCGGGGGCCCCGGCGGCATCTTCTCCACTGTTCTGGGTAGGCCCCTCTACTGCGGGTCCACGGCCCCAGTCTTACGTTGGTGCCTTTCGTGGGTTCTGCACCGGCCAGGCCGGCGAAAGTGTACGTCTGTCCCAGCCTGATCGTGCACGAAGTACTTTCCCCGCCTATCGCAGGCCCTTGCCGGGCGAGCGGAACTCACGCGGACTGACGGCAAGGTCAGGCGTCGACCGTCACCGCAGGCGAGGGCCTGCCTCGTCCCGCCGAATGCCTCCGTCCTTGCCGCCCCGCCGCGGGGATGATCTCTCATAGGGCCGCTCGCGCGATGACGCAGCCCCACCTCCCCCGGTCATCGATCATGGCTCTGGCGTAACCAGCCAGACGGACATGCCCGGCGCCGCGGATGGTCCGGCGGCCAGCCCCATTTCTTGCGGATCTCGAACAGTTTGTATACAACCATGCCTGAGAGGTGTATACAACAGTTGGAAGCGGGTGGGCGGGGGTCGCGGGCAGGCGGGTCCCTTCATCCGAAGGTCGGTCGCCCAGGAGGTACGTCGGGACGATGACCCAAGTCCAAGGTGAGACGGCCTGTGGGCAGCCGCCGTGAGCCCGGCGTCAACCGGGTCGACACCACGCCGGACGCACCGGTGTGGCGGTCTCGCCAGGGGTCGAGTGATCCCATCTGTGGGCGGCTTGCCCCGGTCCCGGGGCTCCCCCTACGGCCTCGACCACGAGGCCGACTGACTCGACGTAAGCCGGCGTGGCGAACGTGAGGTGGGTATGACGAAGCAGAAGCTCATCATCGAGGTCCGGATCAACGAGGGAACGACGAGGGACAGCAGCCCGCACGTTCCCTACAGCCCTGCGGAGATCGCCGGCCAGGCAGTCGAATGCTGGCGGCAGGGCGCGTCACTCGTGCACTATCACGCCCGGGATCCCGAGACGGGTGCGCAGTCCGCTGATGTGGATCTGTACGCGGACGTGGTGCGGCGGATCAAACAGGACAGCGATCTCATCACTTTTCCTACGCTGGGCGCGAGCATGCTGCCCACCGCCGAGGAGCGTGTGGCGCACATCGTCGAGATGGCGAAGGATCCGGCGACCAGGCCCGACTGCGTCCCAGTCGACATGCTGACCACCAACCTGGACCGGTACGACGCGCGGCGCAGAGCGTTCATCAGCGATGAGCGAGTCTATTTGAACACGACGAAGATGCTCACGCACGTCTGCGAGACCGTGAGCGCCGTCGGGGTGCAACCGGTTTCCATGATATGGAACATCGCCGGGGTTCGGCTCACCGAGGCGTTCCTCGAGATGGGACTGTACAAGGAGCCGCTGTTCTGTGAGCTGACGCTGTTCGCGGACCCGTTCGTCAGTTACGGACATCCGGCGACGATCAGGGGGCTGCACGCTCTCCTCGATTTCTTTCCGGCGCGGGCGAACTGGCCCTGGTTCCTGAGTGTGATCGGCGGCAATGCGTTTCCGGCGCTCGCGGGCGCGATCGAATCCGGCGGCCACGTCGCCATCGGCGTCGCCGACCATCCGTACCAGGAGCTCGGCGTGCCAACGAACGCCGAGCTCGTCACGCGTGTCGTCGAGATGGCTCGAAGCATGGGCCGGGAGGTCGCCACGCCGGCCGAGGCCCGTGAGATGCTCGGACTGCCCGGATACGAGAGTTAGTCTTTGGCATCGTCGTCAGGTGTCGTGTACGACGCGGCCGTGTGCCGTGCGAGCCGTATCCGCCCCCGAGACTCCAGCGTCAGCAGAGTCCATGTGGCCCACAGATGCGCGTGTTCTGACATCGTCAGCTCAAGGAGGTCGGTATCCATGGGTGTAGAAACAGCACCGGCACAGAAACTCTCGACAGTCGGCGGTCCGAGGTTCGAGAAGGTGACGGGGAACATAGGCGCGATCGTCCACGGCGTAGATGTCCACGTTGCCCACGGGGAGGAGGTCGCGTCGGTGCTGCTGCGATCGCTGCATGAACACGGCGTGCTGTTCTTCCAGTCGGACACGGAGATCAGTGGCGAGCAGTTCTCGGSGTTTTCCTCGGTCTTTGGTGAGCCTTATTCCTACCCATACGGGAAAGGCCCTGGCCAATTCGTGACCGAGGAGGGCGCCGACGCGGTGCGACTCCGAACGAGTTACTGGCACACGGACGGGAGTCCTCAGGAGAAGCCCCCCCAGGCCGCGCTCTTATGCTCGGTGGAGGTGCCGGCCTTCGGCGGTGACACCATGTGGGCAAGCATGACCGCGGCATTCGACGCCCTGTCGTCCCGATACCAGCGGCTGTTCGACGGCATGGAGGCTGTGCACAGCACTGCCGCGGTGGCGCGGTACCACGACTCCTTCGGCCAGGGAGAAAGCCACGTGCATCCTGTCGTGATCACCGATCCGATGACTCGGCGGAAGGCCCTCTACGTCAACTCGGTTTACACGGAGCGGCTCGTCGGGGTGAGCGAGCGGGAGAACGAGACGCTCCTGCGAATGCTGTACGAACACGTCAACACCCCGGAATTCCACGTCCGTCTGCGTTGGCAACCGAACATGATCGCGGTGTGGGAGGAGCGGGTCACCCAGCATCGCGCGGTCGCCGACTACGCGGAGCGACGGGTCCTGCGCCGCATCACCATCACCGGCGACCGTCCGAAGGCCTGACCGCGAGTGATGCTGCCTGTGAGTCCGCCGAGGTAGGGGAACCAGATTTTGTCCATGATGAGTCAGGAAGAACGGCGGGCCGCTCATGGCCGCGTGCGTGCGCGTTGTGTGCCGATGGCGAGCTCAACGGTCCCGGCGCGCCGATCTACGGAGGTGAGTAATGGGCATGCTTGACGGGAAGGTGGCGGTGATAACCGGCGCTGGATCGGGGATAGCGAAGGCGTCCACGAAGCTCTTCGTGCAGGAGGGTGCCAAGGTGGTGGCCGTCGATATAAGTGGTGCCGAGAAGGAGACCGCGGCCGAAGTCGGCGGAAATGTCCTCCCCTTCCACTGCGACGTCTCCGACGAGACGAGCGTCGCTGCGATGTTCGAGGCCACGATCAAGGAGTTTGGACGCGTCGATGCCGTGCTGAACGTGGCCGGTACCCACGGTACGCGGCCACCCGAGGTAGTCGCCGTCTCCGAGTTCGAGAAGATGACCCAGGTGAATCTGCGCGGCGTGCTCATCATGACCGAACATGCGATTCCAGCGATGCTCCGCTCGGGCGGCGGCAGCATCGTCAACTTCTCCTCGATCTCAGCGGTCAACGTACAGAGTCGGACGTCGGTCATGTACGCTGCCGCGAAGGCCGGCACCCATGCGCTCACCAAGGCGGTGGCCGTCGAGTACGGCCCCAAGGGCATCCGGGCAAACGTCATCGCACCGGGATTCACGCTCACCGAGATCATGAAAGGGCCGCCTGAGCTGTTGCGTGAGATGAGCTCGAAGGCTGCGCTCAAACGGGGAGGTCAGCCACGGGAGCTGGCCGAAGTAGCGGCCTTTCTGGCCTCGGACCGCGCCTCCTTCGTGACCGGAGTCATCATTCCGGTCGATGGCGGCTGGTCGGCACGACTAGCCTAGCGCACCGACAGCGTATAGCCGGAAATACTTGTATACGCTGGCGGATTGATGATTGAATACGTCAGTGATCGCTGGCGGAGTATCCGCTGGCGGGGCGATCGCCATACGGATTCCGCGGCGCGGCCATGCCCCATGTCGCGGCTCGTCGGCCCGACAGACATGCACGAGGCTCCCGCCTCTTGGCCGCTTCGCGTGTCGCCGTCTGGCGCTGGTTCGCCGGTCGCAGGAGGAGGACCATGACGACGGATCGAACGGCGGGACTGTCGGGACAGGTATTACGCCGGTTATACGAGCTGATGACGCTCATGAAGGCGGCCGACGACCGGCTGAGCCGGGGGATCGCGTCGGGTGAGCTGCAGTGCGTGTACTGGCCTCCTCGAGGGCAGGAGGCGATTGCCGCGGCGATGGGGGTGTGCCTCCGGTCGGACGATCGGTTGGTCACGACCTATCGGGGGTTGCATGACCTGATCGGCAAGGGCGTGCCGCTGGTGGAGATCTACGGCGAGATGCTGGGCCGGCAGGTGGGCTCGGGTCGGGGCAAGGGCGGGACGATGCACATTGCCCGCCCCGACTCAGGCGTCATGTTGTCGACGGGGATTGTGGGATCCGGGCCGCCGGTCGCGGTGGGCTTGGCCATGGCGGCGCGGCGCAAGGGCCTGGATCGGGTGACGGCCGTGAGCTTCGGTGACGGGGCGACGAACACCGGCTCGTTTCACGAGGCGGCGAACATGGCGGCGCTGTGGGATCTGCCGTTGGTGTTGGTGTGCCAGAACAACCAGTACGGCGAGATGACGCCGACCGAGCACACGATGAAGATCGATCAGATCGCGGACCGGGCGGGCGGGTACGGGATGCCTGGTGTCCGCGTCGACGGCAACGACCCCGTCRCCGTCCTCGCCGTGTTGACACGGGCCGTGGAGCGGGYGAGGAACGGGGGCGGCCCGACGCTGGTGGAGTGCGTGACGTTCCGATTCCGTGGTCACTACTTCGGGGATCCCATGGCGTATATCCCAGCTGAACGGATGGCCGCCGCTGTCGAGGCTGATCCGATACCGCGGTTCCGGTCGCGCCTGCTGGAGACGGGGGTCTGCGATAAGCACGCTCTCGACGAGATCGAGGCGGGCGCCACCGCGGCGGTCGAGGAGGCGTTGGCCGCGGTTCTGGCGGCACCGGCCGCGGCACTCGACGAACTCGATCGTGATGTGTACGCCGACCCGCGGAACTGCCCCGCCTAGACTCGCGGATCCCGCTGGACCGCGGATTCCGCTGGCGTCACGGGAAGCGCGCCTCCGGGTAATGCCGGCTTCGTGATGACTGCTCGCCTTCTCGATCATGGACCCGCATAGAGGTGGACGTGGACGAGCAAAAGATGACGATGCGCGAGGCGTTGAACCTCGCTTTGGACCAGGCGTTGGCGCGTGACGAGCGTGTCTTCCTGCTGGGCGAGGATATCGCCGATCCCGGATCCAGCGGGCCGACCAGGGGGCTGTCGACCAAATACGGCACGGATCGGGTGCTGGACACGCCGATTTCCGAGGCGGCGATCGTGGGTGCCGCGATCGGTGCCGCGATGGAGGGGTTCCGTCCGGTCGCCGAGATAATGATCATGGATTTCATCGGTATCGCCGTCGATCAGATCGTCAATCATGCGGCGAAACTGCGGTTCATGACCGGGGGGCGGACAACCGCGCCGATCACGGTCCGGACACAGGTCTACGGCGGGTTGGGGACCGGGGCGACGCACTCGCAGTCGTTGGAGGCGTGGTTCATGCACGTTCCGGGGTTGAAGGTGATCGTGCCTTCGACGCCGCGGGACGCCAAGGGTCTTCTCACGTCGGCGATCTTCGATGACGACCCGTGTGTCTTCCTGGAGACGATCCGTCTGCAGGGCCAGCGCGGGTTGGTGCCGGTGGACCCGGGATTCTCGATTCCGCTGGGTCAGGCGGACGTGAAGCGGCCGGGTACTGATGTCACGTTGATCGGCTATGGCCGGGGGGTGGTCGAGTCGCTCGGCGCGGCGGCCGTGCTCGAGGCGGAGGGGGTCAGCGCCGAAGTGCTTGATCTGCGCACTCTGGTTCCGCTCGATGTGCCGGCGATGGTTGATTCGGTGCGTCGCACGAGGCGTGCTGTGGTCGTGCATGACGCGGTGCGGTTCGCCGGGCCCGGGGCGGAGATCGCCGCCATTCTGCAGCGCGATCTCTTCGGTGTGCTTGCGGCGCCGGTGGAGCGGGTGGGTGCCCGGTTCGTGCCGAATCCGGCTCCGCCGGCGCTGGAATCACAGATCTACCCGAACACCGAACGTATTGTCGCGGCGGTCCAGCGGACGCTGCGGTCGGAAATGACCGAGGACGGTGCCCGTGGCTGACTTCACGATCCGTATTCCGCGGGTATCGGTCGCGATCTCKGAGGCGGAGCTGATCGAGCTTCTCGTGGACGAGGGGGCGAACGTGGCGGAGGGCGACCCGCTGTTCATCATCGCGACGGACAAGGCCGAAACCGAGGTGGAAGCCGGTGCGTCCGGCACGGTGCACTGGACCGGCGCCGTCGAGACGGTTTATGAGATCGGTGCCGAGATCGGGACGATCCAGGCGTCGGGCTGACCCCGTAGGGAAGCCCGTGTGGCAGGAGGTTGATGTCGATGGCTCTCGCCGACGACCGCCGGGCGGTCGCCACTCGCGATGTTCCGTTCCCGATGCGCGACCTTTTACATGTGCCTCGCGAGCGTTATTACGACCGGGGTTTCTACGAGCTGGAGAAGGAGTATCTGTGGCCGCGGGTCTGGCAGATGGCGTGCCGGCTGGAGGAGATTCCGCAGCCTGGGGATTTCGTCGAGTACGAGATCTGCGATCAGTCGATTCTGGTGGTGCGGCAGCCTGACCGGTCGGTCAAGGCGTTCCACAACGCGTGCCGGCATCGGGCCACCCAGTTGTGTTCGGGTTCCGGGCGGCTGCCCGGTGGGCAGATCGTGTGCCCGTTCCATGGCTGGCGGTGGAACCTCGACGGAAGTAACTCGTTCGTGTATGGCGCGGAGGGGTTCGCGCCGGAGGTCCTGCGCCCGGACGACATCCGGCTGCGGGAGTGCAGGGTCGACACGTGGGGTGCCTGCGTGTGGATCAACATGGATCCGGATGCCCGTCCGTTGCGGGAGGCGCTGGCGCCGGTAGCGGGGTTGCTGGACGCGGTGTGCGTGGAGAACATGCGGGTGTGGTGGTGGAAGGAGACGATCCTCAACGCGAACTGGAAGGTGGCCCAGGAGGCGTTCCACGAGGGTTACCACGTGATGGGGACGCATCCGCAGCTCACGTTCGGTCTGGGTGACGACTACCCGTTCGCGAATGTCGAGTACACCGCGTTCGAGAACGGCCACGGTCGTTTCCAGGGCCGGTTCGACCCGACCGCGGGCGGCGTCTCCCAGGGGCGTGGTGGGGAGGCGTTCCTGGAGCGGT
>NZ_MAXA01000246.1 GCF_001854695.1 Parafrankia soli
GGCCGCGCGACCTGTTCGCCGGCTTCGACACCCCCGCCTGAACAGGCCTGTCACTCCGGCCCAGGCCGGATAATGGGCCCATGAAAGGCGTCTTCGTCGGCCTGACGACGCTTGATTCGGTCTACCTCGTGGATCGGCTTCCAGGTGCCGACGAGAAGTGTGTGGCGCGGGATTTCGCCATGAATGCGGGCGGGCCCGCGACGAACGCCGCGGTGACGTTCGCCTACCTCGGCGGGCGGGCCTGCCTCGTGAGCGCCATCGGCACGTCCCCGGCCGCGGC
Source organism: Parafrankia soli (assembly GCF_001854695.1). GTDB lineage: Bacteria > Actinomycetota > Actinomycetes > Frankiales > Frankiaceae > Parafrankia > Parafrankia soli. The sequence goes on from NZ_MAXA01000246.1 coordinate 281, forward strand.
GCTCGTGCACGCGGATCTCGCGCGCTACGGGGTCCGACACATCGAGCTGGTGCCGGAGCAGTCCGGCGACGGTGCAGCCGGTCCCTACGGAGCCCTCGCCGCGCAGGGAGTGGCCGGTCCCGCCAGCCAGCACGGCCCGCCCGGCAAGCCCACCGGACTGCGCTCCGGCGGCACCCGCTCCGGCTACGGCCCGGCGGGACCGCTCACCGGATACCCGCACGTACGCGGCCGGGGCGGGCCCGGCCTGCCCGGCGGCGCGGCCCACAGCCCCGCCGGGGCGGTCAAGCCGGCCGGCCACGTGCACGGCCCGGTCGGCGGCGCCCACGGCGGCGGGCACGGTGGGCACGGCAGCGGACCCGGCGGTGGCCACGGTGGGCCTGGCGGTCACGGCGGAATCAGCGGCCACGGGGTGGCCGGCGGGGCCGGGCTCGGTGGAGCCGGCGTCCTCGGCGGGATGGCCGGCCTGGCCGGTGCCGTCCAGACCGGGCCGAACACAGCGGCCGCCGGCCACCTGGCCGGCCAGTCGGCGATGTCCTACGCCCTCCCGATGTCAGCGGTCATGGTGACCTCGCAGACCGGCGAGCGTGCGGTGACCTCGACGCACGGCATGGTCCCCCGGTGCACCGCGAACACCTCCGCCGCGGCCGCGGTCGCCGACGCCGACGTGGTCGTGCTCGACGGCCACCAGGTCGACGCCGCCATCGGCCTGCTCCGCACGCTGCGCGGCTCAGGCCCGCCGGTCCTCCTCGACGGTGGAAGCTGGAAGCCCGGCACCGAGCAGATCCTGCCGTTCGTCGACGTCGTGATCTGCTCGACCGCGTTCCGCCCCCCGGGCTTCGACCCCGGCGCGGACATCCTCGGCCTGCTGCTGCGCTACGGGCCGTTCTTCGTCGCCGTCACGGACGGCCCCGGGCCCATCCGCTGGGCCACGGCGGAACGGCGCGGCCACGTGCTGCCCCCGGTGGTGGCCGCCCGAGACACCCTGGGCGCCGGTGACGTCTTCCACGGCGCCTTCGCCTGGATGATGGCCCACGGCGCGCTCGCGACCGACGAGCTGGTCGGAGCCCTCGGCGAGGCCTCACGGGTCGCCGCCCGCTCCGTCCAGACCTTCGGCCCCCGCAGCTGGATGACCTGACCCCGGCGGGCCGCCGGGGATGCGGTCAGCCCGCAGGCACGGTCAGCCCGGCGGGCTGGGCGGCGGGCTCGACGGCCGCGTCCCGCGCCGCGCAGCCGGCGAGGTGGTCGTTCACCAGCCCGCACGCCTGCATGAGCGCATACGCGGTGGTCGGGCCGACGAAGACGAAGCCGTGCCCCCGCAGCGCCTTCGCCAGCGCCTTGGACTCGGCGGTCACCGCCGGGACGTCGGCAAGCCGGGCCGGGGCCGGGCGGGGCGGCGGCGCGAACGACCAGACCAACTCCTCCAGCGGCTCGGTCAGGGCGAGCACCGCGCGGGCGTTCGCGATCGTCGCCTCGATCTTGCGCCGGTTGCGGACGATGCCGGCGTCCAGGAGAAGTGCCTCGACCGTGCCCGCGCCGAACGCGGCGACGGCGGCCGGATCGAACCCCGCGAACGCCGCCCGGAACGCCGGACGCTTGCGCAGGATCGTCAGCCACGACAGCCCGGACTGGAACGCCTCCAGCGTCATCCGCTCGAACAGGCCGACAGTGTCCCGAACGGGCCGGCCCCACTCGGTGTCGTGGTACTCGACGTACAGCGGCGTCGACAGCCCCCAGGGACACCGCGACCGCCCGTCCACCCCGGCTGCCAGGTCGGACAACCCGGTCACGGGACGAGCCCCTCGAAGCCGGGCTTGATGACCTCGTTGATCAGTGCGAGACGCTGGTCGAATGGGAGGAAGGCGGACTTCATCGCGTTCACGGTCAGCCAGCGGATGTCGGACCAGCCGTAGCCGAACGTCTCGACCAGGGTCGCGAACTCGCTGGACAGCGTCACCCCGCTCATCAGCCGGTTGTCGGTGTTCACCGTGACCCGGAAGTGCAGCCTGCGCAGCAGACCGATCGGATGGCGCTCGATGCTCGGCGCCGCCCCGGTGTGCACGTTCGACGACGGGCACATCTCCAGCGGGACACGGACATCGCGCACGTAGTCGGCCAGATCCCCGAGGGTGGCGTTTCCGTCCGGGTCGACCGTGATGTCGTCGACGATGCGCACGCCGTGCCCCAGCCGGTCGGCGTTGCACCACTGCAGCGCCTCCCAGATCGACGGCAGCCCGAACGCCTCACCCGCGTGGATCGTGAAGTGCCCGTTCGCCCGCTGGATGTACTGGAACGCGTCCAGGTGGCGGGTCGGCGGGTTGCCCGCCTCCGCCCCCGCGATGTCGAACCCGACCACCCCGGCCTCCCGCCACCGGACGGCCAGCTCCGCGATCTCCAGCGAGCGGGCCTGGTGGCGCATGGCGGTCACCAGCGCGCGCACATGCAGGCCGGTTCCCGCCGAGCCGGCGCGGAAGCCGTCCAACGCGGCCTCGACCACCTCGTCGAGCGACATGCCCTGCTCGACGTGGAGTTCCGGGGCGAACCGGACCTCCGCGTAGACGACCCCGTCGGCGGCCAGATCCTCGGCGCACTCGCGGGCCACCCGGGCCACGGCCTCGGGTGTCTGCATGACGCCCACCGTGTGGCTGAACGTCTCCAGGTACCGCACGAGCGACCCGGTGTGCGCACCTCCACGGAACCAGGTACCGAGCTTGTCGACATCGGTCGTCGGCAGCCTGGTGTACCCGGTGGCGTCAGCCAGCTCGACGATGGTCGCGGGCCGCAGGCCACCATCAAGATGATCGTGCAGCAGGACCTTGGGAACCCGGCGGATCGCAGCCTCAGTGATCTTCTCGCTGGCCTTGTCAGCACTGGCCTTGCCAGCAGGGATGTCCACGCTCACCTCCCTGACGGTAGGCCACCCCACCGACAGTTCGCCGTCCGCCACATGACGACGAGCAGACACCGCGCCCCAATCCACCACACCCGCACCACCTGCACCCCCGTACCCCCATGCACCGCACCCCGCACCCCGCACCCCGGCACACCGCACCCCGCACCCCGGCACACCGCAACCCACAGCCCGGCACACCGTCGCCCACGCATCCCAGCGCACCGCGGTTCACCAGCCACCCAGCAGATTCACAAATAACCCAAATATAAACAATCCATACACACCAAAATGGTGTGTGGCGGGTGAATGAGTCTATGGACTCACTCACCCGCCACACTTCGGGCGACTCGAGCCGGTGGGGGCGGGGCGACGGAAAACCCGAGGGTTGAAAGCCGGCGGATGGCGGGACGCTTTCTGGCAAGCAAGACAGCTGGCGGTCCTGGGCCAGAGGTCGGGCTCGGTGCGCGGGGCAGTCGCGCGGATCAGCAGCGCGGGGCGGGGCGCGGGTCAGCGGATGTGGTCGAGGACCAGTGGGGTGGGAGCGGGCGGTTCGTCGGTGACCGAGACGGCGTCCGCGAGTGCGGCGAGTGCCCGGGGGAAGGTCGCCTCGTCGTCGGAGTAGAGCTCGATCAGGGGGGCGCCGGCCTGGACCTGCTCCCCCACCGTCGCATGCCACCGCAGTCCCGCCGCCGCCGAGACGGGATCTTCCTTCCGCGCGCGCCCCGCGCCCAGGCGCCAGGCGGCGATGCCCAGGGCACGGGCGTCGAGGCGGCTCAGGTAGCCGTCCGCCGGAGCGGGGACGGTGCGGGTGAACGCGGCGCTCGGCAGTGGGGCGTCCGGGTCGCCGCCCTGGGCGGCGACCATCGCGCGCCACACGTCGTATGCCGCTCCGGAGGCCAGGACCTCCGCCGGATCCGGCCTGGCACCGGAACCACCGCTGAGGCCGACGATGTCCAGCATCACGCGGGCGAGGGCGACGGTGACCTCGACGAGGTCCGGCGGGCCCGCCCCGCGCAGGGTCTCGACCGCCTCGGTCACCTCGGGGCCGTTGCCCGCGGTGCGGCCCAGCGGGGTGTCCATCGCGGTGAGCAGGGCCTCGGTGCGCACCCCGGCGCGGGTGCCCAGGCCGACCATCGTCCGCGCGAGCTCGCGGGCGTCGGCGAGTGAGGTCATGAAGGCGCCGGTGCCGACCTTGACGTCCAGGACCAGCGCGGACGTCCCCTCGGCGATCTTCTTGCTCATGATCGAGGAGGCGATCAGCGGGATGGACTCGACCGTGCCGGTGACGTCGCGCAGGGCGTACAGCCTGCGGTCCGCGGGAGCCAGGCCGGGGCCGGCGGCGCAGATGACGGCGCCGACGTCCGCCAGCACGGCACGCATGGTGTCCGGGTCGAGATCCGCGCGCCAGCCGGGGATGGCCTCCATCTTGTCGAGCGTCCCGCCGGTGTGCCCGAGCCCCCGGCCGGACAGCTGCGGGACGGCCGCTCCGCACGCGGCCACCAGCGGGGCGAGGACCAGCGAGACCTTGTCCCCGACCCCGCCGGTGGAATGCTTGTCGACCGTCGGGCGGGTCAGGCCGGACAGGTCCAGCCGTTCGCCGCTGGCGATCATCGCCGACGTCCAGTGATCCAGTTCGTCGGAGGCCATGCCGCGCCAGACCACGGCCATCAGGTAGGCGGACATCTGCTCGTCGGCGACCCGGCCGTGGGTGTAGGCGTCGATGAGCCAGGCGACCGCGTCCGCCGGCAGCGCCGCCCCGTCACGCTTGGCCCGGATGAGGTCGACGACGTCGTGGGACGCGGCAGGACCGCCGTGACCGCTGCCGGGGGCATCAGCGCTCATGCTCCGCGCTCCGCCGCAGGTGCCCGCTCCGCCGCGGGCGGCAGGTCCGCCGGGCCGAAGGCGCCGGGGAGGAGCTCGCCCAGGGTACGGATTCCGTCCGCGGTCGCCAGTTCGAGCTCGGGACCTCCGTGCTCGTGGAGAAGCTGGCGGCAGCGACCGCACGGCGTGAGCGGCACGCCCGTGCCGTCCACACAGGCGAAGGCGACCAGCCGGCCACCACCGCTGGCCCGCAGCGCCGAGACAAGACCACATTCAGCGCACAATGTGAGCCCGTAGGAGGCGTTCTCGACGTTGCAGCCGACGACGACCCGACCGTCGTCGACCATCGCCGCCGCGCCGACCCGCAGGCCGGAGTAGGGCGCGTAGGCGTGCCGCGCCACCCGCACCGCCTCGTCGCGCAGGTGCTCCCAGCCGCTGTCGTCCACGTTCCGTTGCAGCTCAGTGGGCATTAGCGCTCACCTGCTCTGCAGTCGTCCCTCTCGGGGCGAGGGTCCCGGTCTGACCGGCCGTGGCCGTGCCGGGTTCCCGCTTCACGGCCACCTGCCCACCGAGGTGGGTCTTACGGTCGGCTCCACGGGCGTTCGACGTCACGGGGACGTCCGGGTATCCGGCCACTCCGGCACCCGTCAACGCTCTCAGGTTGTACGAGGCGTTGAGGTCACGGTCCATGCTGAGGCCGCAGTCCTTGCAGACGAACGTGCGGTCCGACAGCGTCAGGCTTGGGTTTCGCCAGCCGCAGGCCGAACAGGTCCTGCTCGATGGATACCAGCGGTCCGCGACGACCAGCCGCGAGCCGTACCACGTCGTTTTGTAGGTGAGCTGGCGGCGGACCTCGGCCATGCCGGTGTCGGAGACGGCGCGGGCCAGCCGTCGGTTGCGGACCATTCCGGCGACGTTCAGGTCCTCGATTACGATCACGTCGTGGGACGTGGCCAGGCGGGTGGTGAGCTTGTGTAGGCCGTCGCGGCGCTGGTTGGCGACCCGGGCGTGGATCTTCGCCAGCCTCGCCGCACGCTGGCGCCGCCCGGCGCTGCCCCGTTTGCTGCGGGCGTAGGCACGCGACACCCTGCGCAGCTTCCGTAGCGAGGCGGCGAGGTGTTTCGGGTTGTCCACCATCTCGCCCGTGGACAGCACCGCCAGGTGCTTGACGCCGAGGTCGACGCCGACGGCGTCGCCGCGGCGCTGGCGCCGGGACGGTCCGGCCGGCACGGGGCGTTCCACCTCGACGGTGAACGAGACGTACCAGCACCCGGCGGTACGCGAGACGGTGGCGCCGAGCAGCCGCGCCCGGCCGTCCGCCAGCCGCGCCGTCAACGCGGTCATCGGCTCGTGGACCTTCACCCGGCCGACCCGGGGCAGCGTCACGTGCCGGTCGCCGGCCGGGCCGTAGGCGCCGGTGGTGTACCGGAAGCCGTCGCGCGCCCGGCCGCGCTTTTTGAACCGGGGGAAACCGACCCGCCTGCCCTTCCGTCTGCCTGTGCGGGAGTCGGAGAACGCCTTGAGGCCGCGCGCCAGCCGGTCCAGCCCCGCCGAGTACGCCTCCTTCGAGCATTCCGACCACCACGGGGCGACGTCGCCCTTGGCGCGGTTCCACTCGCGACGCAGCGTCGGCATCGTCCAGGGGACCGGCGTCCGCTCGGCCTCGGGCACGCCGTAGCTCGCCTCAGCGGCCCGCTGCTCGACGGCGGCCTTCACCCGGGACAGACCCCAGTTGAACGCGAACCGCGCCGCGCCCGCGTGCCGGGACATCGCGGCGAACTGCGCCGGCGTGGGATCGAGGGCGAAACGGTACGCCTGAACGGTGGCACTCACTCAACCTCGCCGGAGCCGGGCTCGAGGTTCACGGGACCATGATAGAGCGCCATAGAATTCTGTAGAGCGCTACCTGCCCAGCAGTTACATCCCCCCACCCCGCGTCGAGAACGCTCTTGTTCAACCCGGACTTCGCCGCCTGCCCGTTCGGCAGGAACACCCCGGGCCGGTCCGGGTCGGGTCTCGGCGCGGCACGGCGGGTCATGTTCACGATCCGCAACGCTTCCACCGCGATCAGGTCATGGCCGCGGACCAGTTCGAGTGCGGCCTTGTGGGCGAGATCGAGCCGGGCCCGGCGAACCCCGCCGTGCAGCGCGGCCACCCTCGCGACGGCCTTCCGGCGCCGGGTCGACCCCCGCTTCTTACAGGTCAGCTCCCGTTGCGCACGCGCAAGCCGACTGGCCGCCGCGACAAGAAAGCGCGGGTTACCGACATGACGACCATCGGAGAGAGTCACCAGCGACGCCACACCCACATCCCCCGCACTCCTGAACCGCGGATAGCCAGGCGTCTGACCTACCCTGACACGGCGGAAGAACGCGGCGAACGCCCTGTCGAGGCGACGCAGGGTAGCCTGCTGGGAGGAGAACGACCAGCGCCCCTGATCCGGATCGTAGGCGCGGCTCTCCTTAAGCTGCGCGGACTACTGGTCGCCGTAACGGACCGTCACCCTCGACGGATGCCGGTAGGCGTCGCGTCGTTCCTGCAACGCGGCGTCGTAAAGCGCCCGATGATCATCGAGCATCGCCGTCAGCGCGGCGGCCTGCTTCACCGTCGGACGGAGCAGAAATTTGAAAGCCCGTCTCACCGGGTGCGCTCCACGCGCCACGGCCGCCCGTACCGGGTGTCGACGTACCGGCGGGCGGTGTCAGCGCGGACCGTGCCGAAGGTGGCGGCAACGTACGACCGCGACCACAGGGCCGGCAACCGGGAACGCAGGTACGGGAACTCCCCGCGTAGCACCCGGGACGTCAACCCCTTGACCTGGTTGGCGACATACGACGGGGAGTGCTCCGGGTGAGCCTCGACGAACAGGTGCACCTGGCCGGGCATGACCTCCAACGCAACGACCGTGCCATCGTGCTCGGCGCACATCTGCCGGATCAGCTCGTCACAGCGGTCACCGACAGGACCAGCGAGCACGGGGCGGCGGTACTCCAGGCACCACACGACGTGATACCCGAGGTCGCCGTCACCCGCTGTCACCCGCTGTCACCCGCCGCACCATGATGCGAGTCCACCAGCGACGTACATCCATCAGAGTTACAGTCCGTACCCAATTCCCCCGACACCTGAGGGCGTCAGTCTCCTCGGGCAGTCTTGATGGAATCGTCAACGCTGAGCGGAGAGGACAACCGATGTCAGGCGAGCGCCGGGGCGATCCCGGTCCAGCCGGTCCACGAGCTCTCGTCGGGCGTCGGTACCGGCTCGACGGGGTGATCGGCCAAGGCGGTTTCGGGGTCGTGCACCGGGCCACCGACGAGCTGCTCGGCCGGCAGGTCGCCGTCAAGGAGGTCCGGCTCCCCACCGACGGCAGCGAGGGGGAGCGGGAGCTCGCGCGGGAGCGGGTGCTGCGGGAGGCGCGCGCCGCCGGCCGGCTGCATCATCCCGGCGCGGTCGCGGTCCTGGACGTCATCGCCGAGGGCGACCTGCCCTGGATCGTCATGGAATTCGTCGACGGGCGGTCCCTGTCGGCGATCATCGAGGAGCGCGGGCGGCTCGGGGTCGGCGAGGTCTGCCGCATCGGCATCAGCCTCGCCTACGCGCTGGAGGCCGCCCACCGCCTGGGCATCGTGCACCGTGATGTGAAGCCGAGCAACGTCCTGGTGACAGCGGACGAACGCGCCCGGCTCACCGACTTCGGGATCGCCGTCAGCCATGGCGACCCTCGACTGACCAGCACCGGGATGGTTCTCGGCTCCCCGGCCTACCTGGCACCCGAGCGGGCCCGCGGCGACGCCGGAACGGCCGCCAGCGACCGGTGGGGGCTGGGCGCCACGCTGTTCACCAGCGTCGAGGGGGTCTCCCCATTCCCCGGGAACGACCCGATCTCCATTCTCGCCGCAGTGGTGCAGAGCCGGCGCCGGCCGTTCCGCGCCGCCGGGCGGCTCGCGCCCGTGATCGACGATCTCATGGCCACCCACCAGGCACGCCGGCCGAGTCTGGCGACGGTGCGCTCGCGGCTGCGCGACATCCTCGAACGCGGCGGGGACACCCGGCCCTCCCGGGCCCGCAGCCGACCATCCCGGCCCGCGGTAACGGCGATCACTCCGACGTCGGGCACACCCGCGGCCCCCGCGCCCGCGGCCCCCACACCCGTCGCCCCCGGACCTCCGACGGCCCCGATCCCGGCCGGGTTCGCGGCGGACGGCGGTGACACGTTCACCGCGGGCGGAGCAACCACGGGCGGAGCATTCACGGGCGGCGCATCCCCGGCCGACCAGGACACCGTGGTCAGCCAGTATGCCGGGCCCGACGAGACCACCGTCCTCGGCGAGTCCGTCCTCGGCGGACCGGCGACCGCCGGCGCGCGCGCCGGTGAGACGCACAACGCCATGGCGGAGGACGACGGAACGTCCGACGACCACTCGTCCCCGGAGGACGGCGGCGCGGACCTGACCGCGCTGCTCACGGGCACGACGACGGCACCGGCCGGCGGCGCACCCGCCGGCCCACCGCCAGCCGCCCCGGGGCTGGCCGGCACCGTGCTGATGAACGCGGCGCCCAGCGAGGCACCGCCGGACGAGACCGTGCCCGGCGAGGCACTGTCAGACGACACCGTGCCCGGCGACCCACTGTCGGACGACACCCTGCCCGGCGAGACACCATCAGACGACACCCTGCCCGGCGCCCTGCCCGGCGAGGCGCCGCCGAATGACACCGTGCCCGGCGGGGTGCTGGCGGACGACACCGTGCTGGCCGAGGCATCGCCGGACGGAACCATGCTGACCCGGACGTCGCCGGCGAGCACGGGCAACACCCGGGCCGACGCGGACAATGACACCCGCACCGACATCGGTACAGACAGCGCGGCGGTCATCGCCGCGGAGGAGGCCGGCTCCCCGACACCGGACTCGGCGGCCGTCGAACCCACGGCGAGCCGGGTCGGGGCAGGCGACCCGGCGACGAGCGACGCACGGCCGGCGGGAACGGCGAGACAGTCGGGAACGGCTGGTGCGCACCCGCGGTTGACCCGTCGGCTGGAGCGGCTCCGGGCGATGGAGCGGCGGCGGGGCGCGACGGTTGAGCGTCCCCGGGGCGCTGAGCGGCTGCGACCGGTCGACCGCATGCGGGCACTCGGCGGCATCCCGGCGCGGGCGCGGACATCCCAGGACTCGTTGGATCCGATGACCGGCGGCCTGCCGATACCCGGCGCCGGTGCGGCATCGGCCGCGACGGGAACGGCGCCGGACCCGGCCGGTTCCGCGGGCACCGAACCGGCCGCCACCACGGCCACCGGGACAGCCAAGGCCACCGGGACAGCCGGGACGAGGAGTACGCCCGACGCCACGGGAACGCCAGGCACCGCCGCGGAACCGACGTCCGCTGTGGGGCGCCGGTACTCGGCGGCCGCGGCGTTGTTCTCCCGGCCGGGCAGGTCCACGGCCTCCGGCGATTCCGGTCCGGGGATCTCCTCGGGTCCGCCGAGCGCACCCCGCGCCGCCGCCCCTCCGCGGCGGGAGCCGGAGCAGGAGCCGCCGACGAGTGGGCAGAACCTGTTCCGCCCGCCCTCCGAACGGCAGCCGGAGGAGCGGCGGCACCCGGGTGGGGTGCTGGGACGTCCGGACGGGGCGAGCGCCGTTACGCACAGCCGCGGACGTCGCCTGGCTGTGATCCTCGTCGCGTCCGTCGTCGTGATCGCGCTTGCGGTCGTCGCCGCCGTCCTGGTGTTCGGCGGGGGTGACGACGGTGCGGAGCCGGCCGGCGCCGGGCCGCGCCCGACCGTCCAGGCTGACCAGGAAGCCGCGGCAGTCCAGGCTGGAGACCTGGTCGCGTCGAATTCGGAGCCGGTCACGGCGCCTCCGGGCTGGGTCTCCTACGTCGATCCGACGGGCTGGTCGATCGCCTACCCGTCGCGCTGGCAGCGGCGGCCCGGACCCGGGGGCGAGGGGAATACGGACTTCGTGGATCCGGCTACTGGTACGTTCTTGCGCATCGGGAGCATCGCGAGTGCGAACACCTCCGCCATTGAGGACTGGCGCACGAACGAAATCAGCTTCCGGGATCGAGTGCGGGACTACCGGCGGGTACGGATCGAACCAGGTGACGGGGCGGACGGCGCGACACAGGCCGACTGGGAGTTCACCTACGCCTCCGGTGGGGGGACGGTGCATGTGCTCAACCGTGGCGCGGTGCGAAACGGGCATGGATACGCTCTGTACTGGTACACGGCCGAGGAGCTGTGGGAGGCGGATCAGCCGCTCATGCGACAGCTCTTCGCGACCTTCAGGCCGGCCTCATGAGGAGCCTCAGGGCCGGTTGCCGGCCTGACGGGTCCGGCGGCCGACGGGGTTGCGTCCGGTCCAGTCAATTCGTCTGTCAGACTTGACTCGATGGCCAGATCGGCGAGCGTGCCCCCCGACACCTCTCGGCACGGCACACCCCGCTACGTAGCGCAGCGCTACCGCCTCGACACACCTATCGGGCGCGGTGGCGCTGGCGTTGTGTGGTGCGGCGAGGACGAGCTGCTCCAGCGGCCAGTCGCAATCAAGGAAATCCTCGTGCCGATGGCGGGCGCGCAGGCGGAACGGGACGCCATCCGGGCCCGGGTGCTGCGCGAGGCGCGTGCGCTGGCCCGGCTGCACAGCCCGGCCATCGTCTCGGTCTTCGACGTCGTCGAGGAGCACGAGCGGCACTGGATCGTCATGGAGCTCGTCGACGCGGACAGCCTCGGCGACACCATCAAGAACCACGGCCCGCTGCCGTTCGACCAGGTCGCCGCGATCGGGCTGGCACTGGCCGACGCCCTCGCCGCCGCCCACTCGGCCGGGGTGCTGCACCGCGACGTGAAGCCGGGCAACGTCCTGCTCGGCCGGGACAACCGGGTCCGCCTCACCGACTTCGGCATCGCCGCGACCGAGGGCGACGTCACCCTGACCGGGACGGGCGCGCTCGTCGGCTCGCCGGCCTACATCGCCCCGGAGCGGGTGCGCGGCTCCTCGGGCACGCCCGCGAGCGACCTGTGGGGCCTCGGCGCGACGCTCTACTCGGCGGTCGAGGGCTGCCCGCCTTTCGAGGGCCCGGAGACCTACGCGGTGCTGAGCGCCGTGGTGGAGGGCCGGCGGCGGCCGTTCCGGCTCGCCGGGCCGCTGCGCGGGCTGCTCACCGACCTGCTCGACCGTCCCGCCGAGCTGCGCCCGGACGTCGACGAGATCCGCCGCCGGCTGACCCCCATCGCGCGCAACGCCACGCCCGTCCCGGCGGTCGTCACGAATCCGCGCAGCCGCCAGTCCGAACCCGCTGCGGACGAACCGTCATCGGACGACGGCCTGGAGAACCTGGCCCCGTCGTCGCTGCCACCGACCGACCGCCAGCCGGCGCCGAGCGGCGACATCGGGGTGACCGACCGGCTGATGCCGGGCCGGGAGATGACGCCCCTGCCGCCGCGGGCGGACCTGTCGACCCCGGGCGACGATCTGACGGCCGTCGGGCACGCGCCGGTGACCGGGCCGGGCGTGGCGAGCACTGGCCCGCACGACGACGTCACCCAGATCGGCGCGCTCGCCGCGGCCGTCGACATGTTCGACCAGGACGACGCCAACATGGCCGCCGGCCTGCTCTCGCTGGACCGGGACGGCGAACGCGCCGGTCGCGGGGGCGGTGTCTCGCACCGGGCACCGGCCGCGGGGCGCGGCGACCACCGCGGCGACGCCCCCCGCGGATCGGCCCGCAAGGGTCGGCCGCCGACGATCGCGATCGTCGCCGGCGCGGCGGTGGCGATGCTGGCGGGTCTCGCTGTCGCGCTCACCCTGCTGTTCACCGGCAACGGGGGCGACTCCGACGGCACCAGCGCGGAGGGCACGTCTCCCTCGCCGTCGTTCGCCCCGCGGACACCGGACCCGCTGCCGACCACCGACGTGGTCGTCACCGAGCCGGTTCAGACGCCGAACCGGCCGGCCTACACGCCCCGGGCACGGCGGACGACCACTCCGACGCCTCCGCCCCCGCCGGCGGAGACCGATCCGCCCGAGACGACTCCCACGGCGGGGCCGACAACACCACCGGTGACCACCGCGCCGGCATCGTCGGCACCCGCGACCACACCGCCGGTGACCACACCGCCGGCGGGGGGTGGGCCCACGACTCCCCCGGTCGTTCCCACCCCGCCCGTCGGCGGCTGATCACGGCCGGGCTCCCTGGGGGTGCGGTGTTGTGACGTCGGGATGCGCCCCGACGCCGCCGTTCGTGTCCGTCCATGTCGGATTCGCTTGACAGGCGACACAGAATATCCCAACATAGGTAAGCCTCACCTAAGTTCGGCAGCCGCTTTCCGGCCGGCAACACCGTCGCCGCGCGAGGGCCGGGCTCCGGTGGTGGCTTCCGCGCCGGGCCCCGGTATTCCGCGAGCGGTCGCCCGCCAGTCCGCCGACGGGTCGGATTCCACGCGGGCCGGCGGCGCGGCGCGCCCCCGCACGAAGCACCGATCAGAGGAGAAGCATCGACATGCGCGTTGTAATGTTCGGATATCAGACCTGGGGACATCGAACACTGCAGGCGCTGCTCGACTCCGACAATGACGTCACTCTCGTCGTCACGCACGAGAAGGGCGAAGGCGATTACGAGAAGATCTGGGACGACTCGGTCGCCGATCTCGCCACCGAGGCCGGCGTGCCGGTGGCCATCCGGAACCGCCCCGATGACGAGGAGCTGATGTCGCTGCTCAAGGCGGCCGACCCCGACGTCATCGTCGCCACGAACTGGCGCACCTGGATTCCGCCGCAGATTTTCAACCTGCCCCGGCTGGGAACGCTGAACATCCACGACTCGCTGCTGCCGGCCTACGCCGGGTTCGCACCGCTGATCTGGGCGCTCATCAACGGCGAGCCCGAGGTGGGCGTGACCGCGCACATGATGACCGACGTCCTCGACGCCGGTGACGTCGTCCTGCAGCGGCGGGTGCCGGTCGGCCCGCGCGACACGACGGCCGACCTGTTCCACCGCACCCTGGCCCTGTTCGGCCCGATGGCTGTGGAGGGCCTGGAGCTGATGGCGTCCGGGCGCACCGAGTGGGCGAAGCAGGACCGCTCGAAGGCGAGCTTCTTCCACAAGCGATCGCCGCTGGACAGCCTCATCGACTGGACCTGGACGGCCGAGGAGCTCGACCGGCTCGTCCGCGCCCAGTGCGACCCGTACCCCAACGCCTACACGTACCGCAACGGCGAGCGGCTGCGGATCGTCTCCGCGGAGGTGTCGAAGGGCATCTACGGCGGCACACCGGGACGGATCTTCATCCGGGAGGGCGACGGGGTCGTCATCGTGGCCGGCGCCGAGGCGCGGCGCGGCCGCAGCCACGGGCTGCTGGTCCGGACGGTCCGCACCGACGACGGGCGCGAGCTGCCGGCGACAGAGTACTTCACCACGATGGGCGGCTACCTCACACGGCAGCCGTAGCGGCGACGAGCCGGGTGACGCGCACGCCGCGCGTCACCCGGCTCGCCCGGACGTGATCCCGACTGGTCAGCCCGCCGCCGCGACCTTGGCCAGGGTGGGCTTGAGCTGCTCGAGCTGCCAGGGGATGTTCAGGATGGTCGGGTTGTTGACCGCCCCCGCCGTGAAGGCGTCGACCTCCTGCGCCCGGCCGTCCACGACCGCCGGGATCCTCGTGTACAGATCGTTGGCCTTCATCTCGGTGCGCAGTTCGTCGGTCGCGAAGCCGATCATCATGAAGTCGGCGTCGAGCTCACCGATCTTCTCCAAGCTCAGCGCGCGGTCGACGACGCTCGCGGTGACCCGCGGCGACAGATTCATCCCGAGCTGGTCGTAGAGCTGGACGGAGATCGTCTTCGGGTCGTCGATCACGGCGAGCCCGTTGGACTCGTAGTAGTAGCTGTAGCTGAAAGTCTTGCCCGCCAGCCCGGACAGCTCCGCGGCCGTGTCGGAGACGATCTTCTCGGTGGCTTCGATCGCCTTCGCGACGTCGGCCTCACGACCGACCGCCCTCCCGATCAACGTGCTCACGTCCTGCCAGGTCGAGATACCGGCGTCGGTCTCGTAGGCGACGGTCGGCGCGATCTCGCCGAGGCGGTCGTAGTAGTCCGCCAGCCCGTAGAAGTTCGTCGCGAGGATCAGGTCGGGATCGAGTGCGGCGATCTGCTCGAGGTTGAGGTCGCCACTGGTGTCGAGCGCCGTGCTGTCGGCGAGGTCGATCCTGCCCTCGAGCCAGGGGAAGTCCCCGTCCGGCTTGTAGGGGTTCTGACCGTAGGCGATCGGCGTGATTCCGAGCGTCGCGAGCGTGTCCTCCTCGTAGCTCAGCGCGATGATCTTCTTCGGTTCCGCGGAAATGGTCGTCGATCCGAACGCGTGCTTGATCGTGACCGGGAACCCGGCCGCCGCCGCGGTGCCCCCCTCCTGGGACGCGACCCCGTCGTCATCGCTGCCGCAGGCCACGATTCCGACCATGACGGCCGCCGCGACGCATATCGCCGCGAGCGATTTTCTTATACCCCGCACCGCAACATCAACCTTCCGTAACTAGTTATGCAGCGAAATCGCTGCCTGGCTGGATTTTGGTCGGATTAACCAAAAATTCGTTGCGGCAAATTCGATGCGACAGGGACGGGGCCGTCGATTTGCCGCGGGCGCGATGTCCGCGAGCGGGTCAGCGCAGGTGCCGGGCCCGCGCGGCGAGCGCGGCCAGGGCACGCGTCCACGCCGTGGCGAGATCACTGACCGCGGATGCCGGGAGCCCGCCGGCGCCGGACGTCCACCGGGTGACCAGCCGCAGGCCGCCGGGCAGGTCGAGCGCCCGGATGATCACCGTGAGCGGGAAGGGGTCGGCGCGCTCGGAGTTCCAGCCGGCGAGGAGACCCTCGTTCTCGCGCGCGACATCCCAGTCAGCCGGCTCGGGCCGCGACCACCTGCCCTCGTAGTTCAGGTAGACCGCCGGCTGGCCGGCGCGGGCGAGGACCGGCGCCGTGCGCGGGTTCAGATGGCGCAGCAGGCCGTAGCCGCTCCCGCCCCGAGGGGTCTCGGCCTTGCGCCGGTGGACGGCGGCGACCGCGGCGTCCAGCGCCGCGCCGGCCGCCGGGTCGCCGAGGTCGACCGGCCGCTGATCCAGGCAGAGCGGGTGGACGTCGGCGAACCACCCCACAGTGCGGGTCAGGTCCGCCTCGTCCGCCTCCGGGTCGACGCGGCCATGGCTCTGCAGGGCGACCACGAGCCCGACGGCCTGCGTGCCCTCCCACCGGCGGCGGCAGTCGGCCACCGCCAGCGCCAGCGCGGCGAGCAGGATCTCGTCGACCCCGACGCCCCAGACGGCGGGCGCGACCACCAGCACGTCGCCGGCCCAGGTCTCGGGAATCGTCGCGGCGAGCCGACTGTCCTCCCCCGTCGCGAGCTCGCTGGGCGCACCGGCCGGGCGAGGTAGCGGCGCGCCGCCCTCGACGGTCCGGAGCCAGTACGCCAGCTCCGCCTCCCGCTCGGGTCGCAGGGCCTGCTCGGTGACACCCAGCGCCCACCGCCGGTAGGACGTCGGCACCGGCGCGAGGGCCGGTACGCCGCCTCCGGTCAGGACGTTCCAGGCCGCGGCGAGATCGTCCAGGATGATCCGCCAGGACACCCCGTCGATCACCAGGTGGTGCACGAGGACCAGCAGCCGGCCCGGACTGCTGCGCCCGGCGTCAAACCAGACGACGCGGACCATCGCGCCGGCGTCGGGGTCGAGCTCCCGGTTGGCGCCCAGCGCCTCGGCGGCGAGCGTCCGGTCGAGGTCGTCGTCCGCGCCCACCTCCACCCGGCGCAGCCACGAGCCGACACCGGCCGGGCCAGGCGGGGGCACGTCGAGGTACCACGCCTCACCGCCGTCGGCGCTGGTCGCCGGCAGGCCGTCGGGGACGGTGCCGGTGGCCGCACGCACCAGCCGAGCTCGCAGGATCTCGTGCCGCTCCGCCACCGCGGCCAGGACGGCCCGCAGCGCCGGCAGGGTGACCGAGGCCGGGACGTGCAGCAGCATGGGCGAGGAGAAACCGTCCACACCGCCGCCGGCGGCCCGCAGCGCGAGCAGCGGCGGGGTCGGCGGCACCACACCGACGCCGTCCACAGCCGTAGCTACGGCACCGGCCGTGGCGACGGCACGAGGAAGCGGCCCGGCCCCGGTCGTGGTGACCGTGCCCGGGAGCGCCCCGGCCCCGGTGAGCGCCGCCGCGAGCTCGGCCGGCGTCCGGTGCCGGAACACCTGGGCCGGCCGGACCACGAACCCGTCGGCCCGCAGCCGGCTGACGAGCCGCATCGAGATGATGCTGTCGCCGCCGAGGGCGAAGAAGTCGTCGTCGACGCCGACAGCGGGCTGCCGCCCCGCCTGTTCCTGTGCCGCTGGCCCGCGACGGCTGTCGCCCAGCCCGAGGACCTCGGCGAACAGCTCGCACAGGCGCGCCTCGGTCGCCGAGGCCGGCGCGCGGCCGGCTGCCGGGAGCGCGAACCGGGGAGGCGGCAGCGCCGCCCGGTCGAGCTTGCCGTTGGGAGTCATCGGCAGCCGTCCCGGGACGAGCACCACCGCCGCCGGCACCATGTACTCGGGCAGGTGCTCGGCCGCGTGCGCGCGCAGCGCCGCCGGGTCGGCCGCCGCCGGGTCGGCTGGCACGACGTAGGCGACGAGCTGGGGTGAGCCGGGGCGGTCCTCCCGGGCGAGCACGATCGCCTGGCGCACGCCGGGGTGGCGCATCAGCACCGACTGGACCTCGCCCGGTTCGATCCGGTGACCCCGGATCTTGATCTGGTCGTCCGACCGGCCGAGGAAGTCCAGGACCCCGCCGGGGCGCCAGCGCGCCTGGTCCCCGGTCCGGTACAGCCGGCCACCCGGCTGCCCGAACGGGTCCGCGACGAATCGCTGCGCGGTGAGACCGGCGCGCCCGAGATAACCGCGGGCCAGCCCGCGGCCACCGACGTACAGCTCACCGACCACGCCGACCCCGACCGGGTGCAGTGCCGTGTCCAGCACGTAGGCCCGTGTGTTGGGGTCGGGCACCCCGATCGGCACCGAGCCCGACCAGTCCGGGTCCGCCGGCCACAGGGTGGAGTTGACCGTCGCCTCCGTCAGGCCGTAGGCGGCGACCACGCGCAGGTCGCGCGACCAGCGCCGCACCGTCTCGATCGGCACGGTCTCGGTGCCCACCACCAGCACCGCGCCGGCCGGCAGCTCGCAGTCCGCCGGCAGGGCGGCGACCAGGGACGGCGGGAGGATCATGTGCGTCGCGCCGTGGTGGGCGAGGTAGTCAGTGAGTTCCGGCCCGGCGACGCGGCGCTCGGCGGGCACGATGATCGCCCGGCCACCGACGCACAGCGCCATGCACAGGTCGAAGACCGCGACGTCGAAACCGACCGAGGCGAACTGCACGACACGCGAGTTCTCGTCCACGCCCAGCCGGTCGACCGCGGTAGCGACGAGACTGCCCACCCCCTCGTGCGTGACGACGACGCCCTTCGGACGCCCAGTGGAGCCCGAGGTGTAGATGACATACGCGGCGCCGTCGAGGCCGGCCGCCCTCAGCGCACCGACGCTCGGCCTGGTGGGCTCGCGCGCGGCCAGCTCGGCCATCGTCGCGGGCTCGTCGAGCAGTACGAGATCCGGCCCGGACTCGGCCCAGCCCAGCGCACCGAGCGCCATCAGCTCCTCGGCGTGGCCACGGGTGGAGACCAGCAGCCGGGCATCCGCATCCTCGATCATGAAGGTGACGCGGTCGGCGGGATGGTCGAGGTCGAGCGGCAGGTAGGCCGCACCCGCCTTCATCACGCCCAGCAACGCCACGACCAGGTCGACTGAACGCGGCACCGCGACAGCGACCACGTCCTCAGGTCCGGTGCCGCGGTCCGCCAACAGGCGGGCCAGCCGGTTCGCCCGCGCGTCCAGCTCGGCGTAGGTCAGCTCGACGTCCTCGCAGACCACCGCCACCGACTCCGGTGACCGGTCGACCCGCGCCTCGAAGGCGGCGGGCCAGGTCAGCTCGACGACGTCCCGGTGGGTGCGGTTGAACGACGCCAGCACCAGGTCGCGCTCGGCGTCGTCGAGGACCGCCAGCTGGCTGACCCGCCGGTCCGGGTCCCGGGCGAGCTGGCCGAGGAGGTCGACCATGCGGTCGGCCAGCCGCCGCGCGGTGTCGGTGTCGAGGACGTCGCGCGCGTACTGGACGAGCAGCGTGATCTGGTTGCTCGTACTGCGGTCGACGAAGGTGACGTCGAGGTCGAACTTGACCGTGCCGGCCTCGGTGCGCAGCCACTCGGTCGGCAGGCCGAGCAGGGTGTGCTCGTCGTCGGCGAGATGGTGATAGCCGGTCATCACCTGGAACAGCGGGTTGCGCCCGGCCGAGCGGCGCGGGTTGATGGCCGCGACCACCTGCTCGAAGGGGACGTCGGAATTGTCGAACGCGGCGAGGTCGGTCTCCCGGGTCCTGGCCAGCAGCTCGGCGAACGTCGGGTCACCGGAGAGGTCCGAGCGCAGTACCAGGGTGTTGACGAAGAAACCGACCAGCCGGTCGAGCGCGATGTCGTTGCGACCGGCGATCGGCACGCCGAGCGGGACGTCGTCGCCGGCGCCGAGCCGGTGCAGCAGGGTGGCGACCGAGGCGTGGGCGAGCATCGACATGCTCGCGCCGGTCCGGGCGCACAGGGCGCGCAGCGCCGTGGCTGTGGCGGCGGGCAGCTCGCGGACCTCGCGGCCGCCGGCGCCGTCGCGCTCCACGGGCCGGGGCCGGTCCAGCGGCAGCGCGATCTCCTCAGGCAGGTTCCGCAGCGCCTGCGCCCAGTAGACGAGCTGGCCTCCCGCGACCGACCCGGGGTCGGCCGGTTCGCCCAGCAGCTCGCGCTGCCAGAGTGTGTAGTCGGCATACTGCACCGGCAGTGGCTCCCAGCCCGGCGCCCGGCCGGCCCGGCGCGCGGTGTAGGCGGCGTCGAGGTCCTCCAGGAACGGCCGGTCGGACCACTCGTCGGTCGCGATATGGTGCAGAACGATCAGGAGCACCGAGTCGGCGGGGCCGAGCCGGAACACGGCCAGCCGCAGCGGCGGGTCCGTATGCAGGTCGAACGGTTCGGCGACGGCCTGGGCAAGGAGCTCGTCCAGCCCGTCGGGTATGGCCCCGCCGGGGATGGCGTCCGCCGGGGAGCAGTCGACGGCCCGGACCTCGGGACGCGCCTGGAGGGGATCGAGGATCCGCTGGTAGCCCTCGCCGTCATGCTCCTCGACGACGGTGCGCAGCACCTCGTGGCGGGCCGAGACGTCCGCCGCGGCCGCGCTCAGCGCGTCGACGTCGATCTCACCGCGCAGCCGGATCACCAGCGGATAGTTGTAGGCGCTGGTGCCGTCCGCGAACCGGTCCACCAGCCAGAGCCGGCGCTGCGCCGGTGACAGCGCAATCCGTTCCGGCCGGTCGACCGGGACGAGCGGCGGCCGGGTCGACGCCGCCGGCCCGGTGCCGGCCGCGGATCCGACCCGGGCCGCCAGCGCGGCCACCGTCGGGGCCTCGAACAGGTCACGGATCGCCAGGTCTGCGCCGAGCGCGGCGCGGGCCCGGCTGACCAGGCGAGTGGCCAGCAGCGAGTGGCCGCCGAGCGCGAAGAAGTCATCCTCGACGCCGACCTCGGGCAGCCCGAGCACCTCGGCGTACAGCTCGCAGAGCGTGACCTCCGCCGGTGACGACGCCGGGCGCGAGGCCACCAGGGCCACGGCGGGATCGGCCGGGGGCAGGCTGGCGACGTCCAGCTTGCCGTTGGCGGTGCGCGGAATCTCGCTCAGCGTGACATAGGCGGCCGGCACCATGTAGTCGGGCAGGGCGGTGGTGAGGTCGGCGCGCAGCAGCGCCGCCAGCGCCGCGGCACCGCGGGCCGCGGTCGGGTCGTTGGCGAGTGGAGGCACGGCCTCGCCGCCCGCCGGGTCCGGCAGGTAGCCGTCCACGCGGGGGCCGGCGCCGACGTCGACCGCGCGCACGAACACCGCGTCCAACAGGCCGGGACCGGCCGCGGACAGGGTGAGGTGCTGCTCGTAGCCGAGCCGGTCGGCGAGCGCGAACAGCTCCTCGGGGTCGACCGCGTGCTCAGCGTCGACCGCGCGCTCGGGCGCGGCGGCACCGCCCGGGACGTCCCGCCCGGCGACCCGGGCCGCGAGGGCGAGCTCGCCGGCCACCCGCGCGTCGGGGATCGCCGCGACCCGCAGCATCGGCGGGCGGCGGTCACGCAGATGCGCCTCGATCGCGTCGGTACCGGCGACCGGATGCCCCCAGACCAGCACGGGGGCCTCACCGAGACGCACCGGCGGCGCGGCGGACGGGATCGGCCGCTCGGCCGACGAGACCGGCGGCTCGGGGGGCGGCTCCGGCGGCGCGGCGGGCCGGCGCAGCACGACGTCGAACCGGTGCCGGGTGAGCTCGTTGTGGAACGAGCCCCGCTTGACCCGCAGCGAGAGCTCGGCGCCGGTCTCGCTGGCGAGCGCGGTGAAGAACTCCGGCGCCAGCACCAGCTCCTTGTCGAGCCGGACCCGGCGGTCGACGGCCGGCGCGAGCCGGGCGAGGTCGGCGTCACGCAGGCCGCCCGCGGGCTCGGCGAGCCCGCCGAGACCGGACCGGCTCACCTCGATCGCGGTGTGGAAGGCCCGCAGCCTGGCGAGGTTTCGCACGTCCCCGACGAAGAGGGCGCCGCCGGGGGCGAGCAGCTCCAGCGCGGCGCGCAGCACCCCGCGCAGGTACTCGGGGCTGGGAAAGTACTGCACCACCGAGTTGATCACGATGGTGTCGAAGAGCCCGGCCGGCAGGCCGTCGGTGACGTGCGCCGGCTGGCAGCGCAGCTCCAGGCCGGCGAAGCGGGGGTCACCGGCGGTCTCGGCCCGGAGCTTGTCGATCACCGGGGCGGCGAAGTCCGTCCCCCAGTAGCTGTCGCACTCCGGCGCGAGCTGGCCGAGCAGCAGACCGGTGCCGACGCCGATCTCCAGGATGCGACGCGGGGCGAGCTCGCGGATGCGCTCGACGGTCGCCGCCCGCCACTGCCGCATGTGCTCCAGCGCGATGGGCTGCCCGTCGTAGCTGGAGTCCCAGCCGGCGAAGTCCTCGCGGTGCACCGCGGTCGGGATCTGCACGTACTCGTCGCTGTAGACCTGGCGCCACTCGCCGACCTGGTCGGCCTCGACGGCGGCCCGGTCGGCGGCGGTCAGCTCCGCGGGCACGACGTAGGCGACCAGCCGCCGGGTTCCCGGCGCCCCGGTGTCGTCGGCCGCGACGACGGCGGCCTGGCTGACCCGCGGATGACGGTCGAGCGCCGCGGTGATCTCCCCGAGCTCCACCCGGTAGCCGCGGATCTTGACCTGTTCGTCGGTGCGGCCGAGGAAGTCGAGGTTCCCGTCAGCGGCGCCGCGCACGACCAGGTCACCGGTGCGGTACATCCGCCCGCCGGGGACCCGCGGGTCGGCGACGAAGCGGGTGGCGGTCAGGGCGAAGCGGTCGAGGTAGCCCCGGGCCAGGCCGTCGCCGGCGATGTAGAGCTCGCCTGGGACCCCGTCGGGCACCGGGTGCAGCCAGCCGTCCAGGACGTAGGCGCGGGTGTTGCGGATGGGCCGGCCGACGGTCGGCGTCGGGCTGTCGGCGGTGCCGGCGCCCAGAGTGTTGATCGTGTACTCGGTGGGGCCGTACAGGTTGTACCCGGCGGTGTCCGCGGTGTCGCGCAGCCGGTTCCACACCGCCTCCGAGACCGCCTCGCCGCCGAGCATGACCAGCGGCGGCCGGTGCAGGCCCCCGGGCCCGCTCCCGGCTTCCGCGGTGGCGCCCACGGTCGCGGGCGGCCCCGCCGGAACGTCCTCGGCGCGGTCGAGCAGGCCGAGCTCGAACAGGTGGTGGGCGTAGGTGGGCGTCACGTTCACCACGTCCACCCGGTGGACGTCGCAGTAGGCGACGAGGGCCTCGGCGTCACGGCGCAGGTTCTCGTCGCACACATGCACCTCGTGGCCCTCGACGAGCCAGAGCAGCTCCTCCCAGGACATGTCGAAGGCGAAGGAGACGGTGTGCGCGATCCGCAGCCGGCGCCCGCCGGCCGCCGCCACCGCGGGGGCGAAGATCTCCTCGCGGTGGTTGAGCTGCATGTTGGTCAGTCCCCGGTAGGGGGTCACCACTCCCTTCGGACGCCCGGTCGACCCCGAGGTGTAGATGACGTAGGCGGGGTGGTCGAGGCGGTCGGCGCGGTCCCGGGCGAACAGCCCGAGCTCGGCGTCGGACAGCTCTCCGGCGCCGGTGGCTGCAAGCTCCGCGGCCACCGCGGGGTCGTCGAGCAGCAGTCTCGGTACCGGCTCGTCGGGCCCGGCGCCGGCGCCGTCCAGGTAGGCGGCGGTGGCATCGGTCGCCACCAGCAGCGCCGCCCCGGCGTCGGCGACCATGCCGAGCAGGCGGGCGGGCGGGTGGTCGAGCTCCAGGGGCAGGTAGGCGGCCCCGGTGCGCAGCACCGCGAACAGCGCCACCACCATGTTCACCGAGCGGCCGAGCCCCAGCGCGACGACCGTCTCCGGGCCGGCGCCGCGCGCGAGCAGCAGCCGGGCCATCCGGTTGACCCGCGCGTCCAGGTCGGCGTAGCTGACGCGCTCGTCGCCGAACACCAGCGCGGTGAGATCGGGCGTGCGGGCGACCTGCGCGGCGAGCATGTCGGCGACGGTCTCGGTGCCGACCGGGAGGAACGGCTCGGCCCACCTCGCCGCGAGCTCCGCCCGCTCGGCCGGCAGCAGCACCTCGACCGACCCGACCGGGACGGTGACGTCCCGGACCAGCTCGTCGAGCAGCCCGCGGAACCGGTCGAACAGCGCCGCAGCCCGCTGCGCGCCGACGACGTCCGGCCGGTACTCCAGGCGCATCGTGATCCGCGTGCCGGGGAACAGCACGAACGTCAGCGGGTAGTGCGTGTGGTCGATGCTGGTGCCGCCGGTGATCCCGAACCGGTCGCTGCTCTGCTCGGTGGCCACCTCGTCGATGAAGTTCTGCAGCACGTACAGCGTGTCGAACAGCTGCGTGCGGCCGCTGGCGCGCTGGATGTCGCCGAGCCCCAGGTACTCGTGGTCCATCACGTCGACCCGCTGGTCCTGGACCCGGCGGAGCAGGTCCAGCACCGACTCACGCGGGTCCAGCCGCACCCGGACGGGCACGGTGTTCAGGAACAGGCCGATCACCTCGTCGATGCCCTCGACGTCGGTGGGCCGACCGGCCACCGTGGTGCCGAACACGACGTCGCCGGAGCCGACGGCGTTGCCGAGGACGAGCGCCAGCGCGGCGTTGAACACCGTGTTGACGGTGATGCCGTGGCGGCGGGAGAGCTCCCGCACCGCGCGCGCCGTCGACTCGGCCAGCTCGGTGGTGATCCGCTCGGGCTCGATCGGCGGCAGCCCGCGGGCCTCGGGCACCACCAGCGTCGGGCCGTCGAGGTCGGCGAGCGCGGCCCGCCATGCATCCTCGGCGCCCGCGGTGTCCCGGGCCCGCAGCCAGACCAGGAAGTCGCGGTAGGAGCCGGCCGGGACGGGCAGCCCCTCGTCACCGCCGCCACGTTCGTAGAGCCCGAGGAGCTGGTCGATGACCAGGGCGCCGGACCAGCCGTCCCAGACCAGCACCTGCCGGTTGAAGACCAGCCGGTCGTGGTCGGGGCCGAGGCGCAGCAGGGTGAGCCGCCACAGCGGCGGGTTGGAGACGTCGAAGGGGCGCTCCCGGTCGCGGCGCGCCAGCAGCTCGGCCCGCTCGGCCCGTTCCGCCGCGGGCAGGCCGGTGAGGTCGATCTCCTCCAGTGGCGCGGGCAGCTCGGTGACGACGAACTGCAGCGGCGCGGGCAGCCCGTCGCCGAGGAAGCCGGCGCGCAGTGTCGGGTTGCGCCGCATGAACGTCTCGCAGGCGCGGCGCAGCCGGTCGACGTCGAAACGGTGGCCGAAGTCGAGCGCGAACTGGGCGGTGTAGGCGTCGCTGGAGCGGTCGAAGGCGGAGTGGAAGAACAGGCCCTCCTGTAGCGGCGAGAGCGGCCAGATCTCGGCGACGGGCCCCGGGCTCACCCGCTCGACCCGCGCCCGCTCGGCCGGCGACAGCTCGACCAGGTCACCGGTCGCTGCCGGGCCGGCGGCGCCGTCCGCACCGGTGACGGCGGCCGGACCAGCGGTGTCAGCCTGGGCAGCGGCGCCAGCCAGGACGGCATCGTCGGCCAGGCCGGCCAGGCCGTCGAGCGCGGCCAGCCAGGCGGTGGCCAGGGCGTCGGCCGCGGTCCGGTCGATCACCGTGGTGAGGTAGGTGAGGGTGGTCCGCAGCACGGGCCCGTCAGGCGTCTGGACGCTGACGGCGTCCACGGTCAGCGGGTAGGCGACGCCCATGGCCGGGTCGGGCTCGGCGGCGAGCGCGTCGAACTCCGGTGCCGGCGCCCAGGCGTCGGCCGCGTCTGCGCCGAACCGCCCGAGATAGTTGAACAGGACCTCCGGGTGCTCCGCCCCGGCGAGCACCGGCGCCGCGGCCGCGTTGGCGTAGCGCAGCAGCCCGAACCCGGCCCCGCCGTCGGGGATCTCGCGCAGCCGGCCCGCCACGGCCTCGAGCGTGCCCGCCAGCCCGCCGGACGCCAGCCCGCCGGAGGCCGGCAGCCGGACGGGTGAGATGGCGGTGAACCAGCCGACCGTCCGGGAGAGGTCGACCTCGGGCTCGATCGGGTCGCGGCCGTGGCGCTCGAGATCCACGAGCAGGTCGGACGATCCGTCCCAGCCCCGCTCGCGGCGCCAGCCGGTGACGGCGGCACGCAGCGCGGCAAGCAGCACCGCGGTGACGTCGGTTCCCGCCGCCGCGGGAACGGAGGTGAGCAGCGGCGCGGTGGCTCGCGCGGGCAGCTCCACGACGAGGCGGTCGGTGTCGGCGATCGTGCCGGCCGCAGCGGGGGCCGCTCCGGGAGCCGCCGCGGCCCCGCCCAGCAGCCGACCGCCCGGGGCGAGGGTCGCCGTCCAGTGCGCGAGCTCGGCGAGGCGGGCCGGGTCCTGGGCGCGTTCGGCGGTGATCCGGGCGAACGCGCGCAGCGAGGTCCCGACCGGGTCCAGGTGGGGAGCTCGCCCGGCGAGCACGGCCGCGAAGGCGGTCCGCAGGTCGGCGAGCAGGACCCGCCAGGAGACCCCGTCGACGACGAGGTGGTGTGCGACCAGCAGCAGCCGCCCGGGCTGGTCGGAGCCGGCGTCGAGCCAGCTCACCCGCAGCATCGCGCCGGCCTCGGGGTCGAGCCCGTCGGCCGTCGCGGCCGACTCGGCCGCGACGGCGGCGCGCAGGCCGGCCTCGTCGAGGCCGGCGATGTCCACCCGACGCAGCAGGTCGCCGGCACGCGCCGAACCGACCGGCAGGGTCTCCAGCAGCCACAGCGCGGGCGACAGGCGCAGCAGCCGGGCCCGCAGCGCGTCGTGCTGGTCGAGCAGGGCCTGGACGGCGTCCCGCAGCAGGTCCACGGTGGCGCCGGCCGGCGTCGAGACCAGCATGGCCTGGTTGAAACGGCGCACCGGCCCGCCCCAGCTCGCCAGCCGGGAGACGATCGGGAGCGGGGTGAACACGCCGATCGCCTCGGGATCGGCACCCAGGCCCGTTCCCGCTCCGCCAGGGCGGTCAGGCGCGGCGCCAGGTCCGGCGAATGCGGCCGGCCCGTCGGGCGCGGTGGAAACGGCGGAGGCGGCGGGCTCGGTGCGGGCCGCGAGCTTAGCCGGGGTGCGGTGGGTGAAGACGTCCCGGGGCGTGAAGCCGACCTGTTCGCGCCGGGCACGGTTGACGAGCTGGATCGCGCTGATGCTGTCGCCGCCGAGGGTGAAGAAGTCGTCGTCGACCCCCACCTCGTCCAGGCCGAGCACGCCCGCGAACACCGCGCACAGCGTTCGCTCCCGCTCGGTGCGGGCGCGGGTGCCGGTGGAGACGCTCGCCAGATCCGGCGCCGGCAGGGCGGCGCGGTCGAGCTTGCCGTTGCCGGTGAGCGGGAAGGCGTCCAGCGCCAGCACGGCAACCGGCACCATGAACTCGGGGAGCATGGCGGCGGCGTGCCGGCGCAGCTCCTCGGAGTCGACCCGGCGCCCCGGCGCGGCCACGACGTAACCGACCAGCCGCCGCTGCCCCGGCTGGTCCTCCCGGGCCAGCACCACGGCCTGCTCCACCGCCGGGTGGGTCGCGATCGCCGCCTGGATCTCGCCGAGCTCGATGCGGAAGCCTCGCACCTTGACCTGGTCGTCGGCCCGGCCGAGGTACTCGAAGCCGCCGTCGGCGGTTCGGCGGGCGAGGTCGCCGGTGCGGTACATCCGGGCACCCGGCCCGCCGAACGGGTCCGCGACGAAGCGGGTGGCGGTGAGACCGGGCCGGCCCAGGTAGCCGCGGGCGAGCTGCCCGCCGCTGACGTACAGCTCGCCGAGGCCGCCCGGCGCCACCGGCCGCAGGTGCTGGTCGAGGACGTGCACCCGCAGCCCCGGGATGGGCCCGCCGACCAGGCTGGCCCGCGCCGCCGCGACGACGGCCTCGTCCAGCCGCAGGTAGGTGACGTGCACCGTCGTCTCGGTGATGCCGTACATGTTGACGAGCACCGGGGCGTCGTCGCGGTGGCGGGCGTACCAGGCGGGCAGCCGGCCGAGGTCGAGCGCCTCGCCCCCGAACACGACGTACCGCAGCGCCAGCTCCACCGGGTCCTCCCCGCCCGCCCGGTCGGCCTCGATGAGCTGGCTGAACGCCGACGGGGTCTGGCTGAGCACGGTCACCGACTCCCGCCGGAGCAGGTCCAGGAACAGCTCCGGCGACCGCGAGACGTGGTGGTCGACGACGACCAGGCGGCCGCCGTACAGCAGCGGGCCCCACAGCTCCCAGACGGAGAAGTCGAACGACGCGGAGTGGAACATCGTCCACACGTCGGTCTCGTCGAAGCCGAACCACGGCTGGGTGTGCGCGAACAGCCTGGTGACCGTCTGGTGCGGGACGACAACGCCCTTGGGACGTCCCGTCGAGCCCGAGGTGTAGATCACGTAGGCCGCGTTCTCCGGCCGGGCCCGGCCGGCGGCGGGCAGCCGGGCCGGGGACTGCTCCGCGAGCGCGGCCACGACCGGCGGCGCGTCCAGCGCGATCATCGGCACCCGGGTGCGCGCGGGCAGGGCCGGCAGAGCCTCGGTGGAGGTCACCAGGCACACCGGTGCCGCGTCGGAAAGCATGAAGGCGAGCCGGTCGGCGGGGTAGGCGGTGTCGAGCGGCAGGTAGGCCGCGCCCGCCTTCTGCACCGCGAGCAGGGCGACGACCAGGTCGATCGAGCGCGGCAGCGCCACGGCGACGAGCGACTCCGGCTCCACCCCGCGGGTGGCCAGCAGGCGGGCGAGGCGGTTCGCGGCGGCGTCCAGCTCGGCGTAGGTCAGCCGCCGCTCGCCCCAGGTGACCGCGACGGCGTCGGGAACCCGCGCCGCCTGGGCCTCGAACAGCTCGGGAAGTGTCGTGTCGGTCGCCCACGCACCGGTCGGCTCGTCCTCCTCCGGACGGGTCGCGGCCGGGGCGGCGCCGACGGTGCCGGCGGACGCCACGGACCCGGCGGGCGCGCCGATGGCGCCGACGGGCCTGTCCGGATCTGCGATGGCCGCGGCGAGCAGGTCCAGGAGCTGGTCGGCGAGCGCGGTGACGGTAGCCCCGGAGAGCAGCTCCGGCCGGTAGCCGAAGGTGATACGCAGCCGCTCCCCCGGGATCACCCGGATCGTCAGCGGGTAGTGCGTGGCGTCGTGGCCGTCCAGGCCCTCCAGGCGCAGGCCRCTGTCCGGCCCGAGCAGGCCGGCCGGGTCGAACGGGTAGGACTCCAGCACGAACAGGGTGTCGAACAGCTCGGGYAGCCCCACGGCCGCGTGGATGTCGGTCAGGCCCAGGTGGTGGTGCTCGAGGGTCGCCGTCTGGTCGGCGCGCACCCGGTCGAGCAGGCCCACGAAGCTCTCGGCCGGGTCGAGGGTGACGCGGACGGGCACCGTCGCGAGCAGCAGTCCGATCATCTCCGCGGCGCCGGGCAGCTCCGCCGGCCGGCCGGCCACCGACGTCCCGAACACGACGTCGTCGCGCCCGACCGCGCGGCCGAGCACGACCGCCCACGCGGCGCGCAGCACGGTGTTGAGGGTGAGCCCGCGCTCGCGGACGAAGGTTCCCAGGCCGGCGGTCAGGGCGGCGTCGGCGTGACGTTCCACCGCGGCGGTCACCCCGCCGTCCACCGTGTCCCGCTGATCCACGGCCTGATCTGGAGCCTGCTCGGGGACCTGGTCCGGGGCGTGGGCCGCGGTCTGGGTCGGGGTGCTCGGGCGGGCGGTGGCCGCGGCCAGCAGCGTCGGCTCGGTGACGCCGGCCAGCGCGGCGGCCCAGGCCCGCCGGGAGGCGTCCCGGTCCCGGCCGGCCAGCCAGCGCAGGTATTCCCAGTAGGACGGCGCCGGCGGCAGCGCGGCGGCCAGCCCGTCCGCCTGTGCCTGTGACTGTGACTGTGCGAGCTCGTACCGGCGGAACAGCTCACGCAGCAGCAGCGGGACGGACCAGCCGTCGAGCACCACGTGGTGCGGGCTCAGCACGAGCCGCCAGGCGTCCGGGCCGGTGCGCAGCAGCAGGAAGCGCACCAGCGGCGGCGCCGTGAGGTCGAAGGGGGTCTGCCGGTCGGCCCGTCCCAGCCGCTCGGCCTCCGCCAGCGCCTCGGCCCGCGGCCAGCCCGCGAGGTCGACCTCCGTCCACACCTCGTCGAAGGCGGCCGGCGCGAGATCGGCCAGCACGATCTGGACGGGCGCGTCGCCGTCGTACAGGAAGGCGGTGCGCAGGTTCTCGTGCCGCTCGAACAGGGCCCGGCCCGCCGCGCGCAGGCGGGCCGGGTCGAGCCGTCCACGCAGGTCGACGACGAACTGCAGGATGTAGGCGTCGGAACCGGCCGCGCCGGGAACCGTCCCGGACCCGTCGCCGAGCAGCGAGTGGAAGACCAGGCCGGCCTGCAGCGGCGACACGGGCCGGACACCGGTCAGATCCGGGTACCGGGCCCGCCAGCGCTCCAGGTCGACGGCGCTCACCCCGGCGAGATCCGCGTCGAGGGCTGTGTCGGCGGGCGGTGGCACAGTGGCCTGTTCCGCCGCGGCGGCGAGGGACGCCGGGGTGGGGTGGCGGAAGATGTCCGGCAGCACGCAGGCCAGGCCGGCGGCGCGGGCACCGGCGACCACCTGGAACGCCAGGATGCTGTCGCCGCCGAGGTGGAAGAAGGAGTCGTCGGCGCCGACCCGCTCGATGCCCAGAACCGTCCCGAACAGATCGCAGAGCAGCGACTCGGCGGCGGTGGCCGGCGCCCGCGACCCGGCCGCCGCGGCGAAGTCCGGCCTGGGTAGCGCGCGCCGGTCAAGCTTCCCGTTCGGCGTGGTCGGCAGGGCCGCCAGCTGGACGAACGCTCCCGGCACCATGTGCTCCGGCAGGGCCGCCGCCAGGTGCTCACGCAGCAGCGCCGGGTCGACCACGGTCCCCGGCGCGGCCGGCACCACGTAGGCGACGAGGTGCCGCCCCGCCGGGCCGTCGTCCCGGGCCACCACCGCGCAGCGCGCCACCGCGGGATGCCGCCCGAGCACCGCCTCGATCTCGCCCGGCTCGATCCGGAACCCGCGCACCTTGACCTGGTCGTCAACCCGGCCGAGGACGTCCAGCTCGCCGTCGGCGGTCCAGCGCGCCAGGTCGCCGGTGCGGTAGAGCCGCCCCCCGGCGCTGAAGGGGTCGGCGACGAAGCGGGACGCGGTCAGGCCGGGCCGGCGCAGGTAGCCGTCCGCGACGCCCGCCCCGCCGATGTACAGCTCGCCGGGCATGCCGGGGGCGACCGGGGCCAGCGCGGTGTCCAGCAGGTAGACCTGGGTCGAGCGGATCGGACGGCCCACGGTCGGCCGTCCGTCGCCGGCGACCGGGCCGGCCGTCGACCAGATCGTCGTCTCGGTCGGCCCGTACAGGTTCACGACCTCGTCGGCCCGTTCGGCGAGCGTGGTCGCCACCGCCGGCGGCAGGCCCTCTCCGCCGCTGAGCACGCGCACCCCGGGGAAACGGTCGTCGCTCGCCGCCAGGATCGACTGCCACATCGAGGGGGTGGCCTGCGCGACGGTGATCCCGCCGCCCGCCAGCAGCGCCGCCAGCGCGGTCGGGTCACGGGCCTCGTCCTGGCCGGCCAGGTGGACGGTGGCGCCGGCGGTGAGCGGGGCGAGCAGTTCCAGCGCCGCGATGTCGAACGACAGCGTCGTCAGTGCCAGCACCCGGTCGCCGTCACCCAGCTGGAACTGGTCGACCATGCTGGCCAGGAAGTTCGTCAGCGCGCGGTGCGGCACCACCACGCCCTTGGGACGCCCGGTCGAGCCGGACGTGTAGATGACGTAGGCGGCGCTTCCCAGCTCCGCCGGGACCGCGGCCACGGCCGGCGGTTCGGGCACCGACCCGGGCTCGGCCCCGGACTCGGTCCCGGCGGCCGGCCCGTTGACGAGGACGACGGTGACGCCGGCGGGGATGGGCAGCGTCGCAGCGAGCTCGCGGGTGGTGATGAGCAGCGAGGGCGCGGCGTCCTCGAGGACGAGCGTGATCCGGTCGGCCGGGTACCCCGGGTCCACCGGCAGGTAGGCGGCGCCGGCGCGGGTCACCCCCGCCAGGGCCACGACGAGGTCGAGCGTGCGCGGGAGCGCCAGCGCGACGATGGTGCCCGGGCCGGCGCCCAGGCCGCGCAGCCGGTAGGCGAGCGCGTCGGCCCGTCCGACCAGCTCGCCGTAGGTCAGGGTGCCGCCGGACGTGACGACGGCGGCGTGCCCGGGAGCGCGCGCGGCGCGCCGCGCGAGCAGCTCGGCCCAGGTCGCGTCGGGGCTCGGCGCCGCGGTGTCGTTCCAGTCGACCAGCGTCCGCCGGCGCTCGGAATCGGTGAGCAGATCGACGGCGGCGAGCGGCCGCCGCGGATGGCGCGTCGCATGGTCGAGGAACGTCTCGAGGTGGCGGAGCACGGCCCCGGCCGAGCCGGCGGTGACCGCGGCGGTGAGGAACCCGGCCTCCAGATCGAGCTGGTCGGCCCCGATCTCCACGGTGACTCCCAGCGGGAACTGGGCGTCACCGGTGTGCAGCGGCCGGCGCGCGCCGCTCAGCTCGCGCGCGCCGAGGTGCTCGGCAGCGGCCGTCCGCACGGCGAACAGGGTGGTGAACACGCTCGAGACGCCGTCGGAGCGGTCCGGGTTGACCGCGCGGACGACGTCCTCCAGGTCGACGTGCTGGTGGGCGAAGGCGCCGCGGCAGGTCTCGCTGGTCCGCGCGAGCAGGTCCCGGAAGGAGTCACCGGGGCGGACCCGCACCCGCAGCGCGACCGTGTTGCCGAAATAGCCGATGAGGCGGTCGGCACCGGGCTGGTCCCGGTTGACCACGGGCGAGCCGACCACGATGTCGGTGGCCCCGGTGTGCCGGTGCAGCACCGCGGCGAAGGCCGCCAGCAACACCATGAAGGGCGTGGCGCCGTGCTCGACCGCGAACGCGCGCACCCGCCGCCCGAGCCCGGCCGCCGCCTGGTGGACGACCTGGCCGCCCGGGTCGGCCGGTTTGCCCGGGTCGGCCCCGGCGGCGGTGGCGGCCGCCACGGGCTCGCCGCCGGGGAGCCGCAGCGGCTCGGGCAGCGCGGTGAGCTGGCCGCGCCAGTAGTCCAGCGCCGCCGGGTCGGGGTCCTGCGCGTCAGCGCCCCTGGGCTGCCCGGCCACGTCGATGTACTGCGCCGTCCGCTCGTCGGCGGGCAGCGGGCCGTCGCCGGCCCGGAGGTTGTCGTAGTGGGCGAACAGCTCCCGGAAGAAGATCTCCCAGGACGCGTCGTCCCAGGCCACGTGATGGGCGACCACCACGAGGACGAACCGGTCGGCGGCGAGCCTGATCAGCGTCACCCGCAGCGGCGAGGAGCTGGTGAGGTCGAAGGGACGGCGGGCCGCGCGCCGCGCGATCTCGTCGGCGAGCCGCTCCCGGCTGGCCGAGGGCTCCCCGGAGACGTCGTGGCTCGACCACTGCGGGTCCAGCTCGGCGTGGACGACCTGCTCGGGCCGGCCACCGGCGGGCACCCGGTAGGTCGTGCGCAGGATCTCGTGACCGCGCGCGACGGCGCGCAGGGCCGCGTGCAGCGCGTCGGCGTCGACCGGACCGGTGAGGTCGAAGGCGGCGGCGACGTTGTACGCGGCGCTGGACGGGTCGAGCTGCTGCAGGAACCACATCCGGAGCTGGCCCGGGCTGAGCGGATGGCCCTGGCCTGGCACCCGCCGGCCGCGCACGGGCGGCGCCGCCGGGTCGGTGGCGGCGAGCTGTTCCGCCGCGAGGCGGCGACGGAGCAGCTCGCGCTTGCGCTCCTGGGTCTCGGGGCTGGCCACGTGTCCACTACCTCCGGATGCGACGCGGGCGAGCCGCGCGGACCCCGCCGCCCGGACAACGCCGAGGCACGACGGCGGCGGCGCGGGAGACGGGTAGAAAAATGCGATGGTCGGCGATGTTCCGACGGCGCCCGCCGGGAGGCAGGGGCGAGCGCCGTCGATGTCAGAGCGGAAGGCTCAGGGGTCCAGCCAGCTCCGCAGCTCCCGCTTGTCAATCTTTCCGACGGCGGTGAGCGGGAACTCGCCGACGACCTCGAGCCGGTCGGGGAGCATGAACCGGGCCAGGCCGCGCTCCTGCAGGTAGCTCTTGACCTGCTTGAGCCGGAGGGCCTCGCCCGGCGCGAGGACCACCACCGCGCAGACGCTCTCGCCCACGTCCGGGTCCGGCATGCCGACGACCGCCACCTGCCCGATCGCCGGATGGGTCAGCAGGTGCTCCTCCAGCTCACCCGCGGACACGTTCTCGCCACCCCGGTTGATCACGTCCTTGACCCGGCCCTCGACCACGAGGTGGCCGGTCGGGAGCTGGCGGACGAGGTCACCGGTGCGGAAGTACCCGTCGCCGTCGAAGACGGCGGAGTTGTGCTCGGCGGCCCGGTAGTACCCGCGGATCGTGTACGGCCCGCGGGTCCACAGCTCGCCCACCTCGCCCGGGACCACCCCGGCACCGGACCCGTCGAGCACCCGGACCTCGTCGGCCGCGGCCAGCGGCCGGCCCTGCGTGGTGAACACGAGCTCGTCCGGGTCGTCGAGGCGGGTGTAGTTCAGCAGGCCCTCGGCCATGCCGAAGACCTGCTGGACCTTCGCCCCGAGGGTCGGCGTGATCCGCCGCGCCAGGCCCTCGTCGAGCTTGGCGCCGCCCACCTGGACCAGCCGCAGGCTCGTCGTGTCCGGCCCCTCCCACCCGGCCGCCTCGACCCACAGCCGGGCCAGCGGGGGGACGAGCGCGGTGACGGTGACCCGCTCGCGGGCGACCAGGTCGAAGGCGACGTCCGGACTCGGGGAGGGAGCCATCACGACCGTCGCCCCGACGCCGAACGCGCCGAGCAGCCCCGGGCAGGCCAGCGGGAAGTTGTGGGCGGCGGGCAGCGCGACGAGGTACACGTCGTCCGCCGTCAGCCCGCAGACGTCCGCGCTGGCGCGGGCGTTGTAGGCGTAGTCGCGATGGGTGCGCGGGATCAGCTTCGGCTTGCCGGTGGTGCCGCCGGAGATCAGCAGCACCGCGATACCGCCCGGATCCGGTCGCTCGGCGCCGAGATCCGGGCCCGCCCCGCCGCTACCGGCGTCGTCGGTAGCGGAGCCGGCCGCGGTGACGGAGACAACACCGCCGGCCGCCCCGGTCCGTGCGCCGCCGCCGAGCCGGGCGGCGCGCCCGGCCGTGGCGAGCGCCGACAGCGCGGTGAACGGCCCGGGCTCACCGGCCACCAGGACGTGGCGCACGGCGGGAACCGCCTCGGTGACCTCCCGGGCCAGCTCCCGGTAGTCGAAGCCCTCGTGCCGGTCGGCGATCACATAGCCGACCGCGCCGGAGAGCCGCGTGAGGTGCTCGATCTCGACCCTGCGGTGGGCGGGCAGCGAGAGGACGCCGATCGCGCCCCGGCGCAGCAGCGCGAACAACACGGTCACGAACTCGGCGCGGTTGGGCAGGTGCACCACCACGTGGTCACCGGGACCGATGCCGATGGTGGCCAGCCCGGCAGCGAGATCGTCCACGGCCGCGTCCAGCTCGGCGTAGCTGATCCGGTCGGGTCCCGAGACGAGCGCCGTCGCCGGCCCGAAGCGGCGCGCCCACTCCCGCAGCAGGTCACCCAGGGTCTGGTCGCCCCAGTACCCCCCGTCCCGGTAGCGCCGCTCGAGCTCCGCCGGCCAGCGTGTCCAGCCCTCGTCCACCGGCGCCGGCGCCGGGGCGGTCACGACGCACCGCCGGAGTCGGCGGGGAGCGTGTCCGGGTCGACCAGCTCGGCCGCGACCTCGTCGTCCGACATCGCCGCGATCTCCAGCGCGATCGCGGCGACCCGTTCCGCCCGGCCGGGGACGGTGTCGGCGGCGCGGATCCGCTCGGCGAGCGCGGCGACGGTCGGCGCCCCGAACACCGAGCGCACTGTGACGGCGGTGGTGTCCAGCTCGTCGCGCAGCCGCGTGACGAGCGCGGTGGCGAGGACGGAGTCACCACCCAACGCGAAGAACTCGTCGGTGATCCCGAACTCGGCCACCCCGAGCACCTCGCGCCAGACGTTGTGCACGACCCGCTCCAGGTCGGTGCGCGGCGGTGCGTGGTCGGTCGCCCGGCCGGCCACCGCCTGTTCGACGGCAGCCGTCACCGCCCGGCGGTCGATCTTCCCGTTGGCGGTGAGCGGCAGGCTGTCGAGCGCGACCACCAGGTCCGGGACCATGTGCGGCGGCAGCGCGCGGCGCAGCCCCTCGCGCACGGCGCCGGCGATGCCCGCGCCGTCGCCGGAGCTCTCGCCGCCGCCGGCCCCGCCGCCGTCGGCCTCGCCCGTGGCGGGGGTGGCCGGCACGACGCCGCCGCCGAGCACGGCGGACCGCCCGGACGCGCCGCGCACGAGCACCGCCACCCCCACCCGGACCTCCGGCAGCGCGGTCAAGGCTGCCTCCACCTCGCCCAGCTCGACCCGGAAGCCGCGGATCTTCACCTGGTCGTCGCGCCGGCCGAGGAAGTCCACCGTGCCGTCCGGCAGGTACCGGGCGATGTCACCCGTCCGGTACCACCGGGTTCCGGTGTGCTCGACGAAGCGGTCCGCGGTGCGCTCGGGATCGCCCAGGTAGCCGCGGGCGACGCCGTCACCGCCGATCCAGAGCTCCCCGGCCACGTGGTCGGGGCAGTCGCGGCCGAGCGGGTCGACCACCCGCAGCCGGACGTTGCGCAGCGGCGTCCCGTAGGGGACCGAGCGCCACTGCGGCGGCAGCGGGGACGTCCCCTCCACCTCGCAGATCGTCGAGTGGATGGCCGTCTCAGTCGTGCCGCCCAGGCCCAGGAACCGGCAGCCCGGCACCGCCGCGGCGAGCCGGCCCGGCAGGTCCACGCCCACCTTGTCGCCGCCGAGCAGGACCGCCCGCAGGCTGTCCCCGAGCGCCACCCCGGCGGAGAGGACGAGGTCCAGCACCGTGGGGACGCAGTTGATGACGGTCACGCGGTGGTCGCGGATCAGCTCCGCCCACCGGCTGGCCTCCCGGCGGGAGTCCTCGTCGACGAGCACCACGGCGCCGCCGGCCGACAGCGGGGCGAAGATGTCGAACACCGAGAGGTCGAAGTCCAGCGCCGACACGGCGAGCGTCCGGTCGTCGGTGCCCAGGCCCAGCCGTTCGATCAGGTCGGCGATCGTGTTCATCGCCGCCCGGTGCCCGACCTCCACGCCCTTGGGCTGACCGGTCGATCCGGAGGTGAAGAGCACGTAGGCCGGCCGGTCCAGCCCCCCGAGCTCGCCGGGCGCGGCTAGATCCGGTACCGGCGCCGGCTCGGCGGGCTGGTCCGGCGCCAGCTGGACGACCCCGGCGGGCACGCCGTCCCGGGGCGACTCGGTAATAAGCACCCCGAACCCGGCGGCGGCCGCGATCCGCTCCACCCGGGCGGCGGGTTGCTCGATGCCGACCGGCACGTACGTCGCGCCCGCCGCCAGGACGCCGAGGACGGCGACCACCTGGGACGGCCCCTTGGGCAGGCTGACTCCGACCAGGTCGCCGCGGCGCACGCCGTGGGCGGCCAGCGCGCCGGCCAGCCCCAGCGCCCGGCGCCGCAGCTCGCCGTAGGCCAGCGAGCCCGGGCCGCCGGCGGTGTCCCACAGCAGCGCGGGGGCGTCGGGGGCCAGCACGGCGTTCTCGAAGAACCCCTCGTGCAGCAGCCGGGTCGGCACCGGCCCGGCGGTGTCGTTGGCCGCGGCGCGGATGGCACGGGCCGGTTCCGGCACCAGGCCGTCGACCGCCGTGTCCCAGGTGCCCGCGGTGTCGGCGAGGCCGCGCACCAGCCGTTCGAAGGCGCCGAACATCGCGTCGACCACGCCCGGGGCGAACTCGCCGTCGCGGACGTCCCAGTTGACGAGCAGGCCGCCGTCCAGCTCGGTGACCTGCGCGTCCAGGAGCACCTGGGGGCCCTGCGAGATGATCCACACCGGGTCGCCGAAGTGCTGGCGGACCCCGGGGCCGAACAGCTCTCCGAGCCCGAGCGCGCTGGTGAACACCACGGGCGCCAGCACCTGCTCGCCGGTGCGGCGGGTCAGGTCGCGCAGCACCTCCACACCGGAGTAGTCCGCGTGCGCCGCGTCGGCGTGCAGCCGGGCCTGGACCTGGCGCACCCGGGTCGCGAACGGCTGCGGCTCGGCCAGGTCGACCTCGAGCAGCACCGAGCTCGTGAAGTCCCCGACCACCTGGTTGACGTCCGCGTGCACCTGGTCGCGGTCGAACATCGGCACGTTGAGGACGAACCGGGACTCGGTGCTCCACCCGGCGAGCACCTCGGCGAACGCGGTCGCCACCGCCATCGCCGGGGTGACGCCCCGGCTGTGGGCGGCGCGCTGCAACGCCTGGCGCGCCGACGGCCCCAGGACGAAGTGACGCCGCGTCACCCGCGGCGGCTCGCCGGTGGAGCCGGTAGCGCCCGCCGTGCTCGCGGCGCCGGCGCTCCCGGCGGTGCCCGCGTCGTCGGGCGAGGCCAGGCGGGGCAGGCCGGGCGCGCCGGGCAGGCCCGGCAGCCGGCCCTGCCACCACTCCGCGGCCGCGCGTGCCGCCGCGCGCCTGGCCGGGCCCCGCGCGGCGCGGTACTCGCGGAAGGTGTAGCCCAGCGGCGGGTGCGCCTCGCCGGGACGGTCGTAGAACCGCGCGAGGTCGTTGAGCAGCACCCGGTAGCTGACGGCGTCCGCCGCGACCATGTCGACGTCCAGGTGGAGCCTGGTCCGGCCCTCCGGCAGCAGGCTCAGCGCGGTGGCGAACACCTCGCCGTGCTCGATGTCCAGCATCTGGTGCGACATCCGGTCCCGCACGGCGGCGAGCCGGGCCTGGGTCTCGGCCTGGCCGAGCTCGCGCAGGTCGTGCACGGTGAGACCGCGCCAGCCCGAGGTCGCCTCGACGACCTGGCTCCCGTTGTCCGTGATCCGCACGCGCAGCATGTCGTGCCGTGCGACGAGCGCCTCGATCGCCGTGCGCAGCCGGTCGACGTCGACTCCCGCGCCGTCGAACTCGGTGTAGAGGTGCGCCGCGACCTCGCCGAGCGGCTGCCCGCCGTCCCGGCCGACCCAGTAGGCATGCTGCATGAGCGCGAGCGGGAAGTCACCGGCCTCCGCGCCGTCGTCCGCGGTGGAGATCGACAGGTCGTCGGACGGCTCCGAGGCCAGGTCCAGCCCGGACCCGGCGGATGCCCCGAATGCCCCGAATGCCCCGGACGACTCGGCCGCCTCTGACGCCTCGGCGCCCGCCGGCGCCGCGGCCGTACCGGGCGCCGGATCGGCGCCGTCTCCCGGCTGGCCGCCGGCCCGCTGGCCGCCGTCGCGTCCCGCGAGGCCCAGCGCGCCGCCGGACGCCGCGGCGTCACCCACGCCGGCGGGCTCGGCAGGCGCCCGCATCGACAGGAGCTTGCACCAGCCGTCGACGGTCGGATTCTCCGCGAGCTCGGCGAACGAGACCGCCATCCCGGCCCGGCGCCAGCGGCCGACGGCCTTCATCAGGGCGATGGACTCCAGGCCCAGCTCGAACAGGTTCGCCTCGTTGCCGATCGCCGACGGATCCTCGTCGATCAGCTCGGCCACGATGCGGCGGACATCCTCGAGCTGGTACCCGGGGGTGCCCGCCCGCGCGGCGGGAACAGCCGGGGCGTCCGGCGCGGCGGGCGCCGCGACCAGGAAACGGCTGACGCTGCGCAGCTTCTCCCGGGTCTCCTCCGCCTCGCGGTCGGGGTCGGAGTGGCCGACGATGCCGGCCCCGGCGCGCAGCCAGGTCCGGCCGTCCTGCTGGAACACCGTGCGCAGCACCAGCGCCGCGTCGAGCCCGCCGTCGGAGTCAGCGATCAGCACCGCGCCGCTGTACAGGCCGCGGAGCTCCCCCTCGTAGTCGCCGATCACCGCGCACGCGACCGGCTTGGGCACGCCGGAGGCGGTGATGGAGGGGAAGACCGCGCCCAGTGCGTCCCAGGCGTCGCGGCCGGCGGCGAGCCGGCCGGCCACCCGCGAGGCAAGGTGCTGGACGCTGCCGCGGGGCAGCACGTTCATGAACTGGTCCACGACCACCGACCCGGGCCGGCAGACCTGGAGCAGCTCGTCCTGGCAGGCCTGTACGGAGACAGCGTGCTCGTAGATCTCCTTGGGATCGGAGAGCAGCACCTCGCGCAGATCGCGGTCGACGGCGGGATCGCCGGTCAGCGCCCGGGTGCCGGCCAGCGGCTGGGTCGACACCAGGCCGTCCGCGGACACCTCGACGACGGTCTCCGGGCTGAACCCGGTGGCCCGCAGGTGGCCCGTGTCCACGATGAACGACCGCGCCGGGTTGTTCCCGGCCCGGCCGACCTCGTAGGTGGCCACCAGGTCGACGTCGCCCGCCACGGGCACGACGCGGGAGAGGATCACCTTGCGCAGTCGTTCGGCGCGGATGTCGGCGACGGCCGCCGCGACGATCCGGCGGTACTCGTCGACCCCGTGCTCGAGGTCGACGACGGCGCGCGGGGCGCTGGCCGCCGGCGGGCCCGACACGGCGGCGAGCAGCTCGGCCAGCTCCGCCAGATCGGCGGTGTCGACGGCGCGCAGGACGGCGACCCCGTCGATCAGCCGCACCTCCCGCCTTGGCACGATCACGTGCAGCAGCGGATCGTCGCCGGCCGGCACCGGCTGGCCCTGCAGGAGCAGGCTGAGCTCGAACGCCGCCCAGCCGTAGGCCCGCCACCCGGTCGCCTCGAGGCCGCCGAGGACGTCCGCGACCTGGCGCAGCGGGGTGGCTCCGGCCGGCTCGGACCGCCAGTCGCCGCTGCCCGTCCGGTGCCTCACCTCGGTGGCGCTCAGCACGACCTCGGCGAGCACCCCCGAGCCGCAGGACCACTCTCCGTCGCGCTCGTAGAGCACGAACGGCGCGGCCAGCCCGCGCACGAGACCCGCGGCGGCGGCCTGCGGCGACTGGTCGAGCGGGACCGACCTGCTGCGGTAACTCCCTTGCGCTCTCACCGCGACGCGGAGACGTCGGAGCCGGCCGCGTCCTTCTCCATCTGCTCAACCAGGCTGCGGGGACGCAGATCGGTCCAGTTGGCCTCGACGTAGTCGAGGCACGACTGACGGGTCTCCTCGCCGTGGACGACGGTCCAGCCCGCCGGCACCGCGGCGAAACTCGGCCACAGCGAGTGCTGACCCTCCGAGTTCACCAGGACGAAAAAGGTGCCGTTCTCGTCGTCGAAGGGATTCGTCGACATGACTGCCGTCTCCTCGGGTCGCGCCTACAGGTAAGGCCCACCTAAGCGGCGGTTAAGTAAGGCTAGCCTAACTCCTGTCGCTTTGTCAGCCGTTACGACCGATCGGTTGTGACGTGCCCGTTCTGTGGCTGACCGGGTACAGAGAAACCTGGCTCGTCAACCACGCCGGCCACAACACCGGCCACATCACCGGCGACAATCAGCCCGGACGCAAGGCGCACCCGCCGCGGCAGCCGGTCGATGGTGGACTGCCGGTGCGCGATGACGATCAGCGTCCGTCCGGGGCGGATGCGCTCCACCGCGGTCTCGAGCCGCCGTGCGACGGCGGGATCCAGATCGGCGGTGGCCTCGTCGAGCAGCAGCACCGGCGGGTCGACCAGAGCGGCCCGCACCAAGCCGACGAGCTGCCGCTCACCGGCGGACAGCAGCTCCCCGCGCGAGCCGACGGAGGCGTCCAGCCCGCCGGACAGCCCGGCCACCCACTCGGTGAGGCCGAGGGCCTCCACCGCCCGCTCCATCGCCGCCCGGTCCGGCTCGCCCGGGGCCAGCGCCAGGTTCTCCGCCAGCGTTCCGGTGATGATGTGGACCTGCTGGGGGACGAGGACGATCCGCCGGCGGATCTCGGCCGCCGGGACCGTCCGCAGGTCGACCCCGCCGAACGTCACCAGGCCGGCGTCCGGCTGGTAGAGGCCGCACAGGAGCTTCGCGAGCGTCGTCTTCCCGGAGCCGGTGCTGCCCACCAGGCCGGCGCGGTCACCAGCCGGGAACCGCACCGAGACGCCGCGCAGCACGTCGTCGCCCTCCGCGTATCCGAAGCGCACGCCGTTCGCGACGAGCTCGCCCCGCGACGGCAGCACCGCCCGCGCGGCGGCTGTCTGGGCCGCTTCGGTCGCGCCCAGCAGGTCGGCCAGCCGGGCCAGGCCCACCTTGGCGGTCTGCAGCTCGCCGACCAGCCGGGAGAGCCCCATCATTCCGTCGAACAGGTTGCGGGTCGCGAGCACGAACACCACGACCGTGCCGACCCCGAGGTGGCCGGCCCGGGCCAGCCACACGCTCAGCAGCAGCAGGACCGCGGTCGCCAGCCCTTCGAGGAGGTTGAACAGCTCGAGCCGGTTCTGGGCACCGACCGTCGCGTTCGACGCCCGCAGCAGCTCGTCGTTGTCGCGGCGGAACCGGTTCACCCATTCGCCCGGCCGCCCGGCCACCACCAGAGCCTCACCGGCCGCCAGGGTCTCGGTGAAGGTCGCGGTCATCGCGGCGTCGGCCGCGGCCTGCCGCCCGAAGACCACCTTGGCCGAGGCGTTGAACCACCGGATGACCCCCACCGCGGCGGGGAGGAACAGCAGCACGAGCACCAGGGACAGCAACGGCGAGTACACGATCAGGACGGCCGTCGTCAGCACGACGGTGAGTGCGAGACCGAGCAGGTTGGGCAACTGCTCCCGGATGAACAGCGACAGGTCGGCGATCTCGCCGGTGGCCCGGCGGAGCAGGTCACCGGTCCGATGCGCCTCCACGAACCGCAGCGGGGCGCTCGCCAGCCGCTCCACCACGAGATCGCGCAGGTCGTGCACGATCCGTTCGCCCGCGCGGGCGAGCACCACCTCCGACCACCGCAGCAGGAGCAGGCGGGCGAGCACGACCACGACGAGCAGGGCGACCGACACCCACAGCGCCGTGCGGTCGTGCGCGAGCACCGCGTCGACGCCGCGGCCGACGACCGGCGCGATCGCGACGAGGGAGGCGGTGCTGGCGATCGTGCCCATGATCGCCAGCACCAGGATCCGCCGGTGCGGGCGCAGGTGGCGCAGCGCGCAGCGCGCCGCGCCGCGGACGTCCGGCTCGTCGGCGAGAAGACGCACCTCAGCCACGGTTACCTCCGGCGGGCAGCGCGGCACCATCACCGAGCAGGGAGCTGTCGTCGTCTGGAAGCACGGCACCGCCGCCGGGCGGCCCGCCGGCGGCGCCCCGGTCCGGCGGGTGCAGCGTGACTGTCCGGTCGGCGGCGGCCAGCACCGCGGGCCGGTGCGAGATCATCACGATCGCGGCGGCCGGGTTCCAGGCCCGCAGCCGCTCGAGGACCGCCGCCTCGGTCTCCGCGTCGAGCGCCGATGTGACGTCGTCGAGCACGAGGACCGCCGGGCGGCCGAGCAGGCCGCGGGCCAGTGCCAGCCGCTGCCCCTGCCCGCCGGAGAGCGTGCCGCCGCGCTCACCGAGCACGGTGTCGTACTGGTCGGGCAGGCTCATCACGAACTCGTCCAGCGCGGCGGCGTGGCAGGCCGCACGCAGCTCGGCCAGCTCCAGCTCGCGGCCCAGGCGCAGGTTGTCC
This sequence comes from Parafrankia soli, assembly GCF_001854695.1. Taxonomy (GTDB): domain Bacteria; phylum Actinomycetota; class Actinomycetes; order Frankiales; family Frankiaceae; genus Parafrankia; species Parafrankia soli. The sequence goes on from NZ_MAXA01000246.1 coordinate 43,080, forward strand.
GCGACGGTCCCGGAGAGCACGAGCGGGCGCTGCGGGACGAGCCCGATCCTGGCCAGCACCTCCGTCCGGGCCGCGGCGCGCAGATCCACGCCGCCGAACGTCACCGTCCCGGAGTCCGGGTCCTCGAGCCGGCACAGCAGGTGGGCCAGGGTGGACTTGCCCGAACCGGTCGGCCCGGTCACGGCGACGAGCTCGCCCGGAGCCGCCCACAGCTCGGCCGGCCCGAGGACGGTGCGCCCGTCCCGGCGGACCACCACGCCGCCGGCATGCAGCACGCCGCCGGCCGGCAGCGGCACCGCGTCGCGGTCGTCGGCGGCCGTCCCCGGCAGGTCGAGCACCTCGGCGATCCGGCCCGCGGCGACGCGTGCCTGGCCACGCCCGGTCAGCAGATCCACCAGGACGGCGATCGCCAGCGCCAGCGTGGCCATCCAGGACGTGAAGGCCACCAGGCCGCCGACGGTGATGTCGCCGTTGATCGCCGCGGCGCCGCCGATGCCCAGGCCGGCCGCGATCGCCAGCCGTGGCAGGGCCGCCGGGACGGACGACCACCAGGCGGAGACCCCGGCGACCCGCAGGGCCGTGGAGGTGACCGCGCCGGACAGGTCGTGGTGGCGGCGGACGAGCACCCGCTCGCCGCCCAGCCCGCGCACCGCGGCGCTGGCCGCCAGCAGATCCTCCACCGCGTCCGCGCGGGCGCCGTGCGCCTCGGACAGCGCCTCGTTCGCCGCGTCGTAGCGGCCGGGGAAGAGCGCGTTCGCGAGGCCGACCAGCGGAAACGTGACTATCACGATGACGAGCAGCATCGGGTCGAGCAGCCCGGTCGCCGGGAGGACCACTACCACGGTCACCACGACCCGCACCCACAGCCCGAGGTTCTGCACCCACAGCCGGATGAGGTCGACGTCCCGGGTGACGCGCATCGCCAGGTCACCGCGGCCGAAGCGGGTCAGGGCCGGCCGGTCCAGCGTCACCACCTTGCCCACCAGCGCTTCGCGCAGCGAGTGCGCGATCCGGTTCGCCGTGACGCCCGACCACCACTGCCCGCCCGCCCCGCCGAGCAGGAAGGCGATCGAGACCAGCGCGGTGATGAGTGACCACCGCACCGTGGCCGCGACGTCCAGCGGGGTGATGCCGTCGTCGAGGGCGTGCTGGACGCACCAGGGCAGCGCCAGCATCGCCACCTGCTGCGTGAAGGTTGCCAGCGCGCTCAGCGAGAGCAGTCCGGGCATCGAGCGGAGCTGCGCCCACAACACGGTGTTGCCTGCCGACATGGCCATCCAGGACCGCTCCAGGGTGGGTGCTGGGCCAGGGCACGCGAGTGGCGCCGTGGTGACGCGTCCCGGTGCGCGGGCCAAGAAGAGACGAGAGTTCGCAGAGTCGGCGACAGACCACACCAGCGACATAACTTAGGTAAAGGTTAATTAAGTCGCAGGTCAGCGTCAACCGATGGGCCGGCATGACGGCGTGCTCAGAGCCCCCGCCGCTGCCGGGAGAGCAGCCAGACGAGGTAGATCCCGCCGACGGCGTTGGTGGCCACGCCGACCGGGAGCTGGGTGGGCGCAAACGCCCGCTGGGCGGCGAGGTCGCTCGACGCGACGAGCAGCGCGCCGAGCAACGCCGTCGGCAGCAGCGCGGCGCCCGGCGACCTGGCCAGGTGCCGGGCCAGCTGCGGCGCCGCCAGCGCAACGAAGCCGATCGGGCCGGCCGCGGCCGTCGCGCAGGAGGCGAGGGCCGCGCCCACCGCGAGCAGCGCGAGACGGCTGCGCTCGACCGGCACGCCGAGCGCCTTCGCGGTGTCGCCGCCCATCGTCAGCATCGACATGCGCCGTCCGTAGCAGGCTGCGGCGGGCAGCAGGACGGCCACCGCGACGGCGAGCGGGCGGACCTCGTCCCAGCCGCGGCGGTTCAGGCTGCCCAGCAGCCAGGTCTGCGCCGTGATCGCGTCCCCGAGGGTGGCCCTGGTGATCAGGTAGGAGTTCAGCGCCGTCAGCATCGCGGCGGCCCCGATCCCGACCAGGATGAGCCGCGGCCCGGCCACCCCGCGCCGGAACGAGAGCAGGTAGATCGCCACCGCCGTCACGACACCGCCGGCGACGGCACCGAGCGAGGTCTCGTAGACGGTGCCGTGCAGCACCAGGATGACGACGACCGCTCCGGTCGCCGAGCCGGCCGTGAACCCGATGATGTCGGGGCTGCCGAGCGGGTTCGCGGTCATTGTCTGAAAGATCGCCCCGCTGACGGCCAGGGCGGCGCCGACCATCAGGCCGGTCAGCAGCCGCGGCAGCCGCAGCGTGACGACGACGAAGTCCGTCCCGGCGCTGCCCTGGCCGCGCAGGCTGTCGAACACCTCGCGGGGCGAGACGGCGTACTCCCCCGTGATCATCGTCGCGACGCAGACCGCGGCGAGGACGGCGAGCAGCGCGCCGCAGACGGCGACCGAACGGCCGTCCACCCGCAGGGACAGCCGGTCGGCACGGTCCCGCAGGACCCATCCGCGCGGCGCCAGGCCGCCCGCCGCCGCGCCGACCGCCGCCGGGCCGACCCGTGCCGTGCCGCCCGCCGGCAGGCCCGCCACCGAAGCCACCCTCGCCGCCTCCTGCCCGTCCGTCGTTGTCATCGCCATCGCACTGTCATCGTCATCGCATCGGTGTCCGGTCCGCTCACAACCGGCCCAACCGTGCTCGACGGCACAGCACGATGAAGACTGGCGCGCCCACGAAGGCGGTGACCACACCCACCTCGAGCTCGGCGGGAGCGATGACCACCCGCCCGAGGACGTCGGCGGCCAGGAGCAACACCGGCGCGAGGACCGCGGAATAGGCGATCACCCACCGCTGGTCCGGCCCGCAGATCGTGCGGGCGACGTGTGGCACAGCCAGCCCCACGAAGGTGATGGGGCCGGCCGCGGCCGTCGCGGTGCCGCAGAGCAGGGCGATCGCGAGCACGCCCAGCGCCCGCGTGCGCACCAGGCCGACACCGAGGCCGTGCCCGGCGTCATCGCCCAGCGCCATCGCGTTGAGCGGGCCGGCGATCGCGAAGGCGACGGCCAGCCCCACGCCGGCGAACGGCGCGAGCGCGCCGAGCTGGGACGATCCAGCGCCGGCCAGGGATCCGACGTCCCAGAAGCGCAGCCGGTCGAACGTCTGGTGATCCAGGAAGGCGACTCCGTAGGTGAACGCGCCGAGCACCGCACTGAACGCGGCCCCGGCCACGACGAGCCGCTCGGGCGCGACGGCCGCCCGTCCGGTGGCGCCCAGGACGTAGACCGCGCTCGCCGCGACGGCGGCACCCGCCATCGCGAACCAGACGTAGCCGGCGGGGGTGGTCACGCCGAGAAAGGACACCGCCGCGACGACCGCGGCCGAAGCGCCGAGATTGACGCCGAGGATGCCCGGGTCGGCCAGCGCGTTGCGCGTCAGCGCCTGCGCCAGCGCGCCGCCGACCCCCAGCCCCACCCCGGCGACCAGGCCGACCAGCGTGCGCGGAACCCGCAGGTCGTGAACGATGACCGCGGTCTCCGACCGGTCGTCGTGCCACAGCACGCGCCAGACGTCCGACAGCGGCAGGTGGTTCGCGCCGACGGCGATGCTCAGCATGCCGACGACGGCGAGCAGCCCGAACGCCAGCACGAGTCCGGCCGCACGCGGCGGGCGCCAGACCGGCGCGTCAGCCGGCTCCCGGGCGCGCCCGTCCGCGTGCCCCGACAGCTGTGGCACCAGCACGGTCTGCTCCGCGGCCACCCGGACCACCGCTCCCTGATTCACGGAGGCTATTTAGGGCAGGCTAACCTTCTCCAGTCAACCGCTGCCATGAGGAGCGACGGCCGCGGGCCCGACCGTTTCGGACCGACCTTGACCAGGGACGGAGCTGCCCACACGATAAGTGAGGCTAACTTAATCGAATCGGGGTTGCGGCGCTTTGGGTACAGGACGTAGACAACCACGGACTCCCGCGCCGCGCGCGGCGCGGGAGTCCGGAGGCAGCGGGACGGGCGAGGGCGTGGCGGCGGGCGACGTAGCGGCCCCGGCCGGCTCGGTGACCCCAGCCGACGCGGTAACCCCGGCCGGTGCGGCGACTCCGGGGCAGGCGGGGGGACCCGGCCGGTCCGGGGAGGCCCGGCTGCGCGCCGAGAACCTCACGCTGGCCTATGAGCAGCGCGTCGTCGCCACCGGTCTCGGGCTGCAGATCCCGGACAACTCCTTCACCGTGATCGTCGGGCCGAACGCCTGCGGCAAGTCGACGCTGCTGCGCGCGCTGGCCCGCATGCTGCGCCCACGCACCGGCGCCGTGTACCTCGACGGGGCACTGATCCGGTCACTGCCGTCCAAGGAGGTGGCCCGCCGGCTCGGGCTGCTCCCGCAGACGTCGATCGCGCCGAGCGGCATCTTCGTCTCCGACCTGGTCGCGCGGGGGCGGTACCCACACCAGCGGCTGCTTCGCCAGTGGTCCCGCGACGACGAGGCGGCGGTGCGCGAGGCACTGGCCGCAACCGGGACCGACGACCTCGCCGACCGGTACGTCGACGAGCTCTCCGGTGGGCAGCGCCAGCGGGTCTGGCTCGCGATGGCGCTGGCCCAGCAGACACCGATCATGCTTCTGGACGAGCCAACGACGTTCCTCGACGTGGCCCACCAGATCGAGATCCTCGATCTCTGCGCCGACCTGCACGAGGATTCCGCCCGCACGCTGGTGGCCGTCCTGCACGACCTCAACCACGCCTGCCGGTACGCGACCCACCTGGTGGCGATGAAGGGCGGGCGGATCGTCGAGCAGGGAGTCCCGAACGAGATCGTCACCGCCGAGCTCGTCGAGGAGGTCTTCGGGCTGCCGTGCAGCGTGGTTCCCGACCCCGAGACCGGAACTCCGCTCGTCGTGCCCGCCTCCCGCGCCCGGCGCCGGCAGCTCGCCGGGCGCGCGAACGAGCACGACGGGACGGCCTCCGATGCCGCTTCGGAGGCAGAGACGACGGACGCGACGAAGGCGACCGAAGCCGCGGATGCCGCGGCGATGACTGTCGGCGCCGGCTGAGCGGTCGGATGTCCGCCCGGCCGGCCGGCGCCAGGGACATTCGGCGGTCCGCGCCTCCCAGCCGACCGCCGCCGGGAACGCTCGACGGTCCGCGCCAGCCTGCCCGCCGATCCCGCGCGCCGCGCCCATGTGCCGAGCTGTGGGCCCCACAAGGGCACCCGCGCGCCGAACGTGCGGGCCACCGGGTTTCGAGCCGTCCGTTGGCGGGGTCTGGCCTCCTGTCACCAGCGGAACGCGTCCCCCGGCCGCCGCCGGGCCGCGGCCTCCAGCCGAGGCGATGTTGTTAGGTTAGATTTTCCTTATCAGATGCGAACTTGCGGGTCAAGGGCAGGCGGGCGCCAGAACCGACGCATCGGATCCACTTGACCATCAACCCCAACCCACCTAAGTTAGCCTCACTTAACTTGCTCCCCATCCACAGCGAAGCCCGGCATCCACCGCCCACGAGACGATCACCGCGGGAACACATCCGTCAGGCGACTCACGGCCCCACGACAGGCCGGAATCCTCGACCGCTTCCCAGCCACCCCACGGCCGGGCCGGGCGCATCGAAGAACGACCTCAGCGACCCGCATGGATCCCGGCGTGATTGACCCTGCGGGGCCGCCGCCAACCGCCCGACCTCGGGGAACTCCTTGACAGCTCGACGCGCCACCCCGGAATATAAGTAAGGTTAACTTTAATACACGCCCGGTTACTATTGACCGACCAGAGGGGCAGCCGTGGTAGACCGTCCGCCGACCGCGGAACTCGGTGTGCACGACATCATCGGAGTCGGGTTCGGGCCCTCGAACATCGCTCTGGCGATCGCAGTCGAGGAACACAACAGCAGTGTCTCCGCCGGTGCGGCGCTGCGCGCCGTCTTCCTTGAACGCCAGGTGCGTTTCGGATGGCACCGGGGGATGCTCCTCGACGGAGCGACCATGCAGGTGTCCTACCTGAAGGACCTGGTGACCCTGCGCAATCCGTCGAGCAGCTTCACCTTTCTCTCGTTTCTCCATTCCAGGAACCGCCTGGTGGACTTCATCAACCACAAGACGATGTATCCGCTGCRCTCCGAGTACCACGACTACCTGGAATGGGCCGCGGGCCGGCTCGACGACCTCGTCGAGTACGACACCGAGGTCGTGGACCTGCGACCGGTGACCCACGAGGGCGAGATCGCCTACGTCGACGTGATCAGCCGGCACCGGGGAGACCCGGACCGGACGGTCGTACGCCGCGCCCGCAACGTCGTCATCGCGGCCGGGCTGGAGCCGAGACTGCCCGACGGTGTCGAGATAGACGACCGGACCTGGCACAACCACGAGCTGCTGCACCGCCTCGCGCGGATGCCCTCGACACCGCGCGGCCGGTTCGTCGTGGTCGGGGCCGGCCAGAGCGCCGCCGAGGTGACCGAGCACCTGCACACCCGTTTCCCGCAGGCCGAGGTCTTCTCCGTGTTCTCCCGCTACGGCTTCAGCCCGGCGGACAACAGCGGCTTCGTCAACCAGATCTTCGACCCGGACGCCGTCGACGAGTTCTACCACGCGCCCGAAAGCGTCCGCGCCATGCTGCTCGGCTACCACCGTGGCACGAACTACTCGGCCGTGGACATGGACCTCATCGACGAGCTGTACCGCCGTGCGTATCAGGAGAAGGTGCGCGGCCCCCGGCGGCTGCACTTCCTGCGCGCCTCCCGCGCCGAATCCTTCGAGAAGCTGTCGGACGGCGTCCGGGTGCACATCCGGTACCTGCCGACCGGCGAGAAGCGCACCGTGGACGCGGACACCGTCGTGCTCGCGACCGGATACCGCGCCCGCGATCCGCGGCGCCTGCTCGGCGGGCTGGCGGAGGCATGCCTCACCGCCGAGGACGGCCAGCTCCAGGTCGGCCGCGACTACAGCGTCGACACCGTCGCGGGGACCACCGCCGGCGTCTACGTGCCCGGCGCGAGCGAGTACTCCCATGGGATCTCCTCGTCCCTGCTGTCGAACATCTCCGTCCGGGCCGGCGAGATTCTCACGTCGGTCCTCGACCGCCAGGAGCTCGAGGTTCCCCTCGCCACGGTCCCGTCGGGGATCTCCGGTTCCAGGTACCTCGACCCACAGCCGAACGCCCAGCCGCAGAGCTGATCCGCACCGCGCCGCGACCCACCCGGAAGGAGCCTGCTCGCCAGCCGACGCGGTGATCCCGGCGTGGTAATCCCGGCGCTCTGGTCTCGGCACTGTGATCTCGGCACTGTGATCTCGGCACGGTGCCGCCCGCTCAGCCGGTCTCGACGGCGAGGGCGAACGGCAGCACGCCCGGCGCGCCGGCCTGGCGCAGCGCCCTGGCCGTGACGGTCATCGTCCAGCCCGTGACGATCAGGTCGTCGACGAGCAGTACCGGCCCGGTCAGCTCGGCGAGCGGGCCGGCGAGAGGCGGTGGCACCTCGAAGGCCGACCACAGGCCGGCGAGGCGGTGGGCGCTGTTGTGCACCCGGCCGGCCGCGGGCCCGCCGGCCACGCGGGGGAGCTGCCCCAGCAACGGCAGCCGCCCGACCCCCGCGATCCGTTCACCGAGGTCCGCCACCAGGCGCGGGCGTGTCCTGGACGCCACGGTCACCACCGCCGCCGGGCGCCGCTCCCACCGCCACTCGGTCAGGGTCCGCACCACCGCCTCGAACAGGTCGTCGGGGACGGGGCCGTCCAGGGCCGCGGGAGGAGGGGCGAGCAGCTGGCGCAGCCGGTTGCCCCAGCCCAGGTCGTTGAGCCGTGCGACCACGCGGCCGGGCTCGGCGGTGACCGACGCGGGAATCCGGCCGGACGCGGCGACCCCCAGCGTGCGCATGCCCGTCGGCCACATCCGGCGCGGCTCGACGGGCACGCCCGTCCGGCGCAGCTCCTCGCGGGCGCTGTCCCGCGACCGGGAGGAGACCTCGGTGGACCACACCCGGCCGGTGCACCGGTCACACCGGCCGCACGACACCGCGTACGGATCGTCGAGCGCGTGGCGCAGGAACTCCATCCGGCAGGACGGCGTGGCGATGTAGTCGAGCATCGCCTGCTGCTCGCGGGCCCGCGCGGCGGCGACGCGGCGGAAGCGCTCGGCGTCGTAGACCCACGGCTCGCCCGTCGCCTCCCAGCCGCCCTTGACCCGCCGGACGACGCCGTCCGCGTCGAGCACCTTCAGCATCTGCTCGAGCCGGGAGTGCCCCAGGTCGACGGCGGCGAGCAGCGCCTGCGTCGACATCGTCCGCCCGGCCTGGGCCAGGACGTCCAGCACCTGCCGGGCGACCGGCTCCGGGGGGAACGACGTGTCGGCGAAGTACCGCCAGATGTCACGGTCCTCGGTGGCGGGCAGCAGGACGACCTCGGCGGACTCCACCGCACGCCCGGCCCGCCCGATCTGCTGGTAGTAGGCGATCGGCGAGTTCGGCGCACCGACGTGGACGACGAACCCGAGATCGGGCTTGTCGAAGCCCATCCCGAGAGCGCTCGTCGCCACCAGCGCCTTCACCCGGTTGCCGAGCAGGTCCTCCTCGGCGGCGATGCGCTCGGCCGGCTCCGTGCCGCCGTGGTAGGTCGTCACCTCGTGGCCCTGGCCGCGCAGGAACGCGGTCAGCTCCTCCGCGCCCGGCTTGGTGAGCGTGTAGATGATCCCGGAGCCGGGTAGCTCGGCGAGATGGTCGGCCAGCCAGCCGAACCGCTGCTCGGCCGCGGGAAGCGACACAACCGCCAGCCGGAGGCTCTCCCGGTCGAGAGACCCCCGCAGGACCACGGTCTCCGCGCTCGTGGAGCCGGCCCCGAGCTGCTCGCTGACGTCCTCGACCACCCGCGCGTTGGCCGTGGCGGTCGTCGCGAGCACGGGCACGTCCGGCCGCAGCCCGCCGATCAGTGACCGCAGCCGGCGGTAGTCCGGACGGAAGTCGTGGCCCCAGTCGGAGATGCAGTGCGCCTCGTCGACGACGAGCAGCCCCGTCGTGGCCGCGAGCTCCGGGAGGTACTCGTCGCGGAAGGTCGGGTTGTTCAGCCGCTCCGGGCCGACGAGCAGCAGGTCCAGCTCCCCCGCCCGCAGCGCGGCGTAGACCTCGTCCCACTCCGTGAGGTTCCCCGAATGGATCTCCCCGGCCCGGATGCCCACCCGTGCCGCCGCGGCCGCCTGGTTGCGGATCAGCGCCAGCAGCGGGGAGACGATCACCGTGGGCCCCACCCGGGCCACCGGACCGCCGCCCGGCCTCGGACCGCTTGAACCCGAGTCACCTGGGTCCGAGCCGCCCGGGTCCGAGCCGCCGAGACCGCGCAGCAGCGCCGTGGCGAGGAAGTACACCGCGGACTTCCCCCAGCCCGTGCGCTGGACGAGCAGCACCCGCCGCCGCCCGCTGACGAGCGCGTCGATCGCCTGCCACTGGTCGTCACGCAGGACCGCGCCCGGCCCGGCCAGAGCCCGGAGCAGCTCCTCCGCCCGATCGCGCAGTGTCCCGCTGACCGTCGCCTGATCCGCCATGCCACCTGTCTACCGGACCCCACCGACAGCTCCTGGCCCGCGGCCGCCGGAACCGCCCGCGACGCGGGTGCGGTCACCGGAGCGGGCGCGAGCCGTCAGGCGAAGTCCTCCGGGCTGAAGGTCTTCGGCTCGACCAGGACCAGCCAGTTACCGGAGTTGTCGCGCAGCACAGCCTCCACCCCGTAGGGGCGGTCGGCGGGCTCCTGCAGGAACTCGACGCCCTTCGCGCTCAGCTCCTCGAAGGTCTTGCGGCAGTCGTCGACCCGCAGCCCGAGCCCGCCCATCTGCCCCTTGCCCAGCTGCCGGCGGACGAAGTCGGCGGCGTCCGCGTCCAGCGGCGGCCCCGGGACCATCAGGGTCGCCTCCAGCTCGGGCTGGCTGGGATGGCCGATCGTGACCCAGCGGAACTCGCCGCCCATCGAGACGTCCGTACGCGGCTCGAAACCGAGCACGTCGACGTAGAAGTCACGGGCCTTGTCCTGGTCAAGGCAGTAGATCGTGACCAGCGAGATGTTTGTGATCATGCAGGAACCGTACGCCGCGCGGCCGCGGGAACGCTTCTCTCAGATTGCGCCGTCCGAGGTCGTGTCGGAGGTGCACCGCAGGTCCATCGCGCCGCGCATGAACAGGTAGCACCCCGGCACGTGCGGGCCGCCGCGGGCCGCCCAATGGTTCCGGTACGCGGTCGGGCTCTCCCCGACGAGCTGGGTGAACCGGGCGGAGAAGGACCCGAGGCTGGCGAAGCCCACCATCACGCACACCTCGGTGACCGTGAGGTTCGCGTGCCGCAGCAGGTCCTGCGCACGCTCGATCCGGCGCCGCGTGACGTACCGGATCGGGGTCTCCCCGTAGGCCGCCTCGAAGCTTCGGACCAGGTGGAACTTCGACATCCGGCCGACCCGGGCAAGCACGTCGAGGTCGAGCGGCTCCCGGTAGTGCCGATCGATGTGATCGCGGACCCGGCGCAGATGCGGCAGCAGCTCAGCCGCCACCGGCCGGGCACCCGTCCTGGTCACACCGTCGATACTAGGGTCGCGTGCGATTCATCAGACAGTAGGCGGACGAGGCTGCGGCCTGTGGCTCAGGACGCCAGCTCGCACTGACCTCCCCTCCACCGGGCTGCACGCCGTGCCCGTGGCCAGCGCCAGGATCGTCCTCGACATGGTCCAGTCCGGGGTGATCCCGTTCCACTCAAACCTGCTCGGTATTCGCCGCAGGGCGACAGCTTCCCCGTCGGGCACGGGCTGACCCGTAGACGGGTCCCGCAGGTCGTTCAGACAGACCTGAGTCACGTTTGATGCGATGGCCTCGTCTGACCGGCCGTCGGCCAGGGCGGGGAACGTCGCGCGGAAGGCAGTCACGAAGGCGGTCACCTCGACCCGCTGCTGAAACGTCCCGAGCGGGCCTGCCACGGAAGTCGGACCTGCGGGAGGCCGGGCCTCCCCGTCCTCGGCCGAGATACATCCGGCCAGCGATACCAGTGCGACCCCACACACAACGGCGCTTCGAACCCGCACGACGTCCCCTCCGGATCATCGGCTCAGGACACTCGGAACCGCTCGACCGGGTTAACCGCGCCCGTGCCGGCAGCGACACTACGCGTACAGTCCCGCTGCCGTAACCATCACGAGAAAATGCGGGACTGTGGCCGAACCCAGCAGGCGCCTGACGAGCCGGATCGACCGGGACTTCGACGCCGGTACGAGCACCGAGATCATCGGGCAGCTCAGCGCCCTGGATACGGAATTCTACGGTGGGCAGAACGTCGAGCGCGTCCAGGCCGCGCTGGTGCTTTCATCGGCTGGATCATGGCGCCGGTTCGCCGCCGGTCTGCGCCTGTTGAGGACCGACTGGCGCGACGTTCTCGTTGCCGGCGGCCTGGCTGACGAGGACTGGCCACAACGACTCGACGCAGAGCTGCGGAGCACGTGAATCGTCCGCCCACGCGCCACCGTTCGGAACCTGACACACACTCCGGCCGTTACCGCTGGCATGGGAAACCCAACCGCATTACGGACGTCCGCTGCGGTGTCGGCGAACCGTACAGGCAGGCGCGCGGGGCGACCGCGTCGAGGCGCGGCGATGTCCGCGCGGATAATCGCAGCCTGCGTAGCAGGGATATCCTCGCGGCTTCTCACCGCCGCCACCGGCGCGGCCGCAGGATCTCCATCCCCACCGGATCCGGCCCCACTCGGACCACAGCGCCCTGCGGATCCGGAGGTCGAAGGCCCGGTGAATCTTGACCGGCTGAAGGTCTCGGTCAGCCGCACCGGAACCCCCCGAGGCGTGCGGGTGACATTCGACCGTCACAGCCGCACGGCCGACGGCGGCATACCGGCCGGCGCCCGGCGATTCGTCTTTCTCTTCGACTCGGCCCTCCGCTTCAATCCCACCGCGTTCCCGGTCTGTTCCAGGCAGACCATTGACACCGAGGGCGTTGCCGCCTGCCCGCCTGGGTCGAGAGTCGGTTCGGCGGTCGGGACCTACCTGGACGGCAGCCAGGTGGAGGCCGTCGCGGTGAACAGCCAGGTCGCCGGCGGCCCCGGCGTCCTTCTCGCGTTTCCCGCCACCGGCCTCGTACTCGAGCAGACGCTCGAGCGGGCCACGATCCCGTATCAGCGGGAGTACACCTGGGCGATCGACGAACTGCTGCCACCCAACGAAACCCCGCCGCAGAACAGGCCGGGCACCACCCGGTTCGTCATCACCTTCGGTGCCACGACCACCGCCGGCGGCCGTCCGGTCAGCTATGTCGAGACGGCCGACCCACACGGCCCGTACTCGTTCGGCCTGTGGAGCGAGTTCGTCACCGGCCAGGTCGCCCTGCCGACCGACCACGCCTTGCCGCGGCCACGCTGACCCATCCGCTTGCCACTTCAAGCCGAGCCCTCGAGCCGTGACCGAGGCCGACGACACGCCGATGATCTCCCGTGTCCTGACGCGCAGAAGCAACTACGCCGCGGCCCGCCGGGATCAGCGGGCGACACTCGGACACGCTCCGACGCACGGGCGTCGAGCGAAGCGAGGTGGGCCCCGTCGGCGCATCGGGCCGCCGGGGTCCTTGCCGTGCGCGGTGTGCGCGGTGTGCCGCAGGTAGGGTTCCGGCGTGTCTGAGCGGATCAGCCATGGTGCGTCGGGAGCAATCGGCCGTTTCGCCGGGTGGGTCGCCAGGGGTTCGGTCGGCCATCCACTGCTGGACGGCATCGACTACTGGACGGAGCTGAAGGAGTCGCCATCCCAGATGGAGATCTGCTTCGCGATCTTCACGAACGTCCTTGAACTCGACGACCAGGGCGAACCCACCAACCAGAAGTACGCCGAGCGCCGCGCTGCCCTCTGGCTCTACCGGTACTGCACGGGACGCCATCCGTCCGGTGAACCGGAGCTCGAACCGTGGGAGTGCGAGCTCCACTGACTCTCCCGCGCAGGAGCCGCGATCGCAATCCGCGGATCGGACCCGCTGGAGGCGTCAGCGACCGGAACCGATCAATCGGTCAGACGCGACAGCTTCGCTGGAGGCGCCGAGACGGGCCGCGCGCGCCCCGCGAATGCCGAGCCAGCCGACGACCGAGCCGATGGCGAGGGAGGCGACGGTCAGGACCAGGTGGACTGTAAAGAAGCTGGTCGGGCCATTGTCCCAGGAACGATCATCCTTCCACACGTTCCGAAGGAAATTTGGCCAGATTGCCCACGTCCACACACCAACAGCGACCAGGAACCAGGACGCACGCTTCGACAGAGTCACCCCACCAGCTTCGCACCCGAGCGACCGGACCAGCCGATCAAGGACGGTCGCACCACGTGAGGTCGAGCACGGCGGGCACAACCACCTCCAGAAGCCGGATCGCCGAGACTCCCTATGCGCTGAGCTTCAGCCCGGGCCCGGTGAAGGTCGTCATGATCTCGCCGAATGTCGTGTCTGGCAGGTAGCCGACGTCGACCGGCCCGGCGCCAACTCGGCTCCCGTTACCGAACTGCAGGGTCCACAGCATCGACTGTGGCACGGGCAGCGCAACGACAACTGGATCGGCGACGTCGTCAACCTGAGCCGTCAGCCAGGAGATCGGGTCAGTCGGCAGCGCGCACACATAAACGATCTCCCCCGCGGAGTTCGGTGGCGCCGCACGCAGCCGCTCCGCCTGGTCCTCGACGCCGAGCGCAGCACCCAGCCGCTCCGCGACCAGTTGCCGCTCCCACCCGAAGGCATCCTGAGCAATCCGAACGACGACCCCGCGCAGCTCCTGCTCAAGATGCACAAGGATCTCGAAGTCGGAGTCTCCGTCGAAGTACCAGGTAAGCGCCTCGGGCAGGGCCCCACGCAGCTCCGCCGCGGTCGGCTCCGCAACCGCCAGACCAGGGCACTGCGGCGACCATGCCGACCAGGACTCGCCGTCCCGCCGCACGATCACCGTGATCACCCTAGCCACCGTGGATCACCTCCAGTGCCTCCTCCACGGTCAGGCCCACCTGCTTCACCAGTATCTGACGAACCAGGCCCGGACCAACAGTCACACGATCGTGGAACGCCAACCGGAGCCGCGGGCGCCCTTCCGCCTCCAGCCATCGGTGGGACGAGCCGTCCTGCCTGGTCACCTGGTACCCCAGCCGCCCGAGCACGCGCAGGAGCTGCCGAGCCTTCAGCGATGGGAACTCCCCCGTCACGACAACATGGAGATCAAGGCTCGCCGACGGCGGTACCCGTCACCATCAGTTCGAGAGAACGCCTCCACCCGCACCTCCACACCATGATCACGTATGCGATCCAGCGTAGACATCCGCGTGTGAAAGAAGGCGTCCTGGACACGAGGAGACACGACACAAGCTCTGGGAGCGCCGTACCTAGGTCATAGGTGAATGTTCTACAAATTCGGCCAGATCGCCCACGTCCACACACCAACAGCGGCCAGGAACCAGGACGCACGCTTCGACAGAGTCACCCACCAGCCTCGCACCGGCCGCCAGCCATGGTCTCCGTGTGGGGGCGCGAGTTCGGACACGTTGTCCGCCATGATCTACTGCGTGTCGCCGGGCACCTCGACGGCGGTGTCGAACAGTGGATCCGCAGCCGAAGCCGAGTGCGCGTGAGGCTGGACCTGTCCGCACTCGCTGGTCGCGTTCAGCGGCGAAGGGCGGTTTCCCGCTCGATGCGCGACAGCTTCTCGGGGTTGCGGACGGCATAGAGCCCGGTGATGAGGCCGTCGTCGATGCGTACCGCCACGACGCTGTCGATCTCGCCGTCGAGCCGGAGGATCAGCGCCGGGTAGCCGTTGACCTGTACCTGCTGCAGCGACATAACAGCGTCGATCCTGCCCAGCCCGGCGGCTAGCAGCCGGGCTACCTTGCCCGCTCCGACGACAGGGCGCAACACGGCCTGTTTGACCCCGCCGCCGTCACCCAGCAGGACGATGTCCGGGGCGAGGATGTCCAGCAGGTTCTGCAGATCGCCGGTCTCGACCGCCCGCTGGAACGCGTCGAGCGCGCCTCGGGTCTCAGCTGCGGAGACGACCGCACAAGGACGGCGCGCGGCGACATGCGCCCGCGCCCGGTGAGCGATCTGGCGGACCGTGGCCGGGCTCTTGTCGACGGCTGCCGCGATCTCGTCGTACCCGAAGTCGAACACCTCGCGCAGCACAAACACGGCCCGCTCGGTCGGCCGAAGCGTTTCCAGCACCAGCAGCATMGCCATGGAGACGCTGTCGGCCAACGCGACATCCTCGGCCACGTCGGGCGCGGTCAGCAATGGCTCTGGCAGCCAGGGGCCGACGTAGGACTCCCTGCGCCGGCCAAGCGTGCGCAGTCGATTCAGCGCCTGACGAGTGGTGATCTGCACCAGGTACGCCCGCTGGTCCCGCACGGTGGCGAGATCGACGCCTGCCCAGCGCAGCCAGCTCTCCTGGAGGATGTCCTCCGCGTCCACGGCCGAGCCGAGCATCTCGTAGGCGACCGTGAACAGCAGGTTGCGGTGGGCGAGGAACACCTCGGTAGCGGGGTCTGGACAGGCGTCCTCCTTCATGGGCCTCACAGCGTCGGGCGTCATCGGCGAAGTACCGGCCATGGATAACTCCTATTCACGCGCGGCTGGACCAGCCATGAGACGCCAGACCCCGCCGGTTTGTGACACCCAGGGCAGCCCTTCCGCCGTCGGCTGCCCCGTCACGCGACGACGGGACGGCAGCGTGGACAGCGGGGCCGGATATCGCCGATGGACGTCCGACTGGGCCGGTCGCGACCGCGGCCGATGGCGGCTGATCCGCCGATCGCGAGCCGACGGTCGGAGTGATATGTGGTCCAGGTCATAAGGCCACGTCGTCACGGGGACTGGGGTCGCTGGCATCTGGTGTTCGTCCAGTGCGGCAGCACGCAACACCACGAGTGAGGACGACATCATGGACGCCCGATTCAACATGTTCGGCAACGAGCTCGCCACCAGGTTCGGCAAGCGGTTCGCGAGCGCCAGCCTGGTGATCCACCAGTCGTCGCTGCCAAAGCCCACCCAGGAGCTAGTGTCGCTGCGGGCCAGCCAGATCAACGGCTGCGGCTTCTGCGTCGACATGCACACCAAGGAGGCCGCGGCTGCCGGTGAGACCTCCACCCGACTCAACCTGGTCGCCGCCTGGCGCGAGGCAGACGTATTCACCGAGGCCGAGCGAGCCGCGCTGGCACTCGCCGAAGAGGGAACCCGGCTCGCCGACGCCCACCTCGGCGTATCCGACGAGACCTGGGCCCAGATCCGCAAGCACTACGACGACGACCAGATCGCGGCCCTCGTCTGCCTCCTCGGCCTGATCAACGCGGCCAACCGGATGAACGTGATCGTGCGCAACCCAGCGGGTGGCTACGAACCCGGCATGGCCGCCAGCTTCGCGAGCTGACCGGGGGGTGCCCCGGCCGGGGTTCATCCCCCGGCCGGGCCGCCGCGTCCAGTGGCTACGACACCCGACCAGCTAGGTCATAGGTGAATGTTCTACAAGTTCGGCCAGATGGTCGGTACTGCGCCCTTCGCTGTCGTCGGCGGATGGTCGGATCGTGGACTCGACAGTCGCTGTCCTGGCGGTGGCGGTGCCACGGCCACCGTGTTCGCCCTGGTCGGCAGCAGCGCTCCCGAGGGGTGGCACGCATCGTGACTCGGGATCGAACCGGGCTCGGGCTGGTCAGCGTCTACGGAGATGTGGCCCGGAAGGCCTGACCGGCTGCGGTGAGGAGAACCGCCGAGTCGTCGACGGCCGCGAGGGCGTGGCGTGTAGGCGGGATAGTGACGTGGTCGCCCGCACCGCCGTCCCAGGTCTCCTCGCCGGCGGTGAGCCGCACGTGGCCCCGCAGTACCTGCAAGGTCGCCTCGCCGGGGCTCTCGTGCTCGGCGAGTTCGCGGCCGGCGAGCAGGGCGATGACGGTCTGACGCAGCATATGGTCGTGCCCGCCGTGGATGGTGTGCGCGGCGCGGCCGGCGGGAGCCTGCCGGGCCACTGCCAGTTGCTCGTCTGCCAGCGCGGTCAATGAGGTCTTCTCCACGGCGCGATCTTCCTTCCCGTGTCTGGTGGGGCCCGTGTCTGGTGGGCTCGCGGTCAGGCCGTTGTCAGCAGGAGGATGCCGCCGGCGAGCAGCGTCGCGACCTTGGCCGTCTCCAGCGCGACGTAGGCATGGTGCGCGCGCGAGCGGGGCGCGTCCAGGCCGGCGAGGACCGCGTCGGAACGGCGCGTCAGCCGCGGACGGACGAACACGAGCTGCGCGGCGAGCACCGCGACCGCCACCGCGAGGACGACGAGGGCGGCCGCAGGAGGCCGGTCCGCGGCGAGGGCGGCGACGACCACCACCGCGAGGACGGCCTCGACCGTGTTGAGCGCCCGGAAGACCAGCCGACCGACACCCAGGCCGATCTTCAGGGTCATGCCGGGGGCGCGGAACTTCAGCGGCGCCTCCAGGAACGAGATGGCGAGCACCATGCCCAGCCAGAGAAACGTCATCGCGACGGCGACCGACTGTCCGGTGGTCATGAGCCGGCCCGCGCGGGGACCAGATGGGCGAGGCACAGGTCCGGCTCGGCGAACGGCTCCAGCCGGTCGACGGTCAGCGGCGCTGCCCAGGCCTCGAGGGCACCGCGCATGACACCCAGGTGAATCGGGCACACGACCCGCGCCATGGTCTCCGCGAGGTCCAGGAACGGGCAGTGCCGCAGCCCGACACGCAGGTCGGCGCCGGCGGACGTCGCGGTGTCCGGCGGATCCGGCGCGAAACCCAGGTAGTCGAGCAGCCGAACCAACCGTTCGGCCGGCTCCGCCGGTCCGGTGATGTCGCCGCCGTCGCCGCGCCCGACAGGCCGTTGCTCACTGGAGGCGCCGGGCGTCGCCGCGGCGAGGCCACGCCCCCAGGCGTGACCGGCCGCGACCGCCCGTGCGCCCGGGTCCGGCTCGGCGGCCAGGTTCTCGGCGAGGATCTCGGCCAGAAGTCGGTAGTGCCGCGGCCCCGTCCGGTCCATCCCCCGACGCGCGCGGAACAGCGACGGTGGCCGGCCGGGCCGATCGCGGTCGGACGGCGCCCGCTCGACCTGCCCGTTCTCGACGAGCGTGTCCAGGTGGAACCGGACGGTGTTCGGATGCACGCCGAGACTCGTGGCGATCTGTGTGATGCTGCGCGGCCCGTTCGCCGCCTTGAGCACCCGCAGGACGTCGTGGCGCCGCCCGGCAGCGGCCGGTCTCGGGTCGGACCTCATCGCCCACCTCCCTGACCGCGGGGTGCGGGGCCTCGCCACGCCCGCCCCGTCCCTCGCGGCGACGCATGCCTTCCCGATCACGCGGCTCGTGACCTGAATTTATACAACCGACGCTTGTAGAAACAGGGGGCGGAGGGCCGGTCGGAGGCGACCAGACGGCCTGCCGGCAAGGACCAAAGACCATGCCCATACCCATGCCCGAGTGTGGGCGGCGCAGCCGGCACCGCGACCCGGTGGGAACCGTCACATCGCAGAAAGAGGTACTGCCAAGTCCTCTTTGCTAGCGTGGCCGTCGTCAGCTTCTACACGTCATAGAAGACGCTCCCGGTGGCGGTCGAGGAGGTGTCAGAACGATGCAGCTGACGCAGTCCACCGATCTTGCGCTGCGCGTGCTCATGCTCGCGGCGACGCGCACGTCCCGCCTGACCATCCGCGATCTCGCCGAGTCGCTGGATGTACCGGTCACGCACATGGCGAAGATCGTTCAAAGGCTGCAACGGCTGGAGCTGATCGTCACGATGCGTGGCCGCGCCGGCGGTGTCCTGCTTGCCCCCGAGGCGTCCCGCGCCCGCGTCGGGCAGATCGTGCGAGCGCTCGAAGGACCAGGCGAGGTCATCGCGTGCGACGCGCCGCCCTGCCCGCTGCGATGCGCCTGCCGGCTGCGGCCACTGCTGCGCCAGGCGCAGGAGAGCTTCCTGGCGACGCTCGACGCGGTCACCATCGAGGACCTCGTCGGCCCACCCGCCGGGCCGGTCCTGCTCGCCCTGGCACCCCCCGGCCGGGCTGGCCCGTAGGCAGGCCGGCCAGCCCCGTCGCCCTTCCCACCCTGTTGCCGCACGGAGGTTCCGCCATGCTGTCCGAACGGTCGGCCGACGTCGTACGCGCCACCGCCCCCGCCGTGGCGGCGCACGGAGTCGCCATCACCTCGGCGTTCTACGACCGCGTGTTCGCCGCCCATCCGGAGCTGCTCCGCCTGTTCAACCAGGGCAACCAGGCCAACGGGGTCCAGCGTCGAGCGCTGGCCGCCTCCGTCGTGGCCTTCGCCCAGCACCTCGTCGGCACGAGCGACACGCCGTTCGGCCCGGTGCTCGAACGCATCGCGCACAAGCACGTCTCCCTCGGTGTCCTCCCCGAGCAGTACACGATCGTCGGCAGGCACCTGCTCGCCGCGGTCGGCGAGGTCCTCGGCGACGCCGTCACGCCAGAGGTCCACGCCGCGTGGGACGAGGTCTACTGGTTGTTCGCGGTCTCCTTGATCGCGGAGGAGGCCCGGCTCTACCAGCAGGCCGGAGTGGACCCGGCCCAGCCCTGGCGGCGGTGGCGGGTGGCGGCGCGAGTGCCCGACGCCGAGGGCGTCGTGTCGTTCGAGCTGGTTCCCGCGGACGACGGACCCCTACCGTCCCACCTGCCCGGGCAGTACGTCTCGGTCGCCGTGGACCTCCCGGACGGTCGTCGGCAGCCGCGCCAGTACACGCTGTCCAACGCGCCCGGTGCGGACTCACTCCGGATCACGGTGCGCCGGGTGGCCGGCGCGAGCGGAGCCCCCGACGGCCTGGTCTCCAGCTTCCTGCATGACAGTGTGAAGGACGGGGACATCCTCGAGCTGAGCGCACCCGCCGGCGACGTCACGCTGCCCGCTGGCAATGACCCGCTGCTGCTGATCAGCGCCGGCATCGGGATCACCACGACGGTCGCCATGCTCGCCCACCTGGCCCGCGCGCGGYCCGACCGCCAGGTCGTGGTCGCGCACGCCGACCGCTCACCACGGACGCACCCGCTGCACGCAGAACTCGTCTCGCTCGGCCGGCTACTGCGCTCGTTCGACCTGCGCACCTGGTACGAGCGGGCAGACGGCGAGCTGGCGGCACACGAGTACCTCGGGCTCCTCGACCTCGCCCGGGTACCGGTCCCGGCCGGCGCCCGGGTCCACCTGTGCGGCCCCATCCCGTTCATGCGGGACATCCGCGCCGGCCTGCTCGACCGAGGCGTTCCCGCCCAGCGCATCCAGTACGAGGTCTTCGGCCCCGACCTGTGGGCCGGCAAACCCGAGCCCTTCGACCGCGTTCCCGGAACAGACGCATAAACGGTGTTCGGTACCGCGGAAAAGCGGGTCCTGTGCCGGGAGCTCGTCGTCCGCGGCGGTGCCGCGCCGGTCAGCTCGACGAGATCGTGGCTGCCGAGGTGGCGGCCGACGTCGCGGCGGTGATCGCGACCATGGCCGCGGCCGCCTCGTCGAGCACCTTCTTGACCGCGGGCGCGACGGGCGTGTTCCGGGTTGCGGCCTCGATGCGCGCACGGGCGTGGTCCCGGCCCGACCTCTCGGGCGCGACGACCTCGAGGAGCCGCGACGGCCCGGACAGCGCCAGCACCGTGGCGGTGCGCGGGTCCATCGACCCACCGTCGGACGCCGCCGCCCGGACCCGGCGCAGGACGTCCTCGCGGCCCCGGGTCTGGCGCACCCGGTACCTGGTGACCGGGAAGAGCAGGACACGGCGGCGGTCGCGGGCCAGCACCCTGCTCTCGACCAGGCCACCGACGACC
This sequence comes from Parafrankia soli, assembly GCF_001854695.1. GTDB lineage: Bacteria > Actinomycetota > Actinomycetes > Frankiales > Frankiaceae > Parafrankia > Parafrankia soli. The sequence continues at coordinate 63,823 of NZ_MAXA01000246.1, forward strand.
CTGTCCCAGCGGACATGCTGGCGCAGCCCGGCGGAACCGCTACCGTAATCGTCCATGCTCGCCGTGTTCGGGTCGCCGGGTCGATATGTCCAGGGTCGGGATGCCACCGCCGCGCTCGGGCCGGAAATGGCCCGCCTCGGCCTGACCGGCCCGGCGGTCATCGTGACGAGCGGGGCCCCGCTGCGCCTGCTCGAGGACACCTGGCGGACGAGCCTGGACGGCGCGGGCATCCCCTACTCCGTGCACCTGTTCGKCGGCGAGTGCAGCGACCGGGAGATCGACCGGGTCGTCTCGGCGGCGCGTGACCCGGAGGCGACGGTGATCGTCGGTGCCGGTGGCGGGAAGGTGCTCGACACCGCCCGCGCGGCGGCCGCCGCGCTCGACGTGCCGGTGGTGACCTGCCCGACGACCGCGTCCAGCGACGCACCGTGCAGCGCGCTGTCCGTCGTGTACTCCCAGGACGGGGCGTTCGAGCGGTACCTGTTCTACCCACGCAACCCGGATCTGGTCCTGGTCGACACCACCGCGGTCGCCGCGGCGCCGGCCCGCCTGCTGGTCGCCGGGATCGGCGACGCGCTCGCCACCTGGTACGAGGCCCGTACCGTCGGCGAGGCCCGGCGGGCCAACCAGCTCGACGGCGCGCAGACGGCGACGGCCGGCGCGCTGGCCGAGCTGTGCCGACGCATCCTGTTCGACGACGCGGCGGCGGCGATCCGCGCGGTGCGCGCCGGCGCGGTGACACCGGCGCTGGAGCGGGTCGTCGAGGCGAACACGCTGCTGTCGGGGCTGGGCTTCGAGTCGGGTGGGCTGGCCGTGGCGCACTCGGTGCACAACGGCCTGACCGTGGCCGCGGAGACCCACCGGTATCTGCACGGCGAGAAGGTCGCGTTCGGGCTGATCGTCCAGCTCGTGGTCGAGGGACGGCCGGAGGAGGAGCTGGCCGAGGTGCTCGCGTTCTGCGGCGGGGTGGGGCTGCCGCGCACACTCGCCCAGGTGGGGCTGGCGGATCCGCCGATCGAGCTGCTGCGCGGCATCGCCGTCCGGGCGCTCGCCGACGGGGAGACAGCCCACAACGAGCCCTTCGACCTCGACCCGCCGATGATCGTCGACGCGATCCTGGCAGCCGACGCCGCCGGCCGGGCCAGCCGCTGACCCGAGTGTCACCGCGGTGGCCGGCCCGCCGACGAGGGCCGTCACGTCCATGTGGCTGTAACGACGGCGCGGCCGTCACCGCGTGGCGCGGGCCGTCGCGAGGTCGTGGACGAAGCTCAGCTTGTCCAGCACGGTGGACGTCAGGACGAACGGGTAGAGATCATCGAAGCCCATGCTGCGGTTGACCGCGTTGAGGGCGTAGGTGAGCGGGAGCCACTGGGCCGCGATCTCGTCGAAGCCGGCCGTGGCGCGGCGGGCGGCGGGCGGCAGGGGCGCCGGCCGGGCGACGAAGCGTTCCAGGTCGACACCGAAGCGCCTCGGGTCCGGGCCGTCGGTGCGCAGGCCGTACTCGGTGGCGGTCTGCAGGGCGTCCATGATGTGCAGGTAGTGGGCGAAGGTCTCGGCCCAGTCCTCCCACGGGTGCATCGTGGCGTAGGCGCTGACGTACCGCTCGCTCCAGGCCCCCGGCGCCCCCTCCTTGTAGTGGCGTTCGAGGGATTCACCGTAGTCGGCGCGGTCGTCGCCGAAGAGCTGGCGGAATCGTCCGGTCACGGCCGGGTCTGCCCCGACGAGCCTGGGCCAGTAGTAGTGGCCCGTCTCGTGCCGGAAGTGGCCGAGCAGCGTCCGGTACGGCTCGCCGAGGCGCGCGCGGACGCTCTCCCGGTGCGCGTCGTCGGATTCGGCGAGATCCAGGGTGATCACCCCGTCACCGTGGCCCGTCACGACGTTCTCGTAGGTGCTGCTGAGTAGGTCGAACGCCAGGCCCCCGCGGGGGTCGTCGGCGTAGGAGACGACCGGCAGCCCGAGGTCGAGGAGCTGGAAGACCAGGCGTCGCTTGGCCGCCTCGGCCCGCACGAACAGCTCGGCGGCGGACGTGTCCGCGTCGTTGGGGCGGGTGCGGGTGAGCCGGCAGGAGGCGCACAGTTGCCCGGGTGGCGGCCCGGCCGCGCCAGGGGCAAGCTCGACGAGCCAGTTGCAGCCGGCGAGTTCCATGTTGCCGCACCGCCGGTACCGTGGCTGCTGTGGCTCGGCCGGGACGGACCGATCTCCTCCCGGGATCCCGGCTCCAGGGGCCCCGGCGGGCGCGGTGATCTCGGCGGCGAGAGCCGCCGCCTCGTCGGCCACCGCGGGCCGCTCCCGGAACAGTCCGTCGCCGGCGTCGACGAGGGTGATCAGGCGTCGCGCGGATGGTGCCACCCCCAGCGCCGACCCGCAGCGCAGACACGTCGAGTTCTCGAAGAACACAAGCTGGCCACAGTAGGCGCAACCGAAAGCCAGCATGAGTGATCCGTTTCGAGAGGAGTCCGCGCGGTCTGGTGATCCCGCCATCCACTACCCGACCCACGCGGCGGGAACCGCCCGCGGGGCCGGCTACCAGGCGAGATCACCGGCGGCACGACAGCATGTGACGGCGGCGCGACACAGGTCACGGACGACCCCATAGCGGAACAATCGCAAGGGGCGGCTATCCTTGACAACAACATTTGGATCCTCTACGGAGGCCGACCAGAGGAGGTGGCCGCTGTGAGTCCTGGCGGGTGCTCCAGTAACAGCCGCTTCCTGCTGGTGGACGCCGGCTGACGATCGGTCCGCGGCGGATGGTTCCGTCGGCGCGGCCGCCCCTCCTCGTGGCGGCCGGCACGGCCAGTCAGTCCAGCCCGCGTCCATGACGCCCGGGGTCAGGTGATCTCCCGGGTTCCTTTCCGGCAGGTGCGGTCGATCAGCGACGTGTCGACCCGGGCCGCGATGGGATTTCTCCCGCGCAGCCTGCTCTGAAGTGCGTATCGGCTCCGTCCGTTCGCGACGGCCGAGCGCGGAGGGGACCTCCTATGAGCATCAACACCGCCAGCCGTCTCGCGGCACGCCGGGGAACCGGATCGGACCGGCTCGACATCCCGGTCGCCGGCCGATCTCCACTGATCGCGGGCCGGGTGGACCGCGAGACGATCAGCCGCGGCGCCGAGACCATCGCGCGCTTCCTTGGTACCGGCCGCTACCTGGCCATCCAGACCTGTGTGGTGATCGTCTGGATCGCACTCAACATCGCATTGCCGCTCATGCGCTGGGATCCCTACCCGTTCATTCTGCTGAACCTGGCGTTCTCGACCCAGGCGGCCTACGCCGCCCCGCTGATCCTCCTCGCGCAGAACCGGCAGGACGACCGGGACCGTGCCTCGCTCGCGGAGGACCGGGCGGCGGCCATCCGGATGCGTGAGGACACCGAGTTCCTGGCCCGCGAGGTGGCGGCGCTGCGCCTCGCCCAGAGCGACGCCGCCACACGGCAGTACGTGCGCGGTGAGCTGACGAACCAGCTCGAGTCACTGCGTGGTGACATCGAGGCGTTGCTCCGCATGGTGCTCCAGCCCACGGCACCGGCGGCGCACCCCCTCGCGGCCACCCCGAACGGGTCGGCGCAGCGCCCCGCGCGCGGCGGCGTGGCCTGGCCGTCCGTACCCGGTACGTCAACAGTCGCGACACTGACAGTGGACGAGCCCGCACACGCACACCCGACGGCGTCGGCGGATGCGCCGGCGGATCACGCGGGTCAGGACACCGCGACCATCCCGGAGCCGGCTCTGGTCGTCGTCCCGGCGCCGGGCGTGCTCTCCCCGGACGGGGCAGCCACACAGGGCCATCTTCTCGTCCCGGCGCGAAGTGGTTCGCGGGCCGGACGAAAGGTACCCATCCGACCGACGCGAGCACGAATCCGAGACACGTGACACGACAAACTCACCGGATGAAGATCGACCGGTAACGTTCGGTAGGTGCATGCCGGCCGGACGCGTCGACCCCGATCCGGCCCGCTCGAGCGCCGCACCGATGAGGACGCTCGGGAGGGTCTCACCCCGCCCGACCCGCACCACCCCGATCCGCGACGTACCGATCCACGACGTACCGATCCGCCCGAGCGTTTCCGCCGGGTGGTGAGCGCCGCGGTGGGGCTGGCCTCGGCCCTGGTCCTTGTTCTGAGCACCGCACCACCGTCAGCTGCCATGGCCGGGGGCGATCCGCTGCCTGCCAGGAGGCCGCCCGCCCGCCCGCTGACCGCCGGCACGCTCCCGGCCGGTGCCCTCGCCGTCGAGCCGCTCGCCGCGGCCTCGACGGCGACCGGGGCGTCCGGGACGGCGTCCGCCGGTACGACATCGTCCACCGCGGACGAGGCCGGCCCGGCGAGCGCCGGCGGAACGGCGGCGGGCATGTCCGCCGGTACTACCAGCACAGCAGGCACAACTGGCACGGCGGGCGCCACCGACCAGGCGGACACCGCGGAGGCCACAGGCGCCGCGGAGACCGCCGTGCCGCCGCCGGCCGGCATCACCGCCGAGGCGTGGCTCGTCGCGGACGCCGGCAGCGGCGCGATCCTCGCGGCGCACAACGCGCACCTCCCGGACCTGCCGGCGAGCACGATGAAGATGCTCACCGCGCTTACCGTGCTCCCCGGGCTCCCGCCAGACCGTGAGGTGACTATCAGCGACCAGGCCGCCCAGGTGGACGGCACCCGGGTCGGGCTCGTCCCCGGCGTCCGCTACACCGTGCGCGACCTCGCGACGGCGATGCTGATCGCGAGCGGCAACGACGCCACGGTCGCGCTGGTGGAGGCGGCCGGCGGCCGGGAGGCCGTACTGGACCGGATGAACCGACTCGCGGCCTCGCTCGGCGCGTCGGAGACCGTCGCGGGCGATCCCACCGGTCTCGACGCCCCCGGTCAGCACACGACGGCCCACGACCTGGCGGTGATCGGGCGGGCAGCGCTCAACGACCCCATCGTGCGCGGCTACCTGACCATCCCGCGTGCCTCGCTGCCGGGCCGCGGCGACGAACGCTTCGAGATCGCGAACCACAACACCCTCATCGGCAGCTACGAGGGCACCATCGGCATCAAGAACGGCTACACGGTCGCCGCCGGGGCGACGTTCGTCGGCGCGGCGACCAGGAACGACCGGACGCTCATCGTCTCGCTACTGCGCACGGCGCCGGCCTACGGGACGGACGCGCGGGCGCTGCTCGACTGGGGCTTCGCGCACGCGGCCGACGTCCGCCCGGTGGGTCGGCTCGCCGGGCCCTCCGACGTGACACCAGGCGACCCGACCACCGCCGGTGGGGCCGTGGCCCCCGGCGCCGCACCGGGTGGCACCGGCGAGCGCGCCGGGCGCGCCGACAGCCGCGGCGCCGGACAGGACGGCGGCAGCCCGCCCAGGCGGGCCACCACCGGCGACGCCGGAGACGTGGGCGCCGTCACCTGGACGGCCCTCGCCGTCACGGTCGTCGCGACGGCCCTCACCGTGTTCGGGCGGGTCCGCCGCCGGCGCGGCGTGGCCGGGAGGGCCACCGGGCGCACCACCCGCTCCGGCAGCGGCAGCGCGGGCCGGTGGGATGCAGCGGGCCTCGGGCAGTCCGGCGGACGGCGCGGACGCTCCACGACCCCAGGAAAAGTTCCGGGGAGAAGAGGCCACCGAAGAGGCACCAACAGGACGCGGCGGGACAGCGCGGCGGCGCGGGCCCGCCGGGAGCGGCAGAGCGTCGTCGAGGAGTACCAGGCGACCCGCTCCGCCGCGTCGGCTCCCCGGCCGCGCACCGACGCCAACGGCCAGCGCCACCTCGTTGGTCTGCCCTCGCTGCACCCCGAACCGGGGCGGAGCCGGACCGACTCGTCCCGCACCGACACCCCACCGTTCGGCACGGCCCGCTCGCCCCGCCCCTGAGCCCGCCCAGTCCTCGAGCTCCCCCAGCCCTGAGGCCGCCCGCTCCGAGGCCGCCTGGTCCCTGAGGCGTGGCGCGCCGGTCAGCGCCCGACCGGCGCCCGGTCCGCCGGGCGCGCCGCGCCGCGCCGCCAGGGCCATCGCGGTCGCCAGGAGCGGCCGTCCTCGCCGGCGTGGCCGGCGTGGCCGGCGTGGCCGGCGTGGCCGGCGTGGCCGGCGTGGCCATCGTGGCCATCGTGGCCGGCGTGGCCGGCGTGGCCGGCGTGGCCGGCGTGATCGTCGTGGGTGCTCCGGTCGTCACGCCAGGATCGCGCGGACCGGACGGCCGGCGGCTCGGGGGCAACGCGGTCCCCCTCCGGCCCGGGCCCGTCCGCCCCGGCAAGGTCGGGGCCCGCCGGGTCGGCCGGGGCGGTACCGGACGGGTGGACGTCCGACGCGTACGGTGCCGTCACCGCCCAGGCGGCGACGAACAGCATCCAGCGCATCACGATGTTGATCCAGATGAGCAGGCCGACCATGACCGCGAAGATGCCGTAGACCGGGTTGGACGTGGTCTGACCGACCAGCCAGGTCCCGAGCAGCTTGAGCAGCTCGATGCCCACCGCGCCCAGCGCGGCCGCGCGCAGCACCCGCTGCCGGTTGGTGCGCTCCGGCAACCGCCAGAAGATGTAGACGAACACGGCGGCGTCGATGGCGAGCGCGACCACGAGCGCGAGCAGCCCGGTGGCCCAGGCGGCGGCCGTGCTCCCCTCCAGCCCGACCCGGCGCAGGAACACCCCGGTCGCGGACGTCGCCAGGCTGGTGACGACGAGCGAGACGAGCAGGGTCAGGCCGAGACCGGTGAGGATCGCGATGTCCCGCAGGCGCTGCACGATGAAGTTGCCGGTCTCCAGGCTCTGGTGCCAGACGAGCCGGATGCTGTCGCGCAGCGCCGAGACCCAGGCCAGCCCGGCCAGGAGGAGACCGGCGAGACCGATCAGGCCGGCGCCGACCTTCGCATGGCCGATGGTCGAGACGTCCAGTCTGTCGGCCAGGCCGGGCAGATAGTCGTTGATCTGTTCGGTGAGCTTGGCCTGGGCGTCGGGATAGGCGTCCACGACGAACCCTGCGATCGAGAAGACCAGCGCCACGATCGGGAAGAAGGACAGGAAAGCGAAATATGTCGTGGACGCGGCGAGCCGGTCACCGCCGTCCGACGTATAGCGACCGTACGCACGCACCGTGTGGTCAATGAACGGGCGACGGCGCCGCACCGCGCCCGCGGCGCCGCTCACCGTTCCCACGCCCGCCTTCACCGCTTCCCGTGGTCCTGTCACCTCGGTCTGCCACCCCCGCCCGCGAAGGGAAAATGACGCAACTGGCGCCAGGCGCAGTCATCGCCGCGTTCGTAGAGCCCGAAACCTGTCACCTCGAACTGCGCCCGATATTCGGCCAGCAACTCAAAGGCACGGTCCAGCGACTCCTCGTCGACATCGTGCGCGACCGTGACATGCGGGTGGTACGAGAAGCGCACGGGACGGTCCAACGGACCAGACCGGACGGCCTTCTCCAGAAGTTCGCAGCAGGAGATTCCCATGGCGAGGGTCACGAACACCACCGCGGACAGCGGCCGGAAGGTGCCGGAACCACGCAGATGGATCACGAACGGCTCGGCGCCTCCGGCGACCTCCGTCAGGTGACGCTCGACGGCGGGGAGCTGGGAGGCGGGCACTTCGGTCGGGCCGAGCAGCGTGACATGCGGCACGATGAGGGCCGCATTCGGATCACCGAGCCGTTCCCGCCAGTCCTGGAGCTCGGTCCGGAAAGGTTCCGGAACACCGATCGCCACGCCTATGGACCGCACGGAGTCCTTCACGTCACGCGGATCCGGCCGGGCCGCGGAAGGGCCGACCAGCGGTCGCGGGACGAGCTCTGCCGACCAACCATGGCGCCATCATGGCCCACGAGACCACGCTGTCTTCTCCGGACCAGGGTTGACATCAGTGCGCGACCGCCCGAGGACAGAACAGGCATCGCGGCGGCCGCACCCGGCGGGCACCCGAGGCGGTCACCCGATCACAGGACGAATCCAGCCGGCGGGCCTGTGGCGCTCAGGCCGTCCGGGCCACCTCCAGCTCAGCCAGGACGTCCGCGGAGAGAACCGGCCAGGCCGCGCCCGCCCAGTCGCCGAAATCCCGATCGGTCAGTACTACGCACGCGACGTTCACCGCTGGGTCGACCCAGACGAAGGTTCCCGAGCGCCCGAAATGGCCGAAAGTCGCAGGGCTGTTGGTGGCAGCCGTCCAATGCGGGCTCTTGGTTCCGCGTATCTCAAACCCGAGGCCCCAGTCGTTCGGGTGCTGCGCGCCGAAACCCGGAAGCACCCCCGCAAGGCCCGGAAAGGCGACCGAGGTCGCCGCGGCGAACGTGGCCGCGGAGACCAGGCTCGGCGCCAGCAGTTCCGCGGCGAACGCGCCGACATCCGCCAGCGTCGCCGTCACCGCATGCGCCGGCGAACCTTCGAGGACGGCCGTCCCCATTCCCAGCGGCCGGAAAACGGCCTCCGCCAGGTAAACATCGAAGGGGATGTCCGTGACCCGCTCGAGATGACGCCCGAGCTCCTCGAAACCGGTGTTCGAGTAGATGCGGCGGGTGCCCGGGCGGGCCATCACCCGATCGCCCGAGAACGCGAGACCGGAGGCGTGCGCGAGCAGATGCGCCACCGTCGACGACTCCGGGCCGGCCGGCTCGTCCAGCGCCAGGGCACCCTCCTCGATCGCGACGAGCACCGCGTAGGCGCTCATCAGCTTGGAGACCGACGCGAGCCGGAACCGGACCGTCGGATCGCCTGCCACGCCGACCTGGGTGGCCACGGCACGGGGGCCACCGGCACCGGCCGCACCACCGGCACCGCCCGTGCCCGGCGACCGCAGCACGACGGCCGCAGCCGTCCGCACGGGCCACGTGTCCAGCTGCCTGAGCGCATCCATGTCCGGCACTCTACGAACTGCCGGCCGACCGGTGCCGGGACGCCGGCTGCCACACTGGCTGGCGTGCCCATCCACGCACCCAGCCCCGTCCACGCCGCCGTTCCCGGCACCGGGAACGGGCCGCCGGTAGACCTGCTCGTGGTGGGCGGCGGCCCGGCGGGCAGCGCGGCTGCGCTGCGGGCGCTGCAACTGCGGCCCGACGCCCGGGTCGTGATCGTCGACGCCGCGGACTTCCCCCGCGACAAGACCTGCGGGGACGGCATCGCACCGCACGGCGTGGACGTCCTGCGCGCACTGGGCATCACCGACGCGACCAGCGGGTACCGCCCGGTGGACCGGATGCGCCTGCGCACACCTGGCGGTGCCGAGGTCGCCACGCCGTCCGAGCGGGCGACGCACGTGATCCCGCGGGAGGTCTTCGACGCCCGCCTCGTCGCCGCCGCGCGCGCCCGCGGCGCCGAGTTCCTCCGGCGGCGGGTGCGCTCGCTGGAGGTCACCGCCGGCGGCGGGGGCGAGCCGGTGGTCACCGTGGACGGCGGCGTGCTGCGCGCACGGGTCGTCGTCGGCGCGGACGGCGCGAACTCGACCGTGCGCCGGGCGCTGGGCATCGCACCGAACCCGCCCGAGGGTCTGGCGATCGCCGTCCGTGCCTACGCGGACGCGCCCAAGGACGACCGCCCGCCCGAGCAGCTCATCGAGATGACGGACGAGGGCTGGCCGGCCTACGCCTGGTCGTTCCCGATCGGGGACGGCCGGGCCAACATCGGGTACGGCATGCTCCGCTCGCGGCTGCGCGCGGCGGGCACGACACCGAAGGCCGTCCTGCATGGGACGCTGGCCCGGCTGCTGCCGGACACCCCCGCCTACGAGGGCACCCTGCGCGCGCACCACCTGCCGCTGTCCACGCACCGCCCACGGCTGCCGGACGGCCCCGTGCTCCTCGCCGGGGACGCCGCGTCGCTGATCAATCCGTTGACCGGTGAGGGCATCTACTACGCGCTGCTGTCGGGATCGCTGGCCGGCCAGGCGGCGATCACCGACCCGGGCCCGGCCGCCGGGCGGGCCTACCGACGCGCCCTGGACGGCGAGCTGGGCAGGCACCTGCGGCACACGTCGCTGCTCGCCGGGCTCGCCGGCCGCCACCGCCCGCTGATGGACGCCGCGGTCCGCTCCGCCAGCCGCCGCACCGAGCTGTACGACAGCCTCGTCGAGATCGGGCTGGGTAAGGGAACGATCCCGGCCGGGTCACTGGCCCGGCTCGGGCTGCGGCGTGTGTTCACCGCGGCGCGCTGAGCCCACCCGAACTCGCCCACGCTCGCCCTCACTCACCCACCGGACCTCACTCACCCACCGGCCCATGCTCACCCGCCGGCCCAGCGGGTCCGCAGGGTCGGTGGTCCCGGAGGTTCCCGGGGTCCGAGCGCGTCCTGTGGGTGCGTGGGCCGGCGGAGCGAAAGCTACCGGCTGGTCAGCTGTCGGCTGGTCGCCGCCGCTACAGGCTGGCGACGTCCGCCTGCTTGGCGCGCACGGCCTCGGCGGCCGTCTTGAGCGCGGCGAGCTCGGAGCCGGTCAGGTCGATCTCGACAACCTTCTTCACGCCCCCGGCGCCGATCTGCGCGGGCACGCCGAGGTAGACGTCGGAGATACCGAACTCGCCCTGTACCCAGGCACAGACCGGCATGACGGCGCCGGAGTCCTCGGCGACCGCCTTGACCATGCGGGCCGCCGCCGCGGACGGCGCGTAGTAGGCCGAACCGGTCTTGAGCAGCGCGACAACCTCCGCGCCTCCGTTGCGGGTCCGGTTGACCAGCTCCTCGATCTTGTCCGCCGGGAGGAGGTCGCTCAACGGCTTGCCGTCGACGGTGCACTGCGAGGGCACCGGGACCATCGTGTCGCCGTGCGAGCCCAGCGTCAGGGTCTTCACCGACGCGACCGGCACGTTCAGCGTCTCCGCGACGAAGTCGGTGAAGCGGGCGGTGTCGAGCATGCCCGCCTGGCCGAGCACCCGCGAGCGCGGGAAGCCCAGCACGTTCGCGGCGAGCGCGGTCATCTCGTCGAGCGGGTTGGAGACCACGACGACGACCGCGTCCGGCGACGTCTTCGCGATGCTCTCCGACACCTGACGGACGATCTTGGCATTGACCTCGATGAGGTCCATCCGGCTCATGCCCGGCTTACGGGGCAGGCCGGCGGTGATGACGACCACGTCGGAACCGGCGGTGTCGGCGTAGTCGTTGGTCCCGACGACCTTGGTCTCGAAGCCCTCGATCGACCGGGACTGATTGAGGTCGAGCGCCTGGCCCTGCGGCTTGCCCTCGACGATGTCGATGATGACGACCGTGTCGAAGATGTTGTACTCAGCAAGTCGCTGCGCGGTCGTCGAACCGTAGAAACCGGCCCCGACGACAGTGACTTTTCCGGGCATTGGACTGATCAGCTCCCCAGTATCGCGATGATCGCGTCGACGATCTCGGCGGTGCCCACGGCGGGGTCTTCAGGCGCCGGCGTAGTGGTCGCAGGTGACCGACGTGCCCTCCTGGCGATCTCTTCGGCGACGGGCTGGCCACCCCACAGGGGAGCATCGGTCAGCTCGGGCCCGGTGCCGCCGCCGAGGATCAGGGCTACGTGACGGTTCGCCATAGGCGCGCTTCGCCCCGCTCATCTGTGCACGGTTGTCCGATGACCAGCCGAGGCTATCGCGCGAGTCGGATTCAGGGCACGGGTCGGCGACGTGCGCCACGCCCGCTCGGGCCGGCCGTGCGCAGCCGCGCACGGCGTTCGCCGGCGGCGTCGTGCCAGACCGTGACCCCAACAGCCGCTTTCGGTGGACGGGTCGGGTCAGCCACCGCTGTACGGCACGGTGGAGGTGAGCACGATCACAGCCGTGCCCAGCACGACGAGGGTCACGGTGTCGAAGACCCGGCCCCGCACGGCGAGCATCCCCACCTGCCGGGTGGGAAGGCACAGCCGCAGTAGGGCGGCTACAAGAAGGACACCGCCCGCGGTGAGCAACCCCCGCCGCCAGTGGTCCTGTGAGACGAAGAGCAGGCCCAGCGCGACACCGCCGAGGATGCCGCCGAAGACGATCCGGCCGAGGCGGCCGCCGGTCGCCGATCCCGCCGACCGGCGGCGGGACGGCCGGCCCGCGCCACCACCGGCTCCCGGCTCAGGGACGGGCCGACCTTCGGCACCCGCGGGATCAGCGGAACTGGCGAGCTGACGTTCAGTGAGCGGATCGTCAGCACGTGAGTGGTCGAGGCGATGGTCCGCGACGCCGGGGCCGTCGGTGTGGTGCGGCTGCCCCCATGGGCCCGCCGGCGGGCCCTCTCCCGGCGGCGGCCAGCCCTGCGAGGGCTCCCGCCGCTGCCACCGGTCCGAGCCCCGGTCCGCGCCGCCGTCCGCCGGACGTCCCCAGCCCGGCCCTTCATGGCCCGGTCGCTCGCCGGCCTGGCGGCCGCGCCCTGGCCTGCCATGGTCCGGTCGCCCACGCTCCGGCCATCCGTGATCCGGCCGTTCGTGGTCCAGGCGCTCGTGATCCAGGCGCTCGTGATCCAGGCGCTCGTGGTCCGGGCGGCCGCGCCGCGGGGCCGCGGGCTCCGGGCGCCACGCCTGCGGTGGCCACGCGGGCGGGGGCCACTGCCCGGTGTCCCGCTCGGAGCCGGGGTTGGCGGCCTCCTCGGAGCGCCACCGCCCGGAGTCCGGTTCGGACGATTCCCCAGCCTGGATCTCGGAAGGCCACTCGGAGTGCCGCCCCTCGGCCCGCCGGACGCCGCCGGCGCGCGCGACGCGCTCCCGATCAGGCCGACCCCACGCACCCGGGACCGTCTCGGTCACCTGCTCTCCGCCTCCTCAGGCCCGCCCCCGCGCGCGTATCCCCCGCGCGCGGGCTACTGAGGCCACACAGTAGGCGCCGGCCGTCACCCGGCGGGCAGCCGCCCGCCGCCCGGGCCGGCCCGGACCGCCGGTCCACGGGGTCGCCCGCGGGCCTGCGGGCACCGCCGCGCTCATCCCGTACGGAGCCGGGACGACCGGGGACATCGTGGCCGGTGAAGGGCCACATCGCCTGGTGGTGTTATCAGGCTCGCCACCGGGGATTGATCGAGGAGTTCTGGACAACCGGCCGGAGCTGCGCGGCCGCGCGCTCCGGCATTGGAAGGGGGAGGTAACCGACAGTGGACGGGCCGAGTCTGCGGATCGAACGGACAGGTGAGGTCGTCGAGCTGACCGAGGATGTGACCACCGTGGGTCGCGGGCCGGGCGTGCACGTCTCGCTCCCGGACGCCAGCGTCTCCCGGTTGCATGCCGAGATCGTCCGCCGCGGGCCGTACGTGTATGTGGCCGATCTCGGGCTGTCGCGCAACGGCACCCGGGTGAACGGGCGCCTCGTCGGCCGCAAGGTGCTCGCGGACGGCGACGTCGTCCGGTTCGGAGCGGCGGGGGTGCGGGTCCTGGACGAGCGGCCCGCCCTGGTGGCGGAGGAGCCTGCCCGCCTCGCGGACCAGAGGCTGTCGCCGAGCGGAAACGGCGTCCGGGACGAGGAGCCACCGGGCCTCACCGGCCTGGAGGGCCTGGCCGGCACCACCGCCGGGATGCGCATCCCCGACCCGCCCGACCTGACGCGCCGCGAGTGGGACGTGCTGCGCGCCCTGTGCCGGCCGCTGACCGAGCCGGGGGTCTTCGTGATGCCCCGCTCGGCGCGGGAGATCGCCCGGGACCTTGTCGTCACCGAGGGGGCGGTCAAACAGCACCTGCTCCGCCTGTACCGCAAGTTCGGGATCGCGCCCGGACCGAACCGCCGCGGGCGCCTCGCCAACGAGGCCGTCCGGCTCGGTGTGGTGCGGCCGATGGACGATGCGATGGCTCCACCGGGCTGACCCGTTCGAGGCACCCCGCGATCGAGCCGGACACCTGAGACACAACGGGATCACTCTGCCTCGAAACCGACCCTGCTGGCCACGGAATCGGAGGATACCCCTTGCCACAAGGACTTCTCCCACCGAACCCCGGACCGCCAACACTACGGACACATCCCAGAGGATCCACACCGGAGGGTATCGACACACTCCACAACCAACGAGATAGACCCCCCGAGTGCACACGTCGTGCGCGACTGGGGGAGACTGCCGCCGCGGTCCCCAAATGGTAGGGAGTTCGACGTGGCAGACGATTCGCCGCACAGCAAGAAGCTTCAGGAACTGATGTTCCGGGCGTGGGAGACCTTCGGCGACGCGCGTCATCTCGACAGCGACGACCGGGTCTTCGTGCAGGCGCTCGCGCGCCAGACCGCCGACCGGATCTCCGTCCTCTACGGAGCGAGCTGGCGAGAGGCGCTCGACTGGGTCGCGCAGCGGTACGTGCCGACCGCGGACCTGCCGGGCGGCACGACCCCGGTGTCACCGAACGGCGCCGCCGCGAACGGCAGCCCGACCGTCAGCCGCCGCGGTACCGCCGCGGCGGAGGTCGGCTCTACCTCCTGACCGGGGTGGGCAGCGCAACCTGATCACCCCGCGGGGACCGATGTCGATCCCCGCGGGGTGACGGCGCCGGTGCGCCGGGCGTCAACGCCGACGCTCCCGTGCGACGTGCGACGTGCGACGTGCGACGTGCGACGTGCGACGTGCGAGCGGACCACGCCCGGTGGGCGACGCTCCGCGGACGACGCGGTGGGCCACGCTCAGTGGGCGGCGCTCAGTGGGCGAAGTGCCGGACACCGGTGAAGTACAGCGCGACACCGGACTCCCGCGCGGCCGCGATCACGAGATCGTCGCGCACCGAGCCACCCGGCTCGACAACCGCCCGCACTCCCGCGTCGGCGAGAACCTGGAAGCCGTCGGGGAACGGGAAGAACGCGTCGCTGGCGGCCACCGAGCCCTTCGCCCGATCGCCGGCGCGGGTCACGGCGAGGCGCGCCGCGTCCACCCGGTTGACCTGCCCCATGCCGACCCCGACGGTCGCGTTGTCCGCGGCGAGCAGGATCGCGTTCGACTTCACCGAGCGAACCGCGCGCCAGGCGAAGCCGAGGTCGGCGAGGGTGCTGTCGTCGACCGGGGCACCGGCCTCGAGCGTCCAGCCCGACGGGTGGTCGCCGGGGGTGTCGAGCGCGTCCCGTGACTGCAGCAGCATCCCACCGCTGACCTGGCGCATCTCGACCCCGCGCGAGTGGGTCGGCGGCGCGCAGACGAGCAGGCGGATCGACGGCTTGCGGGCGAGGATCTCGACGGCCCCGGGCTCGTAGTCGGGCGCCACGACGACCTCGGTGAAGATCTCCGCGATCTGCTCGGCGAGCTCCACACTCACCGGGCGGTTCACCGCGATCACGCCGCCGAACGCCGACACCGGGTCGCAGGCGTGGGCCTTGCGGTGCGCCTCGGCGACGGTGGCACCGACGGCGATGCCACACGGGTTGGCATGCTTGATCACCGCGACGGCCGGGTCCGCGAAGTCGAACACCGACCGCCAGGCCGCGTCGGTGTCGGTGTAGTTGTTGTAGGACATCGGCTTGCCGTGGAGCTGGCGCGCGGACGCGAGCCCGGGGCTGCCGTCCTCGCCCACGTACAGCGCGGCGCGCTGGTGCGGGTTCTCGCCATACCGCAGGACGCTGGACCGGTGCCACTGGGCCGCGAGGACGTCCGGCCATCCCGTCTCGCGGGCGGTGTCGTCGGGGGCCAGCGCGCTGGCGAACCAGGAGGCGACCGCCGCGTCGTAGGACGCGGTGTGCGCGAAGGCGCGGGCCGCCAGCCGGCGCCGGGCGGGGAGGTCGTAGCCGGACCCGCGAACGGCCGCGGCCAGGTCGCCGTAGTCCTGCGGCGACACCACCACGGCGACCGAGGCGTGGTTCTTCGCCGCCGCCCGCAGCATGGCCGGCCCGCCGATGTCGATCTGCTCGATCGCCTCGTCCTCGGTCGCGCCCGAGGCGACGGTCTCGCGGAACGGATAGAGGTTTACGACGAGCAGGTCGAACGGCTCGATGTCGAGCTCCGCCAGGACGGCGGCGTGCTCGGCGTTGCGCAGGTCCGCCAGCAGACCGGCGTGCACTCGCGGGTGCAGCGTCTTGACCCGGCCGCCGAGCACCTCCGGGAAGCCGGTGACCGTGCTGACCGGGGTGACCGCCACACCGTGGCGGGCCAGGACCTCGGCCGTCGAACCGGTGGAGACCACCTCGACCCCCGCCTCGACGAACGCGGCGGCGAGCTCCTCCAGACCGGCCTTGTCGTAGACGCTCACCAGGGCCCGACGCAACCTCCGGTGGCCCGTCGCCACCAGCTCCGCCGAGCCCTCGGCCGGCCGGCCGCCGGCCGGGGCGGCGCCTGCCGCGCCCGCCGCACCTGCCACACCCGCGACCCCGCTCGTGTCACCAGGCCCCGCGCCCGTGCTCGACTCCCCCGTCATGACCCCTCCTGAACCTTCCACGATGCCTCCGTCGGCATGATGTTTCTCTGCGTGGACCCCACCGGAATGGCTCCCGCCGGCAGGGCCGGCGAGTGCCGGCCCACCGCCCGCGCGGGCGGGTTCCACCTGATCACGGCCGGCGCTCGGGCCGGCAGCGAGCACCGGGCCGATCGCCGCCTCCCCCGTTCCTGTACTACCCGCACTACCCGCGCGTGCGCCCGCCGGCGGGAGCTCCCGCCGGACGACACGACCGATGACGGCCACGAACAGCCGCCGTTCCACCGCCTGGATGCGTGCCCGCAGCGCGTCCTCGTCATCCGTGGGCTCGACCGGGACGGCCGCCTGGTCGATCACCGGACCGGTGTCGACGCCCTCGTCGACCCAGTGCACGGTCACTCCGCTGACCCGGACGCCGGCGGCGAGCGCGTCGCGCACGGCGTGGGCGCCCGGGAAGGCCGGGAGCAGCGAGGGATGGGTGTTCACCGTGGGGAACCGGCCGATCACCTGGCTGCCGAGAACCTTCATGTACCCGGCAAGGACGAGCAGGTCCGGCGTGTGCTCGGCGATCCGCGCGGCGGTCGCGTCGTTGAAGGCGGCGCGATCGGCGCACTCCTCGAGCCGCACCGTGAACACCGGTACCCCGACCGCCTCCGCGCGCCGCTGCGCACCCGTGTCCGGCCGGTCGGTGCCGACCGCGACGACCCGCGCGCCGAAGGCCGGGTCCGCGCAGGCTTCGAGGACAGCCTGCAGGGTGGTGCCGGCCCCCGAGGCGAGGACGACTAGGCGAGCGGGCACAGGACCCTCCGTGGGTGGTCGGCCGGCCGGCACCGGACCGGTCGAGAACTCGGCCGCGCGCGGACACGACCCACGGCGGCAACTGTCCGAATGTACTGACCCGGTGGCTCACGACACGCCGGACAAGCACGGCGCGCACCACGCTCGCCCGCGGCCCGGACCGGACCGGGTGTCATGCCGCGCGGCTCGGGACGAGGGGCGCCCCGGGGGCGTCCTGATGCATCATCACCATGACCGGCGCGCGCACACAGTCGGTGTTCCCGTCGTCGCCGCCGTGGCACCCGCCGCAGAAGGGATCGGCACACTCGCCGGCGCACGGGGACCCGAGGGACGGGGATGCGGCGCACGGCGATGCGGGGCGCGGGGCGCCGGCCGGCTCGGTGGAGCCGCCGGTCGGCGCGGCCAGCGGCTCCCGCTCCTCGCCCGCGGGGGCGAAGGAGCCCTGATCCTGGTGGCGATACCGACTCAGACCACGGCGGGGGCCACGCTCGGACGGCACCCGCCCGGGGAGCTCGTCCAGGTCGTCGTGATCCGTTCCGTCGAGCAGGTCGCCGGGGCGGCAATGGTAGAGCGCCGCGAGCCTGGCCAGTGTGCGCGCCGAGGGGGCTCGGCCGCCGCGGGCCGGCCAGATCTCCCAGTACGAGATCGTCTTGCCCGTCTTGGTCGCGCCCGGCCCGGGCCAGCGCTCGTTCCAGCGCCGAGCGACCTCCTCCTGCGTCCAGCCATGGGCCAGGCGGTACGCGACGCGCGCGTTGAGGCGATGACGTAGGCGCAGCTCCAGGGCGATGCGCTGGTATGTCCAGCCCAGGGCGCGCAGCCGGGTCGCCTCGACCCGCAGCGCCTTCGACGTGCTCGGCATGCACCCTCCCACGGTTGATCAATCGGGGAGACCGTAACGGACGGGGCCGACATCCCGGTCCGGCACGGGTCACGCCCGCCCGACTCCTACGATGTCGTCCGAGAACATCCACGGCCGGCCGCGGAACCGAGTCCGGAGCCGGCCGGCAGGCGGCCGGGAGGCGCAGGAACCGTGTCCGACCACTCCCACCAGGACTCCGACCAGGGCTCCCGCCAGGACCGTGCCCGGGACTCCGCCGGCTTCACCGAGCCAGCCGCACACCCTCCGTCGGGTCACAGCGAGGCAACAGGGCCGGCACCGGCCGGCCCGTTCGCGGACCGCCTGGCCGCTCGGTACGGCCGCGGTGCCGGCCGGCCCGGCCGGGAGCCGGTGCCCGGGCGCCGAACCGGGCGGATCTCGCTGACCCTCGGGGTGGTCGCGCTGGTCACCAGTATCGCGGTCGTCGGCGGCGCCGTCGGGATCGCCGCCATCGTGACGGGAATGCGGGCCCGCGCCCACGCCCGCCGAGGCGGGACCGGCGGCGGCATGGGCACGGCCGGGCTGGCGCTCGGCGCCCTCTCACTGCTGGTCGCGGTCACCGTCGCCGGCGGGACGTGGGCCTTCTACGAACGGCACGGCGACGACCTGCACCGCTATCAGGAATGCCGGCGCGAGGCCCGGTCGCCCCAGGCGCTCGACGAGTGCAGCCGCCGCTTCAGCGAAGCGCTGCGCACCGAGCCGACCTCGAACGGCTGACCGGCACGCCGCGCCACCATCTCGGCCAGGCAGCACACCACGACGCCCACCACGGCCAGCTCTCCCGCGGCCGCCAGCCCCACCGACCATCCCGTCGGCCCGAAACGGCCGGACGCGTCGCCCAGCCGGCCGGCCGACAGGTGCGCGGTGAACATCATCAGCACCCCGCTGAGCCCCGCCGCGGCAAGCACCGCCGCCAGCCGGCGCCGGTGGCTGATCTGCCCGGCGCAGCGGCGCACCGACACCGCGAGCATGATCCCGGCGACGACGGGCACCAGCGCCAGCACGAGCCAGCCGGGCCGTGGCAGCGGGCCGGGCGGCAGCGCGGCGAAGACCGGCAGGTCAGGCAGCATCGCCGGGTGCACCGCGTCCGGCCGGACGAAGCCGCCGCCGGTGCCGAAACCCGGGCCGAGCGTGTACGCCAGCGCCCAGATGACCAGGTTGGGAAGCACCGCGAGCTGGACGGCGGCCAGCCCGACGCCGCCGACCACGCCGGTGCCCAGGCCGCGGTCGGCCGCGGCGATCTCGGGCAGGGTCGCGGCCAAGACCAGCGCGACCCCGAAGGCGGACGCGCCCAGCAGCGCGGTGAACGAGGTGAACGCGGCCGTGACGGGCACCCTGACCATGCCGGGCAGGGCACGCCAGACTGACCGCAGCGCGCCGTAGCCGGAGAGGGCTCCGACCGACGCGCCGGTCACGCTGAACGACAGCGCGCCAACGACGACGGTGAGCAGATCCGGGCGCGCGGCCGGCGCCGACACGACGAGCGCGACCAGCAGGACGAAGACCGTCTGGGTGACGGCGACGAGTGCGACATCGCGGCCCAGCGCTCGCCAGGGCGGCGGTGTCCCGGCCCGCGCTGACCGGCCCGGGCGCAGGCTCGACGGACGCAGGCCGGCCGGGCGCAAACCCCGCGCGGGCGGCAGCCGCTCGAGATTGCCGGTCGCCAGGCGGTGCGCGGCGGTCGTCGCCGCGAGGAGGGGAAGCAGCGCCAGCCCCACCGGGAGGAAGTCGACGGTCCCGCCGGGCAGGTGGATGGTGGCGCCGTGCGCGAGCAGCCACAGATCCGCGCCGACCCGTGCCGCGGTGTCCGGGCCGGCGGACGAGCTGGTGTCCGTTCCCCACACGACGAGCACGACGAGCTCGATGACGACCAGCCCCACGGCGCTGGTCGTGACGGCGCTGACGACCGGGCGACCGAGTCGCCGCCAGGCCCGCGGCGGCCCGCCGGCGGTCTGCTCGGCGTCGGCGGTGCCGGCTGCGTCCGCGGCGGGCTCACGCCCGCGGACGGCCCCGGTGAACGCGCCGGAGTTTCGCACGGGAGCACCCACGCTCGGCAGGCTCGCACGGACGGAGGACCACTTCCGGGACAACACGCCGAGATATACGAGAACGACCCAGGTCGGTAACAGGACACGCCGGTCGCACCGCTCCGGCCGGCCACGCCGGTACGATCCCGACCGCCGCCGCCCCCACCTGAGCGCTAACCCTCGGCCCGCGCGCGGCGCAGCGCCCATACACAGGCGACGAGTTCGACCGTCGTGCCCGCGAGCCCGGCGAACAGCCCGTCCCGGGCCACACCGGGCATCGTTGGATGGCCGCCGGCCGGCAGGACGGGATCGGCCATGGCCGGCGCCGTCATCCACCCGATCAGGATCGCCATCACGGCCGCGCCGGCGACGGCAACGGCGACGGCGGCGGTCAGCCGGGCGGGCGGCGTGTCGGCGACCCGCAGCGCCACCCGGGCCGCGAGGCCGCCGAATCCGTCGGCGCCATCGGAACCGCGCGGCGCGCGCGCGAGTCGCGCCGTGGCCCATCCGCGTACGTCGTGGTGACGGCGGTGGGCCCAGCCGAGCATCCGGTCCTCGGCACGAGACAAAACCGGGACACGTCGGATGATCAGGGGAAGGAGAACGCCGGCGGTCAGCAGCAGGCCGAGGACCAGCGCGAGGCGCCCGGCCGGACCGGCGTCCCAGCCGGCGGACGACGTCCCGTAGGCGGCGTCCGCCGGGGCGAACCAGGGGCGGAACCCGGAGATGAGGACCAGCGCGCCACCAGCCGCAAGCCCGTACGTGACCGGGCGGCCGGCGAACCGGCCAGCGGGTGGCGCCACTGGCTCTCTCCCTCCGTCACCGGACGTCGTCCGGTGAGGGGATCTAGCGATCCGACGGCGGCTGGCCGTAACCGCCCTGCGGCGGCTGGCCGTAACCACCGGCCGGCGGCTGCTGCCCGTAACCGGGCTGCTGACCATAGCCGCCCTGCTGCTGGCCATAACCGCCCTGCGGCGGCTGGCCGTACCCGCCCGTGGGCGGCTGCTGGCCGTAACCACCGGCCGGCGGCTGCTGCCCGTACCCGGCCGGCGGCTGCTGCCCGTACCCGGCCGGCGGCTGCTGCCCGTACCCGGCCGGCGGCTGCTGGCCGTACCCGGCGGGCGGCTGCTGGCCGTAGGGCTGGCCGTACCCGGCGGGCGGCTGGCCGTACGGGGGCTGGCCCTGGCCCGGCCAGCCACCGGGCTGCGGCGGCTGGCCCGTGACACCAGAACCGGAACGGATGTTCAGTACCCCGAACACCGTCTGCGCGATGGCCGCGATCAGCCCGATGAACAGGCCGTACGAAGCGCCGCCCTCAAAGCCTTCAGGAATCTTGGGGTAGGCGATCCAACGGATCA
Organism: Parafrankia soli; assembly: GCF_001854695.1. Taxonomy (GTDB): domain Bacteria; phylum Actinomycetota; class Actinomycetes; order Frankiales; family Frankiaceae; genus Parafrankia; species Parafrankia soli. The sequence continues at coordinate 85,090 of NZ_MAXA01000246.1, forward strand.
GAATCAGCAGCACGGCGAGCCCGGAGGCACCGGCCAGGACCAGCGGGAGCGGGACCGGGAGCGTCGGGAGGCGGAGATTGGCGACGAACGTGAGGGCCGCGGTCAGCCCCGCGACCGCGAGGATCAGGAGGATGGCGAGCCATCCCCAGAACCAGCCCTTGACATCGGTGTTCCACGCGCTCGCGCTGTCGGAATAGGACGAGCCGAAGAAGTCGCCCTTGAGCGAGAACCACGCCAGGAAGCTGAAGATGAACGCTACGGCGCCGGCGGCCATGATCCCGACGTCGTTGGTCGCGACGTTACGACCACCAATCTGTACCACGACAACAATCCCCACTTCGTCAGGTCGGTCGGTCGGGTGGGCCGACCATCGTCCCACAGCCCACCCTGACCACATCAGGAGTCTTACAGCAACGCCGCAAGACGGAAAGCGTTCGCGTCCGCGTCCCCGCCCCAACGACCCAAAGAACCCCTGGACCGCCCGACGCGGGGGCCTTCCCCCAGGTCAGAGGAAGACCCCCCGCGAACAGAGCTACAACGAACGCATGATGTCAGCCATCAGTCGCGCCGTTTCGGTTGGGGTCTTGCCGACACGCACACCGGCCTTCTCGAGGGCCTCCTTCTTGGCCTGCGCGGTACCCGAGGAGCCCGAGACGATCGCGCCGGCGTGGCCCATGGTCTTGCCTTCCGGGGCGGTGAACCCGGCGACGTAACCCACGACGGGCTTCGTCACGTGCGCGTCGATGTGGGCCGCGGCACGCTCCTCCGCGTCACCGCCGATCTCACCGATCATGACGATCGCGTCGGTGCCCGGGTCGGCCTGGAACGCGTCGAGGGCGTCGATGTGCGTGGTCCCGATGACCGGGTCACCGCCGATGCCGACGCAGGTGGAGAAACCGAACTCACGCAGCTCGTACATCATCTGGTAGGTCAGCGTGCCGCTCTTGCTGACCAGGCCGATCCGCCCGCCCGGCGTGATGTCGGCGGGGATGATGCCGGCGTTGGAGACGCCCGGGCTGGCGATTCCGGGGCAGTTCGGCCCGATGATCCGGGTCGTGCCCTTGGACTGCGAGTAGGCGAAGAACTCGGTCGTGTCGTGCACCGGCACGCCCTCGGTGATGACGACGGCGAGCGGGATCGCGGCGTCGACCGCCTCGATCGCGGCATCCTTGGTGAACCTCGGCGGAACGAAGATCACCGAGACGTTGGCGCCGGTCTCGGCCATGGCGTCGGCCACCGAGCCGAAGACCGGGACCCCCTCGACCTGCTGGCCGACCTTGCGCGCGTTCACGCCGGCGACGACCTTGGTGCCCGCCGCCAGCATCCGCCGGGTGTGCTTGCTGCCCTCGCCACCGGTGATGCCCTGCACCACCACGCGGCTGTTCTCGTCAAGCCAGATAGCCATCGGTTGTGTCCTCCGACCCAGGTCARGCCGCGGCCGCGGCGAGCTCGGCGGCGAGCTTCGCTGCGCCGTCCATCGTGTCCACCGGCTTGACCACCGGGAGGTTGGCCTCCTTCAGGATCCGGCGGCCCTCCTCGGCGTTGTTGCCGTCGAGACGCACCACCAGCGGGGTGCTGACGTCCCCGACGATGGCGAGCGCCTGGACGATGCCGTTCGCGACGGCGTCACAGGCCGTGATCCCGCCGAAGATGTTGACGAAGACGCTCTTCACGGACGGGTCGCTCAGGATGATCGACAGGCCGTTCGCCATCACCTCGGCCGAGGCGCCACCGCCGATGTCGAGGAAGTTCGCCGGCCGCTGGCCACCGAACTCCTCACCGGCGTAGGTCACGACGTCCAGCGTCGACATGACGAGGCCGGCACCGTTGCCGATGATCCCGACCTGGCCCTCGAGCTTGACGTAGTTGAGGCCCTTCTCCTTGGCCTTCTGCTCCAGCGGGTCGACCGCGGCGACGTCGACGAGCTCGGCGTTCTCCGGGTGCCGGAAATCCGCGTTCTCGTCCAGGGTCACCTTGCCGTCGAGCGCGATGACCTTGCCGTCGCCGGTCAGGATGAGCGGGTTCACCTCGACCAGCGTGGCGTCGGCCTTGACGAACACCTCCCACAGCTTCACCAGCAGCACGGACGCACCCTCGAGGGCGGCCTCGGGCAGCTTGGCGGCGACGGCGATCTCGCGGGCCTTGGCCGCGTCCACGCCGGTCAGCGGGTCGATGTGGATGCGCGCGAGCGCCTCCGGGTTGGTGGCCGCGACCTCCTCGATCTCCATGCCGCCCTCACGGGAGGCCATGGCGAGGAACGTGCGGTTCGCCCGGTCGAGCAGGAAGGAGGCGTAGTACTCCTCCGCGATGTTGCTGGCCTGCTCGACGAGGACGGAGTGGACCGTGTGGCCCTTGATGTCCATCCCCAGGATCGCCGACGCCTTCTCGAACGCGTCGTCGGGCCCGTCGGCGACCTTCACACCGCCGGCCTTGCCTCGGCCTCCGGCCTTGACCTGAGCCTTGACGACCACCTTGCCGCCGAGCTCGGTCGCGATCTCACGTGCCTGTTGGGGGGTTGTGGCAATCTTCCCGGTGGGTACCGGTACGCCATGTTCGGCGAAAAGCTTCTTCGCCTGGTATTCGAAGAGATCCACGGTCCGTCCAGTCGGATGCGGTCGGTCAGGGGATGCACAGAACGCCTGCGAGCCTACTGACGAGGCCGTTGGGACGCTCGGCGCCGGCCGGTGACCCAGAGTTGATCCCCGTCACCTCCTCCACGGGCACCGCCCGGCCCCGAACCCCCGCCGCGCACCCGTCCGCCGGGCCGGCCGGCGCGCTTTCGTGCCAGCGGCACTTCGCGCGGAACCCTCGTCAGGAGTGCGGGTTTCGCTTCATTTCGTGTCCGGGACGGCCCGCGAGACCGGCAACCGCAGGGACACCGCGGGGCAACACGCCCCGTGGCGGACCGTTACCAGGCCCGCGCGCGGGCGCACCGGCCTCGGTTTCCCACCGCGACGGCACACTCGGATATGTCCGATCTCACACAACCATGGGGAACACTGATCAGCTCACGGAGGAGATACGCGCCGCGAGAGCCCTTCCGCTCCGCAGAGAAGTTCCTCAGAGAATGAGCCGCACCAGGGCCGCGATCACCGCGCTCGTGGCGATGCCGAGCCACCCCAGGCCGATGCCCACCGTCGCGGCGAGCGAGCCCCGCTGGCCCCGGCGGCGGATCTGCAGCCGCCCGACATGGCCCAGCGCCACCGCCGCGACGCTGCCGAGGCCAAAGATCCACAGGATGCCCAGGGCCAGCGACAGCAGCGCGCAGGTGTTCCACCGCTCGAAGGGCCCAGGGCCCTGACCGGCGCGGCGGGTGGGCGACGCGCGGCCGCCGGGGGCCGGCGGCCGGGCCGCCTCGGCTCCCGGCTGTCCCGGCTGTCCCGGCTGTCCCGCCGGCCCCGCCGGCCCGTGGTGCCCGGCCGGCCCGACGGGCGGCGGGTACCCGGCGGGCGCCTCCGGCACGGCCGCGGGCGCGACGGGCCCGCCCGGCCGCGCCTGGGCGTACCCGCTCGGTACCGGGAACGGCGCCGGCCCCGCGGAGGTACGTCCGGGCTGGTAGGGCGGCTGCGCCGGATCAGCGCCGGCCGCCGGCCGCCCAGACGCCGCCGCTCCCCGCACCGGCCACGATCGCGGGTCGGGCGGAGCGGCCGGCGGCATCGGGTCAGCCGGGCGGTACGTGGATTCGCCGCCGGGGCCGCCCGGGCCGCGCCGCGCGAGACCGGGACCGGAGGTCGCGCGGAACGCCGAGGCCGGCGGCGGTGGACCCAGCGGGCCCGACGCGGTGGGTGGCGACGGCAACGACGGCCCCGGTGCCGACGACGACCCGGGCGTCGACGACGGGGTGGGCGCCGCGGGCGGTCCCGGCGCCGGAGAGACCCCCGGCAGCCAGGCGGCCCCCGGCGAGTTGGCCCATCCGGACGGGCTGGAACGCGACGGCCCACTCGAAGCCGGCCGGGCGGGAGGGCGCGCGGCCACGGCCGGCGGCGTGCCGAACGCCGGCGACGGCCCCGTCCAGGTCTGCTCGAGGACGGACCCCGCGGCCGCGTCGGCGTCGGTGACGCCGTGTACCTCATGCCCGACGAGCGCGGCCAGCAGACCGGACGCCCCTGGTCGCTCGCGCGGTGCCTTGGCCAGCGCCTGGCCGACCAGGCCGCGCAGGTAGGGCGGAACCGCGTCGAGGTCGGGCTCGTCGCGCTGGACGCGCTGCGCCAGCAGGTCGGGGGCGTCGGCGTGGAACGGGTGGCGACCGGTCGTGGCGTAGGTGACGCAGCTCGCCCAGGCGAAGACGTCCGCCGCGGTGCCGGCCGGTTCGCCGCGCATCTGCTCCGGCGCCATCCACGCCAGGGTGCCGATGACATGACCGGTCCTGGTCAGGGTGGCGCTGTCGGTGAGCTGCGCGATGCCGAAGTCGATGACCTTGGGGCCGTCCCAGGCGAGCAGGATGTTCGACGGCTTCAGGTCGCGGTGGACGACGCCCGCCGCGTGAATCGCGACCAGCGCGTCGGCGAGGCCGACAGCCAGCCCGCGCACGAGGTGCGCCTCCAGCCGCCCCCGGCGGCGGACGGCGTCGGCCAGGCTGACGCCCTCGACGTACTCGGTCACCATCCACGGCTGGGCGGCGCTCGTGTCCGCGTCCAGCACGCTGGCCACGGCACCGCCCCGGACCCGCAGCGCGGCCCGGACCTCGCGCTCGAAGCGGGACCGGAACTCGTCGTCCTCGGACAGCTCGGCGGCSGCCACCTTCACCGCGACCGGTTCGGAGCCAGGGGCGAAGCCGAGGTAGACGGTGCCCATCCCGCCGGCACCGATCCGGTTGTGGAGCCGGTACCGGCCGACCTGCCTCGGGTCGTCGTCCGTCAGCGGTGTGAGCATGACTCCCCTCGGCCGGCCGGGCGCCGTGTGACCGCTCCACGAACAGAGCACACAAGACTATTCCGCACCTTATGACGCACGGCCGACGGGTCAGCGACAGCGGGCGACAACGTAACCGCACCCTGCCGGCGTCCAGGACGATTTCCGAGCCTGCCTCGCCCGCCTCATCCCAGCCGCGGCATCCCACCTGCGGCGCCCCGGCCGCGGGACGGCGTGCCGGCGCCGGACGATTCAGGACCCCGGCGGGAACGGGCAGACCGGCCGGCCGTGGCGTGCCGACGGTGACCGGGGGCGGGCGGACGAGCGATCCCACACGTCACAGCACTGCCGGAGCCGATCGCGGCGAGGATCTGTAGGCATGGCTGAGCGCGATTCCACCGCCACGGCCCGGGACTGGCGGGCCGCCGTCCTGGCCGATGTCATCCGCCGGCCCGCCGTCGCCGGCGCGCCCAACCGCCTCGGCTGGCCGGGCTACGACGGACGTCCCGCGCTGTGGTGGGGAACCGGCCCGGTCGAGGGCGTGGACGCCGTTGTCGCGGTCTGGGACTTCGCGGTCAACGGGGGCAGCTTCGGGGAGGCCGACGCGGGCGCGTTCGCGGACGCGGCGGCCGCGGCCGTCGCCGGGCGGCTTCCGCTGGTGTCACTCGTGCGCAGCGGTGGGACGCGGCTGCAGGAGGGCGTGGCCGGGCTGGTGGGGCTGGCCCGGGTGTCCCTCGCGCTCGCCGAGGTCGCCGCGGCGGGCCTCCCCCATGTCGCCGTCTCGGACCAGCCGACCACCGGCGGGATGTGGGTCACCGTGGGCTCCCGCGCCGATCTGCGGTGCGCCGTGCTGGGCGCGACGGTGGGGTTCGCCGGGCCCCGGGTGGTGGCCGCGGTCACCGGCGAGGCTCCCCCGGCCGGCGCCAGCCACACGGCGGCGGCCGCCCACGCCGCCGGGCTGGTGGACGCGGCCGTCGCGCCAGCCGCCGTCGCCTCGTGGCTGCGGCGCGCGCTGGACGCGGTCGCCGTTCCCGCCCGTGTCCTGCCCGCCGCGCGCACACCCGACCCGCCCGCCAGGACAGACGCCGACGGCGACCGGGCCGGCATCGCCGACAACAGCCGGGCCGACGCCAGCCGGGCCGACGCCAGCCAGGCGGGAAGTGGGCCGGCGCCGGCCCGCGGCGGGTGGGAACAGGTCCTCGCCGCCCGCACCGGCCAGCGCAGGCATGCGGGCGACATCCTGGACGGCCTGTTCCCCGCCGGGGTGGACCTGACCGGCCCGGACCGCACGGTGCGCGCCCGGGTCGGCCGGCTGGCCGGGACGCCCGTCACCGACGGTGAACCCGGCGCAGGCGGTGAACCCGGCGCAGGCGGGCTCGGGCCGCGCGCCGTGGGGGTCGCGCTGGCGGTCGAACGCGGCGGCGCGCCGGGGCCGGCCGGGTACCGGCTGCTCGTGCGGGCCGCGGGCCTCGCCAGCCGGCTCGGCCTGCCACTCGTCACGCTGGTCGACACCCCGGGGGCGGAGTGCGGGCCAGCGGCCGAGGCGGGTGGCATCGCGGCCGAGATCGGCGCGGCGATGGCGGAGGTGCTCGGCTGCGCGTCGCCGACGCTCTCCGTGATCGTCGGTGAGGGCGGCTCGGGTGGGGCGCTGGCGGCGTGCTGTACCGATGTGGTCCTGATGTCGCCGGACAGTTACGTCACGGCGCTGTCACCCGAGGGCACGGCCACCACGCTCCGGATCAGCGTCGAGCAGGCCGCGGACACCGCGGGGCTGCGCCCGTCGGACCTGGTCAGCCTGGGTTTCGCCGACGGCGTCCTCGCGCCGCGCGACACCGGTCCGCCCGGCCTGGCACACCGGGTGACCGAGGTGCTGACCGAGCTGACGATGCGCGACAGTGATGTCCGCCTTCGCCAACGAAGGGCAAAATGGTCGACAGGATTGGGTGGCTTTCTGTAACGTCGTTAACCCAACCTGCCACGGGAGACAGGTCGTCACGAAGGGGACGGTCATCGGCACTCGGCTGTTCACCCGAATCGGCGGCGCCCAGCTCGACGGCGTGAAGGGCCTCGTGGTCGAGGCCGCCTGCCTGGCCACCCACGCCGCGCTCTACCCGGCCGCGGCACTGCCGCGCCGGCGCCGCGACGACGACGGACTCGCCGACCGCTACCGGCTCGCCGGCCTGACACCATTGCAACGCGGCCTGCTCATCGGCGACCCGATGGCGGCCGGGACGCCGATCCTGCTGGTACACGGCCTCGTCGACAACCGGTCCGTGTTCGCCCGGCTGGAACGCTCCCTGCGCCGCCGCGGCTTCACGACTGTGACCTCGGTGGACATCCCGCTGTTCGCGACGAGCGTTCAGGCGGCCGCGGCGCAGCTCGCCGAGACCGTCGAGCAGGTCGCCGGCCGCCACGGCGACACCGGCGTGCACATCGTCGCCCACTCGCTCGGCGGCCTGGTGGCCCGCTACTACGTGCAGCGGCTCGGCGGCGGCGACCACGTGCAGACCCTGGTCACGCTGGCGACGCCACACAACGGCACCCGGCTGGCCTGCCTGGTTCCGAAGGCCGTCTCCTACCGGCTCGTCAGCCAGCTTCGCCCCGGTTCACCGCTGCTGAGGGAGCTCGTCGAGCCGGCTCCCGGCGTCCGGACCCGCTTCATCGCCGTCGCCGGCGGCCTCGACACGGTGGTCCGCCCGGGCGAGGCGGCGCTCACCCATCCCGACCTGGTGACCGAGAACGTGGTCGTCGAGGGGGCGGGGCACCACGGCCTGCCGTTCAGCAGCGGGGTGGCGCACATGATCGCCCGCAGGCTGGCCACGGACTCCGCCGGCGGTCGCCAACCGTCACAGACCACCACGAAAGTGCCACATCTTTGTGGCTAGCTAGGGGTATCTGTCCGAATCGCACGGTGTAGCCTCCTCATCGGTTTAGAGGTCCCCCTCCCCGACCGGTTTGTCCGGCGGATGCCTTGCGACCATGGGAGTGCGTGTTGATGCGACCGCAGTTCCCGAGATCCGAACACGGAGCACGCCGCCGCCGGAATGCTGGATCCTCCGACGAGCAGGACTCGTCCGCGTTCGGTAGATCGGGTTTCACCGCCGTCCAGCTACGGCGCACGGGTGTCGCCACCGCGGTGGCGTCCACCATCGGGCTTGTCATGATCAACAGTACCGGGGTGGCGCACTCGGAGACCTCCACGTCGCCCGAGATCCGACCGACCGGCACTGTGCTCGGCGCGTCCGCCGGCCCGAGCGGTACCGCGCCGGGAACGGTCAACGTCATCTCCGCCGACGGAACGGACGATCTCTCCGCCGGGGCCCCCGACGGCGAGGCCGCCGAGGCCCAGCGCCGGCTGAGCGCCTACCTGCAGGTCACCGACCAGATCGTGGCCCGCGAGGCCGCGGCCACGTTGAGCCAGCACGCCGCGGCGACCGCCGCCGAGACCGAGCGGCTGGAGGCCGCCCGGTGGGTCCGCCCGATCGAGGCACGGATCACCCAGGGATTCGGCGGCGCCAACCGTCACATCGGCGTGGACTTCGGCGCGGCGCACGGGACGCCGATCCACGCGGCGCACCGCGGCACCGTCATCTACGCCGGCTGGGAGTCGGGATACGGCAATTTTGTGCAGATCATGCACGAGAACAACGTGGTGACCAGCTACGGCCACCTGTCGCGCATCGACGTGCGACTCGGGCAGGAGGTCGCCACCGGCGAGCAGATCGGCCTGGAGGGCAACACCGGCAAGTCCACCGGTCCGCACCTGCACTTCGAGGTCCGCCTCAACGGCCAGTACGGGACGAAGGTCGACCCGCTGACCTGGCTCGCCGGTCACGGCGTCCACTACTGAGACCGAGCCTGGTGCGACCGAGTCGCCGAGGCCGAGCCGCTAGCTCGGGTCACCGGCCTCCGGCGACTCGCCCCGCACACCGGCGAGCAACAGCTCGGTGAGCGTGCCGACGACTTCCTCGTCGGAGAAGCCGGCCTCGTTCGACGGAAGCAGGGCGTAGGCCAGCGTCGACAGCAGCGCCCCCATCGCCGCGGCGACGAGAACCGGCTCGCCGGGCAGCCGGTGGCCGCGGTCCCGCAGGTACTCCAGGTGCTCGCGCAGCACGGCCGTGTCCTGGACGAGCTGCTCCCACAGGGCATCCGACCGGACCCCCCGGGTGATGGCCGACTCGTACAGCGCGACCACGACCGGCAGGTTGGCCCGCATCACTCGCCAGGCCACGGCCAGGTGCGCACGCATCTGCGCGCGGTCGGTGAGGTCGTGCTCGCGGGGATGCTCCGTGCCATCCCCCGGTTCCTCCCCCGCGCCCGGCATCGCCCCGTCCGCCATCGCCTCGCCCGCCTGCCCGTGCATGTCGGCCAGCAGGGCCTGCAGCAGGTTCTCCTTACTACTGAAGTGCTCGTAGAACGAGCCCGCCGAGCGGCCCGCGACGGCGGTGATGTCCGTGATCTTGGTGTTGAGGTAGCCGCGTTCCACGAACAGCTGCCGGGCCGCCTCCTTCAGCGCGACCTCGGTCCGTGCCGCCCGCTCCTTGCGAACGCCCATGTCGCACCCTCCTTGACCCCGCGTGCCCCGGACAACCATACTGAACCAACATTCACTGAAACAAGTTTCAGTGAGTTGTGCTTCAGCGAAATACGAGGCGCACGCGGAGCCGGCCGGCCCCGTCGGCTCGTTCGTGAGCCTGGCCGCCAACGGGTTGCGCGCGCTGGACGCGCTGGGTTGCCTGCCCCCGGTCCAGGCCGCGGGCCGTGCCGTCGAGCGGCAGCGGATGTGGTCCGGTGGTGGCCGGCTGCTCGGCGACGTGCCCCGCGGCCGCCGCTCGGGCGATCCCCTGCACAGCGTCACCCTCATGCGCGCCGACCTCGTCTCCGTGCTCCGCACCGAGGCGGCGCGGCTGGGCGCGCGAATCCGCACCGGCGAACGACTCGACACCACCGCGCTCGAGCGGCTCCACGTCGGCGACGTCGCCGACCTGATCGTCGGCGCGGACGGGATCTGGTCCGCCACCCGGCGGCTCCTGCACCCCACCGCGCCGGAACCCGGGTACGCCGGGCTCTACACCGTGTCGGGCGAGTCCCACGGCCTCGACATCGAACCCGACGCGTTCAACATGATCTTCGGACGGCGGGGTGCCTTCCTCCACGTGCCGTCGCCGTCCTGCGCGCGACGACCCGCGTGCACGGCGGCACGCTCCTGCACACCCTGCCGCTCGTGCGTGGTCACCATGACGGCCGGATCGTCCTGATCGGCGACGCGGCCCATCCGGTGGGCGCCGGGCAGGGCGCGTCGATGGCGCTGGAGGACGCCGTCGTCCTCGCGCGGGAGCTCGGCCGGCGGACCACTACGAGCGACGCGCTGGCGGTCTACGACCGGCTGCGCGGCGACCGGCTCGGGAAAATGGTGAAGGCCGCCATCGCGAACCACGATGCCAAGACCGCGGGCCCGGTGGCCGCCCGGCTGCGTGACCTGATCATGCCGATCGTCTTCCCGCGGATGTACGAACGGGCGACCGGCTGGCTCTACGACTACGACCTCGGTGCCCTGCCGACCGCGGCGTCGGCGACAGCCGACGCGGGCTGACCTCGCCCCACGCCCCACGCCGCCGCGCCGCCAGACCTCCGGGCTAGAGCTTCTCGACCGGGGCGTAGCGCAGGAGGAGGTCCTTCGTGCCGGTCTCGGCGCCGAAGTCGACCTTGGCCTGGCGCGAGTCCCCCACCCCGCTCGTCGTGACGACCACACCGAGACCGAACGTGTCGTGGGTGACACGGTCGCCGGGGGTCAGCTCGATGATCGGACGCGCCGCCGGGCGGCTGGGCTTCGCCCCGAACGGGGAGCTCGGCAGCTTCCCGCCGGACCCACCGGAACCGTTGCCCGCGCCCGCCGACCCACCGCCGGAGAACCGCCCACCGCCCGCGGCCGGGGCAGGCTCGGGCAGCCGCCGCCACTCCACGAGCGAGTCCGGCACCTCCCCCAGGAACCGGGACGGYGGGTTGTAGGCCGGCTGCCCCCAGGCGCTGYGTACCTGGGACCTGGTGAGGTACAGCCTCGCACGGGCCCGGGTGACGCCCACGTAGGCGAGCCGGCGCTCCTCCTCCAGCCCGGTCGGGTCACCAAGCGTGCGCATGTGCGGGAAGACGCCGTCCTCGAGCCCGGTCAGGAACACGACGGGGAACTCGAGGCCCTTCGCGCTGTGCAGGGTCATCAGCGTGACCACGCCGTCCGAGCCGTCGTCGTCGGGTATCTGGTCGGCGTCGGCGACGAGCGCCACCTGCTCCAGGAACTCGGCGAGGGTGCCGTCCGGGCGCCGCTCGGTGAACTCCTGGACGACCCCGACGAGTTCGCGCAGGTTCTCCACCCGGCCCTGTGCCTCGATGGTGTCCTCCGCGACCAGCTCCGAGAGGTAGCCCGTCCGTTCCAGCGTCGCCTCGATCACGGCCAGCGGGCCGGCGGGCAGCTGCTCGCGCAGGCCCTCCAGGAGGGCGACGAAATCTCGGATCGAGCGGGCCGACCTGGTCGCCACGCCGGGTACCTCGTCCACCCGGGTGAGCGCCTCGGAGAAGGCGATCCGCTCCCGCTCGGCGAAGGCCGAGACCATCGCCTCCGCGCGGTCACCGATGCCGCGCCGCGGAACGTTCAGGATGCGCCGCAGGTTCACCGTGTCCGTCGGGTTCACCAGCACCCGCAGGTAGGCGAGAAGATCACGGATCTCGCGGCGCTCGTAGAACCGGACGCCGCCGACGACCCGGTACGGCAGGCCGACCCGGATGAAGATCTCCTCGAACACGCGGCTCTGCGCGTTCGTCCGGTAGAAGACGGCGACGTCCGCCGGCCTGGCCAGGTTCTCGTCGCCGAGGCGGTCGATCTCCTCCGCGACGAACGCGGCCTCGTCGTGCTCGTTGTCGGCGACGAAGCCGACGATCCGCTCGCCGTCACCGGCGTCCGACCACAGGCGCTTGGGCTTGCGCTGGGCGTTGCGGGCGATGACCGCGTTCGCCGCGGAGAGGATCGTCTGCGTGGAGCGGTAGTTCTGCTCCAGCAGGATGACCGCCGCGTTCGGGAAGTCCTGCTCGAACTCGACGATGTTGCGGATGTTCGCGCCACGGAAGGCGTAGATCGACTGGTCCGCGTCACCGACGACACACAGCTCCGCGGGCGGAACGGCACCCGACGGCGGCACCGCCTTCGCGGGCCACCCCGCCCCGTCGGGCTCAGCGGAACCGCCGTACTCCGAGGAACCGTCGGGCTCCGCGGAACCGCCGGAGTACACAGCCTCGCCGGAGCCCGCAGCCGGCTCGTCAGCCGAGGACGCCGAGCGGCCCACGAGCTCACGGATGAGCACGTACTGGGCGTGGTTGGTGTCCTGGTACTCGTCCACCAGGACGTGGCGGAACCGGCGCCTGTAGTGCTCGGCGACGTCCGGGAACGCCTGTAGCAGGTTGACCGTGGTCATGATCAGGTCGTCGAAGTCCAGCGCGTTCGCCTGGGTCAGGCGCTGCTGGTAGGCGGCGTAGACCTCGGCGACCGTGCGCTCGATGTGGTTCGTGGCCCTGTCCCGGGCCGTCTCCCAGTCGACCAGCTCGTTCTTCAGCGCACTGATCGCCGCGGCGAGCCCACGGGCCGTGTGCCGCTTCGGATCGAGGTCGAGATCCCTGGTGACCAGCGTGATGAGGCGCTGGGCGTCCGCCGCGTCGTAGATCGAGAAGGAGGAGCCGAAGCCAAGCCGGCTCGCCTCCGAGCGCAGGATGCGCACGCAGGCGGAGTGGAAGGTGCTCACCCACATCGCCCGGGCGCGGCCGCCCACGATCGCCTCGACGCGCTCCTTCATCTCGCCGGCGGCCTTGTTGGTGAAGGTGATCGCGAGGATCTCGCCGGGCCGCGCGCCGCGCGCCGCGAGCAGGTACGCGATCCGGTGCGTGAGCACGCGGGTCTTGCCGGACCCGGCACCCGCGACGACCAGCAACGGCGAGCCGGCATGCACCACCGCGGCACGCTGCTGCGGGTTGAGCCCCTCGAGCAGCTCGTCCGGGTCGAGCCTGGGCGCCCGGGCGCGGGTGGCGCCGCCCTGCTCGAGCACCGCCGGGCCGAAGGCCCCACGGGACGCCCGACCGCCACCGGGAAGATCACCGTGCGGCTCGTGGTCGTCGCCGGAGCCGGCCGGGGCACCGCCGTCGACCAGAGCCCCGGTGCCGAAGGTGTCGTCGAAAAGAGTGCTCATCAGACCTCGATCGTACGTTCGACGGGCCAACCACCCGGCGCCGCGGCCACGCCGACCGCCACGCCATGCTGCCGGGCGGGTCCGACACTTCCATGCCCCGCCCGAGCCCTCGCGGCCGGGTCTCGCCTGCCCCAACCTCCGGGCACAGGCCCGCCGGTCGGCGCCGCGGGCGGTCAGGCAACCGTTCGACGGCCCGCGGCCGAGCCGGCCGAGCCGGCCGGGTCGCCACCGACGCTGCCGGTACCGGCAGCGCTGAGAGCACCGGCGCCGGCGAGTGCGGCGACCCTGGCGTCGACGGCCGGGTCAAGGTTGCCGCCGGAGATCACCACCGCGGTGGGCCCGACCGCGAGCCGGGGGGTCCGCAGCAACGCGGCGACACCCGCCGCGCCCGCGGGCTCCACCCGCTGGCCCGCCCGGCGCAGCAGGACCATCGCCTCCCAGAACGCACTCTCGTCGACCGTGACGACGTCGTCGACGAGACGGGTGGCGAGCTCGAGGGTGAGCCGCCCGGGCGCGGCCACGGCCATCCCGTCGGCGATGGTGCCGGCGGCGGTTCCCGGCTGGCCGACCGTCTCCGTCGTGCCGGCGCTGCCCGGGGGCACCGTGACGCGGCGACCGGCGCGGAAGGATGTGGCGAAGGCCGGCGCGGCGGCGGACTGGACGCCGATGACGCGGACGTCCGGGCGCAGGCCCTTGATCGCTACGGCAAGGCCACACAGGAGACCACCACCGCCGACTCCGACGATGACGGTGGCGAGGTTCGGGACCTGCTCGAGCAGTTCCAGCCCGATCGTCCCCTGCCCGGCGATGACGGCGGCGTCGTCGAAGGGATGGACCAGCAGCCGGCCGCCCTCGTTCGCGAACGCGGCCGCCGCCGCGAGCGCCGCGTCGACCCCGCCCGGGACGTACTCGACCCGGGCGCCCCAACGCCGGGTGCTGGCGACCTTCGACGGGTTGGCGCTCTCCGGCACGAAGATCGTCGCTTCGACGCCGAACCGGGCCGCGGCGAAGGCGACGCCCTGCGCGTGGTTACCCGCGCTCGCGGCCACGACCCCCCGCTCGCGGGCGTGCGGGCCAGCGACCGCGATCCGGTGATATGCGCCGCGCAGCTTGAACGAACCGGTGTGCTGCTCGTGTTCGCACTTGAGCCAGACCGGCGAGCCGGTGAGCCGGGTCAGGTCGGCGTCGGCCACGACCCGGGTGCGCCGGGCGACCCCCCGCAGCCCGTCGGCGGCGGCCACCACGTCGGCGACGTCGACCGCCAGCGCGCCGACCGACAGCGCCTCTGCAGCCAGCGCCTCAGCAGCCAGCGTTCCTGCCGGCACCGTGGCATCGGGCGGCAGCGGGGTGCCGTTGCCTGGGCGGCATCCTGCTTCCCGGCCGGACGCGGCCGCTCGGGGGCCGAACGTACGTCGCGTGGACGCCCTGCGCGCGCTGCCTGGCCGCAGCAGCCCCGGCCGCGCTCCGACCCGGGCGGCGGCCGGGGTGACCGGAGTTACGGCCGGAGCTGCCACGGCCTCGCGATCTCCCGTGTCGTCAGCGTCAGCCGTGTCGCCCACCCGGGACGGCGAGGCGCCGGTGGCCGAGGGCCCGCTCACGGATGGTGATGTCATCGAAGATCTCCTGGGTGGCTCGGCGGCCACCTCGCTGTGGCCGCGGCAAACAAAAAAGCCCCCCGCCGTAGGGCGGAAGGGCTGGGCGCGCGACCCGTTCGAGGACGGTCACGCGCCTACGTAATCACCATGAGGTGCTGCGGCACTCATCCAGCGTGCTCCGCGGCTCGGGCGTAGTCAAACCGGCCCCTCCACCGGGGAACCACCGCAGCGGCAGGTGTGCGGGCGCACCGGCCGCCCGGCTTCCACGGTCCGCGGCGCCGGGGAGATCACCGACGGGCGCGGCGCCGACGACCCGTCAACCGCGCACGGGAACACCCTAAATGCCCCGATTCGGGCAGCATTCGCCGTCTTTTTGCTCCACAAACAAGACGTACAGCCCACAACCCGCCAACAAGAATGTCTCGCAAGAGATCTCGACGGGTACGGAAGTCGCCCGGGAAGTCACCGGCGCGGTGCCGCCGGGAACGGCGGCGAATGGCGTCTGGCGAGATGCGGGAGCGCGAAGTCCGACCAGATGTGGCGACATGTCCGCCCGGAACGGGCGGCGCATCTCGATGCCGCCGGGCCGGTCCACGGGAAGGGCGCCGGCGTGCGCGGACAACCGCCGGCGGGCGCAATACGACCCGCCCCGCGCAGGCACTGGCAACTTTCCGACGGGTGGCTGACGCGATTCCCCAGGAGGCGAATCAGCACCCGACACCATTTGACGGCAATACCCGGACACGAATCACGCAACGCCACCCCGACGGGCGACGGAGAGCCTGGTAGGACGTCCCGGCGGACGCTCCGGCAGGCGGCTGACGCCCTGGCGGACGGCCGACGACGGACGCCGGCCGGGCCGCCCGCCCCGTAGCGCGGACGGCCCGTAGCACGGCACGGCATGGCGCCGCGGCCGCGGCGCCAGCCTCACCCGTGGGGGGCTACTCCCACTCGATCGTGCCCGGCGGCTTCGAGGTGATGTCGTAGACGACCCGGTTGACCTGCCCAACCTCGTTGACGACCCGGTTGCTGATGCGTTCCAGCAGGTCGTAGGGCAGCCGAGCCCAGTCGGCGGTCATCGCGTCCTCGCTGGTCACCGCGCGCAGCACCACCGGGAAGCCGTAGGTCCGCTCGTCGCCCTGGACGCCGACCGACCGGACGTCCGCCAGCAGCACGGCGAAGACCTGCCAGATCTCCCGGTCGAGCCCCGCCCGGCGGATCTCGTCTCGGACGACCGCGTCGGCGGCCCGGACGATCTCGAGCCGCTCGGGGGTGACCTCACCGATGATGCGGACGGCCAGCCCCGGGCCCGGGAACGGCTGGCGCCAGACGATGTCCTCGGGCAGGCCGAGCTCCTCGCCGAGCCGGCGGACCTCGTCCTTGAACAGGGTGCGCAGCGGCTCGACCAGGTCGAACTGCAGGTCGTCCGGCAGCCCGCCGACATTGTGATGGGACTTGATCTTGGCGGCGGTGGGCGAGCCGGACTCGATGACGTCCGGGTAGAGAGTGCCCTGGACGAGGAAACCGATGTGCGTTCCCTCCGCCTCCGCGCGGGCGTCGAGCTCACGCGCGGACTCCTCGAAGACGCGGATGAACTCCCGACCGATGATCTTCCGCTTCTGCTCCGGATCCGTCACCCCGGCCAGCGCGGAGGCGAAGCGGTCCGCCGCCTTCACGTGGACGAGGTCGACGCCGGTGGAGGCGACGAAGTCGCGTTCGACCTGTTCCGCCTCGCCCGCCCGCAACAGCCCGTGGTCGACGAACACGCAGGTCAGGGTGTCACCGACGGCTCGCTGCACCAGCGCGGCGGCCACCGCCGAATCGACCCCGCCGGACAGGCCGCAGATCAGCCGGCCGTTGCCGACCTGTGCCCGCACCGCGGTCACGGCCTCCTCGACGATGTTGATCATCGTCCAGGACGGCCGGCAGCCCGCGCCGACCAGCAGGAAGTGCCGCAGGACGTCCATCCCGCGCTCGCTGTGCACGACCTCGGGGTGGAACTGCACGCCGTAGAGCCTGCGGGTGGGGTCCTCGAACGCCGCGACCGGGGTGGACGGCGTCGACGCGGTCACCCGGAAACCGGGGGGCGCGGCGGTCACCGAGTCGCCGTGCGACATCCAGACCTGCTGGCTGGTGGGGAGGCCGTCGAAGAGCACCCCGGGGTCGGCCACCCGCAGCCGGGTGGCTCCGTACTCGGCGGTGCCGGTGCGGGCGACCGTGCCGTCCAGCGCCTGCGCCATCACCTGGTGGCCGTAGCAGATGCCCAGGACGGGCACCCCGGCGGCGAACAGCGCGGGGTCGACCCGGGGGGCACCCGGGGAGTAGACGGACTTCGGCCCGCCAGAGAGGATGAGCGCGGCCGGGCGCCGGGCCAGGATCTCGGCTACCGGCATATCCCACGGGACGATCTCCGAGTACACATGGCACTCGCGAACGCGCCGAGCGATCAACTGGGCGTACTGGGCGCCGAAGTCGATCACGAGAACCGGATCGTAACCGGGATGTGCGCCGGTGGAGCCATAGCTGGCGCGAGGTGACTCGTTCACCCATCAAGCCTACGGAGGACGGTGGACCCGAGCGTCAGGCGGCATGGCCGTGCACTCGCCCCCCATTGGGGCCGCCTTCGGCCATCGCGGCGAACCGCTGACGAACCCGCTGACGAACGGCCGCCGAACCGACGAACCGTTCGATCGGACGAACCGTTCGATCGATCGAACGGGCCACCGAACGCGATGAACCCCCAGATGCCATCGTTAAGGCTCCTTGAACGTCACTGATGACGATGGACAGACCGACCGACAGTGCTCACCGAGGAGGTCATCCGTGACTAACTCGGCGCAAACCGCCCACAACTGGCCTCAGCCCGACAACGGGCGTACGGTGGGCGCCTTTCGGGTGCTCAGTACGTACCGCTAAGGTGCGTTGTGAGGGACATCCGGGCCCGATACCGAGCCATCCTGGTACGACCCTGTTCCGGGAGGCTGGCGGAGAGGTTGCGAAGGTACGTGCGCAGACAACCGATGGCCAGCAGCACGGGCATGGCCGCAGACCGGCCGCCGATGACGGCGGCTGGTTCGTCCGTGGAAGACGAGGGCCACCACGACGACCGGCCCCCGACGCCGCCCCGGCCCGAGCGGTCCGGTGGTCGGAGTCTTCGTCATGCGGTGACCGACCCCACCAACTGGCGGGTGCGCACCAAGCTGATCGCCATTCTCGCCGTGCCGATCGTGGCCATCCTGGTCAACTCGTCGATCCAGGCGGCATCGGTGCTGACCAGCACCCGTGACGTGAACCGGGTACGGGATCTGATCGAGATCAGCAGGTCGGCGTCCACGCTGGTCTACTCCCTGCAGCAGGAGCGCACGTTCACCACGGGCCTCGTGGCCCGCACCGGGTCGCTGCCCGCGGTCGAGTCCCGGCGGGCGGCGGTGAACGACGCCTACACCGCCTACCAGAAC
Source organism: Parafrankia soli (assembly GCF_001854695.1). Lineage (GTDB taxonomy): Bacteria > Actinomycetota > Actinomycetes > Frankiales > Frankiaceae > Parafrankia > Parafrankia soli. The sequence continues at coordinate 103,222 of NZ_MAXA01000246.1, forward strand.
GTCACCAAGGGGCGCGTGGAGTCGTTCGGCCCCGAGGTCCGGGAGGCTCTGGAGGCGGCCGACAACCGGCTGAGCCGCCTGGACTCGCTGCGCCAGGCCTCCGTGCGGATGGTGGACCCGAGCTCGGTGCGGGCGGTCTACAAACCCCTCATCGACTCGTTGATCGATCTCGTCGTCCGGATCCCTCAGGGCAACGACGACCAGCAACTCCTCACGAGCGTCACCGCCACGGACCATCTCGTCCGGGCGAACGAGGAACTCGCCGTGGAGCAGGCACTGGTACACGGAGTGGCGATCAGTGGGCGTCCATTCACCACCGAGGACTACCGAGAGTTCCTGAGCACCTACTCACAGCGCGTGGAACTGCTCCGATCGTTCGAGGAAGACGCGACTCCCGCCGAGCTCACCATTTACCGGGACAAGCTGAACTCCGACGAGAACAACGACATCGAGAACACCGCTCTGTACACGGAGCAGGTCCTCAACGCTCCCGTCGGGCAGCCCCTGGAGGTCATCGACTCCGAGAAGTGGCTGCGTGCCACCAAGGAGACGATCGACCTCGGCACCGAGGTCACCGGCAGCCTGCTGGGTATCACCGACGACCGGGTCGGCGAGCTGCGCGGCCAGATCCAGCGCGGCGCGCTCCTGTCCGGTCTGCTGATCGTCGTCATCCTCGCCAGCGCCCTGCTCGCCGCCGTGGTCGTCGCCCGCTCGCTGGTCCGGCCACTGCTCGCGCTGCGGACCGCGGCCCTCGACGTCGCCGGCCGGCGACTGCCCGAGGCGGTCCGCCGGCTGCGAGATTCCAGCGATCAGGACATCTCGGACGACGTCGAACCGATCGGTATCGACTCCGACGAGGAGATCGGCGAAGTCGCGCGGGCCTTCGACGCGGTCCACCGCGAGGCGGTCCGGCTCGCGTCCGAGCAGGCCGTCCTGCGGAACAACGTCAACGCGATGTTCGTGAACCTCTCCCGCCGAAGCCAGGGCCTCGTCGAACGGCAGCTCCGCCTGATCGACGACCTGGAGAACCGCGAGCAGGACCCGGATCAGCTGGCGAACCTGTTCAAGCTCGACCACCTCGCCACCCGTATGCGGCGGAACAACGAGTCCCTGCTGGTCCTCGCCGGCACCGACACCGCCCGCCGCTGGACGCACCCCGTCCCGGTCAACGAGGTCGTCCTGGCCGCGATCTCCGAGGTCGAGCAGTACACCCGGGTCAAGCAGACCGGGGCGGCCTCGGTGTCCATCGCCGGCAGCGGTGTCAGCGACGTCGTCCACCTGATCGCCGAGCTGCTCGAGAACGCCACCTCCTACTCGCCACCGGTCACCGATGTCATGGTGTCCAGCCACTCGCTGGGCCCGGGTGCCGGCGCGATGATCGAGATCGAGGACCAGGGCATCGGCATGCCGGCCAAGGAGCTCGAGCGGGTCAACGACCGGCTCGCGAACCCGCCGATCGTCGACGTCTCGGTCTCCCGGACCATGGGTCTGTTCGCCGTCGGTCGCCTGGCCGGCCGGCACGGGATCCGCGTCCAGCTCCGCGAGTCGGCGTCCGGCGGTATCACCGCGGTCGTCCGGCTGCCCGCGAAGCTGGTCACGGGCGACGGCGGCGCGATCCCCAGCGCCCCCCGCCCGGCCGCGGCGATCGGGCCGGGCAGTGGCGGGCCGGGCAGTGGAGGGCCGGGCGGCCAGCCCGGTGGCCGGGAGGCCGTCGCCCGCGGCGGCTCCAGCGGGCTCGCCCTGCCCCGCGGCAGCGACCGCAACGGCGCAGGGAGTGGCCTGCCGACCACCAACTTCAGTCCCACGGTCGACCCGGCCGCGTCCGCCGCCGCCGGCGGATCCTCGCTGGCGCCGGGCAGCAACGGCACCGGGACGGGTCCCGGGTTCGGGCAGGGCTTCGGCCAGGGTCCCGGGCAGGGCTCCGGGTTCGGCCAGGGTCAGGGCCTCGGGCAGGGCTCCGGGTTCGGCCAGGGTCAGGGCCTCGGGCAGGCCTTCGGGCAGAGGCAGGGCTTCGGGCAGGGTCAGGGCTTCGGGCAGGGACCATCCTCCGGAGGCTCCCCCGACAGCGGCCCCGTGTCCCTGTTCGGTGGAGGCGGGGGCCAGGCGGACGGGCCCGCCCGCAACGGGCACCACCCCGGCGACGGCCCCGACGAGCGCATGCTCAACGGGTCGGGGCAGTCCCGGCGCGAGGAGAGCGGCCCGTTCCCGACCCAGGGCCAGACCGGTCCCGAGGACTCCGCCGAGTTCGCGCTCGAGGCGTTCGACTCGGGCCCGCTGCCCCAGCGCCTGGACGGCCAGAACGACGTCGACCCGCACACCGGGGAGCACCCGTACACCTACCCGATGGCGATCGGCCGCGGCGGCGAGGGCGACGAGCCCGAGCCGGAGCGCGCCGACACCGGCGGGTACCTCCTGCCCGACGCCCAGGCGGAGCAGGACGAGTACTCGGCGCAGGTCGGCCCGCCGACCGGCCCGACCTCGATGTACGCCGAGCCGGAGACGGACGCGCTCTCCCGGCCGGGCGGGGTGTTCAACCGGGCGCCCACCCGGCCCGGTCCCGACCAGACCGGGCCCTTCCCGCGGACCGGCCCCAACCTGGCCGCCGCGTTCCGCACGCCCAGGGAGACGGGCCCCCTCGAGCGGCCCGTCCAGCCTCAGGCCGAGGACACCGGCGAGCTGGCCGCCGCCGAGCAGGGCGAGGACGTCGACACCACGCCGATCTTCGACTCCGTCTCGGCGTGGTTCCAGCGCAGGTCGCCGGCGCCCTCGAACGGCTCGGCGAACGGGCAGGGTGAGCGGCGTGGGCAGCGACCCACCCGCGGCCCGGTACGGGCCCAGGGCGCCGGGCAGYAGCCGCCGGCGACCCGGCAGGCTCCGCCCGCGCAGCAGCCCATCCACCAGGTCACGCCACTGCCCCAGCGGCCCCAGCCGTCGGCGCCGGTGCACCGCACCACGCAGCCTCCCGCGATACCGCGTACACCGGCCCGGGGGGAACCGGTCGTCGAGTCCCCCGCGCGGGGGATCCGCCGTCCCGGTCTCGGCGCTCCGCTCCCAGGGGCACCGGTTCCGGCCGGCGCGGCGCAGGCACCGCGGCAGGCTCCGCAAACAGGACCGCAGCCTGTGGTCGCCGGAGGGCAGTCGCCGGAGGGCTCCTGGTCGTCCGCCGGCGATGCCGGCTGGAAGGCCGCGGAGCAGCTCCGGCAGCCCAGCGCCGGCGGCACCACACGGTCCGGACTTCCGGTTCGAGTTCCCATGACCCATCTCGTGCCCGGCAGCGCCGAACCAGCGGCTAGCCGGCGTCCCCCAGTAGAGCCGACGACACGCTCCCCAGAGGTTGTCGGTGGTCGGCTCGCCAGCTTCTACCAGGGCGTGCGGCAGGGACGTGATGTCGGAACGGACACCACGAGGAACCCCCGACGTGACGCGCAGGAGGAACGGTGACACCCGTGAGTTCCGAAGCCCAGAACCTCAACTGGTTGATCAATAACTTTGTCGACCGGGTTCCGGGCGTCGCCCACACCGTGGTGGTCTCCGCCGACGGACTGCTGCTGGCGGTCTCGGACGGATTCCCCCGCGACCGCGCCGACCAGCTCGCCGCGGTGGCCTCCGGGCTGGTGAGCCTCACCGGCGGAGCCGCCCGGGTCTTCGAGGCCGGCGCCGTCACCCAGACCGTCGTGGAGATGGAGCTCGGATTCCTTTTCATCATGGCCATCAGCGACGGGGCCAGCATGGCGGTACTCGCCGCACCGTCCTGCGACATCGGACTGGTCGGTTACGAGATGGCACTGCTCGTCACCCGTGCCAAGGACGTCCTCACACCGGCTCTGCGAGCCGAGCTGCAGGGAACGCTTCCGCGGTGAACATGGGTAGGTCCAGGGAGTCAGGGTGAGCATCGATCCCGAGAATGCGCCCGGACCGGTCGTCCGCCCCTATGCGATGACCGGCGGGCGGACTCGGTCACGTTACGAGCTCGCCATCGAGGCACTCGTTTTCACGACACCGCTCGGCGAGGAGCGGGCGCTAAGCCTCAACCTGGAGCAGCAGACCATCGCCGCCATGTGCCGGCAGGTGCGATCCATCGCCGAGATCGCCGCCGGTCTGAGGGTGCCTCTCGGAGTCGCCCGCGTCCTGGTAGGCGACATGGCGGACGAAGGCTTCGTCCGCGTCCACCAGCAGCCGGACCGCGATGAGGCACCGGATCTCGCGTTGCTCGAAAGGGTTCTCAGYGGCCTTCGAAAGCTCTGACCACAGACGGGTCAACTCCGCCGTCGCCACGACCTCGGTGAAGATCGTGGTGGCGGGCGGATTCGGCGCCGGCAAGACGACGTTCGTGGGCTCCGTGTCCGAGATCGTCCCGCTGCGCACCGAGGCCGTCATGACCGAGGCCGGCGCGCACGTCGACGACCTCACCCACCTCGTGGACAAGACCACCACGACGGTCGCCATGGACTTCGGCCGCGTCTCGCTGGACGAGGACCTGATCCTGTACCTGTTCGGCACGCCCGGGCAGTACCGGTTCTGGTTCATGTGGGACGACATCGTGCGCGGTGCCATCGGCGCGATCGTACTGGCGGACACCCGACGGCTGGCGGACTGCTTCGCGGCGGTCGACTACTTCGAGCAGCGTCAGCTGCCGTTCGTCGTCGGCGTGAACTGCTTCGACGGGATCCTGCGCCACTCGATCGAGGATGTCCGCGAGGCCCTGCAGATCAACCAGGCCGTCCCGATCATCACCTGCGACGCCCGTAACCGCGACTCCACGAAGAGCGCGCTGATCGCCGTCGTCGAGCACACGATGTCCCGCGCGGCGGCGCGGACCTGAGGCATCGCCGTTCCGGGATCTCCCGGTCGGAAAGGCGTGGGGGGTGCTCCGAAACCGGAGCACCCCCCACGCCTTTGGCTTTTCCGGACTGTCCCGCGCCGCTACCGGCTCCGGATACCTCCGCTTCCGCCACCGGGGGCCGGGGCCGCCGTTCCCGGCCCCGGCCCTGTTTCGTACCTCGGATCAGCGGTTCTGCACCGTCTGCAGGTCCTCGACCGGCCCGTCGGGCGCGATGTTGCTGCCGTTGTTGGCGACGACGCGCAGGTTGAAGGTGTTGTTCTGCTGACGCCACTGGCCGCCCACCAGCGGGATGCTCCCCACGTTCTTGGGGACGTTCTGGGCCCCACCGAAGGTGACGGTGCCCACGATCGTGTTCGCCTTCACCCGGGCGATGGCGTCGGCGATACCGCGCGCGTTGTCGATGGAGTCGACGTTCACCAGCGCCTGGGCCAGCACCTCGTACAGTGCGTGGGTGAAGCCCAGGGACGGGGCCCAGGGCCGTCCTGTCTGGTCGACGTACTCGCTGGCCAGCTCCTCCGCAGTGCGGTTCGTGAGGTAGCTGCGGAACTGGTGCTTCGGCGACCAGCTGACCTCGGTGGTGAAACCGTTCGCGGTCGCACCGAGGTTCTCCACGTCCCGCTCGAAGGCCAGCGCCTTCGACATGGTGACGGCCTTCGGGAGGTAGTTCCGGTCGTTCAGCGTCCGCCAGAACACGGCGAAGTCGTCCGGATTGGGTACACCCGCGACGATCTCCACGTCGTTATCGATGATCTTCTGGACCTGTGCACTGAAGTCACGTTCACCGACCGAATAGGGCGGGACGTCGGAAAGTATCTGGAAGCCGGCCTGGGCCAGCGCGGGCAGGCCGAACACGCCGTTGGAGAAGGTGACGCCGTCCTGGTCATTGGGAAGCAGCAGGGCGACCACGCGGGGTACGTCCAGCTGCCCCCACATGGTCGTGTAGGCGCCCCGCAGGTCGCCCATGCCCCAGTAGAAGTGGTAGGTCCAGGAGAACGGCGCCTGGGCGTTGCCGCCGCGCCCGTAGAACCACGACTCCCACGGAGCCTCGGTGGAGATACACGGGACGCCGTTGGCCTCGCACGCGTCGGACACCGGGTTGGCGTTGTCCGAGGTGCCGCCGACCAGGACGACATCCACCTGGTCGGTGAAGATGAGGTCGGTCGCGGCGGCCGCGGCCCGGTTGCGGTCGGACTGGCCGTCCCGAACGAAGATCTCCGCCGGCAGGGTGCTCCGGCCGACCCGGATGCCGTCCTTGAAGATCGTGCGCATTGTCTCGACGACATGCGCGTCGACCTCGGAATAGAGCCGCAGCGAGCCCGTGCGCGGGCTGACCATGCCGATGCGCACCGAGCGTGCGCCGGAACCACCGGAGCCACCGCCCCCGCAGGCCGCCAGCAGGCTCGTGGCGGGCGCCGCGACGGCGGCCTTCAGCAGGCCGCGGCGATCCACCAGGCGCCACCCCTCCGGCCGCGTCTCCACCCGCGGGCCCAGGGGGCCCCGCGCTACCGGGGAGCTCGCCGCGGCCACGGAATCCGATGCCTCCGGAGAGCTCTGCGCCGCCGTTACCGGGTCGGGCCGAACCGGATGAAGGAGGCCGCGGCCTCCGTGGTTCGAGACCTCGTGGGCGGCCTGCCGCCGCCTGGTACCCGCAACACGGTCAGACCAGAACATGACACCCGATCCTGCCGCATGGCCAATAAAACCATCTCACCGGGTCCACCAACACCGCGCCCCGCGGAAGCGAGCCGGATCTTCTCCGACACCATTTGCCGGAATTCTAGCGATACATGCTCACGGAGCGCAGTGAACCAGATCCGTCGCGCTGACAGCGCTCATGCGCAACCGCCGCTGTCTCTCGGGGGATTACGCGAAGTGGTTCAGTTCACGAAGCAACTCCGGGCGGACACGTTCGGCATGGCGTCGAGCAGCAGCGTGCCACTCGCAATACCACTGTTTTCCTTGGCGGTGGTAAGGCTCTTGCCGGTGACTCCTTGCAGCGGACCGCTGGTGAACTGGACCTCGGCGATCACCGCCGCCGCGGCGTCGCCTTGCTTCGGCGTGATGGTGTAGACGCCCTGACCGTCGTTCCAGCGATACGTCAGGCCCGTCGGATCGACGACGAGCTTGTCGGGAAGAAGGTCACCGGTGCGGGTGTCCCCCCCCTCCACCACCATAATTCGGCAGCGCCAGGTGCCGTTGACCAGCGCCTTGCCCGCGAGAGCCTCCGGATTGGTCGGCGTCGGCGGCTCGGACTGCGTGACCGTGGGCTCGGTCGGGGGCTTGTCGCCGCCGTCCCCCGTCAGCAGGGTGTAGGCGCCGACCACGAACAGGGAGACCACCAGCGCGATGGCCAGCGGGCCGATCCAGCCCTCCTTGAGCCAGGCCAGCCGGTCCGGGGTGGACGGCTGGTCGTCCGCCTCGTCGTCCACCTCGGCCGGCTCGAGCACCCCGACCGCGCGGGTCGACGGGCGGTCGTCCCCGGCACCCCGGCCACGCCCGCCGCGGCCACCGGCGCCGCCGCCGTTACCACGGGCTCCGCCCCCGCCGCCTGACCCGGCCAGGCCAGCGCCACGCGCCGCCGACCGGCGGTTCTCCGGGTGCAGGTCCTCGACGTCCGTGCCTCCCCGGCCCGGCCGGTCCGCGCGGGACCGGCTCGACCGGCCAGTCGAGCCGGTGTCCTCAGGGGCGTCGGCGGGCCGTGGCGTGGTGCGCCGCGCCGGCGGCGCGGAGACGGCCTGGAGGCTGTTCGTGTCCGTGGTCGGGTTCGGGGTGCGTCTGCGGTCCGCGGGCACCCCACGGGCACCCGTCCGGCGAGCCCCCCGGGACGGCTGCCAGCCGGAGTCGTCTCCCCGGTCGGCCGCGCCGGCGGCACCCGCCCGGCCCCGGCGGGTGACCAGGGAGGTCATCTCCGCCGCGCTCTCGGGACGTCTGGGCCGACCCGGCGCGGCACCCGCCGCGGCCGGTCCGGGCAGCGCGCGCGGGCCGGTCGCGCCGCGCGGGCCGGTCGCGCCGCGCGGGCCGGTCGCGCCGCGCGGGCCCGTCCCGGCACCGGGCGCCGGCGGCGGCGTGCCTGGAACCGGTGCCTGGTCGGCGCCCGGGGCGCCCGGGGCGCCCGGCGCCGCCGAACGGCCCGGGGGCAGCGCCGGCAGGGCCCCCGACCCGCGGAACGGCGAGCGCGTGGTGGTCATGGTGTCCTCGACAGCCGCGCGGGGCGACGGAGAACGCCACGGCCCGGACGGCGCCGTCCCCGGGGCGAGCGGCTCCGCGCGCGCGGCCCCGGCAGGGCCGGTTCGGCCGCCCGGCTCAGCTCGGCCCGGCTCAGCTCGGCCCAGCTCGGGTCGGCCCAGCTCCGGCTGGCCCAGCTCCGGACGGCCACCGGGGCGTCCGGGCTCGGGACGACGTCCCGGCGGCAGAGCGGCGACCGGCAGCGGACCGGAGAGCGGATCGTTCGCCAGCGGCGGGAGGCCGGCGCCGCGAGGGCGATCGGGCGGAAAGGCCGCGGGATCATCCCGGTGCGGCGACCGCCACGGGCCGGACGCGTCGCCGTTCGGGGAACCGGGCCGGTCCGCTGCGTGCCGACCGCTGTTCAGACGCCCGTCGATCGGAAGCGCCCCGCTCGGGGACCCGGACCAGGAGCCGGGCGGCAGCGCGGCGCGCGCCACCGGCCCGGCGCCGACAGGCCGCCCCGGCGCGGCCGCGCCCGGGGTCGCGCCACCACCGGGTGCCGACATACCGCCAAGAGCACCAGGCCCACCAGGAGAACTTGGCCCGCCGGGAGAACCAGCGCCGCCGAGAGGTGCAGGGCCGCTGCCGGGGTCACCGACGCGGTAGCCGCCGGTGGTCGGGCCGCTCGCCCCGTAGCCGTCCGGGGCGCGTGCCGCGCCGTGGTCGCCACGGGACTGGTCCGGACGGACCTCGTAGCCACTGTGCCCATGGGAGTCGTAGCCGTTGCGCCGCTGGTCGTCCTGGCCGCGGTCGGTGGACGGCGTGCCTGCCCGGGGAGGCAGCGACAGGTCGGGGCGTGGCCCGGAGCCCGTGCTGTGGCCGTTCCACGGGTCGACCGGCCGCGGAGCCGGCCGCTCGGGCTCGCCGGGCCGGCTCGGGTAGGCGGCGCCGGGGCGCGCGAACCCGCCGGTCTGGTCCGGGCGCGGCAGACCGGAGCCACCCGGATGGCCGGCGCCCGACTGCGGCGGCGGGGGCGTGCTCTGCGGACGCGCCGGGTCATAACCCTGGTAGGCGCTGGGCCCGGAAGCACCCCCGGATCTCGCGGCGGGCGGCTGCGTCCGGCTCGTCGGTGGCAGTGGGAAGCTGCCGGTCACCGGATTGATGCCGGGCGCGCCCGCACCCGGGCTCGCGGGGCCCCAGCCGGGCGCCGAGCCGGTATCCGGGCCGCCGATGCGGACCGAACCGGTGTCCGGGCCCCCGGCGCGGCCCGGCGGGGCGGACCCGCGTTCGGTCGGGAACCTCGGCGGCGGTGTCGGCTCCACGTAGGAACGCGGGGACGCGGGCGGGGCCGACTCGTACCCCGTCGGGACCCGGAAGCCACCCGTCACCGACGGGCCCGCCGGCGGTAGGCCCACCTGCGGCGCCGAGGCGGGCGGGACGGGCGTGTGTGGTGCCGCGGGGTGCGGCGCCGGCGTGTGCGGCCCTGGGGAGTAGGGCCCTGAGGAGTGCGGTGCCGGGGAGTGCGGCGCGGGCTGGACGTCGGGTGCGGCGCGGCCCAGGTCGGACGGCGGCCCCCCGATGACCGGGGCGGGCCCGTTCCAGGTCGAGCTGACGTCGAACGGATCGTCGCCCACGGTCGGACCGCCGACGGCCGGGCCGCCCAGCACCGGGCCGCCCAGCACCGGGCCGTCCACCAGCGGACCACCCACGACGCCACGGGCCGGACCACTGCCGGCGCTCACGTCCAGGTCGGAGGCCGGCCACGGGGTGACGTCCCAGCCGCCGTCGGCCGCGGGGGCCGAGCGGGAGACCGCGGTGTCGTCGGGTTCGCCGACCCGTTCGACCGCGAAGAAGTCGTCGTCACGACGACCGCCAGTGGGTCGGTCGGTGCCGTCCACGGTCACGGAGCGATCACCCACCTGCCGCCGAGGTAGCCGGATGCCCACGTCCCGGCACCGAACCCACGTCGCGCTGCCGCCGGGACGTCGACCATGCTCATCGACCACACTCGCCGGTGAGCATCGCCCGCCTCTCTGATCAGCGTCCCAAGGCGGTCAGCCGTCTGAATGTACCGGCCATGAACGTACTGGCCGAATTCACGCTGGCCGCTTCCTGTCGCGCCGTTAAAAGCCGACGCCACCCGAACACGAGACCGCTCACCGGGACCGGACCCACCGCTGCGGACACACCACGCGCCGGCCGGCGGGTGACCGACCGATCCGGGCACCCCGCACGAAACCCGTGCGCGACGCACACGCTCCGGACGAGTCCGATCTGGATGCGCCCGTCTCCCCGTTCGCAACGGCAGCCTTGCCGTTGCCGTTGCCCTGGCCCTTGCGGGCGGAAAGCACGAATCGGTCGCAAACGGGATCATCCCACTGTACACGGGGGCTCTCACCGGAGATTGCGGCAGGCCGCGTAAATCTCGCGCACGATGCGCTGGGAGTTGTCGGACTCGACGTCGCTGTTGAAGGCCAGATACTGCTCCTGGGTGTAGTCAGCCTCGAGTTTCTCCAGCGTGCAGGTGCAGTAGCGCTCGTTGCCGTCGCTCACGCCGAGGCAGGCGTCGATGTAGTCCTTCCGGACGGCCGCGTCGTACCTGCCCACCCCGGCGGACGACGCGGAGGCGGCCGAACCGCTGTCGTCGCCCCTGCCGAGAACGAGGAACCCGGCCACGCCGAGCGCGACCACCAGAGCGAACGCCGTGGCCACCGCGAGCACGGTCGGCCGGCGCAGCATCGCGGCGATCCCGCGGGCGGGGTCCTCGGCCGCCGGGTAGCCGTCGTGCCTGCCGCCGTTGTCGGACGTCCCGCCCGGGCCCGCCACGCCCCAGCGCGCCCGGGGATCCAGTGCGGACGCCCGCAGCCCGCTGACGAACCGCCGCGCTCCCCCGCCCTCGGGGCCGTGGCCGTCGCCCGGCCTGGCACCGCGGCCCCGGAGGCCCGCCTCATCCTCGTCATCGTCACCGGCCCAGCGGTCCGGGTCGGCGTCGTCCAGGTGCGGGCCGTCCAGGTCGGTGTCGTCGAGATCGGCGTCGTCAAGATCGGCGTTGTCGAGATCGGTGTCGGCCACGTCGAGCTGCCCGGCCGGCCGGGGCCGCCGCGGCCGCGTCATCCGGCGAGGGATGCCCGTCGTGTTCTCCGCAGGATCGCTCGGCGCCACGGCGGAGTCCGCCCGGCTCCCGGACGCGCCCGTGGCTGTCCGGGCGGTTGGCATCGGCCCCGTCGGAATCGGCCCGGTGGGCATCGGCCCGGTCTGAAGCTGCCCAGCTGGAAACGGGCCGGTCGAAAACGGGCCGGTCGTTGTGGGCCGGCCCGATTCCCGCGCGGCCGGCGCCTGGCCCGCCCGCACCGGGCCCGTCCATGCCGGATCTGACCGCGCCGGGTCTGACCTTCCCGGGTCCGACCGTGCCGGGTCCGGGTAGCCGGAGCCGGGGCGGCCGCCGTAGGAGGAGTCTGTGTCGGCCGGCCCCGCGTACGCCTGCCCGGTGTAGATCGGCCCGGTCGCCCCGGTGCCGGCGGAGCCGCCGGAGCTCGGGGCGAGCGGACCCGTGTGCGGCGGTGTCCAACCCGCCCGGCCGAAGCCCGCCTGGCCGGAGCTGGTCTGGCCGGAGCCCGCCTGCCCCGGGCCCGCCTGGCCCGAACCGGTGTGGCCCGAACCGGTGTGGCCCGGACCGGTCTGGCCCGAGGCCGTCCGGCTCGAACCGGTCGCGGGCATGGCGGACGGCGACGTGGCATTCGCCAGCCGCCAGGTCTGGGCCGCGTCATCCCAGACATAGGCGCCGTCGTCGCTGACCCAGCGGCCGTTCTCGTCGAGGCGCATCGGTCATCCTTCGATCCGGAGACGGACGGCTCCAAGGGTGCCACGGCGGACTTACACCCAAGGCGTCCGGGTCGGCAGCACGACCGACGCACACCGCTGACTCTCCGGGCCCGTTCCGCTAGCGCCCGGCAGCGATCATGATCTCCGCCTTCTGGAACTCCTTCAACGTCGCGTAGCCCGTTGTGGCCATCGCCGCCCGCAGGGCCCCGGCGATGTTCGCCACACCGTCCTCGGCCGCGACCTCGCCCCCGGTGAGGATCTCGGCGACGGTACGTGACGTCTCGACCGGCGCCCACCGCCCGCGCGGCAGGTCCGAGTGCAGGATCTCCATCGACCAGACCGAGCCCCGCCCAGGGGCGTCCACCGCCTGCGCGAGCGGCGAATCCACCATCACGGCGTCGGCTCCGCAGGCCACGGCCTTCGCCGCGTCCCCGCCGGTGCGCAGGTCGCCATGCGCGATGACGTGGACGTACCGGCCGCCGGACTCGTCGAGGTACCGCATCCGGGCGCCGGCCGCGTCGGCGATCGCGGTCGCCAGCGGAACACCAATTCCGAGGGTCTCGGCCGTGTCGTCGCCGAGGCCGGCACCGACTCCGACGATCACGCCGGCCGCGCCCGTCCGCATGAGATGCAGTGCCGTGGAGAAGGATGCACAGCCACCGACGATCACCGGGATGTCGAGCTGTCCTATGAACTGTTTGAGATTCAGCGGCTCGGTGCGCCTGGACTGGTGCTCGGCCGACACCGCCGTGCCATGGATGACGAGGAGGTCCACGCCCGCGGCCAGCACGTGCGGGCACAGTGCCCGGACCTTCTGCGGGCGCAGCGCGGCGGCGGTGACCACGCCGGCCTCCCGCATCCGCGCCAGCCGCGCCCCGATGAGCTCGGGCTGCACCGGCGCCGCGTAGAGCTCACGCAGGCGCCGGGTCGCCGCGACCGCACCGGAACGCGCGCCCAGCTCCGCGACCTCGTCGAGCAGCGGCTCGGGGTCCTCGTGCCTGGTCCACAGCCCCTCGAGGTGCAGCACACCGAGCCCACCCTGGCGCCCGACGGCGATCGCGGACTCCGGCGAGGTCACCGCGTCGGCCGGCGCCGCGACGATCGGCAGATCGAAGTGATAGGCGTCGATCTCCCAGGCGAGTGACACGTCGGCTGGGTCCCGGGTGCGCCGCGAGGGAACGATGCCCACGGCGTCAAGGCCGTAGCCCACTCGCACGTTCTTCCCGATACCGATTTCGACGTCTGCCACCGTGTCCCGGCCTCCTGGTCAGCCCGTTTGGTCCCGCCGACCATCCTGCCTGGTACGTCGGCGTCCGGCGGCGGGGATACGGAACGACGAGCGCCGCGCGGCCGCTGGAACGGCTGGCGGCCGGTGGCGGAGAGAGACCTCCCGACCACCGACCACGGCTCACCGGGTGTAGTTCGGCGCCTCGACCGTCATCTGGACGTCGTGCGCGTGGCTCTCGGTCAGGCCGGCCGACGTGATCCGCACCAGCTGGCTGTTCTCCTGGAGATCACGGATGGTCGCGGCACCCGTGTACCCCATCGCGGCCTGCAGGCCGCCGATCAGCTGGTGGGCCATCCCGGCCAGCGAGCCCCGGTAGGGCACCTGGCCCTCGACGCCCTGGGGGACGAGCTTGTCGTCGGAGAGGACGTCGTCCTGGAAGTAGCGGTCCTTGGAGTAGGAGCGGGTGTCGCCGCGGCTGCGCATGGCACCGAGCGAGCCCATCCCCCGGTAGGACTTGTACTGCTTGCCGTTGATGAAGATGAGCTCACCGGGGCTCTCGTCGACACCGGCGAGCAGGCTGCCGAGCATCACGGTGTCCGCCCCGACGGCGATCGCCTTGGCGATGTCACCGGAGTACTGCAGCCCGCCGTCGCCGATGACTGGCACGCCGGCGGCCCGCGCCGCCCGCGCCGCCTCGTAGATCGCGGTGACCTGCGGAACGCCCACGCCGGTGACCACCCGGGTCGTGCAGATCGAGCCCGGCCCGACCCCGACCTTGACGGCGTCCGCGCCGGCCGCGATGAGCGCGGCGGCCCCGGCCGCGGTGGCGATGTTGCCACCGATGACGTCGAGCGGACGGCCGTCCACCCCGGCGGGCATGTCGGCCTTGATCCGGGCGATCATGTCGGGGACGGCATGGTGGTGGCCGTGCGCGGTGTCGACGACGAGGAAGTCCACCCCGGCGGCGACGAGGACCTGGGCACGCTTCAGCGCGTCCTCGCCGACGCCGACCGCGGCGCCGACCACGAGGCGGCCGTCCGCGTCCTTGGTCGCCCGCGGGTACTGCTCGCGCTTGGTGAAGTCCTTGACCGTGATCAGCCCGCACAGCCGGTCGTGCCCGTCGACGATGGGCAGCTTCTCGACCTTGTTGTGCCGCAGCAGAGCGAGCGCGTCGTCCGCCGAGACCCCGACCGGTGCCGTGATCAGCGGCATGCGGGTCATCACTTCGTGGACGCGGCGGGTGTAGTCCCGCTCGAAGCGGATGTCGCGGTTGGTCACGATCCCGACGAGGCGGCCGTCCGGCTCGGTCACCGGGACGCCGGAGATGCGGTAACGCGCCATGAGCACGTTCGCCTCTTCTATGGTGGCGTCCGGCCCGCAGGTGATCGGGGAGGTGATCATCCCGGACTCGGACCGCTTCACCATGTCGACCTGCTGTGCCTGGTCGTCGACGGACAGGTTGCGGTGCAGCACGCCGACGCCGCCCTGGCGGGCCATCGCGATCGCCATCCGCGCCTCGGTCACGGTGTCCATCGCGGAGGACACCAGCGGGACCGCCAGCGAGATGTTGCGGGACAGCCGCGTGGTCGTGTCAACGCCCGACGGCGCCACCTCGGACGCCGCCGGCAGCAGCAGGACGTCGTCGAAGGTGAGGCCGAGCATCGCGAGCTTCGGCGGGAGCGCCGGCCCCTCGGCGCCCAGGCTGTCAGCAACGTGCCGAACGGCGCCGGGCCGGCCGGGCGACTGGTCGAGGTCGGGTTCCCCGGTCGCGCGCGTGATCGAGGTCGTCGGGTTGGCGGGGGAACCGTCCATGGCACCTTCCGTTCGCATCGGCCCGGCGCCGGCGGGAGCGTCCCCGCGATGTCCGGGGAGTCCCGCGCCCGGGAACCGGCGCGAGCCGGTCTGCCCGGGCAGGCGGGTGAAGCATGCTGGGCTCCGCGCGGCCCGCCGGTCGGGCGACGGTGATACTCCATCGTAGAGGCCCGGCAACGGCTCCGAACTCCCCGGCGTGACCGAGAGCACCACGCATGCCACAGGACGGGCGCCGGGGCCGGGGGCGCACCCGTCCGTGGGCACCCCGTCCAAACAACGCTCGCCAAAGGTGCAAAACGGACCAGCTGCTACCACGAGGGCCGGCGTCGCGGATCCGGAATCACATAAATGGGTCACGGGCAACCGGCGCGCGGAGCACGGACCATGCGCGCGGCCCGTCACTGCCACACCAGACGAGCTGACCCGGCACGAAGGGAAGCCATCCAGGCTGGGACAGATTGGGGCATGCTGGAGCGAAAGCCCCGCACGTCAGTGCCGGACTCCGTATCGGGACCACTAAGCTTGGGCTGCGAGCGTAGCGTGTTCCTCGTGAGCAACGAGCCCCTCGACCCCTTCGCGGGCGACCCCGAGGACCCGGCGGCCGAGCTCGCGCAGCTCGACTCCGCCGAGGATCTGGAACTACTCGAACCGCTGTCCCTACGCGAGCGGGAAGAGATCCTCGCCGAGCTGGGCGACCTCGACGTCTTCCGGACCCTGCTCGAACCACGTGGTTACCGGGGTCTCGTCGTCGACTGCGAGGGGTGCGCCGAGCCGCACTACTTCGACTGGGACCTGCTGGCCGGCAACCTACGGCACCTCCTGGACGAGGGCCGTACACGGGTGCACGAGCCTGCCTTCGCCCCGGATCCGGCGTGCTACGTGAGCTGGGAGTACGCCCGCGGCTTCGCCGACGGGGTGTACGAGGCCTCAGCCGCCTCCGAGGCGGACACCCGCTGACCGACCGGCTCTCACCAGCCGTTACAACCCGGCCCGGCCGACACGGGCCGGGCACCCCTTCCCGCCCGCGGCTCCGGCGACCGACGCCGGGGCCGGCGCCGGAGGCGGCCGTTCGCCCCGCCCCGCACAGCCCGCCGCGGCGAGCGTGTGGGGAAACTCGATGTCGGTTCGTGTGACCCGCACCGGCGGCGGGTAGGCGAGGGACTGTCGGCGGGACGCGCACCACCCGTGACCGGCGGTGATCCGCACGCGTCGACACCGGCGGTCGGACGTCCACGGTTCCATCTGGTCGCGCCGTCCCGCCCGCTGTCTGCGCGAGCCTGCGCCGGTAGCGCGGTCCGTCAGCGGTGGACGGCATCCACGGTGTCCCGGCCTCTCGGTGAACCTACCGGGCGGCAGGGACCTCACCGGGGAGGCGGCGCCGGTCGACCGGGTGAAATTCCAAGATCTCCAGTCGATGGCGAGCGGCTACGGTGACCGGGTAGTCGCGGCGCCAGCCGCTCAGGTCGAAAGGGGGGGTCAGGCCGATGACCGACGTCCGACGACTTCCAGGCCCCGGCGCGGAGAAGTGGGAGTGGCAGCTCCACGGCGCCTGTCGAGGTGAGAGCACCGAGCTGTTCTTTCATCCCGAGGGCGAACGCGGCCCGGCCAGAGCCGCGCGGGAGGCGGCGGCGAAGGCGATCTGCGCACGCTGCCCGGTAATCCGGGCGTGTGGGGAACATGCCCTCGCCGCCCGGGAACCGTACGGCGTGTGGGGCGGAATGAGCGAGTCCGAGCGGGAGGCGGTCCTCACCGGGCGCACCCGCAGGGGCACCGCCCGTCACACGCCCGCCCGGCCGGGGCTCGCCCCGGCCTGCTGAAACCGGCCGCCGGATGCGAAGATCCCCCGGCCCGTACTCCCGCTCCGGGACGTACGGGCCCGGGGATCTTTTCTTTTGCCTGGAGTACGCGCGCCTCCGACCGAGCACCGGGGGCTCGTGTTCCCGGTGTCTCCCCGCCGGCGCCGCTCCCGCCAGCAGGCCGGTTCGCGCAGCCGTATGCGGGCATGTCTCCCCATCCCCGGCGACCACCCGCGACGGGTGAGCGCCCCGGGGCCGCTGTCGGATCCCTGACCTCGGGTGGCGCCGCGCGCGCCGGCGATACCCGCACCCCGGGCCAGGACGGCTCACGGCCCCGGGCACGACAAAGCCCGGTCGGTCCGCGGACCGACCGGGCCTCATCCGCCGAATCACCGCACTACCCGCCACAGGTGCCGGGCAGTGCACCGCCGGTCACCCGACGGCTCAGCTCACTCAGACGGCTCTGCTCACCCGACGGCTCAGAAACCCGGCCCGTGCGAGTGGCCGTGGCCGCCGTGCGAGTGGTCGTGGCCGTGGCCGGCCTCGGCCTCCTCGGGCTTCTCCGCCACCAGGCTCTCGGTGGTGATGAGCAGCGCGGCGATGGAGGCCGCGTTCGCCACCGCGGAGCGGGTGACCTTCACGGGGTCGACCACGCCGGCCGCGACCAGGTCGACGTACTCGCCGGTGGCCGCGTTGAAGCCCCGGCCGACGTCGCCCTCGCGGACCTTGGACACGATCACCGCGCCCTCGAGGCCGGCGTTGCGCGCGATCCAGGTGAGCGGCGCGTCGAGCGCCGCGCGCACGACCCGCACCCCGGAACGCTCGTCGCCGGTCAGGCCGAGGTCGCCGTCGAGGACCTTGGCCGCGTGGACGAGCGCGCTGCCGCCGCCCGCCACGATGCCCTCCTCGACCGCGGCCCGGGTCGCCGACACGGCGTCCTCGAGACGGTGCTTCTTCTCCTTGAGCTCGACCTCGGTGGCGGCGCCGACGCGGATGACGGCGACCCCGCCGGCCAGCTTGGCCAGGCGCTCCTGGAGCTTCTCGCGGTCCCAGTCCGAGTCGGAGAGTTCGATCTCCGCCTTCATCTGCCGGACGCGCTCGGCGACCGCGTCGGCGTCGCCGGCACCGTCGACGATCGTGGTGAGGTCCTTGTCGACGACGATCCGCCGCGCCCGACCGAGCTCGGCGAGCGTGATCGAGTCGAGCTTGAGACCCACCTCGGTGGCGACGACCTGGCCACCGGTCAGGACCGCGAGGTCCTGCAGCATCGCCTTGCGGCGGTCACCGAAGCCGGGGGCCTTCACCGCGACGACCTGGAAGGTCTTGCGCACCGCGTTGACGACCAGGGTGGACAGCGCCTCGCCCTCGACGTCCTCAGCGATGATCAGCAGCGGCTTACGCTCCTGCACCACCTGCTCGAGGATCGGCAGGATGTCGTTCAGCGCGCTGATCTTGCCAGGGTGCAGCAGCACGTAGGCATCCTCGAGGACGGCCTCCATGCTCTCCTGGTCGGTCACGAAGTACGGCGAGATGTAGCCCTTGTCGAACTGCATCCCCTCGGTGAGCTCGAGGTCCAGACCCATGGTCTGGCTCTCCTCGATGGTGATCACACCGTCCTTGCCGATCTTGTCCATCGCCTCGGCGATGAGTTCGCCGACCTGGACGTCCTGCGCCGAGATCGCGGCGACCTGCGCGATGGTCTCCTTCGAGCCGATCTCGATCGCGGCTTCCAGCAGCGCCGACGAGACAGCGGCGACCGCCGCCTCGATGCCGATCTTGAGCGAGAGCGGGGCGGCCCCGGCCGTCACCTGCCGCAGGCCCTGGCGCACCATCTCCTGCGCCAGCACCGTGGCCGTCGTCGTCCCGTCGCCGGCGACGTCGTTGGTCTTGGTGGCGACCTCCTTGGCGAGCTGCGCCCCCAGGTTCTGGTAGGGGTCGTCCAGCTCGACCTCACGCGCGATCGTCACACCGTCGTTGGTGATCGTCGGCGCGCCGTACGACTTGCTGATGACGACGTTGCGGCCGCGCGGGCCGATCGTCACCTTGACCGCGTCCGCGAGGGCGTTCACGCCCCGCTCGAGCGAGCGGCGGGCGTCCTCGTTGAACGTGAGAATCTTCGGCATACCTGTGTGTCCTCCCGACACCGCGGCCCGGCGAAACAAGAAGGGCGCGCCCCACCGCGGCCCCCCGGCGGAAACCAGGGGACCACCGGTGGGACACGCCCTGCCTGCTGCTACCGGCGTCCGGTCTACTTCTCGATGATCGCCAGGACGTCCCGAGCGGAGAGCACCAGGTACTCCTCGCCGGCGTACTTGACCTCGGTGCCGCCGTACTTGCTGTAGAGCACCACGTCGCCGACCTTGACGTCGAGCGGGACGCGCTTGCCGTCCTCGAACCGACCCGGGCCGACGGCAAGGACGGTGCCCTCCTGGGGCTTCTCCTTGGCGGTGTCCGGGATCACGATGCCGGACGCGGTGGTCGTCTCGGCGTCCGAGGGCTGGACGACGATCCGGTCCTCGAGCGGCTTGATTGCAACCTTGGTGGCGGTCGTCACGATCGACCTCCCCCTTCCTTCGCTGGATGAGAGAGCGACCCTGGCGGCCTGCCGTCGCGGGTGAACAGGCGCCTGTCGCTGGCACTCTCAAGTGCCGAGTGCCAACCTAGCACCCGCACCACACACGTCAACCAAGAAGGTCGGATCTGTCAAGACGGTTCGACGCACGCTCGAACTGCCAGGCATGCGCGGATCCGGCAATAAGCCCATCCGGGGGGTCCGGGAGCGGCGGGTCGCCGGCGRCACTCGTGGACTCCTCGACGCCGAGGTGCAGGAGGACCACCACGAGGCCCGTGGACGGCCCACGGCCGAGATAGATCTCGGCATCCCGCCCGCGCACCGCCGCTCGAGCCCATCGCTCCAGCTCCGCGGCCTGGCCGGGGGCCGCCTTCGCCTCCCACATCCACGTGACCGTCATCGCGGCCCGACCCGCCCGGTCAGCAGCCCGGCTCGGCGCGGCCGGCACCGGGCCCGCCGGTGATGTCGGTGATGTCGGTGGCGCCGGCGACACCCGCGCCGTCACAACCGGTGGTGGCACTCTGCAGCGTGACCTCGGCCGTGGCGCACGCGGCGGCACCCCTGGTCGGATCCATCGCGACCAGGTGTGCCGCGACGAGCCGCGCCAGCCCGGTGAAGACCTCCCGGTCCGCGGGCGCCAGCGGCGCCAGGACGTGGTCGTCGACGGCGCGCAGCTGCCGCCGCACCCGCTCGTGCTCCTGGATTCCCCGCTCGGTGGCGATGATCATTCGCGCCCGGCGGTCCGCCGGGTCCGGCCGGCGCTCGACC
The DNA here is from genome assembly GCF_001854695.1 of Parafrankia soli. Lineage (GTDB taxonomy): Bacteria > Actinomycetota > Actinomycetes > Frankiales > Frankiaceae > Parafrankia > Parafrankia soli. The sequence goes on from NZ_MAXA01000246.1 coordinate 123,228, forward strand.
AGGCCGGCGCGCTCCATCTCGTCGACCAGCCGGACCATCACGGTCCGGTCGATGGAGAAACGGCGGGCGACCTCGATCTGGTTGTGAGCCGTTCCTCCGACCGCGGCGTCCAGCACGTAGAAACCCTTGAGACCACCGGGCAGGCCACCGACGGCGCTCGCGGACGCGGCCAGGTACCCGTGCTGGATCTGACCGACGATCCAGCACAGGTCGTCGCGGACCTCGTCGGGCAGTTCGAGCTCCGCGTCGGCGGCGACGGACGGACAGCCGGAGGCAGACGGGCCAGCGGCGGCCGACGGCTCATCCTGTCGCTCCGCCGCCGGGGAGGCGGGCCGGAGCACGACGGAGGCCGGCATCGGCGACGCGCCCGAGGACCGCTCCACCCGAACACAGTACCCCGATCATCATGAACTAATCTGCGGAACAGATAGGTGTTGACAGAGATTATTGTTCGGTACGATCATCTGTACGCACACCAAAATCACCGGAGTCGACGGGGAGTCGACGGGACGCACACGGCGCCAGCGCCGGATCGGGCCGGATCGGCACCCTCCCTTCCCCGGCGCGCGCCGAGACCGGCACCCGCCTCCCGATCGTGATCAAGGAGAGCTCCGATGCCCCACCTGCTGCACATCGACTCCAGCCTCGCCCCGGAGGGCTCCGTCTCCCGCGGGGTCGCCGAGGCCTACGCCGAGTCCTGGCGCAAGCACCACCCGGACGGGACGCTGACCCACCGCGACCTGGCCACCAGCCCGCCGCCGCACCTGAACTGGGCGCTGGTGTCCGGCGGCCAGACACCCCCCGAGCAGCGCACACCCGAGCAGGCCGAGGCCGTGAAGATCCGCGAGGAGTACCTCGAGGAGGTCGAGAGCGCCGACGAGTACGTGATCTCGGTGCCGATGTACAACTACGCCTACCCGTCGACGATCAAGGCCTGGCTGGACCAGGTCATCGTCATGGGCCGCACGGCCGGCGGGACGGCCGGCGACGGCGTGCTGGCGGGCAGGAAGGTCACCGTCATCACCGCGCAGGGGGGCTCCTACGCCCCCGGCGCCCCCAAGGAGGGCTGGGACCACCAGGTCCCCTACCTGCGCCACGCCTTCGAGGCACTCGGCGCAGACAACATCGAGTTCATCACCGTCGTGATGACGCTGTCGAAGGTGAACCCGGCGCTCGCCGCGTTCACCGACGTGTTCGAGGCCTCCCGGACGGCCGCGGAGCAGGCGGCCCGCGACCGCGCCGCCGCCTGAGCGCCGCCCGGCCCGGGACCCGTGGCGGGTCCCGGGCCGGCGAAGGCGGTCAGAAGGTGGTCAGCGGACGAAGGCCGTCAGCGGACGGAGACGGTCGCGGGTGGAGACGTCGGCGGGTGGAGACGTCGGAGAGCGGAAACGGTCAGAGTCAGAGGGCGAGCGTGGAGGACGCGGGAAGGTCCAGCGGCGAGGGCTCGACGCCGGCCTCGACCCGCAGCGACCCGAGCGCCGCGACCATCGCGCCGTTGTCGGTGCACAGCCCCGGCCGCGGGATCCGCAGCGTGATGCCCGCCGCCTCGCAGCGCAGCGCGGCGAGCGCGCGCAGCCGGCTGTTGGCCGCGACACCGCCCCCGACCACCAGGGTGTCCACGCCGTGCGCCCGGCAGGCCGCGACCGCCTTCGCGGTGAGCACGTCCGCCACGGCCTCCTGGAACGACGCCGCGACATCCGCGACCGGCACGGGCTCGCCGGCCCGCCGCCGGGCCTCCACCCAGCGGGCGACCGCGGTCTTGAGCCCGGAGAAGGAGAAGTCGAACGTGCCGTCCCCCGCCTTGGCACGCGGGAACGGGATGTGCGGGCTGCCCTCGCGGGCCGCCGCGTCGATCGGCGGGCCACCCGGGAACGGCATGCCGAGCAACCGGGCGACCTTGTCGTAGGCCTCCCCCGCGGCGTCGTCCACCGTGGCCCCCAGCGACTCGACCGGCTCGGCCGCGAGATCGGGGACCAGCAGCAACGAGCTGTGCCCACCGGAGACCAGCAGCGCCACCGCCGGGCGCGGCAGCGGGCCGTGCTCAAGCGTGTCAACGGCGACATGCGCGGCGAGATGGTGCACCCCGTGCAGCGGGACGCCCAGCGCCAGCGCGTACGCCTTCGCCGCGGCGACCCCGACCAACAGCGCGCCGGCCAGCCCCGGGCCGGACGTCACCGCGACGGCGTCGACGTCCCGGGGGTGCAGGCCGGCGCGGTCCAACGCCAGCTCGATCGTCGGGACCATCGCCTCCAGGTGCGCCCGCGCGGCGATCTCGGGCACCACGCCGCCGTACCGGGCGTGCTCGTCGACCGAGGAGGCGAGCGCGTCGGCGAGCAACTCGCCGCCACGGACGAGGCCGACGCCGGTCTCGTCGCACGAGGTCTCGATGCCCAGCACCAGCGGTCGGGCCGGTGTCCTCATGTCCAACCCCCCGCCGCGGCGCCGGCAGCCCTCACGACGGTGCCGAGGGCCCTCACGAGGCGGCCCTGGCGTCCCGCAGGACGGCCGCCTCGACCCGGTCCAGCAGCGTCCCGTAACCAACGGTGTCGATCGGCCGCACGCGCATCACGTAGGCGTCGCCGCCCGACGGCTGGTAGTAGCCGCGACGGACGCCGAGATCGACGAACCCGAGCCGGGTGTAGAGGGCCCGCGCCGGCCGGTTGTCGGTGCGCACCTCGAGCCCGCAGCTGCGGGCGCCACGCCGCCGCGCCTCCCGGAGCTGGGCGATCATCAGCCGCGATCCGAGGTGACGCCCGCGCATGGCCGGGACGACCCCGATCGTCTGGATGTAGGACTCGTCGCCCTGCAGCGCCAGCCCGGCGTAGCCGACGATCGAGCCGCCCGCGACCGCTACCAGGTAGTGCCGGTTGTCGCCCTGCGCGAGCTCCGACCAGAAGAGCTCGGCCGACCAGGGGTCCACGTCGAAGACCTGCCGCTCCAGGGTCGCGATCTCGCCCAGGTGCCACCAGCGCATCGGCACGAGGTCGACGTCGCCCGCGCTCGGCGTCGGGTCCACGGCAGCGGCGCTCATACCGGCATCGTCCCGGCCGACGCTGCTCCGGCCGACGCTGTTCCGGTGGCGGCCGTGGCCGACCGCACCGGCTCCGGGCGCGAGGCGGTGACGGCTTTGGGGCCCCGGGGCTCGGCGGCGTCGGGCCGCCGCAGGTAGCGGGGGGTGAGCGGCCCGGGATCACGCCCGGCCACGATGTCCGCGGCGACGAGGCGGGCGAGCACCTCCGGCGCCGGATACTCCGGCTCGGCTCCACTCAACCCACCCGAACCACTCTGGGCGCCCGAACCACCCTGGGCGTCCGAGCCGCTCTGCTCGCCCGAACCGGTCAGCTCGCCCGGACCGCCGGCGGGCGGGGTGCCGAAGCCGGCGAACGCGTCCGGGTACAGACCGGCCCCGGGCCCTGTCACCCGTTCGACGCCGGCGGCGCGCAGATCCGCGGCGACGGTCGCCGGGGCTCCCACACCGGGCTCACCGACACGCGTTCCGTCCTGGTAGCGGGCCCAGAACACCTCACGGCGCCGTGCGTCGGTGATGACGCCGACCGGGCCGGTCGTCGCGGCCCCGATGCCGTCCAGGGAGCAGACGCCGTAGGCCGGGACGCCGAGCGCGGCGGCGAACGCGGCCCCGGTGACCATGCCCACCCGCAGGCTGGTGAACGGGCCCGGGCCGGCCCCGACGACGACGGCGCGCACCTCGGGCGGGCGGACGCCGGCCGCGGCGAGCACGTCGCGCATCATCGGCGCCAGCAGCTCACCGTGGCGGCGGGCGTCCCAGACCACCCGGGAGGCACGGACCAACGGCCCGGCGGGCGGCGCGCCGAGCTCGACCAGCGCGACCGCGCAGGCCGCCGTCGAGGTGTCGAGCGCCAGGACGAGCACCCGTCCAGCCTACGGACCCCCGCTGTCGGGCCCGCACCCGGCGCGCGGCACCGGGTGCGGGGGACTGATCGATCCGTATGCCGAGCATCCGCCCAGGCGATTGGGCAGCGCAGTTGCGCGGGCCTCCGGAAGGAGTCCCGGACCCCCGACTCCGAGAAAATCCACAGAAAACTCGCCGGGACGGCGTCCCGACGGTGAACGCTCCCGCGAGCGCATCAACGACAAGAGAATTCACCGTATGCCCGGGAGGAATATCGGGCCGGAAAGGCAGCAGGGCGAAAGAAGTGCGTTCCTCGACATCGGCGGCCGGTAACAAGAGGTAACACGAGCGCCGGGCCACACCCCCCGGACCGCCGGGCCGAGCCGCCAAAAAATCACAACAGAAGAACTACCGGAACCACGCGGGCCGACCGGAGCGGGCCGGACCGGCGGACCCGGACCCGACCCGCGCGACCACCAACGCCGCCCAGAAAAACAACGGGAACCAAACGCATCGAGTGGCGCGGTGGCCGGGCGGGCCGGCGTCGAGTGGCCCCGCGGGCCGGTCGGGGGCCGTCATCGGTGGTGCGGCGTACCGGGCGGGCCCGTCAGGGCGTCCGTCAGGGCGTGGCGGTCGCCGGACGGCGGCCGGACGCGTCAGACCGGTCCCGACATGTACGCCGGGACCGGTCCGGGAGAAAACGCTAGTGGGTCAGCCGGCCGGCGCCGCCGGAGCGGAGCCTGATCCGGGGGTCGACGCCGCCCGCCGGCGCGCCGGCGCGAGCCAGCACCGGCCCGGCGCCGAGGCCGCCCGCACCGCGCGTCGCGATCCCGCCTGGACCAGCGGCTCCGTGGCGGCGCGGGGGCGAGGCGGGCACGGGGGCCGGGGGAACCGGGCCGGCGGCGGGCGCCTGCGCACCGGAGCCCGTCGGCGGGAAGGCCGGCCGTAGGGGGGTCCAGCCGGTGTAGCCGAGCATCCGCAGCGCCGAGGCGGTGAGCTTCTGCGCGACCTGCTCGACCGACCAGCCGAGGGTGTCGAGCAGGTCGACGATCACCCGCTCGTCGAAGACCGAGGCCCACAACAGCACCGCGTACTCGGGCTCCTGAGGCGGCAGCACGCCGTTGTCCACCAGGCCGAGCACGACCGGCGCGAGCACCTGGTGCAGCTTGGAGACGAGGTCGTCACGGGCCTGCAGCCGGGCGAGGTACCCCTGGGCGGAGCGCACGTGCACCGCCGCCCGCCCCCACCGCGCGGCCGAGCGGACCCACACCTCGCAGACGACCTCGAAGTTGCCCAGGTGGTCCTCACCGACCGCCAGGGCGCGGATGTCGGTTACCAGTACGTCGATGAGCTGGAGGTAGTACACGTCGAGGGCGTCGTGGACGTCGACGAAGTGGCGGTACGCGGTCGCCGTCGAGACGCCCGCCTCCGCGGCGAGGTCGACGAGGCTGAAGCGGCGCCCGTTGCGGGCGAGGAGCCGGCCCACGGCGTCGAGCAGATCACGCCGGCTCGCGAGGAAGTCGCTGCGTGTACGGCGGGACCGGGTCGACCGCTCCACCGGAGCGTCCACAAGGTCGGCAGCGGTGCTGCTGCGCACTCGCCCCCCTCTCCCGGCCACAACGGGCCATCCCGGTTCTCCGCGGCCCTTACATGAAGCAGTCAGGCCGCTACATGCATGAACTTCGCGCCTACGCCGCCAATATAGCGGAACAACTCATCAACTACGGAACGTTGACTATTTGTCCTCAAGCGCTACTTGCCACGACACGCCCACCCGAGACGCGGTATAGGAACGGGGTCGGGGGCGAACATTAACACTGGGACATCTGACCTTAACATGATCTAGGTCGCCCGCTGCTATGCGACGGCTCACGTCCGACCGCCAACGCCATTCCGGAACGGCAGCGAAAATTCACCGCCGGTGAGCCCCCGTGTTCCTGGAATCACTTCACCGGGTTACCCGAACATGCCCACCCGAATAGGTGCTAGGACGGCGCGGAGTCCGGCGGCCTGCCTGGCCGTCCCGGGAATTCCACCGACGGGGGCTGGTTCCCGCGCCACGGGCGCCCGCCGCACCGAGACGGTTCCCGCCCTCAGGACATCGCGGCATCGCGGCCGGCACGGGTCCGGGCGCGGGTAGCGCGTCGTGCGTGCCACGATCCCGGCGGCACGCCCGGCCACCACCAACAGGCCGGCACCAACAGGTCGACGCGATCCGCCCGAGCTCGACAGCACCCGACCCGCCGCCCGGCCCGGTAAGAGGCCGGCACGCACCGGCGGACGCCGACGGGCCGGGTGCACCGATGGCACGACTCGGCTAACGCGCCGCGGGCCCCTGCGGGTGCGGTGTGCGGTCCGGAGTGGCCAGCGCGGTCAGCCGGGCGGCCCAGTCGGCCCCCGCGGGCCGCAGCCGCACCCGCCGCACATCGCCGGTCTCGTCGCCGGACGGACGGCTGATCTCCACCCGCAGATGGGCCGCGGCCATCTGCTCCACCAGCCCGGAACCCCACTCGACCGCGCACACCGACCGCCCGAGATCGGCGTCCAGATCGAGATCGTCGACCTCGGCGGCGCCACCGAGCCGGTAGGCGTCCACGTGGACCAGCGGCAGGCGGCCGTCGGTGTGCACCCGGGCGAGGACGAACGTCGGCGACGTCACCGGAGAGCACACCCCGAGGCCGGCCGCGAGCCCCTGGACGAAAACGGTCTTGCCGGCGCCCAGCGGGCCGTCCAGGATGATCAGGTCACCGGCGCGCAGCAGCGGCGCGAGGCGCGCGCCGAGCGCACGCATCTGGTCGGGATCCTCGACCGCGATCTCGGGGACGGCGGGCGTGGTCATCGGTGCGTATCCGTCCTCGTCCGTGGTTCTTCGTATGTCGCCGGCGCGCCGTCGTCACCCGGCCCGCCGTCGGGCGCCGCGGAGCCGGGTCCGACACCGGCGCGGTACCGGGTCGGTGTCGCGTACCGCTCCCCGCGGGCCCGCCGTCACGGCCCGACGGGGTCGGGCGCCCGCAGCGGTGCCCGGCGCGGCGGGCGGACCCGTTCGACCAGGTCGCGGATGGCGGCGTTCACCGCGGCCGGTCGTTCCAGCATGACCGCGTGCCCCGCGCCCTCCTCGACCCGCAGCTCGGCGTCGGGCAGCAGCTCGGCGAGGGTCAGGCTGTGCGCGAGCGGCGTCATGAGGTCACCGTCCCCGACCAGCAGGATGGTGGGAGAGCCGCGGAGGTTGACGGCGGCGTCCAGCTTGTCATGGTCGAGCAGGGTGGACATGAAGGAGGCCATGACGGTGATCGGCGTGTCCCCCACCATCGTCTCCAGGAACGAGACAACGGACGGGGGCACATCGGTCGAGCCGAAACCGATCCGCCGGGTGATCTCCCAGGAGAAGTCGCTGCCCCGCCGGCGGGCGCGCTCGAACAGCGACGGGGCGCTGCGCATGCCGATCGCGAGCCCGGGTAACACCCGGCGCACGCCGCCCGTGATCAGTGCTGGTAGGCCGAAGGTCACCCGGGGGAGATCACCCGCGCTGGTCGAGATGAGCGCCACCCCGATGACGCGGTCACCGAAGAGCTCCGGATGCTCCCCCGCCAGCGCGAGGATCGTCATGCCGCCCATCGAGTGGCCGATCAGGACGATCGGACCTTCGGGGACCCGCTCGGTGAGGACCTGGTAGAGGTCTGCCGCGAGCTGGTCGATCGTGCAGTTCGCCGCCTCGGACGGGCCGGAGCGGCCGTGCGCGCGCTGGTCGTAGAAGACCATCGGACCCAGGTCGCGCAGGGCGCGGTACTGGAACACCCACGAGTCGCTGTTCACACAGAAGCCGTGCACGAAGACCAGCGTCGGCGCGGCGGAGCCCGCTCCGGATCGGGGCGGGGGGTCCTGCGCGGTCTCCTCCACATACAGCGGGACACCGTCCGCCACGGCGACCACCATGTCGGCCCGGCCGCCGATCGGGCCGACCCGTTCCCGGTCCGGCAGGTCGGGTACGGCCCGGTGGCGCCGCACGGCCCGGCGCTCGGCGATCAGGCCGGCCGCGATCGCGGCTCCGACCAGGCCCACCGTGCCACCACGGCGCGCGGCCCGGGAGCCCGCGGCGGATCCCGTTGCCCGGGCCACCGCCCGCGCCGCGCCGGCGGTCGCGGTCAGGGCGCCGGCAGCCCCCGCCGAGCCGACCGAAAGGGCGGCACGGGCAGCGCCAGCCGAGCGGACCGAACCGCCGGTGGAACCACGATCGGTTGGGGCGCCTGCCACCGTCTGCCCACCTTCCGGCCATAGAACGCACGACACTCCGATGATGCCCGATGGTGCCCGATGCCCGAAAGCGATGTCATGAGCAGACCCGGGAGTACACGTCTCGGCGCAGGCGGATACCCGACAGGGGATCACAGAGATCCACCGGGTCCGCTCCGCGATCCTCCGCTAGCGTGGACCTGGTCGAGCCGTGTGGTTGCGACCAGGGGAGGCGTCGTGAAACTGCGGTGGCGGAAGAGCAATCTGACCACGTCGCCCACGTATGGCGGCGCTGTCGATCTCGACGAGGATCTCGACGAGATCGATGACGACCTCGCCGAGGCCGGTGCCCAGCCGGCCGCTCCCGCCCAGAGCGGGCCGGTGATGCTGACACTGACCACGCGCGACGAGATCGAGAAGGCCGCCGAGCGCGCGGCGAACCCGCAGCCGGTCCGCCGCCGGATGGAACGCGGCATGTTCGGGGGCGCCACAGCCGGCCACGAGCACGGCGGCGGCGCGTGCGGCACCGGCGGCTGCCGCTGACCAGACGTCCCGGCCGATCAGGCGTATCCGGCGGTCAGATGTAGACGCGCGGTACCCGCGGGCCGATCCGGGTGACGATCTCGTAGTTGATGGTGCCGAGCGCGCGCGCCCAGTCGTCCGCGGTCGGCTCGCCCCGGTCGCCGGGGCCGAAGAGGATCACCTCGTCGCCTACGCGCACCGGGTCGGCACCGACATCCACGACGAACTGGTCCATGCAGACGGTGCCGGCGATGCGCCGCCGGCGCCCGCCCACGAGCACCTCGGCCGTGTTCGTGGCCGAGCGGGGGATGCCGTCGGCGTAGCCGAGCGGGACGACGGCGAGGCCGGTCTCCGCCGACGTCCGGTAGCGGTGCGCGTAGGACACTCCGGTGCCCGCCGGCACCCGCTTCACCAGCGCGGTGCTGGCGCGCAGCGTCATCGCGGGCCGCAGCCCGAACGCGGACGGCGGCCCGACCTCGGGCCCCGGCGACAGCCCGTACACCGACACGCCCGGCCGGACCATGTCGAAGTGCGCCTCCGGGCTGACCAGCGTCGCGGCCGAGTTCGCGAGGTGGCGCACCTGCGGGCGCAGCCCGGCCTTGCGGGCGACGTCCACCGCGTCGCCGAACCGGCTGATCTGCGCCTGGACGGTCGGGTGGCCGGGCGCGTCGGCGAAGGCGAAGTGGCTCCACACGCCCACGACCTCGATGAGCCCGTCCGCCTCGAGCGCCGCGGCGCTGTCGCACAGGCCGGGCCAGTCCTCGCCGGTGGCCCCGGCCCGCCCGAGGCCGGTGTCGATCTTGAGGTGCACCCGGGCGGCCCGGCCGGCGGTGCGGGCAGCGGCGGCGAGGTCGTCGAGCGCCCAGCCGGCGGACGCGGAGAGGTCGACATCCGCCGCGATGCCCGCGGCGAGGCGCTCACCCGGCGCCGCCAGCCAGGAGAGCACCGGGACGGTGATCCCGGCGGCCCGCAGCGCCAGCGCCTCCTCCAGGAAGGCCGTCCCGAGCCAGCTCGCGCCGGCGTCCAGGGCGGCCCGGGCGCAGGGCAGCATTCCGTGCCCGTACCCGTCCGCCTTGACCACGGCCATGGTCGCGGCGGCGCCGGCGCGGGCGACCAGGGCCGCGACCGAGTCGCGCACGGCGTCGAGCTCGATGGCCGCGTAGGCACGCGGCGGGTGCGATGGGGGCTGCGGGCTCACCCCTCGACGCTAGCAAGCAGGTCCTCGACGACCCCGGGCAGGAGCGCGGGCAGGTCTGCGGCGGCGAGCGGCACGGGCCCGCGCTCCCCCGCCCGGCCATGCAGGAACGCGCCCACGGCGGCCGCGTACGGCGCCGGCAGGCCCGCGGCCAGCAGGGAACCGGCGAGTCCGGTGAGAACGTCACCGGATCCGGCCGTTCCCAGCCATGGCGTCCCGGTGAGGTTGACGAGGGCCTCCCCGCCGGGGGCGGCGATGATCGTCCGGTTGCCCTTCAGCAGGACGACGGCGCCGAGGTCCCGCGCCGCCTGGCGGACGGTGCCGAGACGGTCGGCCCGCAGGCGCTCAGATGTGCCGGCCTGGTCCCAGCCGAGTGCCGTGCCGGTCAGCCGGATGAACTCGCCCTCGTGCGGGGTCAGGACGACGGCGCCCGCGCGGTCCCGCAGCACCGCCGGGCGGGCGGCGACGGCGGACGCGAGCGCGTCCAACGCGCCGGCGTCCACTAGCAGGCCGCTCTCGGTCTGCTCGAGCAGCGCGTCGACGAGGCGCCGGGTGGCCTCGTCCGGTACGAGGCCGGGGCCGATCGCCCACGCCTGGACCCGGCCCACCCCGAGCATCGCCTCCGCGTCCCCCGCCTCGATCACCGTCAGCACGGATTCCGGGTGGGCCCGGCGGACGTAATCGGCGGCGCCGGCCTCGGCGACCACCCGCAGGTAGCCCGCGCCGCCGCGCAGCGCGCCGCCGACCGCCAGCACCGCGGCTCCCGGGTACCGGTCGCTGCCGCCGACGAGCCCGAGCACGCCGCGGGAGTACTTCGAGTCGGCCGCGACCGGGACGGGCAACAGCCGGGCCACGTCGACGTCCTGCAGGGCTCGTAGGTCGGGCTCGGGCAGGGTCAGCCCGATGTCGACCAGCTCGACCCGCCCGGCGTGGACAGCTCCGGGTCCGACCAGCAGGCCACGCTTGTACGTGCCGAAGGTGACGGTGCCGGCCGCCCGCACGGCCCCCTCCGCCACCGCGCCGGTGTCCGCGTCGACCCCGCTGGGCACGTCCACGGCCACCGTCCGCCGGGCCGGCGCGAGCGTGGTGAGCCGGGCGTACGGCTCGCGCAGCTCGCCGCGGCCGCCGATGCCGAGCAGCCCGTCCAGGACGAGGTCGGCGGAGTCGAGGAGGTCGGCGGCCGCGGCGGCGCCCATCCCCTCCGGTGCGGGCGGGTCGACCGGGCCGGTGCGGTGCAGCCGCCCGCCGGCCGCGAGGAGGGCGGCCGTGCCCTCGGGATGGGTCCGGCCGGGAGCGAGGGCGTGGACACGGGCGCCGCGGGCGGCCAGCCGGGCACCGGCCCACAGCGCGTCACCGCCGTTGTCGCCGGAACCGGCGAGGACGACGATCCGGGCGCCGTACACCCGGTCGACGCGGCGGACCGCGTGCGAGACGAGACCGGACACGGCGCGCTGCATGAGCCCGCCGGAGGGCAGGGACGCGAGCAGGGGCGCCTCGGCGTCCCGTACCTCGGCAACAGTGTGTGCTTCGAGCATGCGGTCATGCTCCCGCCGGGAGTGCCCCCGGTCGCGCAGATCGACCCCAGGCGCGGCGCGATGCCGGACGGCCCCGCGCCGCGCGTACCGCGGCGGCCCGTCGGTCAGACGGCTCCGTGCTGGCGGCCGTGCCAGGCCACCGTGGCCTCCCAGAGCACGTCCGCCACGACCTCGTTCTCGTCGGCGGCGTCGAGGAGCGTCTCGACCAGCTCCGCCCGCGGGACGCGGCTCAGGAACACCCTGATCGCCGCGTGCACGGGATCGTCGGCGAAGAGGTCTTCGGTGTGGCCGTCCTCCTCGTCGTCGTCCTCCGCCATCCCGGCCGAGCCCGTGGCGACCAGCGCCACCGCCACGGCATGGCGGCAGAAGACCCCGCCCGAGCTGTCGGAGCAGGTGCACGTGGAGCCGGGACCATCGTCGCCAGCCTCCAGGCGGACCTGCTGGTGCCCGTCGTCGTCGACGGTTCCCGACGCGTTGGTCGGCCGGATCCGCAGCTGCTCCACCCGGCCGAGCAAAGCGAGGCTGACGCCCTCCATGAAGACGGCAGTGCCCGCGCGCTGGGCACACGCGCGCTCCTCGAAGGCGGCCTCGAGGGGGGTGACCGCCCCCTCACCGTGCCCGTCGCCCTCCGACGCCGAAATGATCATTCACCAATCCTACGGAACGACGGGACTGGTCTGCCCGCTAGGTGGAGAGGAAGGGTAGCCATCCGCTCCATCGCGATATATCGTGAACGTACGCGAAGCAACGCGACTCACTTGCTAAGGAGATCACAATGAGTTCACACGCCATGCCGGGATGGGATGCCCGCTGGGACACCTGGGGCCGGTACCTACCGTTCGACCCCACCCGGCTCCTGGATCCCGCCCGACTTCTGGCACTCGCCGAGGCGGCCCGAGGCTCGTGCCGGCCGGGCGAGCACAGCCACGTGCACGGCGAGCACCGCGGCCATGCGCACGGCGAGCACCGCAGCCACATGCACGGTGACCACGGGCCCGGCGAACACGGTGGCGACCACGGCCCCGGCCCGCGCGGGCGCGGTGGGCGCGGTGGGCGGGGCGGCCGGCCGGGCGGGCCCTTCGGRCCGGGCGGGTTCGGGCCGGGCGGCTGGCCGTTCGGCCGCGGCTTCCCGCCGGGGCCCGGTTTCGGGCGCGGGGCACGGGTCGCCCGCGGCGACGTCCGCGAGGCACTGCTCGCGTTGCTCGCCGAGGAGCCGATGCACGGCTACCAGATGATCGGCGAGCTGGCCTCCCGCAGCGGCGGGGTCTGGCGGCCGAGTCCCGGCTCCGTCTACCCCGTGCTGTCGCTGCTCGCCGACGAGGGGCTGGTCCGCGCCGAGGAGCGCGACGGGCGCCGCGTCTTCCACCTCACCGACGCGGGCCGCGCCCACGTGGAGGCCCGCGCCGGAACGGCCAAGCCGTGGGAGACCGCGGCGGCGAGCGCGGACGACGAGACAACCGCGCTGCGGACGCTGGCCTTCGGGGTCGGCGCGGCGGTCGTCCAGGTCGCGCAGGCCGGCGACGCCGACCAGATCGCCGCGGCCCGGGACCTCCTCACCGAGACCCGGCGCGGCCTGTACCGCATCCTCGCCGGCGACCTGACGGATTCACCGGCGGCCGGCCCGGCCGAGGACGGCGGCGCAGGCTCCGGGCCCGCCGGCACGGCCGGTGCCACCGATCCTGGCCCGGCCGGTGGCGGCGCGAGCGCACCCGGCGGACAGCCGAAGGACCTGGGCTGACGCCAGACGGGGGCGTGCCGGCCACCACGCCGGCGCGCCCCTCCGCCGCGGTGCCGAGGCGACACACCTGACGGCCCTCGGCCCGGGCCGCGCTGGTGCTACTCGACCGTGACGGACTTGGCCAGGTTGCGCGGCTGGTCGACGTCCAGCCCGCGCGCGAGCGCGAGCTCGCAGGCGAAGACCTGCAGCGGCAGGGTCGTGACCAGCGGCGCGAACAGCGATGACGTGGCGGGAACCCGGATCAGGTGGTCCGCGTAGGGCTCGACGGCGGTGTCGCCCTCCTCCGCGATCACGATCGTGCGGGCGCCGCGGGCACGGACCTCCTGGATGTTGGAGACGATCTTCCCGTGCAGGCTCGCCCGCCCGCGCGGCGACGGCACGACCACGACCACCGGTAGGCCGGGCTCGATCAGCGCGATCGGGCCGTGCTTCAGCTCCCCGGCCGGGAAGCCCTCGGCGTGCATGTAGGCCAGTTCCTTCAGCTTCAGCGCGCCCTCCAGTGCCACCGGGTAGCCGACGTGGCGGCCGAGGAACAGCACCGCCTTGGCGTCGACCAGGCCGCGGGCGAGCTCCCGCACCGGCTCGACGGTGGCGAGCGTGCGCCGGACGAGCTCCGGGACGCGCTGTAGCCGGTCCACGTAGGCGGCGACCTCGTCGCCGTAGAGGACGCCCCGGGTCTGCGCCAGGAACAGGCCGACGAGCAGGCAGGCCGCCACCTGCCCGAGGAACGTCTTCGTCGCCGCCACGCCCACCTCGGGACCACACCGGGTGTACAGAACGGCGTCCGACTCGCGCGGGATCGTCGAGCCGTTCGTGTTGCAGATCGCCAGCACGCGGGCCTTCTGCTCACGGGCGTGCTTGACCGCCATCAGGGTGTCGAGCGTCTCGCCGCTCTGGCTGATCGCGACGACCAGCGTCGAGCGGTCCAGCACCGGGTCGCGGTAGCGGAACTCCGAGGCCATCTCGACCTCGCAGGGCAGCCGCGTCCAGTGCTCGATCGCGTACTTGGCGATCAGGCCGGCATGGTAGGCCGTCCCGCAGGCCACGATGAAGACCTTGTCGATGTCGCGGAAGTCCTGGTCGGAGAGGCGCTCCTCGTCCAGGACGATGGTGCCCTCCGCGGAGAGCCGCCCGCGCAGCGTGTCGGCGAGCGCCGTGGGCTGCTCGCTGATCTCCTTCAGCATGAAGTAGGGGTAGCCGCCCTTCTCGGCGGCGCTCGCGTCCCAGTCGACGTGGTAGCGGCGCCCCTCGACGACGGCGCCGGCGAAGTCGTAGACGGTCACACCGTCGCGCCGGGCCTCGACGAGCTGGTCCTGGCCGATCTCGAGCGCCTCACGGGTGTGCGCGATGAACGCGGAGACGTCGCTGGCCAGGAAGGCCTCGCCCACGCCGAGGCCGACGACGAGCGGGCTGTTGCGCCGCGCGCCCACGACGACCTCGGGATGGTCCCGGTGCAGGACGACAAGCGTGAACGCGCCCTCCAGCCGGCGGCACACGATGCGCAACGCCTCGCTGAGCGGGTGCGGGAGCGCCGACCCCGCCGCACCCCCCGCCGGGCGGGAGCCGGGATCGCGGGCCATCTCGATCTCGAGCAKGTGGGCGACGACCTCGGTGTCGGTCTCGCTGGCCAGCTCGTGACCGGCGGCCTCCAGCTCGGCGCGCAGCTCCGCGAAGTTCTCGATGATGCCGTTGTGGATCACCGCGACGGTGCCGGTGCAGTCGGTGTGCGGGTGGGCGTTGACGTCGGTCGGGCCGCCGTGCGTCGCCCAGCGGGTGTGCCCCATCCCGGTTGTGCCGGGCATGGGGTCGTTGTCCTCGCCGAGGATCTTCTCCAGGTTCGCCAGCCGCCCGGCGCGGCGCGCGGTTCTCAGCGCACCCGCGCCGACGACGGCGACACCCGCGGAGTCGTAGCCGCGGTACTCCAGCCGACGCAGCCCGCTCAGCGCGACGTCCAAGGCTGATTGATCACCGACGTAACCAATGATCCCGCACATGTTGCTCAGCGTACGCAGTCCGGTCCGAGCGCCAGGCACGGACCACTCGGTTGCCGGAGATGTCCCGTCGGCGTCGGCCGAATCCACCGGCACGTGCCCGACGCTCCCCGCCCGCGGAAATCGGGCCCGCGGAACGGGCCCGCGGGTGACGGGTGCGAACGCGGGTTCAGCGCAGGGCGCGTTGGTCAGCGCAGGGCGCGCTGCACGACGTCGGCGAGCCGGCCGGCGACGTCCCGGGCGAGCTCGTCCGTCGGTGCCTCGACCATCACGCGCACCAGCGGCTCGGTGCCGGACGGCCGCAGCAGCACCCGGCCGGCCCCGGCCAGCTCCGCCTCGGCGTCGGCCACCGCGGCGCGCAGCTCGTCGGAGGTCTCCGCCCGCGCCCGGTCGACACCGCGGACGTTCACCAGGACCTGTGGCAGCCGGGTCATCGCCTTCGCCAGCTCGTGCAGCGGCTGGCTGGTCTCCGCCATCCGGCCGAGGATCTGCAGGGCGGTGAGCAGCCCGTCGCCAGTGCCGGCATGGCGGAGGAAGACCACGTGCCCGCTCTGCTCGCCGCCGAGCGAGTAGGCGCCGGAGCGCATGGCCTCCAGGACGTAGCGGTCCCCGACCGGGGTGGTGACGACGTCGATGCCGGCGTCACGCATGGCGTGGTGGAACCCGAGATTCGACATCACGGTGACGACCACGGTGCCGCGCTCGAGCTCGCCGCGCTCGGCGAGCGCCAGCGCGCACAGCGCGAGGATCTGGTCGCCGTCGACGATCTCCCCGGCGGAGTCCACGGCCAGGCACCGGTCGGCGTCGCCGTCGTGGGCGATGCCGGCGTCGGCGCCGTGCGCCACGACGGCGTCGCGCAGGCTGTCGAGGTGGGTCGCCCCGGAACGGTCGTTGATGCGCAGCCCGTCGCCGTCGGCGTGCAGCGCGATCACGTCGGCGCCGGCGGCGCGCAGGACCCGCGGGGCGAGATCGGAGGCGGCGCCCTGGGCGCAGTCCACGACGACCCGCAGGCCACGCAGGCCCCCGGGGCCGCCGGGCAGGGTCGCGAGCAGGTGGTCGACGTACCCGTCGACGAGCGTGCTGTCGTCGCGGACCCGCCCGACCGCGGCCGCCACCGGGCGGCGTGCCGCCGGGCCGGCGATGCGGCGCTCGATGGCGTCCTCGACGTCGTCCGGCAGCTTCAGCCCGCCCGCGGCGAAGAGCTTGATCCCGTTGTCGGGCATCGGGTTGTGGCTCGCGGAGAGCATGACGCCCAGGTCGGCGCCGGTCGCGGCGACCACGTAGGACACGGCGGGGGTCGGCACGACCCCGATCCGGGTGACGTCCGCGCCCGCGCGGGCCAGACCGGCGACGACCGCGGCTTCGAGGAACTCACCGGACGGGCGGGTGTCCCGCCCCACGACGACGAGCGGCCGGTGGTCGATGCCGTGGGCGGACCGCGCGACGGGCACGCCGTCCACCGGACCGGGCGGTGGCGTGCCGCGGTCCGCGACCTCCTCCACCGCGGCGGACGCCAGCGCGAGCGCCAGCTCCGCCGTCAGGTCGGCGTTCGCGACACCGCGGACGCCGTCGGTGCCGAAAAGCCTCGCCACTGAGGCCTCCCAAGGGATCGGAGCAGCACCGCCACGCGCCACCGGCACGCCGCGCGGACATCGGAACGAGACCACTGGATGGAACGAAACCACCGCGCGCCTGTGAGCCCGGCAGGACGTGCCTGCCGGGCTCGACCACCGCACGCAGTGGGCAGCGGGTCAGCGCTTGCTGTACTGAGGCGCCTTACGGGCCTTCTTCAGGCCGTACTTCTTCCGCTCCTTCACCCGTGCGTCCCGGGTGAGGAAGCCCGCCTTCTTCAGGGTGGGGCGCGCCTCCTCGTCGACGACGATCAACGCCCGGGCGATGGCCAGGCGCAGCGCGCCAGCCTGACCCGAGACGCCGCCGCCGTGCAGACGGGCCACCACGTCGTAGGACTCGGCCCGCTCCAGGGTCTTCAGCGGCTCGTTCACGAGCTGCTGATGCACTTTGTTGGGGAAGTACTCCTCGAGCTTGCGCCCGTTGAGGTTCCAGTTGCCGGTGCCCGGGATCAGACGCACCCGGACGACCGCCTCCTTGCGCCGCCCGGTAGCACGGGGGTTGCCCTGGGCGTCGGTCACGACAGCCACGTCGCGTTCCTTCCTTGTTTGTAACCAGATCGCTCGAGGCCACCCGAAACGGCCCGATCGGTCATGTCGGGCCGTTAGTCGGACGGACGCTGAACGCCGCCCGCGTTATTCGGGATGCCCATCGAGCCGCGACTACTGCGCGACCTGCTTGATCTCGTACGGGACGGGCTGCTGCGCCTGGTGCGGGTGAGTCGGACCCGCGTACACCTTCAGCTTGCTGCCCTGCGCGCGGCCGAGCCGGTTGTGAGGCAGCATCCCACGGATCGCCCGCTCGAGAATCACGTGGGGACGCGTGTCGAGCAGCTCGCCGTAGGACGTGCTGCGCAGACCGCCCGGGAAGCCCGAGTGCCGGTGGTACTTGGCCTGCTCGCGCTTGTTACCGGTCATGGCGACCTTGCCGGCGTTGATGATCACCACGAAGTCGCCCGTGTCGATGTGCGGGGCGAAGTACGGCTTGTTCTTGCCGCGCAGGAGCTGGGCCGCCTGGCTGGCCAGCCGACCGAGCACGACGTCGGTGGCATCGATGATGTGCCACGCGCGCTGTACGTCCGCGGGCTTGGGCTGGTACGTGCGCACAGGTCTGCCTTCTCGTTCGGACGAACTCGCGGGGAGCCTCGTCGGTGTCGCTAGCGAGGTGCCCTGCAAGGCGAGGTGCGTTGCAAGGCGAGGTGTGCCAGATGCATTGCCAAGAGTCGCGTTACCAGAAGTTTGGGCGCGGTCCCCCAGCACGCGGGGCTTGAGCCCACGGAAGTCGTTGAGTCCCGGGGCTGTATGACCGCAGCAGTCTTTGAGGTTACCAGGCGATCGGCGGAGCAGGACCGACGGCTCCCGGCCGCGGGGCGGACGCCCGTTGAGATCACCCCGAACACCCGGGGTTATCCCGCCGTCCACAGGCGTCATATGCGCGGTTCGGACCGTTGACCCGCCCCTTCGGGGGCCGCGGCGGGCGACCGAACAGCCCCGACAGGCCCATATGACTAGTTCCGATATTCTTTCGCCCACCGGCCGGGCGCGGCGGCTTCCCACGGGAGCCGCGCCGCCCTCCGCCGGCCGAGCGCCGCGCGGAGCTGGGAACAGGCAGCAGGCGGCAGGCCGTCGGGGGGATGAGCGAGGAGGAGCGCATGCCACCCGAACCCGGCAGCGGCGGACCGCCCACCGGCGCGACCGGGCCGCACGGCGGCCCATCGCCCCACGACGACCTCCAGTGGGCCCTGGATCCACTCGCCGCCGCCGCGCCCCCCTGGTACGGGGCGCCGGGCGGTCTCCCCGGCCCGGTGGACGCCGCCCCTGGCGAGCCCACGCCGCAGTGGGGCGGTCCGACCCCGTCCCATCCGGACGAGAGCCCGGTGGACGCCGACTCGGCGGGCATGGGGTCGGCGGACGCCGGGGGCTGGACCACGCCGGCACCAGATGCCGGGGACTGGGACGCCCCGGACACGGGCGGCTGGACGCCACCGGTCGAGGACCCGCTCTTCGGCCCGATGCCCACCTACGCGACCGGCGCCTATCCCCTCGCCAGCCGCGCGCCGGGCGGCTATCCGACCGGCGGGCATCCCATCGGCGGACACCCCGCCGACGAGCTGCCCACCGACAGAACGCCGCCGTTCGGGCAACCGTTCACCGGCGCGCCCACCGCCGATACGGCGGCGGGCGGCACCGTCCCGAGCGGCACCGTCCCGAGCGGCGCGGTCCGGGAGAACGCTGACACGGCCGGCGGCATCGGCGGCGCGGCCGGGCCGGCGGGTGGCCCGTCGACCGGTCCCCGAACGGACGGCTACTCCTTTCAGGTCCGGACCGCCACGAGTCCGCTTCCCGTCCTCACGAGGCCGGCGGAGCCCGGGGCCGCGGGAACGCCCGCCGCCGACCCGGCTCAGCGCGATGCGCGCCTCGGCGCGCCAGGTGAACGCACCGACGGCCGCGGCGACGCCCGCCGGGCGGACCTGCCGGGTGGGCCCAGGCTCGGCCCCGCGCACGACGATCCCTATCCCGAGGACGAACCCGTCCCCGGGCGGTTCGCCGCCTTCCAGGCGAGACRCTTCCAGCTGCCGGAGGAGGGCGACTCACCGGCGCCGGGCTGGCGGCGGGCCATCCGCTCACGGGGTGTCCTCGCGGTGGCCGTCGGCCTCGTCCTCGTCGTACTCGCCGCGGGCGCGGTGATCACAGTGCTGCGCGGCGGCGACGGTGGATCCACCGCGGCCGGTGCCAGGCCGAGTCCCCCGACGGTCGACCCGAACTTCATCAACAGCGCGCGGTCCGACTCCACCCCGGTGCGGCCGAACGAGTTCTTCGCCGACGAGCGGGTCACCATCCAGGGACACAACTACACCCGCATCGCCAGCAGCCTCGTCTCAGGATGTCCGGAGCTGAGCGGGGAGCTCGTCACCACGCTCAAGGGCGCTGTGTGCCGCCAACTTGTCCGTGCCCTGTATGTCAGCTCTCCGGTCGCCGGTCAGCCGCAGGTGCTCGCCGGCCTCTCGGTCTTCGTCGTTGACGAGCAGGCGACCGCGACGGCGGCGGCGAAGATCGCGGCGGAGGGCCGGGGCGGGGTGGCGGCGCCGCCGATCCCGGCGGGCTCCATCCAGAACCCGCGGGTCCTCGGCCCGGGCGGGGACAACTCCTGGCGCGCCGCGATCGCTCGCGGGCACTACATGATCCTCACCCAGCTCGCCTACGTGGACGGAAGCCAGGGCTCGGCCAACGACCCGGCCCTCCGGAACGTGATCACGGATCTCGGACTGATCGCCACCGAACCGATCGCCCAGCGCATGATCGTCGGCGGGACCGGCACCGCCCCGAGCCCGACTTCCAGCACCCGCTGACCAGACCTTTCAGCCCGACGACCGGGTCAGCCACGCGAAAGACACGCACGCCTCCGGCCGTCCGGCCGGAGGCGCTGCTGGCCGGACGGCCGAAGCGACCGTCTGGCGGACCGTCGCCAGACGCTAGCCGGACGGCGTCGTCGGCACGCGGACCGCGCGGGTCACCTGGGCCCGCGCGGCGAGGGCGGCGTCCGGCGGGTAGCGGACCTCCACCAGGGTCAGCCCGTGGGCCGGGAGCACGGTCACCGCGGGATCTCGCATGCCCCGGCCCAGGACGGCGGCCACCCACTCCGGCCGGCGCCGGCCCTCCCCCACCGCCACCAGCGCGCCGACCAGGGCACGCACCATGGAGTGGCAGAACGCGTCCGCCTCGACGTCGGCGAGGATGACGTCGCGGGAGCGGGAGACGTCCAGGCGCAGCAGGGTGCGGACGGTCGTGGCGCCCTCGCGCCGCCGGCAGAAGGCGGCGAAGTCATGCTCGCCGAGCAGCAGCAGCGCCGCCTCGGCCATCGCCGGGACGTCCAGCGGCCGCGGCGACACCAGGGTGTCGAAACGGCGTAGCGGGTCCGCCCCGTACGGGGCGTCGGTGATCCGGTAGACGTATCTGCGGGACAGCGCGGAGAAGCGGGCGTCAAACCCGTCCGGGGCGGGCGCGAGGCCCTTCACCCGGACGGCGCGGTCGAGCACGCCGTTCAGCCTGCGGGCGAGCCCACCGACCGGCGTGTCGTCTGGGATGTCGACGTGGGCCACCTGGCCGGCGGCGTGCACGCCGGAGTCGGTGCGCCCGGCGACGGTGAGCCGGACGGCCGGCAGCCGCGCGACCCGCATCAGCGCGTCCTCGACGTCACCCTGGACCGTCCGCTGGCCGGGCTGGCGGGCCCAGCCGGCGAAGGCCGTGCCGTCGTAGGCGAGGTCCAGGCGCAGCCGGATCAGTCCCTCGGCCGGTCTCATGAGCGCGCGTCCCTCGTGTCGAAGCTGCGCCGGCCGATCAACCCGGCGCACGGCCTTCCCGAAGCCACCCTGGCTCCCATGGCCGACCTGGTTCCCGGAGCCGGCCTGACCTCCGGGGTCGGTCTGGCTTCCAGGGCCGGTCTGGCTTCCAGGGCCGGTGGGGATCCCGGGGTCGCCGTCCCCCGGTTCCGGCGCCTCACCGGTGGCCTGCGGCCCCATCGCGCTCTCCCACACCACGACACGGTCGTCACGGGTCACTCCGGCCCGGACCGCCGTGAGCGACACGACGCCCGGCGGGACGCCACAGGGCAGGAGCCCGCCGCCCATGATGGGCGACGGGCTCCTGCCCGGACCAGAGATCGACACGAGCGGTCGGACCGTGCGGCGGCCGACCGACATGGTCAGCTCTCCGGCTTGGTGTCCTTGGCCTCGGTCGTCGCCGCGTCGTCCGCGGCGCCGGCCTCGGCGGTGGGCTGCTCCGCCTGGGCCTCGGCCGCCACCGCGGCGGCGGTCGGCGACTCGTTCTTGAGGTCGTCGGCGGCCTCCGCCGTCGCCCCGGTCGGAGCCTTGCGGGCCGCGAACCGGGTGCCGCGGGCACGCTCGGCCTCGGAGACGGCCGTCTGTGCGACGGTCAGCGCCTCGACCAGCTCGATGCGGGCCATCGGCGCCGCGTCGCCCCGGCGCGGGCCGAGCTTCACGATCCGTGTGTAGCCGCCGGGACGGTCGGCGTAGCGCGGGCCGATCTCGGTGAAGAGCGTGTGGACGACCGAGTTGTTCCGGACGACCCGCATGACCCGGCGCCGCGCGTGCAGGTCACCTCGCTTCGCGTGGGTGACCAGGCGCTCGGCGTAGGGGCGCAGCCGGCGCGCCTTGGCCTCGGTGGTCGTGATGCCGCCGTGCTCGAACAGCGCGGTGGCGAGGTTGGCCAGCAGCAGCCGCTCATGTGCGGGGCTGCCGCCGAGCCGGGCGCCCTTGGTTGGCGTGGGCATGATGGGTGCTCCTCGTTCCTTTCGCTGCTCTCCAGGCGCCGCCGGGAAGCACGGCTAGGCCCCCGGTGGACGTGTGCCCCGGCGCCCGGCTGGAACCGGGCGCCCGGGGACACGGTCAGATCAGTACTGTTCGGTCTCGACGAACTCGCGACCGTCGTCGGACGGGTCGGAGAACGACGGGTTGTACGTGTCGGTGCCGTACGTGTCGACGGCCTGGCGCGGGTCGAACCCGGGCGGGGAGTCCTTGAGCTGCAGGCCCATGGCACCCAGCTTGGTCTTGACCTCGTCGATCGACTTCTGCCCGAAGTTGCGGATGTCGAGCAGGTCCGCCTCGCTGCGGGACACCAGCTCACCGATGGTGTGGATGCCCTCGCGCTTGAGGCAGTTGTACGAGCGGACGGTCAGGTCCATCTCCTCGATCGGCAGCGCCAGGTCGGCGGCCAGGGCGGCGTCCGCCGCGGACGGGCCGATGTCGACGCCCTCCGCCTCGGCGTTGAGCTCCTGGGCCAGCCCGAACAGGCCGACGAGGGTCTTGCCGGCGCTGGCCATCGCGTCCCGCGGGGAGATCGACTGCTTCGTCTCCACGTCGACGATGAGCCGGTCGAAGTCCGTGCGCTGCTCCACACGGGTCGCCTCGACCTTGTAGGTGACCTTCAGCACCGGGGAGTAGATGGAGTCGATCGGAATGCGACCGATCTCCTGGCCCGGCTGCTTGTTCTGGGCGGCACTGACGTAGCCACGGCCCCGCTCGACGGTCAGCTCGATCTCGAGCTTGCCCTTGTCGTTGAGGGTGGCCAGGTGCAGGTCGGGGTTGTGCACCTCGACGCCGGCCGGGGGGGCGATGTCGGCCGCGGTGACCTCACCGGGGCCCTGCTTGCGCAGGTACATCACGGTCGGCTCGTCGTTGTCGGAGCTGACGACCAGTTCCTTGAGGTTCAGGATCAGGTCGGTCACGTCCTCCTTGACCCCGGGAACGGTGGAGAACTCGTGGAGGACGCCGTCCACCCGGATGCTCGTCACGGCCGCGCCCGGGATGGAGGACAGCAGGGTGCGGCGCAGCGAGTTGCCGAGGGTGTAGCCGAAGCCCGGCTCGAGCGGCTCGATCACGAAGCGCGACCGGAACTCGGAGATCGGGTCCTCGGCGAGCGAGGGACGCTGAGCGATCAGCATGAGAGAACTTCCTTCCGAACACGGCGACCGCCATATGACGCCGTGGATGCCCCTGAAGAGGAGCCGGCACGGGGGCATCGGTCCGCCCCCGCACCACACAACAGTACGCCCGGGCCTCCGCGGCCCACCGTGATCCCCTTGGATCCCCGTGCGCCGCCACCATGCCCGGGCCCCGGGCCGAGCGGGAATGATCCGTGGCCCGGTCGCCGCCCGGCCCCGGCACGAGACCGGGGGCCGACGCGGACCCGGCGCCGGCACGAGACCGGCGCCGGACGGCGGCGACTACTTCGAGTAGAGCTCGACGATCAGCTGCTCCTGCACCTGGGTGTCGATCACCTGGCGCGCGGGCAGCGAGTGGACGAGCAGGCGCATCTGGCTGGGGATGGCCTCGATCCACGGCGGGACGGTGCGGCCGGTCCCCGCGGTCTCGCGGGCCACGATGAACGGGGTGAGCTCGCGCGACTTCGGCGCGATCTCCACGATGTCGTTCTCGGTGACCCGGTAGCTCGGGATGTCGACCTTGCGGCCGTTGACCTGCACGTGACCGTGCCGGACGGCCTGGCGGGCGGCGTCACGGGACGGCGCGAAGCCACCCCGGTAGACCACGTTGTCCAGGCGCGACTCGAGGATCTTCAGCAGCTCGTCACCGGTCTTGCCGGCGCGGCGGTTCGCCTCGTCGTAGTAGCCCCGGAACTGCTTCTCCAGAATGCCGTAGATGCGCGCGCACTTCTGCTTCTCGCGCTTCTGCAGCAGGTACTCGGAGTCCTTCGTGCGGCCACGGCCGTGCTCGCCCGGCGGGTACGGCCGGATCTCGATCGGGCACTTCGGGGTCTCGCACTTGCTGCCCTTGAGGAACAGCTTCGTCTTCTCGCGGCGGCAACGCTTGCAGTCCGCGCCGGTGTAACGGGCCATGCTTGTCCTTCTCTCTCGTATCCCTGGCGCGGACTTCAGACCCGGCGACGCTTCGGCGGGCGGCAGCCGTTGTGCGGGGTGGGGGTGACGTCCTGGATCGCCCCGACCTCCAGGCCGGCGGCCTGCAGCGAGCGGATCGCCGTCTCCCGGCCGGAGCCGGGACCCTTCACGAAGACGTCGACCTTGCGCATCCCGTGCTCCTGCGCCTTGYGGGCCGCGTTCTCGGCGGCCATCTGCGCGGCGAACGGGGTCGACTTGCGGGAGCCCTTGAAGCCGACGTGGCCGGCTGACGCCCACGAGATCACGTTCCCGCTGGGGTCCGTGATCGAGACGATCGTGTTGTTGAACGTGCTCTTGATGTGAGCGTGCCCGTGGGCGACGTTCTTCTTTTCTTTCCGCCGGACCTTCTTGACGCCGGCGGCGCGTGTCTTGGGAGGCATAACCCGTGGTCTCCGTCTACGAGGTCGTCGATCAGCGGTCGTGGAGCCCGGGCACCGAGGCCCGGGAGTGACCGGTGACTACTTCTTGCCGGCCTTCTTCTTCCCGGCGATGGCGCGGCGCGGGCCCTTGCGGGTACGCGCGTTGGTGTGCGTGCGCTGGCCGTGGACGGGAAGGTTGCGGCGGTGACGGAGACCCTGGTAGCAGCCGATCTCCATCTTGCGGCGAATGTCCTGCTTGATCTCACGGTTGAGATCGCCCTCGACGCGGTAGTTCGCGTCGATCCACTCCCGAAGCTTCTGGACCTCGTCGTCGGTAAGGTCACGGACCCGGGTGTCCGGGTTGACCCCGGTTGCGGCGAGGGTGTCCCGGGAGCGGCTGCGACCGATCCCGAAGATGTAGGTCAGCGCGATCTCAACCCGCTTCTCGCGGGGAAGGTCGACGCCGGAAAGGCGTGCCATGACGCGGTGGTTCCTTCCTGAACCCGGAGGTCTCGGGCGACACCGCCCCCGCCTCGGCCCGGACGCCGACGCCGCCCTGACGGGTGGCACCGGTCCGTGAAACCGACGAGGCCCCGGCCTCCGACCGGGGGTGGGAACCGCGTGACGCGGCCTGGTGTCGCTTCTGGCGGCGGGCCTGCTGCCCGCCAGATGTCACCGGCGGGCCCCAGGGCCCGCCGGTGATGGTCGGCCGGGCCAGTGGCCCGCCGACCGTCATCAGCCCTGGCGCTGCTTGTGGCGCAGGTTGTCGCAGATGACCATGACACGCCCGTGACGGCGGATCACCTTGCACTTGTCGCAGATCTTCTTCACGCTCGGCTTGACCTTCACGGCCGCACGAACCTCCACACGCAGCCGTGGGCCGCGCTCGCTGGTGAGATGACGACTACTTGTAGCGGTAGACGATGCGACCGCGGGACAGGTCGTATGGCGAGAGCTCCACCACCACCCGGTCCTCGGGAAGGATCCGGATGTAGTGCTGACGCATCTTGCCACTGATGTGGGCGAGAACACGATGACCGTTCTGGAGCTCCACCCGGAACATGGCGTTCGGGAGCGGCTCCACCACTCGGCCTTCGATCTCGATGGCCCCGTCCTTCTTCGGCATGTCCTCCGCTGTCCTGACGTCGACGCTGGGATGACGGCCCGGACGCGCATGGGGCGAGCGATCGAGCACCCGAGAGTGCGCTCACGCGGGGTCACCGCGCGGGGTCACCGTACGAAACGATGGACACCGACAACGCTGTAGACCGTCGACTCATGAGTGTACGTGCCGCATCCGTCAAGGGCCAACACGGGCCCCACACGACCCTGATCGGACCGACGGGCAGGGCTGATCGCTCAGCCTGTGGGTGCGTCGGCGGGCTGCCCGCAGACCACACCCAGCTCCGCGAACCTCGCCACGCCGCCGTCGGGCTCGGTGAGCACCCACGGACCACGCGGGGTGACAGCGACGGAGTGCTCGGTGTGGGCGGCGAGCGAGCCGTCCTTGGTCGCGACCGTCCACTCGTCCTCGAGGATGACGGTGTCCGGCGAGCCAAGAGTGATCATCGGCTCGATCGCGAGCGCGACGCCCTCGACCAGCTTCATCCCCCGGCCGGCCCGGCCGTAGTTCAGCACATGCGGCGGCTGGTGCATCTCCGACCCGATGCCGTGACCGCCGTAGTGGTCGACGATGCCGTAGCCGTGAGGGAGGATGTGCCGTTCGACCGCGTTGCTGATGTCCGTCAGCCGGCCGCCGAGCTGCGCGGCGGCAAGGCCGCGCCACAGGGCCTCGTCGCAGACCCGGAGCATGTCCAGGACCTCGGAGGGCACCTCGCCGACCGGGACGGTGATCGCGGCGTCGCCGTGCCAGCCGTCGACGATCGCGCCGCAGTCGATGGAGATGATGTCCCCCTCGCGCAGCACCCGGCGCCGGCTGGGGATCGCGTGGACCACCTCGTTGTTCACCGAGCTACAGATCGAGGCCGGGTACGGAGGGTGCGCGTAGCCCTTGAAGGACGGGATGCCCCCGTCGGCACGGATCGTCTTCTCCGCGAGGGCGTCGAGATCCTCCGTGGTGATGCCCGGAGCCACCGCCGCGCGCAAGGCCGCCAGGGTCTTCGCGACGAGCAGCCCGGCCACCCGCATCTTGGCGATCTCGGATGCCGTCTTGATCTGGACGTGCTCTCGTCGTGCCACGCTCTACCCGGTCCCGTCCCTCAGTAGTGTTCGCGACGTACAGGTGCCCGTCGCCTCGTCTGAGCCCGGCCGGGGTCCGAACCCCGCCGGCGCTGCCGCCCCGGCACGGGCCTGCCGCGCCCATATCCCCCGTCGGCGCGCTCCCGCGTCCGTTCCCCTACCGACGATAACCGTCCGCGGTGACCGAGATGAGGGCTCGTTCGTCAAGAGCGGATGTCCCCGGCGAAAAACGTGCGCGCATGGCGCCTGCGAGCCGCAGGACCTCAACTGCCCGGGGCCCCGTAGTCCGGGGCCCGCCGACCTGCCTGCGAGGCCCTCAGGGGCCGCACGGCGCCAGGCCACGGGCAGCCCCGCCGCCTGGCCTCGGACCACCGCAGCCGTGTCCATGCCCGGGACCGCCGCGCTCCGGAACGCCGGGCCTCGGGCCGCCGAGCCCGCGTTCCGTGCGGGAAACGCAGGAGACGCGAGGTATGGCGGAGTCACGGCGCGGCGAGCGGGGCGGCCTCGGTCAGTCGCCGTAGTGGCGCAGCGCGTCCAGGGCACGATCGGTCACGTTGTCGACCGGGCCGGTCGCGTCGATGCCGATGAGCACGCCCTTGGCCGCGTAGTAGGCGACAAGCGGGGAGGTCTGCTCCGCATACACCTCGAGGCGGTGGCGCACCGTCTCAGGACGGTCGTCATCGCGCTGGAACAGCTCCCCCGAGCACCGGTCACAGATTCCCTCGACCCGGGACGGGTCGAAGTCGAGGTGCCAGATGTGCCCGCAGTTCCGGCAGGTCCGCCGGCCGGAGAGCCGCCGCACCACCTCGTCGTCGTCGACGACCAACTCGAGGACCACATCGAGACGCGTACCCATCGCGTCCAGCATTCCGCCGAGCACCTCGGCCTGCGGGACGTTGCGCGGGAAGCCGTCCAGGAGGAAGCCCTTGACCGCGTCGTCCTCGGCGAGACGGTTGCGCACCATGCCAATGGTGATCTCGTCGGGGACGAGGTCGCCGGAGTCCATGAACGCCTTCGCCTGGACACCAAGTTCGGTTCCCTCGCGGACGTTCGCCCGGAAGATGTCGCCGGTCGAGATCTTCGGAATGGATCTCGCCTGCGCGATGAAGGCAGCCTGCGTCCCCTTGCCGGCGCCTGGCGGTCCGACCAGTACGAGGCGCACTACCGGAGGAATCCTTCGTAGTTGCGCAGCATGAGCTGGCTTTCAATCTGTTTCACGGTCTCCAGCCCCACTCCCACCATGATCAGAACCGAGGTACCAGCAAACGGGAAGGGCTGGTCCTTCGTCAGGTTGAGAAGCGCCAACGGCAACACCGTGATGACCCCCAGGAACAGCGAGCCAGGGAGGGTGATGCGGGACAGCACGTGATCCAGGTATTCGGCCGTGGGCCGGCCGGGTCGGATCCCGGGGATGAACCCGCCGTACTTTCTCATGTTGTCGGCGACCTCCGTCGGGTTGAAGGTGATCGCGACATAGAAGTACGTGAAGAAGATGATCAGCGCACCGTAGGCCACGAGRTAGAGCGGGTGGTCCCCGCGGGACAGGTAGCGCTGCTCGAAGTCCTGGAAGGTCTGGTTGCTCCACATCTGGCCCACGAGCTGCGGGAGCTGGAGCAGCGAGGAGGCGAAGATGACCGGGATGATGCCGGCCTGGTTCACCTTGATCGGGAGGTAGGTCGACGTCCCGCCGTACATCCGGCGCCCGATCAGCCGCTTCGCGTACTGCACCGGGATGCGGCGCTGCGACTGCTCGACGAACACCACGAACACCACGATGGCCAGACCGAGCAGGATCACGAGACTGAACACGACGCCACCGGCGACCTGGAGGATCCGTCCGCCCTGGGAGGGCAGGGCCGCCGCGATCGAGGTGAAGATCAGCAGGGACATGCCGTTGCCCACGCCGCGGGCGGTGATCAGCTCACCCATCCACATGATGACCGCGGTTCCAGCGGTCATAGTGATCACGATGGTGACGATGCGGAAGAGGCTCGTGTCCGGGATGATCTGGGCGCTGCAGCCAGGGAAGAGYCGGCCGCTACGGGCGAGCGCCACGATGCCGGTGGCCTGGAGGACACCCAGGGCGACCGTCAGGTAACGGGTGTACTGGGTGAGCTTCTGCTCACCCGAGCTGCCTTCCTTCTTGAGCTGCTCAAGCCGCGGAATCACCACCACCAGAAGCTGGATGATGATGCTGGAGGTGATGTACGGCATGATGCCGAGCGCGAACACCGAGAGCTGAAGGAGAGCGCCACCGCTGAAGAGGTTGATCAGCGAGTACACGTTGTTGCTTTCGGCGCTGGCCGAGTCCAGACACGCGTTCACCGCCGCCGTGGAGACGCCGGGCGACGGCATGACGCTGCCGAACCGGAACAGGACGACGATGCCGAGGGTGAAGAGCAGTTTCTTCCGCAGGTCGGGCGTGCGGAAGGCCCGCGTGAAGGCGGTGAGCACGACTCCTCCTGCTGATCCTTACGGCTGACGGGACGGACTCGATGTCCGGTACGGATCGCCGCTGGCCGCCGAAGCCGACCGTACGCGGTGAGGCGACTCTAACAGCACCCGAGGCCCACTCGTCCGGACATCACTCGCGGTAGGCACCGGTGTACTCGAGACTCAGAGCGAGGAGGCACCTGTTGCAGCGTTACCGGCGAGCCCTTACACCGCCTGCCGGCCTCCTCCGCACCCCACAGCGGCCACTACGCGGCGTCACGATTCAGGGCCCCGCACTCGGGTCATCCGACGGCCACCAGGCTCGCGGTGACACCGGCGACCGACTGCGGTGCGCTGGCCGGAGAACGCACGAACGCCTCGGGACGGGTAGGTCACCCCACCCGTCCCGAGGCACTCTCACGCCTGGGTGACACTGCCCCCGGCGGCTTCGATCTTCTGCTTCGCCGAACCGGAGAAGGCATGCGCCGTCACCTGGACGGCCACGCCGATCTCACCGTCGCCGAGCACCTTCACCAGCGACTTGCCCCGAACCGCGCCGGCTGCGACCAGCTCGTCGACGCCGATCGTGCCGCCGTCGGGGAACAGCTCCTCCAGGGTGGCGACGTTCACCACCTGGTACTCGGTGCGGAACCGGTTACGGAAGCCCTTGAGCTTGGGAACCCGCATGTGCAGGGGCATCTGGCCGCCCTCGAAGCGCGCCGGCACCTGCTTGCGTGCCTTCGAGCCCTTGGTACCACGGCCGGCCGTCTTGCCCTTGGAACCCTCACCGCGGCCCACCCGCTGCTTCTTCTTGTGGGCACCCGGCGCCGGGCGAAGGTGGTGGACCTTCAGCCCGCGGCCGCGCTCCTGCGCGGTGGCGGAGTCCGACTTCTCCAGCGTCTTCTCGGCCATCAGGAGTCCACCTCCTCGACCCGGACGAGATGGGTCACGGTCGCGATCATCCCGAGAACCTCGGGACGGTCGTCACGGACGGTGCTCGCGTTGATCTTGCGCAGCCCCAGCGTGCGCAGCGTCTCGCGCTGGTTGCGGGTGCCGCCGATCCCGGAGCGGATCTGGGTGATGCGCAGCTTGGCCATTACGCACCGACCCCGGCCGCCCGCGCACGCAGCATCGCCGGCGGAGCGACATCCTCCAGCGGCAGCCCACGGCGGGCGGCGATCTCCTCGGGACGCATCAACCCGCGCAGCGCGGCGACGGTCGCATGCACGATGTTGATCGGGTTGGACGACCCGAGCGACTTCGACAGTACGTCGTGCACCCCGGCGCACTCCAGCACGGCGCGCACCGGACCACCGGCGATGACACCGGTACCGGGCGAGGCGGGCTTGAGCAGCACGACCCCGGCGGCCTCCTCACCCTGCACCGGGTGCGGGATGGTGGAGCCGATGCGCGGGACCTTGAAGAAGTGCTTCTTGGCCTCCTCGACCCCCTTGGCGATCGCCGCGGGGACCTCCTTGGCCTTTCCGTAGCCGACGCCGACGGTGCCGTCCGCGTCGCCCACCACGACGAGCGCCGTGAAGCTGAACCGACGCCCGCCCTTCACGACCTTCGCCACGCGGTTGATGGCGACGACCCGCTCGACATAAGCGGTCTTCTCCTGCGCCGGGCCACCGCCCGAACGGTCGCGGCGCTCGCGGCGGTCGGAACCGCCGGAGCCGCCTCCGCGGCGCTGCTGGCCTGGCATCTAGAACATCTCCCTAGTGGATGTGATCATCAGAAGTTCAGCCCGCCCTCGCGGGCCGCGTCCGCCAGCGCGGCGATCCGCCCGTGGTACGTACGACCGCCCCGGTCGAACACCACGGCGTCGATCCCGGCGGCGCGGGCGCGCTCGGCGACGAGCCGACCGACCTCGCGGGCCTTGGCGCTCTTGTCCCCGTCGGAGGCGCGCAGCCCGTCCTCCAACGTGGACGCAGAGGCCAGCGTGTGCCCGGCGACGTCGTCGATGACCTGGGCGTAGATGTGCCGCGAGGACCGGGTGACGACGAGACGCGGCCGGATCGGGGTGCCCGACACCTTCTTGCGCACGCGGACGTGGCGGCGGAGCTTGGCCGTCCGCCGGCGCGCACTGGCGCTGAGGCTCACTGCCATGTCTGTCTACCTACTTCCCGGTCTTCCCGACCTTGCGGCGAACGACCTCGCCCTGGTACCGCACACCCTTGCCCTTGTAGGGGTCGGGCTTGCGCAGTMCGCGGATCTTGGCGGCGACCTCGCCCACCTGCTGCTTGTCGATGCCGTGCACGACGAAGCGGGTGGGGGTCTGCACCTCGAACCGGATCCCCTCAGGGGCCTTCACCGGTACCGGGTGGCTGTAGCCGAGGGCGAACTCGAGGTCCGAGCCGCGGGCCTGGACCCGGTATCCGACTCCGACGATCTCCAGAGTCTTCGAGTACCCGGCGGTGACCCCGACGACCATGTTGGACACCAGGGTGCGGGTGAGGCCGTGCAGCGCGCGGCTACGCCGCTCGTCGTTCGGCCGGTTGACGATGAGCTGACCGTCCTCGCGGACGACCTCGATCGGCTCCGCGACCGTGTGGCTCAGCGAGCCCTTGGGGCCCTTGATCGTGACCTTGGGGCCGTCGAGAGAGATCTCCACGCCGGTGGGAACACTGATGGGCTGGCGCCCGATCCGTGACATCGTTCGCCTTCCTTACCAGACGTAGGCGAGGACTTCCCCGCCCACGCGCCGCTTGCCGGCCTGCCTGTCGGTCAGAAGACCCGACGAGGTGGAGATGATCGCGACGCCCAGGCCACCGAGGACCTTCGGCAGGTTCGTCGACTTCGCGTACACACGCAGACCCGGCTTGCTGATCCGCTTCACACCCGCGATCGACCGCTCCCGGTTGGGGCCGTACTTCAGGTCGACGATCAGCGTGCGGCCGACCGCGCCTTCGGCGGGGTCCTCGACGTGCCAGCCGAGGATGTAGCCCTCCTGCTGGAGGATCTCGGCGATGTGCGTCTTGATCTTGCTGTGCGGCATCACCACCCGGTCGTGATAAGCCCGGTTGGCGTTGCGGACACGGGTGAGCATGTCCGCGATCGGATCGGTCATCGTCATGGCTTGACGCCTTTCTCACGGGGGTTCCCGCCGCTCGCGCACGAGGTGCGCGGGCCTACCGCGATCGTGTGTTGAACTACCAGGAGCTCTTGGTCACGCCGGGCAGCTCGCCGCGGTGGGCCATCTGCCGCAGGCACACCCGGCACAGGCCGAACACCCGGTAGACG
This sequence comes from Parafrankia soli, assembly GCF_001854695.1. Classification (GTDB taxonomy): domain Bacteria; phylum Actinomycetota; class Actinomycetes; order Frankiales; family Frankiaceae; genus Parafrankia; species Parafrankia soli. The sequence goes on from NZ_MAXA01000246.1 coordinate 155,604, forward strand.
GAGCGCGGACGGCCACACCGCTGGCAGCGGGTGTAGCCGCGGACGGCGTACTTGGGCTTGCGGGCGGCCTTTTCGACCAGCGCCTTCTTCGCCATTTCTCAGCTCTCCCGGAACGGGAAGCCCAGCGCCCTCAGCAGCGCCCGGCCCTCGTCGTCGTTGGTCGCGGTGGTCACGACCGTGATGTCCATGCCCCGGACCCGGTCGATCCGGTCGATGTCGATCTCGTGGAAGATCGACTGCTCGATGACGCCGAACGTGTAGTTCCCGGCGCCGTCGAACTGCTTCGGCGAGAGCCCGCGGAAGTCGCGGATGCGGGGAAGYGCGATCGTGACCAGACGGTCCAGGAACTCCCACATCCGGTCACCGCGCAGGGTCACCTTCGCCCCGATGGGCTGGCCCTCGCGCAGCTTGAACTGGGCGATGGACTTCTTCGCCCGGCGCACCGCCGGCTTCTGGCCGGTGATGGCCGCCAGGTCCCTGGTCGCGCCGTCGATCAGCTTCGCGTCCCGGGCCGCGTCGCCGACGCCCATGTTGACGACGACCTTCACCACGCCGGGGATCTGCATGACGTTGCCGTAGGAGAACTCCTCCCGCAGCGCCGGGGCGATCTCCTCGCGGTACCGCTGCTTCAGCCGCGGGACCGGCCGGGCTTCCGTGGTCACACTCATGTCTCGTTTCCTAGCCTTGCGCCGGGGGCCTAGAGCTCGGCACCGGTGCGGCGCGAGATCCGGACCTTGGTGCCGTCGTCGTTGAAGCGGTAACCGACGCGGGTCGGACGGCCGTCGGACGGGTCGACGATCATCACGTTGCTGACGTGGATCGGCGCCTCCTGGGTGACGATCCCGCCGGACTGCGAGCCACGCGAGCTCTGCTGGACGCGGGTGTGCCGGGTGACCCGGTTGGCGCCCTCGACCACGACCTTGTTCTGGTCGGGGATGGCCCGGATGACCTTGCCCTTCAGGCCGCGGTCCTTGCCCGTGACGATCTGGACCGTGTCGCCCTTCTTGATCTTCATACCGGCCACGGTCTACAGCACCTCCGGCGCCAGCGAAATAATCTTCATGAAACGCTTGTCCCGCAGCTCGCGGCCGACCGGCCCGAAGATGCGGGTACCACGGGGGTCTCCCCCGTCCCGGATGAGCACCGCGGCGTTCTCGTCGAAACGGATGTAGGAGCCGTCCGGGCGCCGCCGTTCCTTCTTGGTGCGCACCACGACCGCMTTGACCACGTCGCCGCGCTTCACGCCGGCGCCGGGCAGGGCGTCCTTCACCGTGCCGACGATGATGTCGCCGATCCCCGCGTAACGACGCCCAGAGCCGCCGAGCACCCGGATGCACAGAATTTCCCTGGCTCCGGTGTTGTCGGCGACCCGAAGTCGCGACTCCTGCTGAATCACTTTCCGCTCCTGATCACCCGTTGCCGCCCGACCGCCGCCGACCGGCTCTACTCACTGCCACCGGTGACGACCGCGAGGTCTGCGTGTCCGGCCGGCGGCGGGCCCGCCTCACGCGAGCCCTGCCACCGGCCGATCCACCGCGATCCCCAGAGGGACCTACTTCGCCTTCTCGAGGATCTGGACGACCCGCCAGCGCTTGGTGGCCGACAGCGGCCGCGTCTCCATCAGCAGGACGCGGTCGCCGACACCGACGGTGCCGTTCTCGTCGTGCGCCTTGACCCTCTTGGTACGGCGGATCGTCTTGCCGTAGAGCGGGTGCTGGACCCGGTCCTCGACAGCGACGACCACCGTCTTCTGCATCTTGCCGCTGATCACCAGACCCTCACGCACCTTRCGGAAGCCGCGCTCGGAAGGCGCCTCCGCGGTGCTGGGGGTGGGGATGCTGTCCGTGCTGACTTCGCTCACGTCTTCTCCGCTCACTGCGCTCACGCCCGATCCGACTCGGCGGCGTCCACCGCGACGGCCGGATCGCCGCTCATCCCGAGCTCGCGCTCACGCATGACCGTGTAGATCCGGGCGATGTCCCGGCGGACGTCACGCAGCCGGCGGTTGTTGCGAAGCTGCCCGGTCGCGGCCTGGAAGCGGAGGTTGAACAGCTCCTCCTTGGCCTCGCGCAGCTTGTCGACCAACTCGGTGGCGGGCAGGCTGCGCAGGTCGTCCGTTGTCGTGACGGCCATCAGGCACCACCCTCACGGGTCACGAAACGGCACTTCATCGGCAGCTTGTGGATGGCGCGCCGCATCGCCTCACGGGCGACCGGCTCGGCCACGCCGGAAAGCTCGAACATGATGCGTCCGGGCTTCACGTTCGCGACCCACCACTCCGGCGAGCCCTTGCCGGAACCCATCCGGGTCTCGGCGGGCTTCTTCGTCAGCGGGCGGTCCGGATAGATGTTGATCCAGACCTTTCCACCACGCCGGATGTGCCGGGTCATCGCGATACGCGCCGACTCGATCTGCCGGTTCGTCACGTAGGCCGACTCCAGCGACTGGATCGCGTACTCACCGAAGGCGATCCTGGTGCCGCCCTTGGCCGCGCCCGTCCGCTTCGGGTGGTGCTGCTTGCGGTGCGCGACCTTCCGGGGAATAAGCATGTTTTCCTAACCCTCCGCCTTCTCCGGCGCGCCCTGGGCCTCGGCGGTCGTCGCTGCGGCCGGGGCCGCGGTGGTCTCGGGCGTGACCGCCGGGGTCTCCACCGGCGTGCCCTCGACCGCGGCCGACTCGGTCGCCGGCTTCTCCGCCGGGGCCTTCTCGGCGGCGGAAGCCTTCTCCGCCGAGCCGCCACCGCCACCGCTGCCACCACGACCGCGGCGGTCGCCGGCGCGGGCCGCGGCCCGACCGGCGTCCGTCCCGCCCTGCGTGGTGCCGGACGAGCCCGAGCGCGGCCCGCGGCGCGGGCGCTCCCGGCGCTGCTGACGCAGCAGGGCCTCCTGGGCCTCCCGCTCCGCGCGGCTCTGGACGATGTCGCCCTTGTAGATCCAGACCTTCACGCCGATACGGCCGAAGTTCGTCCGGGCCTCGTAGAAGCCGTAGTCGATGTCCGCGCGCAGCGTGTGCAGCGGCACCCGGCCCTCGCGGTAGAACTCCGACCGGCTCATCTCGGCGCCGCCGAGGCGGCCCGAGCACTGGACCCGGATTCCCTTGGCGCCGCTCTTCATCGCGGACTGCATCGCCTTACGCATCGCGCGGCGGAAGCTGACCCGGCTGGAGAGCTGCTCGGCGACGCCCTGCGCCACGAGCTGCGCGTCGACCTCGGGGTTCTTCACCTCGAGGATGTTGAGCTGCACCTGCTTGCCGGTCAGCTTCTCGAGGTCACCGCGGATGCGGTCGGCCTCGGCGCCACGCCGGCCGATCACGATGCCCGGGCGGGCGGTGTGGATGTCCACCCGCAGCCGACCCTGGGTGCGCTCGATGTCGACCCGGCTGATGCCGGCCCGCTCCATGCCCTTGGACATCATCTTGCGAATCTTGACGTCCTCACCGACGTACGCCTTGTACTGCTTGTCGGCGTACCAACGGGAGGTGAACTCCGACGTGATGCCAAGTCGGAACCCGTGCGGGTTTACCTTCTGCCCCACTACCGGGCCCTCCTTGTAGTCCTGGCGCCGGCGCCAGTGGACACCGGTTCCCGGCTCTCCACCACGACCGTGATGTGGCTGGTGCGCTTGCGGATCCGGTAGGCCCGGCCCTGCGCGCGCGGCCGGATGCGCTTGAGCGTCGGCCCCTCGTCCACATAGGCGGCGCCGATCCACAGCGTCGCCGGGTCGAGGTTGTGGTTGTTCTCCGCGTTCGCCACCGCGCTCGCCACGACCTTGTAGACATCCGTGCTCGCCGCCTGGGGCGCGAACCGGAGGATGTCGAGCGCCTCGCTCGCGGACCGGCCGCGGACCAGGTCGACGACCCGACGGGCCTTGGTCGGCGAGGTGTGCACGTATCGAGCGGTCGCCTTCGCGCCGGGCAGGCCGGCGCGGGTCAGGCCGTCGACGAGGTCGTCAGCCACGGCGTGACCTCCGGTCCTCCTTGACGTGCCCGCGGAAGGTGCGCGTGGGCGCGAACTCGCCGAGCTTGTGCCCGACCATTCCCTCGGTGATGAACACGGGGACGTGCTTGCGCCCGTCGTGCACGGCGATGGTGTGGCCCAGCATGTCGGGGATCACGGTCGAACGACGCGACCAGGTCCGGATGACGTGCTTGGTGCCCTTGGCGTTCTGCGCGTCCACCTTCTTGAGCAGGTGGTCGTCGACGAACGGGCCCTTTTTCAGACTGCGTGGCATGGCTGTGTCTCCTCCTTCCTGCTCAGTGGTGGGTGYGGATCGAGCTGGCCGGCGGCCGGGYGAGCAGAGTCATGACTACCGCCGCCTGTTCTGCTTGCGGCGCCGGACGATCAGCGCGTCGCTGGACTTCTTGGTGCGGCGGGTGCGGCCCTCCGGACGGCCCTTCGGGTTGACCGGGTGGCGGCCACCGGAGGTCTTGCCCTCACCACCACCGTGCGGGTGGTCGACCGGGTTCATCGCGACACCACGCACGGTGGGCCGACGGCCCTTCCAGCGCATGCGGCCGGCCTTGCCCCAGTTGATGTTGCTCTGCTCGGCGTTGCCGACCTCGCCGACGGTGGCGCGGCAGCGCACGTCGACGTTGCGGATCTCACCGGAGGGCATCCGGAGCTGGGCGTACGGCCCGTCCTTCGCGACGAGCTGCACACTGGTGCCGGCGCTGCGAGCGATCTTGGCGCCGCCGCCGGGACGCAGCTCGATGGCGTGGACCACGGTGCCGGTCGGGATGTTGCGCAGCGGCAGGGCGTTGCCCGGCTTGATGTCCGCGCCGACACCYGAGCTGACCATGTCGCCCTGGTGCAGCTTCACCGGGGCGAGGATGTAGCGCTTCTCGCCGTCGACGTAGTGCAGCAGGGCGATCCGCGCGGTGCGGTTCGGGTCGTACTCGATGTGCGCGACCTTGGCCGGCACGCCGTCCTTGTCCCGCCGGAAGTCGATGATCCGGTAGGCCCGCTTGTGGCCGCCGCCCTGGTGGCGGGTCGTGATCCGCCCGTGGACGTTGCGGCCGCCCTTGGAGTGCAACGGGCGAACGAGCGACTTCTCGGGGTGATCACGGGTGATCTCGACGAAGTCGGCGACGCTCGACCCACGACGCCCCGGCGTCGTCGGCTTGTACCTGCGAATACCCATGCTCTACTTCCGATCCGACGCCGGGCCGAGCGGCACCCGGGTACGCCCCACGCGGGTGTCAGGCACCGGGGCCTCCGAAGATCTCAATGCTGTCACCGGGCGCGAGGCTGACGAGCGCCCGCTTGGTGGCCGAGCGGTGTCCCCAGCCGTGCTTGGTCCGCTTGCGCTTGCCCGCCCGGTTGATCGTGTTGACCCGGGTGACCCGCACGTTGAAGATCTTCTGCACGGCGAGCTTGATCTGGGTCTTGTTCGCGTCGGGGCGGACGATGAACGTGTAGACGTTCTCGTCGAGCAGGCCGTAGCTCTTCTCGGAGACGACCGGCCGGAGAATGATGTCTCGCGGGTCGGGGATCACTTGTCCTCCTCCTCGCCGGCTGAGGTCGCCGGACGGGAGGCGCGACCGAGGTACGCGGTGAGCGCGCCCTCGGTGAACACCACGTCGTCACTCACCAGCACGTCGTAGGTGTTGAGCTGGCCCGGGTCGAGCAGGTGGACCTCGGCCACGTTGCGCAGGCTGAGCCAGGTCAGCTCGTCCGAGCGGAGGGCCACGACCAGGACGCGGCGCGCGTCCACCAGGCTGGTCAGCGCGGCCACAGCCGACTTGGTCGACGGGGTGTCACCGGCGACCAGCGACGAGACCACGTGCAGCCGGTTGTTGCGGGCCCGGTCCGACAGGGCCCCGCGCAGCGCGGCGGCCTTCATCTTCTTGGGTGTCCGCTGGTCGTAGTTGCGCGGCGTCGGGCCGTGGACGATGCCACCGCCGGTGAACTGCGGCGCGCGCAGCGAGCCCTGCCGTGCCCGGCCGGTGCCCTTCTGGCGGTACGGCTTACGCCCACCGCCACGGACCTCGCCGCGGGTCTTCGTGGAGTGCGTGCCCTGCCGGGCCGCGGCGAGCTGCGCCACGACGACCTGGTGGATCAGCGGCACGTTCACCGGCACGTCGAACACCGCGCCGGGCAGCTCGACGCTGCCGGCGTCGCCGCCCGCGGGGGCGTGCACCGGGACCGTGCGGTCCACCGGCGCGTCCGCCTCGGCGGGGGCTTCCTTCGTCATCGTTGCCGTCGGGCTCATGCCGAGGCCTCCTCACCGGTGCCGGCGGCCGCGGCCGCCACCGGAGCGGCCGGCTCCGGAGCGGGGCGCTTGGCCGCGCTGCGAACGAAGACCAGACCGCCGTCGGGGCCGGGAATCGCACCCTTGATCAGCAGGAAGCCGCGCTCGGTGTCGACGGCGTGGATGGTCAGTCCGGCCACGGTCACACGGTCGTGCCCCATCCGGCCGGCCATCCGCAGGCCCTTGAAGACCCGCCCCGGAGTGGCGCAGCCGCCGACGGAACCCGGCGAGCGGTGCTTGCGCTCGACGCCGTGACCGGCGCCCAGGCCCTTGAAGCCGTGCCGCTTCATGACACCAGCGAAGCCCTTGCCCTTGGAGGTGCCGGTGACGTCGACCACCTGGCCGGCGTCGAACACCTCACCGGTCAGCTGCTGGCCGGGTCGGTAGTTGCCGGCGTCCGCGGTGCGCAGCTCGACGAGGTGCCGCCGGGGAGTGGCACCGGAGGTCTCGAAGTGGCCGCGCATCGGCTTGTTGATCCGGCGCGGGTCGATCTCGCCGTAGCCGAGCTGGACGGCCGAGTAGCCGTCGGAGTCGGGTGTCTTGACCTGGGTCACGACGTTGGGGCCGGCCTGGATGACGGTGACCGGCACGACGCGGTTGTTCGCGTCCCATACCTGGGTCATCCCGAGCTTGGTGCCCAGGAGCCCTCTGTAATTGCGGTTGAGCATGACTGGCGCCGGCCCCTCTTACAGCTTGATCTCGATGTCCACGCCGGCGGGCAGGTCGAGGCGCATCAGCGAGTCGACCGTCTTCGGCGTCGGGTCAAGAATGTCGATCAGCCGCTTGTGCGTCCGCATCTCGAAGTGCTCGCGGCTGTCCTTGTACTTGTGCGGCGACCGGATGACGCAGTAGACGTTCTTCTCCGTCGGCAGCGGCACCGGACCCGCGACCTGCGCACCGGTACGCGTCACGGTCTCGACGATCTTCCGCGCCGAGCTGTCGATGACCTCGTGGTCATAGGCCTTGAGCCGGATGCGGATCTTCTGTGCCGCCATGGTGGGCTTCGCCTGTCCTGTCTGTCTCGTCCGGCCGGTATCACTACCGGGTCCCCGTCGACCTCTTCCCGCTCCGCGGCGCGGGCCGCCGCCGGAAAGGGCGGGCGGCCCGGCGGGTCCGGGTTCGTGCCGGGTGTACCGCCTTGTCTGGTGCCCCGTCGGCCGCGCGTGCGCGGCCCTCGCGGGCGGCTTGCGATCCTGGTCGCGACGCGGAGCGTTACGCCCCGGCGTGGCCGGCCAGCAACAGCGGGCGGCGGGACCCCTTGGGGCACCCGCCGCCCGCCGCCACTACTTGATGACCTTCAGAACCTGACCCGCACCGACGGTCCGGCCACCCTCACGGATGGCGAACCGCAGGCCCTCCTCCATGGCGATCGGCTGGATGAGCTCGACCGTCATCTCGGTGTTGTCGCCCGGCATGACCATCTCGGTGCCCTCGGGGAGGGTCACGACGCCGGTCACGTCGGTGGTGCGGAAGTAGAACTGCGGCCGGTAGTTCTTGAAGAACGGCGTGTGCCGGCCACCCTCGTCCTTGTTGAGGATGTAGACGCGCGCCTCGAACACCGTGTGGGGGGTGATCGACTTCGGCTTCACGATGACCTGGCCGCGCTCGACGTCCTCGCGCTTGATGCCACGGAGGAGGAGGCCGACGTTGTCACCGGCCTGGCCCTCGTCGAGCAGCTTGCGGAACATCTCGACGCCGGTCACGGTCGTCGTGGTGGTCTCCGGCTTGATGCCGACGATCTCCACGGTCTCGTTGACCTTGACGATTCCACGCTCGATACGACCCGTGACAACCGTGCCACGACCCGTGATCGTGAACACGTCCTCGATCGGCATGAGGAACGGCCGGTCGATGTCACGCTCGGGCTCGGGGATGGACGCGTCCACCGCCGCCATGAGCTCGAGGAGCTTCTCGCCCCACTCCTTGTCGCCCTCCAGCGCCTTGAGCGCGGAGACGCGGATGACCGGGACGTCGTCGCCGGGGAACTCGTAGGTGTTCAGGAGCTCCCGGACCTCGAGCTCGACGAGCTCGAGGATCTCCTCGTCGTCGACCATGTCGGCCTTGTTCAGCGCCACGACGATGTACGGCACGCCGACCTGGCGGGCCAGGAGCACGTGCTCCTTCGTCTGCGGCATGGGGCCGTCGGTCGCCGAGACCACCAGGATCGCGCCGTCCATCTGTGCGGCACCCGTGATCATGTTCTTGATGTAGTCGGCGTGCCCGGGGCAGTCGACGTGCGCGTAGTGCCGCGCGTCGGTCTGGTACTCGACGTGCGCGATCGAGATCGTGATCCCGCGGGCCTTCTCCTCCGGCGCCTTGTCGATCTGGTCGAACGGCGTGAACGGGTTGAGGTCCGGGTGCGCGTCGTGCAGGACCTTCGTGATCGCGGCCGTCAGCGTCGTCTTGCCATGGTCGATGTGACCGATGGTCCCGATGTTGACGTGCGGCTTGGTCCGCTCGAACTTCTGCTTCGCCACTGGTGTCCCTCCAAGGACGGGTGGTGTCGTGCTTGTTTCGTCGCCAGTGGGCTGGCGCTGTCGTCAGTGGTGCCGGCAGCCCGGCCCGGCGGGCCTGCTACTCGCCCCTCGCCTTCGCGATGATGTCCTTGGCGACGTTCTGCGGGACTTCGGCGTAGGAGTCGAACTGCATCGAGTAGCTCGCCCGCCCGGAGGTCTTCGACCGCAGGTCGCCGACGTACCCGAACATCTCCGAGAGCGGCACCAGGGCCTTGACGATCCGGGAACCGCCCCGCTCGTCCATGGCCTGGATCTGCCCACGCCGCGAGTTGAGGTCGCCGATCACGTCGCCCATGTGGTCCTCGGGCGTCGTGACCTCGACCGACATCATCGGCTCGAGGATGACCGGGTCGGCCTTCCGGGCCGCGTCCTTGAAGGCCATGGAACCGGCGATCTTGAAGGCGAGCTCGGAGGAGTCGACCTCGTGGAACTGGCCGTCCCGTAGCGTGACCTTGACGTCGACGAGCGGGTAACCGGCCAGGACGCCGAACTCCATGGCCTCCTGGCAGCCGGCGTCCACCGACGGGATGAACTCCCGCGGGATGCGTCCGCCGGTCACCTTGTTCTCGAACTCGTAGCCGCCGCCGTCGCCGCCGGAGGGCTCCAGGTCGATGATCACGCGGGCGTACTGCCCGGACCCACCCGTCTGCTTCTTGTGGGTGTAGTCGACCTTCTCCACCTTGCGGCGGATGGTCTCGCGGTAGGCCACCTGCGGCTTGCCGACGTTCGCCTCGACGCCGTACTCGCGGCGCATCCGGTCGACGAAGACCTCGAGGTGCAGCTCACCCATACCGGCGATGACCGTCTGACCGGTCTCCTCGTCGGTGCGGACCTGGAAGGTCGGGTCCTCTTCGGTGAGCCGCTGGATCGCGGTGCCCAGCTTCTGCTGGTCAGCCTTCGTCTTCGGCTCGATGGCGACGTCGATGACCGGGGCAGGGAAGATCATCGACTCGAGGATGACCGGCGAGTTCGGGTCACACAGCGTGTCGCCGGTGGTGGTGTTCTTCAGGCCCACCACGGCCACGATCTGACCCGCGCCCACACCGTCCCGGTCCTCCCGGTGGTTGGCGTGCATCTGCAGGATGCGGCCGATGCGCTCCTTGCGGTCCTTGGTCGAGTTGAGCACCGCGGTACCGCTGGTGATCTTGCCGGAGTACACCCGGATGTAGGTCAGCTTGCCGACGTACGGGTCCGACATGATCTTGAAGGCCAGCGCCGAGAACGGCGCGTCGTCGTCAGCCTCGCGGACGATCTCGGTTTCTTCCTTGCCGACCGCGTGGCCGGTGACCGAGCCGATGTCCGTCGGCGAGGGGAGGAAGTCCACGACCGCGTCGAGCATGGGCTGCACGCCCTTGTTCTTGAACGCGGAACCGCAGAGCACCGGGTTGACCTTGCTGGCCACCGTGGACCGCCGCAGCGCCGCCATGAGCTGCTCCTCGGTGGGCTCGACGCCCTCGAGGTAGAGCTCCATGAGCTCGTCGTCGTTCTCGGCGACGGTCTCGACCAGCTTCTCCCGCCATTCCTGCGCGGCTTCGGCGTGGTCGGTCGGGATGTCGACGGTCTCGAACGAGGCGCCCTTGTCCTCGGTGTGCCAGAGCAGGCCCTTCATGCGGATCAGGTCGATCACGCCACGGAAGTCCGCCTCGACACCCCAGGGCAGCTGGATGACGGCGGGCGTCGCGTCCAGCCGGTCGACCATCATGTCGACGCAGCGGTGGAACTCGGCGCCGACCCGGTCCATCTTGTTGACGAACGCGATCCGCGGGACGTCGTAGCGGTCGGCCTGCTTCCAGACCGTCTCACTCTGCGGCTCGACGCCGGCGACGGCGTCGAACACCGCGACCGCTCCGTCGAGGACGCGCAGGGACCGCTCCACCTCGACGGTGAAGTCGACGTGGCCCGGGGTGTCGATGATGTTGATGGTGTGGTCACGCCACGAGCAGGTGGTGGCGGCGGAGGTGATAGTGATCCCCCGCTCCTGCTCCTGCTCCATCCAGTCCATCGTGGCGCCACCCTCGTGGACTTCACCGATCTTGTAGTTCACACCGGTGTAGAAGAGGATGCGCTCGGTGGTCGTGGTCTTGCCTGCGTCGATGTGGGCCATGATCCCGATGTTCCGGGTCGCGGCCAGTGCGGCACGTGCGTCAGCAGCCATGATGAGTTACCAGCGGTAGTGGGCGAAGGCCTTGTTGGACTCCGCCATCTTGTGGGTGTCCTCCCGGCGCTTCACGCTCGCGCCGAGGCCGTTGCTCGCGTCGATCAGCTCGTTCATCAGGCGCTCGGTCATCGTCTTCTCACGACGGCCGCGGGAGTACCCGACGATCCAGCGCAGCGCGAGCGTGGTGCTGCGGCCCKCGCGGACCTCGACCGGCACCTGGTAGGTGGCGCCACCTACTCGGCGGCTGCGCACCTCCAGCGTGGGCTTGACGTTGTCCAGCGCACGCTTGAGCGTGACGACCGGGTCGTTGCCGGTCTTGTTCTTGGCGCCCTCGAGCGCGCCGTACACGATGCGCTCCGCGACCGACTTCTTGCCGCTCAGCAGCACCTTGTTGACCAGGGCGGTCACCAGCGGCGAGCCGTAGACCGGGTCGAYGACGACGGGGTGCTTGGGCGCGGGCCCCTTGCGCGGCATTAGCCCTTCTCCTTCTTCGCGCCGTAGCGGCTGCGAGCCTGCTTCCGGTTACGGACGCCCTGCGTGTCGAGAGCGCCCCGGACAATCTTGTAGCGAACGCCCGGGAGGTCCTTCACACGGCCACCACGCACCAGGACGATCGAGTGCTCCTGCAGGTTGTGACCGACCCCGGGGATGTAGGCCGTGACCTCGATCCCGCTGTTCAGCCGGACGCGTGCCACCTTGCGCAGCGCCGAGTTCGGCTTCTTGGGGGTGGTCGTGTAGACGCGGGTGCACACGCCACGACGCTGCGGGCTCCCCTTGAGTGCCGGGGTCTTGGTCTTCTCGACCTTGTCCTGCCGGCCCTTGCGGACCAGCTGCTGGATCGTGGGCAACGCCGCTCCCGTTCCTTCGTGCCTCGTCGTACTCGCCGGCAGCCATCCCGGATGGCCGGCCTGTCTGCCTGCTGTGTCGCGGTGCCGCTCCTCGCCTGGATGGCACGGAGCGTGAGCGCCGGAGTATCCGTTCCCGACCCACGCGGTCGGGCGTGTCGCGCCCTCTGTAAGTACCGGAAGTCCGATACGTCCCAGAAGGAGCGCGCCTACCCGCCCGACTCTGCCGGACCGAACCCGACTGTCACCGACGGCGGCCTGAGTACCTGACCTGAGCGGTCGGTTCTCGGCGCCACGGCGCCACGTCTGGGCGCAGGACACACGCCAGAGCCACGTGGACTCCGGCCACAGGCGCCAACACTACTCCACGCCCACGTCAAGTGTCGAACGGGGTATCACCCGACGACCACGACAGGCGCGACCGGACGACGGACGTCCTGCCTGCGCCTGGCCGTTGCGCGCTCCACGGACGGACCGGTATCCGCCAACCCGCCGGACCGGTACCGACACAACCGTCCTCCCACCGGGAAAACAGCCACTGCGAACCCTACCGCCGACCCCTCCGGCCTCCACGAACGCCCTGCCGAAAGGCATCCATCAATTCCTCCACCCAAGGCCCCGAGACCGGGAAGCCAGGCGCCGAGGACCAGACCCAGGGCCCAGGACCGGCACTCAGGACGCGGAGCCGGAGCCGAGACTCGACCCGAGGCGGCATCCCCCCCGGCCGCCGCCCCGCCCCGCCCCAGGAAAAGCCCCCCAAAACAAGATCTATTGGCCAGCCAGCCCCCCTTGGACCACGCCCCATGGAGATGTGTGGCGGGTGAGTGAGTCCATGGACTCACTCACCCGCCACACATCTCGCGGGCCGGCGCGGAGCGCCCTGATCTACGGTGGGCTGATTCGGGTGGGGGTGGATGATCCGCAGGGGCGGCGACAAACGAGGATGCCAGGATGGCCAGCACCAGACCGCCCAGCCAGGGCACCGCGCCGGACCAGCCGTCCCCGGCCGACCAGACACCAGAAGACACGCCGTCGCAGACGCTCACCCTGTCGACGGGCCCCACGCTGCCATCAGAAGCTGCGACGCCGGGAACGGAAGCCGCGCCGGTGCAAGAAGCCGCCCCGGCACCGGAGGCCGCCGACACGCCTGTAGCCGGGCCGGCGGCGCTGAGGTCACCGAAGCCGCCGCGGCGGCCCCGACCGGACCGTGCGGAGCTTCTCGCGGCCTATGGGAAGACCGTCCCGGACCTCGTCGGTCCGGAGACCCGGGTGCTGCTGTGCGGTATCAATCCGTCCCTGGAGTCCGGCGCCACCGGATTCCATTTCGGGACGCCCAGCAATCGGCTCTGGCCGGTCCTGCACTTCGCCGGGTTCACCGGGCGCCGGCTGCATCCGTCCGAGACCGAGCACCTACGCGCCCGGGGCATCGGAATCACGAATCTGGTGCACCGCTCGACCGCTCGCGCCGATGAGATCGCTGACGACGAAATCAGGGCCGGTGTGCCGGTACTCATCGAGCTTGTCGAACGGATCCGCCCGGAATGGGTCGCCTTTCTCGGGCTCGCCGCGTACCGCATCGGCTTCGGGCGGCGGACGGCGAAGGTCGGTCGACAGCCGGAGCGCATCGGTCCCGCCGGGGTGTGGCTGCTACCGAACCCCAGTGGGCTGAACGCGCACTACCAGCTACCCGACCTTGTCCGGGTCTACGGCGAACTGCGCGAGGCCGCCTTCGGGCCTGTCACGGCCACCACGCCGACAGCGGGCCCGACCGCGGGTCCTGGGCTCAGGTCCGGACACGGCGGCGGCTGACGGCGGCTGACGGCGACGGCGGTCGGTGGCGCCGGCCGACGCAAACGCCGAACGGCCCGGTGAACCGCGTACCTGCACGGTTCACCGGGCCGTCCCGGTCACAAGAGTCGGACGCCCGAGCCGGATACCCGACACCGGGCGCCTGACGCCAGGCGACGAGCGCCCGGCCGTCAGACACCAGGCCTGGCACCGGGTGCCGGACGAGCGCGGTCACTGCCGCGGTCACCCGGCACCGGAGTCAGGCGCGCCGGCTCAGCGGTAGTCGCCCGAGCTGCGGTAGTCGAACTCGTCCAGCGGGACGGCCTGGCCGGATCCGGCACCGAAGGCGCCGTACTCGACCGAGGCGCCGTCCTCGTAGCCGCTGACCGAGTACATCGCCGCGCGCGCCTCGTCGGTCGGCTCCACCCGGATGTTGCGGTACCGGGAGATGCCGGTACCCGCCGGGATGAGCTTTCCGATGATGACGTTCTCCTTGAGGCCGACCAGCGAGTCCGAGCGGGCGTTGATCGCCGCGTCGGTGAGCACCCGGGTGGTCTCCTGGAAGGACGCCGCCGACAGCCACGACTCGGTGGCCAGCGAGGCCTTGGTGATGCCCATGAGCACCGGGCGGGCCGAGGCCGGCTGGCCGCCGATCTCCACCACGCGCCGGTTCTCGCCCTCGAAGCGGGCGCGCTCGACGAGCTCACCCGGCAGCAGCGTGGTCTCCCCCGACTCGAGCACGTTCACCCGCTTGAGCATCTGGCGGATGATGATCTCGATGTGCTTGTCGTGGATCGACACACCCTGCGACCGGTACACCTCCTGGACCTGGTCGACCAGGTGGAGCTGCACCTGGCGCGGGCCGAGGATGCGCAGCACCTCGTGCGGGTCGACGGCGCCGTCGATCAGCTGGGCGCCGACGTCGACCCGCTCGCCCTCACGGACCCGCAGCCGGGAGCGGCGGGAGACCGGATAGGCGATCTCCTCACTGCCGTCGTCGGGGACGATGACGACCTTGAAGGTCTTCTCCGTCTCCTCGATCTTGACCCGGCCGACGACCTCGCTGATCGGGGCCTTGCCCTTGGGGCTACGGGCCTCGAACAGCTCGACGACACGCGGCAGACCCTGGGTGATGTCGTCACCGGCGACGCCACCGCTGTGGAAGGTACGCATCGTGAGCTGGGTTCCCGGCTCACCGATGGACTGGGCGGCGACGATGCCGACGGCCTCGCCCACGTCCACCAGCTTGCCGGTGGCCAGCGAGCGGCCGTAGCAGTGCGCGCAGACACCCATCCGCGACTCGCAGGTGAGCGCCGAGCGCACCCGCACCGACTCGATCCCGGCCTCGATGATCTGGCCGATGACCACGTCGCCGGCGTCGGCGCCGGCCGGGACGACGACCTCACCCTGGGCGTCCACCGCGTCGGAGGCGAGCGAGCGGGCGTACGCGGAGGTCTCCGCGTAGCGGTCGCGCACCAGCACCCCGTCCGGTCCCTTGCGGGCGATCCGGGTCAGGATGCCGCGCTCGGTGCCGCAGTCCTCCTCGCGGACGATGACGTCCTGGCTGACGTCCACCAGACGACGGGTCAGGTAACCCGAGTCGGCGGTCCGCAGGGCGGTGTCGGCGAGACCCTTACGGGCACCGTGCGTCGAGATGAAGTACTCGACGACGGTGAGGCCCTCGCGGAAGTTCGCCTTGATCGGCCGCGGGATGATCTCACCCTTGGGGTTGGAGACCAGTCCGCGCATGCCGGCGAGCTGCCGGATCTGCATCATGTTTCCGGCGGCCCCGGAGTTGACCAGCGTGTAGACCGGGTTGGTCTCCGGGAAGTTCGCCTCCATGGCCTCGGCGATCTTGTTCGTCGCCTCGGTCCAGATCTGCACCAGCTCGCTGCGGCGCTCCTCGTCGGAGAGGAAACCGCGGCCGAACTGCTTCTCGACCCGCTCGGCCCGCTGCTCGTACTCGTCGAGGATCTGGGCCTTGTTCGGCGGAGCCACGACGTCCTCGATCGCCACCGTCACACCGGACCGGGTGGCCCAGTAGAAACCGGCGCTCTTGAGGGCGTCCAGCGTCGCAGCGACCTGGATCTTCGGGTACCGCTCGGCGAGGTCGTTGACGATCGCCGCCTGCGCCTTCTTGTTCAGCTGGGCGTTGATGAAGGGGTAGCCCTCCGGCAGCGCCTCGTTGAGCAGGCAGCGCCCGAACGTGGTCTCCAGGGTGAACGGGTCACCCGGCAGCCAGTCGGCGGGCGGCGCCCACTCGGCGGGGGGCGTGCTCTCCCGCAGCCGCACCTGGATGCGGGCCTGCAGGTGGATCTCCCGCGCGTCGAAGGCCATCTGGGCCTCGGCGACGCTGGAGAAGAACCGGCCCTCGCCGATCGCACCCTCGGACACCCGGGACAGGTGGAACACCCCGGTGACCATGTCGAGGCTGGGCATGGCCAGCGGACGGCCCGACGCCGGCGACAGGATGTTGTTGCTCGACAGCATCAGGATCCGGGCCTCGGCCTGCGCCTCGGCGGACAGCGGCAGGTGCACCGCCATCTGGTCACCGTCGAAGTCCGCGTTGAACGCGGTGCAGACCAGCGGGTGGATCTGGATGGCCTTGCCCTCGACCAGCTGCGGCTCGAAGGCCTGGATGCCGAGGCGGTGCAGGGTCGGCGCCCGGTTGAGCAGCACGGGGTGTTCGGTGATGACCTCTTCGAGGACGTCCCACACGACCGGGCGGGCCCGCTCGACCATGCGCTTGGCCGACTTGATGTTCTGCGCGTGGTTGAGGTCGACCAGGCGCTTCATCACGAACGGCTTGAACAGCTCGAGCGCCATCTGCTTGGGCAGGCCGCACTGGTGCAGCTTGAGCTGCGGGCCGACCACGATGACCGAACGGCCCGAGTAGTCGACGCGCTTGCCGAGCAGGTTCTGGCGGAACCGGCCCTGCTTGCCCTTGAGCATGTCGGACAGCGACTTGAGCGGACGGTTGCCGGGCCCGGTGACGGGCCGGCCGCGGCGGCCGTTGTCGAACAGCGCGTCGACGGCCTCCTGCAGCATCCGCTTCTCGTTGTTGACGATGATCTCGGGCGCGCCGAGGTCGAGCAGCCGCTTGAGCCGGTTGTTCCGGTTGATCACCCGGCGGTACAGGTCGTTCAGGTCGGAGGTGGCGAACCGGCCACCGTCGAGCTGGACCATCGGCCGCAGGTCCGGCGGGATCACCGGAACGCAGTCGAGCACCATCCCCATCGGGGAGTTGCGGGTGTTCAGGAACGCCGACACGACCTTGAGCCGCTTGAGCGCGCGGGCCTTCTTCTGCCCCTTGCCGCTGCGGATGGTCTCGCGCAGCGACTCCGCCTCGGCGGCCAGATCGAAGTCGGCGAGCCGGTGCTGCAGCGCCTCGGCGCCCATGCCGCCCTCGAAGTACTGGCCGAACCGGTCGCGCAGTTCGCGGAAGAGCAGCTCGTCCGGCTCGAGGTCCTGGACCTTCATGTTCTTGAACCGATCGAAGACCCGGTCGAGGTCGTCGATCTTGCGCTGGGAGCGGTCCCGGATCTGGCGCATCTCGCGCTCGGCCGACTCGCGCACCTTGCGGCGGGCGTCGCCCTTGGCGCCTTCGGCCTCGAGCTGCGCCAGGTCCTCCTCCAGCTTGCGCTGGCGGGTCTCGACGTCGGCGTTCTTCTTGTCCTCGAGCTGCTGCTTCTCGACGCCGATGCGGGCCTCGAGAGTCGGCAGGTCGCGGTGCCGGGAGTCGATGTCGACCTTGGTGATCATGTAGGCGGCGAAGTAGATGACCTTCTCGAGGTCCTTCGGCGCCAGGTCGAGCAGGTAGCCGAGACGGCTCGGCACGCCCTTGAAGTACCAGATGTGGGTGACGGGGGCGGCGAGCTCGATGTGGCCCATCCGCTCGCGGCGCACCTTGGCGCGGGTGACCTCGACGCCACAGCGCTCACAGATGATGCCCTTGAACCGGACCCGCTTGTACTTCCCGCAGTAGCACTCCCAGTCCCGGGTCGGACCGAAGATCTTCTCGCAGAAGAGCCCGTCCTTCTCCGGCTTGAGGGTGCGGTAGTTGATCGTCTCCGGCTTCTTGACCTCACCGAACGACCACTGGCGGATGTCGTCCGCGGTGGCCAGGCCGATGCGCAGCTCGTCGAAGAAGTTGACGTCCAGCAAGACTGTCGCCTGCTCTCTCTTTCTCAGTCGGGACGCTGCCGGGGCCCCCGGGCCGGGGCCTGTGGGCTCCTACCCGGGTGGCACGAGTGGACGGGGGCGGGGGCCCGCCGTGACCGGCCGCAGCCGGTCGGCGCATCCGCCAGGCGGACCCCCCGTCACGTCAGACCTCTTCGACGCTGCTCGGCTCACGCCGTGACAGGTCGATACCGAGCTCCTCCGCCGCGCGGAAGACGTCCTCGTCGGTGTCCCGCATCTCGATGGAGACCCCGTCGCTGGACAGCACCTCGACGTTGAGGCACAGCGACTGCATCTCCTTGATGAGGACCTTGAACGACTCCGGGATACCGGGTTCCGGGATGTTCTCGCCCTTGACGATCGCCTCGTAGACCTTCACTCGGCCGACGACGTCGTCCGACTTGATCGTGAGGAGCTCCTGCAGGGCGTAGGCGGCGCCGTACGCCTCGAGCGCCCACACCTCCATCTCACCGAACCGCTGGCCACCGAACTGCGCCTTACCACCGAGCGGCTGCTGCGTGATCATCGAGTAGGGCCCGGTCGACCGGGCGTGGATCTTGTCGTCGACCAGGTGCAGGAGCTTGAGGATGTAGATGTAGCCGACCGCCACGGGGTACGGGTACGGCTCTCCGGTGCGGCCGTCGTACAGCTCGGCCTTGCCGGAGGAACCGATCATCTGCTGACCGTCCCGGTTGGGCAGGGTGGCGTCGAGCAGGCCGGTGATCTCCTCCTCGCGGGCACCGTCGAACACCGGCGTCGCCACGTTGGTACCGGGCGGGGCCGCGTCGGCGCCGATGCCGCGCAGGCGCTCCTTCCAGCCCTCCGTGCCGGAGTCGACCTGCCAGCCGGTCTTGGCGACCCAGCCGAGGTGCGTCTCCAGGATCTGGCCGATGTTCATACGACGCGGCACACCGTGCGGGTTCAGCACGACGTCGACGGCGGTGCCGTCGGGGAGGAAGGGCATGTCCTCCACCGGCAGGATCTTGGCGATGACGCCCTTGTTGCCGTGCCGGCCGGCGAGCTTGTCACCGTCAGTGATCTTGCGCTTCTGGGCCACGTAGACGCGGACCAGCTCGTTCACGCCCGGGGGCAGCTCGTCGCCGTCYTCGCGGGAGAACACGCGGACACCGATGACCTTGCCGGACTCGCCGTGCGGCACCTTCAGCGAGGTGTCGCGGACCTCCCGGGCCTTCTCACCGAAGATCGCGCGCAGCAGGCGCTCCTCCGGGGTCAGCTCGGTCTCGCCCTTCGGGGTGACCTTGCCGACCAGCACGTCACCGGGCGACACCTCGGCACCGATCCGGATGATGCCGCGCTCGTCGAGGTCGGCGAGGACCTCCTCGGCGACGTTCGGGATGTCCCGGGTGATCTCCTCCGGGCCCAGCTTGGTGTCCCGGGCGTCGACCTCGTGCTCCTCGATGTGGATCGAGGAGAGGACGTCGTCCTGCACCAGGCGCTGGGAGAGGATGATCGCGTCCTCGTAGTTGTGCCCCTCCCACGGCATGAAGGCCACCAGGAGGTTCTTGCCCAGCGCCATCTCGCCGTTGTCGGTGCACGGGCCGTCGGCGATGACCTGGCCGGCCTCGACGCGGTCGCCCTCGAAGACGATCGGCTTCTGGTTGATGCAGGTGCCCTGGTTCGACCGGCGGAACTTCGCCAGGCGGTAGGTGCGCCGCGTCCCGTCGTCGTGCATGACGGTGATGTAGTCGGCCGACAGGTCCTCGACCACGCCGGACTGGCCGCAGACGACCACGTCGCCGGCGTCCTTGGCCGCGCGGGCCTCCATGCCGGTGCCGACCAGCGGAGCCTCGGAACGCAGCAGCGGAACCGACTGGCGCTGCATGTTCGAGCCCATCAGGGCACGGTTGGCGTCGTCGTGCTCGAGGAAGGGGATCATCGCCGTCGCGACGGACACCATCTGCCGCGGCGAGACGTCCATGTAGTCGACCTCGTCCGGCGGGATGAACTCGACCTCACCGCCCTTGCGGCGGACCAGGACGCGGTCCTCGGCGAACGTGCCGTCCGGGTTCAGCGGGGTGTTCGCCTGCGCCTTGACGTGGCGGTCCTCCTCGTCCGCGGTCAGGTAGTCGATCTGGCCGGTGACCCGGCCGTTCTCCACCTTGCGGTACGGGGTCTCGACGAAGCCGAACGGGTTGACCCGCGCGAACGTCGACAGCGAGCCGATCAGGCCGATGTTCGGGCCTTCCGGCGTCTCGATCGGGCACATCCGGCCGTAGTGGCTGGGGTGCACGTCGCGGACCTCGAAGCCGGCCCGCTCCCGGGACAGACCGCCGGGGCCCAGCGCCGACAGGCGGCGCTTGTGGGTCAGGCCGGCCAGCGGGTTCGTCTGGTCCATGAACTGGGAGAGCTGGCTGGTGCCGAAGAACTCCTTGATGGAGGCGACGACCGGCCGGATGTTGATCAGGGTCTGCGGCGTGATCGCCTCGACGTCCTGGGTCGTCATGCGCTCGCGGACGACGCGCTCCATCCGGGCCAGGCCGAGGCGGACCTGGTTCTGGATGAGCTCGCCGACCGTGCGCAGGCGCCGGTTGCCGAAGTGGTCGATGTCGTCGACCTCGTAGTTGTCCGGGTCCTGGCCCGCGTGCAGCTTGACGATGTACTCGATCGTGCGGACGACGTCGTCCTCGGTGAGGACGCCGACGTCGTGCGCGACCTCGAGGGTCAGCTTCTTGTTCACCTTGTAGCGGCCGACCTTGGCCAGGTCGTAGCGCTTCGGGTTGAAGAAGAGGTTCTCCAGCAGGGTCTGCGCCGACTCCCGCGTCGGCGGCTCGCCCGGGCGCAGCTTGCGGTAGATGTCGAGCAGGGCGTCGTCCTGGCTGGAGGTGTGGTCCTTCTCCAGGGTGACCCGCATCGACGGGAAGTCGCCGAAGCGCTCCAGGATGCGGGCCTCATCCCAGCCCAGGGCCTTGAGCAGGACGGTGACCGACTGGCGGCGCTTGCGGTCGATGCGGACGCCGACGGTGTCCCGCTTGTCGATCTCGAACTCGAGCCAGGCCCCCCGCGAGGGGATGACCTTGCAGGAGAACAGATCCTTGTCGGACGCCTTGTCGATCGCCTTCTCGAAGTACACACCCGGGGACCGGACGAGCTGGCTGACCACCACGCGCTCGGTGCCGTTGATGACGAACGTGCCCTTCGGGGTCATGAGCGGGAAGTCGCCCATGAACACCGTCTGGCTCTTGATCTCACCGGTGGTGTTGTTGGTGAACTCGGCGGTGACGAACAGCGGCGCCGAGTAGGTCATGTCCTTGTCCTTGCACTCCTCGACGGAGTACTTGGGAGGCTCAAACCTGTGATCCCGGAAGGACAGGGACATCGAGCCGGAGAAGTCCTCGATCGGGGAGATCTCCTCGAAGACCTCCTCGAGCCCTGAGGTGATCGGGACATCGTTCCTGTCGGCGTCGATGGCCTCCTGGACCCGCTCCGCCCAGATGTCGTTGCCGATCAGCCAATCGAATGACTGCGTCTGCAGGGCGAGAAGATCCGGGACCTCGAGGGGCTCGATGATCTTTGCGAACGAGATGCGGGAGGCGGAACGCGAGGCGGCCAAGGTGGTCCTTCCGGTGGCCTGATCGTGGGGCTGGCGTCGCGGATGTCAAGGATCCGTAAGGGGGTGGTCAGGTGATCAGTGTCTCGCTACGGTTGTGCGGAACGTCGGCGGGGGGTACCCCGGCAATGCGAGGATCCCGAGATGGAGACTGCGTCGCGGATGCGGCAACCAGCCGGGCGGCGACCGCCCGTGCGGACGCCGGCGCGGGCGGAACGGTGGGGCCGAGCGCCCGCGTGATGCCGGGAGTCCACTGACTCGGGGCATGACGGAGCGGCCGCGGGTCTGGTCGGCACGCGTGTGGCAAGGCCACGCGGCGCCGGCGCGGCGATCTCGGATCGACGTGTCGGTGCAAGGGCGAGAAGTCTCGTTCGGGTCTCGGTTCGGACAGCCGGGCCGCCGTGCCCGCAAGCGAGACACGGCCACGCCGCTCTCGCGTCACCCCGAACCCGCTGAGGCGGCAGGTGCCCGGTCAATGGACCGAAGGACCGCGGACCGCCCCGCGGCGCGAACCCGATCACCCCAAGGGGCCGGATCCCGATGTCGAACGTGTTACCGACGAGCCCGATGCAACGAGAAAGACAGCGCAAACTAGCAGTGTAGCCGACGGCTTCACTGCTGGCAAGGACGAGACCTGATCACGTCGCGCGCCGCTTCCCTACGAAGGTTCGCGAAATGATGGAACTCCGTAGCCCCGGAGCTAGTCAAGGCCTCAAGGGCAACATCGTCTCGGCCCGATCTCGCCGTTGACACGTCGCTCCAGGTGAGCCGGACCGCCGCCGGCCGTCGGCGGCCGAGCGCCTCCGCCGGCCCGCCCCACGGGAAGATGCCCCGTGAGAAGGCCATTCGTGCATGAGACGGACGAAGACGTCGCCCTGATCGCGCCCACCGACCGGCCGCCCGAACGGCCGATCACGACCTCTCAGGCCGTCCCGCGGGCCCGCCCCACGGCCCGACGACGACACCGAAGTCTTACCACCACCGGCCCCGCCCGCCAGTCGGATCACCACCCGCCGCGCCGCCGCGCCGCCGCGCCGCCCCACCGGACCGCCGTGCCACCGTGACGCCACTGTGCCACCGGACCCACGCCGCCGCGCCGCACCCGGCCGCACAGTGCCGGACACACCGAAGCCCCGCCCCGGACGTACCGGGACGGGGCTCAAGGTCACCCACTCCCCGACCGGCGGGAGGCCGGCCGGGGAGCGGGATGTCCGCCGCGACGACAGCGCGCTGGCGCCGGGGCCACGGCGGACCGGTGCCGGCAGGCGGCACCGGTACCGAACTACTTGACGGTGACGGTGGCGCCGGCGCCCTCGAGGGCCGCCTTGGCCTTGTCCGCGGCCTCCTTGGCGACCTTCTCCAGGACGGGCTTGGGGGCGCCGTCCACGAGGTCCTTGGCCTCCTTGAGGCCCAGGCTGGTGAGCGCGCGGACCTCCTTGATGACCTGGATCTTCTTGTCGCCGACGGACTCGAGGATCACGTCGAACTCGTCCTGCTCCTCGACGGCGGCGGCCTCGCCGCCCGCGCCACCGGCCACCGGGCCGGCCGCGATGGCGACCGGGGCGGCCGCGGTCACGCCGAACGTGTCCTCGAACTGCTTCACGAACTCCGAGAGCTCCAGGAGCGTCATCTCCTTGAACGCTTCGAGGAGATCGTCGGTCGAAAGCTTCGCCATGGTGGCGGTTCCTTCCTGGTAATGCCGATCAGATGATCCGGCGCCCGGCCGTGCCGGGGGGTGTCGTCAGGTGGGTGGTCGGTCGTCGCGCCCCGTGGGACGCGGCCCCGCCGGGACACCACCCGCGTGGGCGGCTCGGTGCGGGCCAGCTGTGGCCACACCGGGACACCGCCTCGCGGGACGGGGGTCCCGTCAGGCGTCGCTCGTCAGGCGTCCACGGAGACCGGCTCGGCGCCGGCCGTCTCCTCCCGCTGCGCGCGCAGGGCCTCGGCGAGCCGAGCCACCTGCGACAGCGGGGCGGCGAAGAGGCCGACCGCCTTGGCCAGCGAGCCGTTCATGGCTCCGGCCATCTTGGCGAGCAGGACCTCGCGGGACTCCAGGTCGGCGAGCTTGCGGATCTCCTCCGCATTCATCGCCTTGCCTTCGACGACCCCGCCCTTGACGACCAGAGCCGGGTTGGCGCGGGAGAAGTCCCGCAGGCCCTTGGCCGCCTCGACCGGGTCGCCGCCGACAAACGCGACGGCCGTCGGACCGACGAGCAGGTCGTCGATGCCGGACACGCCGGCCTGTGCCGCGGCGATCTTGGTAAGGGTGTTCTTGACCACCGCGTAGCGGGTGGTCTCGCCGAGGGCGCGGCGCAGCTCGGTGAGCTGACTCACCGTCAGGCCGCGATACTCGGTCAGCACCGCGGCGGTCGAACCACGGAACTCCTCGGCGATCTCCGCCACCGCGGCGGTCTTCTCCGAGTTCGCCATCGGGCTCCTTCAATGGTCGGCCGGCCATACCGAAGGACCCGGAAACGACGAACGCCCCGGCGCAGGAGGCACGGGGCGTCAAGGGCGACGATCTTCGCCCGCCGACCGTACCCACCTGGGTGAGTTCGGAGCCGGCACAGCGGCGATGCGTGAGCCACTTCCCGTCCGCCACCTACGCGGGCCGCTCGGGGAAACCGAGCCTTCGGCCTCCGACGACGGGTCTCCGAAAAACTCGGGACCCGACGGCCGGAGTACGACCAGCGGTCTTCGGTGTGGAACTGTTCATCATCGTAGCAGGAGCAACGCGGAACGAACGAAGGGCACACACCGCGGACGGTGCGTGCCCTCGTCGTGCCGTTCGATTCGAACTGGTCCGGCCCGGTCGTACGATTCCGGTCGAACTCGTCCGGTCTTCCGGTCGGCGCCGTTCCGGTCAGGCCGAGATCTCCTCGAGGAGGTTCCGGGTCCGGTTCGGGTCCACGGGGATGCCGGGGCCCATCGTCGTGGCGAAGGTGACCTTCTTGAGGTACCGACCCTTGGCCGCCGACGGCTTGACCCGGACGATCTCGTCGAGGGCGACGGTGTAGTTCTCGATGAGCTGGGTCTCGGAGAAGCTCACCTTGCCGATGACGATGTGCAGGTTGCCCTGCTTGTCGACCCGGAAGTTGATCTTACCGCCCTTGATGTCGCCGACGACCTTGGCGACGTCCAGGGTGACGGTGCCGGTCTTCGGGTTCGGCATGAGCCCACGCGGCCCGAGGATGCGGGCGATCCGGCCGACCTTGGCCATCTGGTCGGGCGTCGCGACCGTGGCGTCGAAGTCGAGGAAGCCCTCCTGGATGCGGGCCACCAGGTCGTCGCTGCCGACGATGTCGGCGCCCGCGGCGGTGGCCTCGGCGGCCTTCTCGCCGGCGGCGAACACCGCGACCCGCGGGGACTTACCGGTGCCGTGCGGCAGGTTGACCGTGCCACGCACCATCTGGTCGGCCTTGCGCGGGTCGACGCCGAGCCGGATGGCGACCTCGACGGTGGCGTCGTACTTCGTGGACGACGTCTCCCGGGCCAGCCGGGCCGCGTCGAGCGGGCTGTAGAGAGCGGTCGCGTCGATCTTCTCTGCCGCGGCGCGGTAGGCCTTGCTGCGCTTCATGAGTTCTCCTCGTGGTGTTGGCGGGTCCCGCTCCGCGCCGTCCGACCCGGGCTCAACCCGGGCCGTGGCAGCGACGAGCCCTCCCACATACCTGCGTTCATCCGTGCGTCGCGACGAGCCCGCCGCGATGTCACACGTGTACTGCCTTGTGTCGCCCTTGTGCCGTCCGCTCCCGCCGCGTGCGTCGGAACGTCCGGCGGGACTTCCCACGCGTTCGCGCGGGACACGGTCATACGGACACGGTCACTCGCCGACGGTGATACCCATCGAGCGCGCGGTACCGGCGATGATCTTCTCCGCGGCCTCGATGCTGTTCGCGTTGAGGTCCGGCAGCTTCGTCTGGGCGATCTCGCGCACCTGGGCCGGGGTCAGCTTCGCGACCTTGACCCGGTGCGGCGTGCCGCTGCCCTTGTCCACACCGGCGGCCTTGAGGATCAGCCGGGCGGCGGGCGGGGTCTTGGTGACGAAGGTGAACGACCGGTCGTCGTACACCGTGATCTCGACCGGCACGACGTTGCCGGTCTGCGACTCGGTGGCCGCGTTGTACTGCTTGCAGAACTCCATGATGTTCACGCCGTGCTGGCCCAGGGCGGGACCGACCGGCGGCGCCGGGGTCGCCTTGCCGGCGTTGATCTGGAGCTTGATCAGCGCAGTGATCTTCTTCTTCTTGGGAGGCATCTGTTCGTCTTCCTACCGGGGTTCTACGGAGCGGATCAGATCTTCGCGACCTGGTTGAACTGGAGCTCGACCGGTGTCTCCCGACCGAAGATGGAGACGAGTACCTTCAGGCGCTGCGCGTCGAGGTTGATCTCGCTGATGGTGGCCGGCAGGGTGGCGAACGGGCCGTCCATGACGGTGACGGACTCCCCGACCTCGAACTCCTGGGCCTTGACCGTCTCGACCTTCTTCTCCTTCGGCGCCGCCGGCGCGAGGATGGAGACGACCTCCTCGCGGCGCAGCGGCGACGGCCGGTTCGTCAGGCCCACGAACCCGGTCACACCCGGCGTGTTGCGGACCGCCGACCAGGACTGGTCGGTCAGATCCATCCGGACGTAGATGTAGCCGGGGTACTTCTTCTGCTGTACGAGCTGGCGCTTGCCGTTCTTGACGACCGGGACCTCTTCGGTCGGGACCTCGATCTGGAAGATGTAGTCCTCCATGTTGAGGCTGGAGATCCGGGTCTCGAGATTGGTCTTGACCTTGTTCTCGTAGCCCGCGTAGGAGTGCACGACGTACCACTCGCCGGGAGCGTCCTCGAGCGCCCGGAGCAGGTCGTCGCCATCATCCTGAGGCTCGGGCGTCGCGACCGCGGTGGCCGGCACGGCGTCAGCGGCCGGCGCGGCATCGGCCGCCACCGTCGCGGGCGTGTCGGCGGTGGAGCCGCCGTCGGGCCCGAGGTCGTCCTCGAGGTCGTCCTTCTCAGGTGCGGCCGCGGCGTCCGTGCTCGCGACCTCGTCGCGCTCGAACGCCGCAAGGGGGTCGAGACGGTCGAGGGCCTCTCCCTGCTCGGAGGAGGCGTGCTCGGGAGACTGGGACACGCGGTCGTTCCTTCTCTCGTGGACGGGTGGACAGTGGGTGGTTCTCCCGCCGGCGGACCTGATCCGCCGAACGGCCGGCCGCCGACCGGGTCGCCCGCCGCGACCCGTGCCAGCGGGACGCACCCGGCCACACAGGGCCGGGACGACGGCACGAACCGGTGCCCGGGCCGAGCACCGCGCCGCACCGACGATCGGTCGGCCCGGCTCGCTGCCCATGGCGGCTCCGGTGTCAGCCGAAGACCGCGAGGACCGCCTTCGTCAGGCCGAAGTCGAGGCTAGCCACGAAGGCCGTCATCACCGTGACGAAGACAAGCACGACGACCACGTAGGTGATCAACTCGCTCCGGCCCGGGTAGACGACCTTGCGAAGCTCCGCGATGACCTCGCGGACGAACTGACGAATCCTGCGGACAATCGAGAACGGCGACCGTCGACGGTCGGCCCGCGCGGACCTACCGGCCCGCGGTGCCGCGTCACGCGTATCGGTCGCCACTCAGCTCCACCCACTCGTTCGTCGGTCCAACGCAGGGGCGACAGGACTCGAACCTGCAACCGCCGGTTTTGGAGACCGGTGCTCTACCAATTGAGCCACGCCCCTTAGACGTACCCGGACCACCACCTAGTTCCCACCGTGCCGCCTTCGCTCTCCGTCAGGCTTCCCGATGATTTTCAAAGGATCTTCGCGATCCTCTAAAGATCATTTAGGGCCGTTCGGTGGAGCTACCGGCTGCAGGCGGGGGCTGACAGGCCGAGCGGAACGAGCATACCCCTTCATCGACCGGATGCCGGCCGCACGGTGCTCTTCGACGTCCGCAGGTCGCCCCAGGAGGGGCCGGACGGGCCAGCCCGATCCCCTACTCACGTGGCAGCATGGCTGCCATGAGCAGGATCTCCCACCGCATCGCGGGCATCGCGCCTTCCGCGACCCTCGCCGTCGACGCGACCGCCAAGGCGATGCGCGCCGCGGGCCGGGACGTGATCGGCTTCGGTGCCGGCGAGCCCGACTTCCCGACTCCCGAACACATCGTCGCCGCCGCGGAGAAGGCGTGCCGCGAGCCGCGCATGCACCGCTACACCCCGGCTGCCGGCCTCCCCGAGCTGCGGGAGGCCGTCGCGGAGAAGACCAGGCGCGACTCCGGCCTGGTCGTCGAGCCAAGCCAGGTCCTCATCACCAACGGTGGCAAGCAGGCTGTCTACCAGGCGTTCGCGACTCTGCTCGACCCAGGGGACGAGGTTCTCCTGCCTGCCCCCTACTGGACGACCTACCCCGAGGCGATCCGCCTCGCCGGCGGTGTGCCGGTCGACGTCGTGACCGGGCCCGAGGCCGGCTACCGCGTCACCGTCGAGCAGCTCGAGGCCGCCCGGACCCCCCGTACCAAGGTCCTGCTGTTCTGCTCCCCCTCCAACCCGACCGGCGCAGTCCACACCCCGGAGGAGGTCCRCGCGATCGGCCGCTGGGCCGCCGAAGCCGGCATCTGGGTGCTCAGCGACGAGATCTACGAGCACCTGGTCTACGGCGAGGCCCGCTTCGCCTCGATGCCCGTCGAGGCACCCGAGCTGGCCGACCGCTGGGTCGTCGTCAACGGCGTCGCCAAGACCTACGCGATGACCGGCTGGCGGGTCGGCTGGCTGATCGGCCCGCTCGACGTCGTCAAGGCGGCCACCAACCTGCAGTCGCACGCCACCTCGAACGTCTCGAACGTCGCCCAGGCCGCGGCGCTCGCCGCCGTCGCCGGCCCGCTCGACGCCGTCCACGAGATGCGGACGGCCTTCGACCGCCGCCGCAAGACCATGCACGAGATGCTCGTGCAGATCCCCGGCGTGCGGTGCCCCCTGCCCGATGGCGCCTTCTACGCCTACCCGTCGCTGGAGGGCGTGCTCGGCCGGACGCTGCGCGGTCGCACGCCGGCGACCTCGGCCGAGCTGTGCCAGTTCATCCTGGAAGAGGCCGGCGTCGCGATCGTGCCCGGGGAGGCCTTCGGCACCCCGCGCTTCGCCCGCCTGTCCTACGCCCTCGGGGACACCGACCTGGTCGAAGGTGTCCGCCGGCTCGGCGCCCTGCTGTCCGAAGCCGTCTGAGGACGGCTGAGCGCACCGTCCACCTCCACGCACCCCGGGGTCGAGGCGATGTCCGGCTGACGGACACCGACTGACGGACACCGGCTGACTGACGTGCACCCAGCCGTCGTAGCTACGACGGCCGGCAGCGGGCCCCGCGGCACACCGCCGCGGGGCCCGTCGGCGTGTGGGGCCGGGCCGCGCCGCGCCGGTATCCGGGTGTGGGACCGGGCCCCACGGGACGCTGCCGGGCGCCGCCGGGGTCAGGCGAGCTGGACGGTCGCCCGCGCCGCCATGAGGACCTTGGCACCCTCGTGTCGGACTGTGAGGTTAACCACGACCCTCCCGCCGTCGAGCTTTTTCTCCACAACGCCCCGCACAGAGATCTGCGCGCCCTCGTCGTCGTCGGGCACGACCACGGGTGAGGAGAACTTCACGCCGTACTCGACGACGGCCGCCGGGTCGCCGACCCAGTCGGTGACGAGACGGCCCGCCGTGGCCATCGTCAGCATGCCGTGCGCGAGCACACCGGGGAGCCCGGCCTCGGCGGCCACCCGCTCGTTCCAGTGGATCGGGTTGAAATCGCCCGACGCGCCGGCGTAGCGCACCAGATCGGCTCGCCGCAGCGGGAAGACCCGGTCACCGATCTCGGTACCGACGTCGACGGCGTCATAGGTGACGGTGGTGGGCATGCCGGCTCCGATCGAACCCTCGGCGGGACGCCGCGTCAGCGGGGCGGCGCGGCGACGTCGCGGTGGTCAGCGAGAAAGTGGTCAACGAGGCGGCGCGGTGCCGCGGGAGACCAGGCTGCACGTTCCCTCCGCGACCAGCTCGCCACTCGTCGTCGTGAACTCGTAGGCCGTCACCAGCACCTCGTTGCGGCCGACCGAGCGGATGGACGCCAGCGTCGAGCGCACCACGAGCTCGTCGCCCGCGACAACCGGGCGGTGCAGGGTGAACCGCTGGTCACCGTGGACGACGAGGGAGTAGTCCAGGCCGAGAGCAGGATCGTCGGTCGGCAGGCCGAGGTCGCCCGGGATCGCCGTGACCAGGAAGGTCGGCGGGGCGAGCAGGTCGGCGTGACCGGCGGCCTTCGCCGCCTCCACGTCGTGGAAGAGCGGGTTGCCGTCGCCGATGGCGCGCGCGAACTGGCGGATGTGCTCACGTCCCACCTGGAACGGAACGTCGGAGGTGTAACTACGTCCGACAAAGTCCTGGTTCAGCGGCACCGCACGCTCCGATCTCGACGTTGCCGGATCCCGATGTCGCCGGAACCCGGGCTTACCGGACCGGTTCGAGACCCTATCGGGCCCGCGCCCGCGCGGACAGCATCGCCACCCGGACCGCGGCACCGCCCGGACGGCGCGGCCACCGGAGCCGCGTCGTCACTCGGACGGCGCGGCCACTCGGGACGGCGCGGTGACGGCATGACGAAACCGGGCGGGTCCGTGTGTCGCGGACCCGCCCGGAGTAAGTCGTGTGTCGCGGTCACCGTGCCTGCGCCGGGGCTCGCCCCGCCCGGTCGACGGCGCCCCGCCAGCCGTGGTCGGCCGACGGGCTAGCGCGTCTCGCGGTGCTCGGTGTGCGTGCGGCAGTTCGGGCAGAACTTGCGCAGCTCGAGACGGTCCGGGTCATTCCGCCGGTTCTTGCGCGTGATGTAGTTGCGGTGCTTGCACACCTGACACGCCATTGTGATCTTCGGACGAACGTCGGTGGCAGCCACGGCGAGATGCCTCTTCCTGTCTCGAATTCTCTACAGGCCAAGGGGCCGCGACTCACCAGACCCCTGGAGGGTGACACGGTGTGCCGCGACCCGATGGTAGCGGTGGCCGGACTTGAACCGGCGACACAGCGATTATGAGCCGCTTGCTCTGCCAGACTGAGCTACACCGCCATGACGGATCACCAGCGAGCGAAGATCCGACTGACAGTATAGGCGGACAGACCACCAACTGCCGATCACGATCCTGCCCGATACCGGACCGCCTGAGCCCCTTTACGGAATCGAACCGTAGACCTTCTCCTTACCATGGAGACGCTCTGCCGACTGAGCTAAAGGGGCGTGCTCGCGCGGGACTCACGTTACACGACTCCGGCGACTTCGTGGCGGGCACCCCCCCACACTTCCGCCCGGCGCCGACCGTCCGGCTCGCCCGCATCCACGCGCGGCCGGCGCGGCCGGCGGGAACGTGCCGATCGACCCGGACGGCAGGCGGGTGACCAGACCCCGCGAACACGGCCAGAAGGCCGACACGGCGAACTAACGGTGACGTCGAGCCCGACACGCACCCCCCGCTGATAGCTGTAAGTAATCGCATGAGTGCCTAGCGTGTTGCTCGGCCGTGGACGCGCGCCTCACAGGTGCTACCGCAGCCGCCGCCGCGCCTCCCAGCATCGAGGGTTGCTCATGCCGCTCACGTACCGTCACTCCCGAGATCCACAGACCCCGGACGCGGCGCCCATCGTCCCGCGTGCGCCGTGGGAGAGCCAGCCGGCCGCCTCACCGCGGCCGCTCCCCCTCGCCGGGGTACCTGTCCCGGCCGGGACCTCACTGCCACCTGGAACGTCCTACGCGACGCTGCGCGCCGCGTTCCCGGATCGGCCCGTGTCGGGGCCACCGTCACCGAAGAGACCACAGAACGCGTCCGCCAAGGTGGCGTTTCCGGCAGCCGCCAGCTTCGCTCACGATCTGCCCGCAGCCGGCGAGACACAGGCCGGAGCGGCGCAGCCCGGCGTCGTCTGGGCCGGCGAGATCGTGATGGCCGAGCCCGCGGCTGCCGGCCGGGTGGCAGTCGACCGGGTCGCTGCCGGCCGGGTGGCAGTCGACCGGGTCGCTGCCGGCCGGGTGGCAGTCGGCCGGGTCGCGGTCGACGAGGCGCTGGCCGCCTGGCGCCTGCGCAATGCCGGACGGTTCTCCGCGCGGGTCCTCAGCGCGGCCACGGTGGCCGTCACCGCCGTCGCGCTCTCCGCGCCGGCCGCGGGCGCGCTGCCCACGCGGCAGGCGTCCGGGGTCTCAACTCCGTCGGCGCAGATCACCCCGCAGACACAGATCACCCCGCCGACGCAGACCTCGCCCGCGGCACAAATCACACCGTCCGCAGCGGCGGCACCAACGCCGTCGCCGGCGGCCCAGGCACCAGCGAACGGGGCGGCGGCGACCACGACACCCGCACCCGCGGCGCAGACATCCGCACCCGCGGAACCGACACCGGCATCCGCCACACCCGCGGAGCCGGCGCCCGACCCAGCGCCCGTGCCACCCGGGGCGACTCCACCTGCGCCGCCCGGGGCCACCCCTCCCGTGCCGCCTGGGGCCAGCCCGCCGGCGGCGGGCATGACACCGGCGCCCGGGCCGGGGACGTCCGAGCCCGTCCTGTCCACGGAGCCGTCCCCCGCCTGGCCCAAGGGCATCGACATCGCATCGTGGCAGCACCCCGGGTCGGCGCCGATCGACTGGAACGCGGTCAAGGGCGCCGGCATGACCTTCGCAATCGTGAAGGCCACCGAAGGGACCAATTACACGAATCCGTTCTTCGTCGGCGACCGGGACGCGGCCGGCAAGGCGGGCCTCGTCGTCGGCGCCTACCACTACGCCCGCCCGGCAGCCCCGATCTCGACCGCCGTCGACCAGGCCCGGCACTTCCTGGCTGTGACCGGCCTCACGCGCACAGCCGGCCACCTGGCTCCGGTCCTGGACCTGGAGACCACCGGCGGGCTCGATCCGGTGGCCCTCGCGGCCTGGACCCGGGCCTTCCTGGAGGAGATCGAGTCCCAGACCGGCCGGGCGCCCATCCTGTACACGTACCGGTCGTTCTGGACGAACAGCATGGCCGATACGAAGGAGTTCGCCCGGTACCCGTTCTGGTTCGCCATCTACAACAACGAGTCCACCCCGGGATGGCTGCCGGGCGGCTGGCCCGGCTGGGCGATGTGGCAGTACACGTCCTCTGGCGTGGTCCCCGGGATCATCGGGAGCGTCGACATGAACGTCGTGTGCTGCTCCGCCCCCGCGCTGACCGGGCTCGCCGACGGCACCCTCTCCGAGATCGACAAGCGGTACGCGGCGGCCGGGCTGCTGCAGCTCGCTCTCGGGGCGCCCACCGAAGCGGAGGTCGTCGCGGGCGGCGGCGGCCGCTGGCGCCCCTTCAAGAACGGGCTGATCTACTGGTCCGTCGCGACGGGACCGCGGGTGCTGCACGGCAAGATCGCGAAGAAGTACCTGGGCCTCGGCGGGACCAACAGCTTCCTCGGACGTCCGCTCGGCGACGTCGAGTGGGCCGCCGCGCCCGGTGCCCACCAGGCGATCTTCCAGGGCGGCTGGATCTACTGGCACCCGACGACCGGGGCGCACGAGGTGCACGGCCTGATCCTGCGCCGCTACCTCGAACTGGGCGGCTCGACGTCCAGCCTGGGTCTTCCGATCACGGACGAGTACTCGGTGCCGGGCGGCCGGGAGAGTGCCTTCCAGTTCGGCAAGCTGCGCTGGACGGCCGCGACGAACGCGGTGACCCTGCTGCCCGCGGCGGCGCCCTGACGCCACCCACCCCTGTCCGGCCTGACGGCGCACATCCCCGACCCCGAAACGAACGCGAGGAGTGACGAAGGCCTACGCGGGGTATCTGACGCCGAGTGCGGCGGACTGTGGCCACTTGGGTCACATGCTGCGCCGTCGTGCAGCCGGGAGGACCAGATGGCAGATCTGCGGCAGGTACGCAACACGGACGGCTGGCTGATCTTCGCGGCCGTCATCATGTTCATCGTCGGTTTCCACAACCTCATCTACGGCATCGCGTCACTACGCGACTACATCGTGATCGTGGACAACCTCTACTCCACCTCGACGGGCACCGGGGTGATCTACGCCAACACCACCTTCTGGGGCTGGCTGTGGATCGTCGTCGGCATCGTCCAGATGGGGATCGCGTTCGGCATCGCGGCCGGCAACGAGCTGTCCCGCTGGGTGGGCATCGTCATCGCCGCACTCAACGCGATCGGCCAGCTCGCGTTCATGGCCGCCTTCCCCATCTGGTCGGTGATCATCATCGCCATCGACGTCCTCGTCATCTACGCGCTGGCCACCTACCAGACGCGCGGCCGTGGCGGCGCCGCCGAGCCCTACCCGAGTGACCGTCCCGGGATGACCCGCGGCGCGCCCACGACGGCTCGCAGCGGGGTGCGCGCCGGAGCGGGCGGCGGCTACGACCGCGACCAGGGCTACACCTCCGACCAGGGTTACGCCTCCCAGCCGGGCCAGACCGGCCGCGGCGAGGGCTACCCGGCGGGCCCGCCCGACCCCGGTCAGCGGTCGGGCGGGCCGGGCCTCAGGCCGGGCGACCCCGGCTACCGGGACCCGAGCCGGAAGGACGGCCCCGGGGGTTCGGGCGCCGGCATCCGGTGACGGTATGACTGCCGAGGCCGCCGCGGACCTGTCACCGCGGCGGCCTCGGCACGACCTGACCACGCATCTGTCACCGCGGCGTTCCCGGCACGACCTGATCACGCCACAGCCGGCAGCGGCGGACGAATCCGGCCAGGTGCTCGGCCGCGAAGCGGTCCGGGTCCCAGTCGGACGTCCGCACGTCGGTCACGTCACGCCAGAGATAGGCGACCGCCGAACCACCGCCGACCAGGGTGAGCTCGCGCGCCTCGTACGGATCGCCCTCGAAGAGGTCGAGCAGCTCGCGTTCGATCCTGGTCAGACCGCTCAGGCACCTGCCCGAGCACACGTCGCCGGGGCGTGCGGGGACCAGGCCCGGGTAGCTCCGCCCCGGCAGCGCCGCCGCCCGCCAGCCGCCGACGGCCGCCGGAGTGATGGTCGGCACCCGGCCGAGCAGCGCATCGACGACCATGTCGAAGCGCAGCGTCCCGTAGACGAACAACGCTCCGGCCACGTCCGAAGTCATCCCGGTCCCGCGTGTCCGACGTCAGGCTGTCCGGGTGCTAACGAGCCGCGTCGAGGTCGGCGCGGGTGAGGGTGGGGAGCAGCGTCAGGCCGATCTCCGCGAGCCGCTCCCGGCCACCCTCCTGGCGATCGATGACGCACAGGACGTCCTCGACGACCGCGCCCTGCTCGCGCAGCACCCGGGTGGCGTCGAGCACGGCCCCGCCGCTGGTCACCACGTCCTCGACCAGGACGATCCGCCGACCCTCGACCTCGCCGCCCTCGGCGATGCGCCGGGTTCCATACTCCTTCGCCTTCTTGCGGACGAACCTGGCCGGCAGGCCGGTACGGGCCGACAGCAGCGTGGCCAGCGGAACGCCGCCCAGCTCCAGGCCGGCGAGGAGATCTGTGTTCGGCGGGAGATGCACCGCCATCGCCTCGACAATGTCGGCGAGCAGCGCCGGCTCGGCCTCGAACAGATACTTGTCGAAGTACTCGGTGCTCGTACGGCCCGACCGGAGGAGGAAGGTCCCGGTCAGGTGGGACGCCGCCCGCACCCGGGCGGCCAGCGCTTCGATGTCGGCCACGTCTGCCGACTCTACGGCCCGCCACCGCGCCGCCAGCAGGCTTCGGCCGGACGGCGGAGGCGGTGCGGCCGGGTCGGGGCCGGCGGGAACGGATCAGGCCCCGGCGGGCACCTTGTCGAGGAAGCCGAGCACCTGGGTGATGCGGCCGTCGGCGCCGCGTTCGATCACGTCGAACCCGACGACGAGGGGTTCGGCACCGGGCTGGCCGAGGCCCCAGGTGAAGCGTGCCTGGGCGTGGTGGGCGTCGACCTGCCCCAGCATGGTCATCGTCAGGCCGGGGAACTGTCCCTGCACCGCTCCGATCATCGTGTCGATGGCGTCGTGGCCCTCGGCCGTGGCGATCGGGTCGACATAGCGGGCCCCGGGGGCCAGGGCCTTCGCCACGGCAGCCCTCCGTAGAGCGGGGTCGGTCTCGTTCCACGCGGCGATGTAGTTCAGGGCCAGGGTCGCGAGGTCGTCCACGGTGTGTCCTCACTCTCGGATTCATCATTGTCGGATTCACCGGCGGATCTGGCTGCCGGGCGGCGGACCTGCCCGGCCGCTTCGGCGGTGGGACCGATGCTGCCGGCCCGAGGTGCGGCCCGTCGATTACCTGTGAAGTCATGGCCCGACGACGGCGGCGGCGCCTACGGTCGTGCCATGAGCCTCGCCCGCGAGCCCGGTCGGCCGGTGGGAGCGTTGCTGCGCGGCTGGCGGGAGCGGCGCAGGCTCACCCAGCTGGACCTCGCTGAACGCGCGAACGTCTCGACGCGCCACATCAGTTTCGTGGAGAACGGGCGGTCCCGACCGACAAGCGAGATGATCATCTCGCTGTCCGGGCATCTCGACGTCCCGCTCCGGGAACGCAACCAGCTGCTGCTGGCCGGAGGCTACGCACCGGCCTACTCCGAGAGCGATCTCGCCTCGCCGCCGATGTCCGCGGTGAGCGCGGCGATCGACCGGGTGCTCACCGGCCTCGGGCCGCTGCCCGCGGCGGTCATCGACCGGCACTGGCAGCTCGTCGCCGCGAACGACGCGATCGACCTGTTCACCGCGGGCGCGGCCGCACGGCTGCTGGAGCCCCCCGTCAACGTGCTCCGGCTCAGCCTGCACCCCGAAGGCATGGCCCCGCGCATCCTGAACCTTCCGGAGTGGAGGGCACACCTGCTCGACCGGCTGGCCCGGCAGGCCGACGCGACCGGTGACCAGGTCCTCCGGGACCTCCACACCGAGCTCAGCGCGTACCCCGTGCCCGACCGCGTCGCAGATGGGGCTGCCGACGGCGGCGAGCGTGGCCGTGCGGGACGCCCGGCCGAACCCTGGACGGCGAACGGCATAGTCACCCCGGTGCGCTACCGGTCGCCCCGGGGCGAGCTCTCGCTCTTCACCACCACCACCGTTTTCGGCACGCCCACCGACGTGACCGTCTCGGAGCTCGCGGTCGAGACCTTCTTCCCAGCGGACGCCCCCACCGCCAGTCTTCTCTACGGATCCGCACGCACCTGATCGGTCCCTGCAGGCCGGGGCGGCCCCGGGCGGTCCGCCGTGAGCACTGGTGACGTCCGTTTGGTGCATGTCTCCCAGCCCAGACCGGCCGGTCGGCCCTGACCGCACAGACCCACGGAGTCTCGAGCCAGGCAGCCGTGGCCCAGGTCGGGCTGCACGCCGCCTTACGCACGCCGCTCGACCGTCGTAGGGCGTGTCGGCGTGCCCTGAGCTCGGACCCCGACAGTAGCCATGCTCGGTGGGGAACAACCGGGAACATGGAACAGGCCCCGGAGTGTGCTCCAGGGCCTGTGTCGCAGMATGTTCCCCGGGTAACCCGGGGTGGTGGCAGGTGATGGATTCGAACCATCGTAGGCTGAGCCGACGGTTTTACAGACCGCTCCCTTTGGCCGCTCGGGCAACCTGCCGTGTTCAACAAGCATACCGGTCGCACCGAGTGGACTGACGGGGAGGGTCCCCCCGACACTCCGGCCCGCGCCCGGCCCGCGTCACGGGGCCGGCGCTCGCCCCGTACGACTTGACCAGGAGGTCCGTGCCCGTGGCAGATCCGTCCTTCGACATCGTCAGCAAGGTCGACACCCAGGAGATCGACAACGCGGTCAACCAGACGGCGAAAGAGATCAAGACCCGCTTCGACTTCCGGGACACCGGGGCCTCCGCGGCGCTGTCCGGCGAGTCGATCCTCCTGCAGGCCAACAGCGAGGATCGGGTGAAGGCCGTCCTGGACGTTCTGCAGGAGAAGTTCGTGAAGCGCGGCATCTCGCTGAAGTCGCTCGAGCACGGCGAGCCGCGGCAGTCGGGCAAGGAGTACAAGCTGACGGTGACCGTCCAGCAGGGCATCGCGGACGAGAAGGCCAAGGCCATCGCCAAGAAGATCCGCGCGGACGGCCCGAAGGGCGTGCAGGCGCAGATCCAGGGCGACCAGCTCCGGGTCACCGGCAAGAAGCGGGACGACCTGCAGCGGGTCATCCAGCTTCTCAAGGCCGAGGACTTCGACGTACCGCTGCAGTTCGTCAACTACCGGTGATCGCCGTCGCCCGCCGACACCGGCGGGCGACGGCGACCAGCCCGGACTGACGCCGCCCGGACACAGCGCGCCGCGGCCCCGCAGCCCCCAGCGCCGTGGCGCCATGGCGGTGCGGGCAGGGCCGCGGGACGGACCGCAATTCACGGGGCGTATGCACGGGAAGAAGCACGATCGCCGCCGCACGGCAGAAAGCGTTAGGAACATCCGGCGGTAGATGTCCGAAATAGGTGCACCCCGCCCGATGGGGGGTTTCGGGCGGGGTGCGTGCGGCGGAACCTGGGGGGTACGCTCCGCCGCTGTCTGGGAGCTTTGAGACTACTCGCTATCCAGCGCTTCAGCGTGCCTTCCCCGGGTCTCGTCGTGACGCGGTGGTGAACTCCGCGTTCCCGGCATGTTCCTTCCATGCCAAGCCACATCGGCCGCCGCCGAGGAGCCGCGCCCATCCGGTCGGTGTCATGAAGGGAATGCCGACGTCACGGCCTGAATCAGGCGATCCGGCGCACCGCTCCCGGCCGGCAAAGCGACCGGGAGCCGATTCCTCCGGGCGGAACCGTGGCGGTGGGGTTGAGGGTGGACGGAGTAGGCGGATTGGGTGGGGTTACCGATACGGGTTCATCCTGGCGCGCTGCTCCAACCGGGCGATCCGCTCGGCGATCGGCGGGTGGGTCGAGAAGAACCGGCCGATGCCGCCGCCACGGAACGGGTTCGCGATCATCAGCGCGGCGGCCGGGCCCAGCCGCGAGTTGGCTGGCAGCGGCCTGGCGGCCGTGCCGGCCTCCAACTTGCGCAGGGCGCTGGCCAGGCCGAGCGGGTCGCCGGTGAGGGTCGACCCGGATTCGTCCGCCTGGTACTCGCGGGCCCGGCTGATCGCCAGCTGGATGATCGTGGCGGCGATCGGGCCGACGACGATGAGGGCCAGCATCTCCAGTACCCCGGGGCCGTCCTCGTCGCGACCGCCGCCGAAAATGGCAAACCACTGCAGCATGTTTGCCAGATAAACGATGATGCCCGCGAGCGCGCCCGCAACCGAGGCGATGAGGATGTCGCGGTTGTAGACATGGCTCAGCTCATGACCGAGGACACCACGGAGCTCACGGTCATCCATGATCTCCATGATTCCCTCGGTGCAGCACACGGCCGCGTTACGGGGGTTTCGCCCGGTCGCGAAGGCGTTCGGTGACGATGTGGGGCTCAGGTACAGCTTGGGCATCGGCATCCGCGCCCGGGTGGCGAGCTCCTGGACGATCGCGTAGAGCCGGGGCTGCTGAACCTGGCTCACCGGATACGCCCGCATCGCTCGCAGGGCGATCCGATCCGAGTAGAAGTAGGAGAATCCGTTCATCGCGAGCGCGAGAACGACGGCGATGACGAGGCCGCTCGTGCCGAAGAGCGACCCGATCCACACGATCGCGGCCGAGAGAACGCCGAGGAGAAGCGCCGTCTTCAGCCCGTTGAGACTGCGATGAAGCATGGCTGTCGCGTATCCGTCCTGTCGACCTGTCGCACTCGCTTCAACGAAGGAGCCGACGCTCCCTGTTCCCGGTAGCGGTCACGCCCACCCGCGGCCGTCCGTCGCACCGGCGCGCACGGCGGCGGCGGCGACCGGCTCGAGCAGGCCGGCCTGCTCGAGCCGGTCCGCGGTGAGGACGGCGAGCGCGGCGTAGGCGTCGGCGAGGTGGCGGTCGCGCCGTTCCAGCCTGTCCAACTGCGCTGTGACGGTGCCGACGTCCCCGCGCCGGACCGGGCCGGTCATCGCGGCCTCGCCGGCGTCCAGCGCGTTCTCCAGCGACGCGCGCAGCAGCGGGCCGAGCGCGCCGGCCGGGTCGGGAACGCCCGCCTCGGCGATCAGCCGTCCGGCGGCCGTCACGAGGGTCGCCAGGAAGTTGCCGCCCAGGACCAGGGAGGCGTGGTAGAGCGCCCGCTGCTCCTCGGCGACGACCGCCACGCGCCCGCCCACGTCGGCGACCAGGCGGCGCACGAGCGCGGCCGCCGGCTCGTCACCGGGGGCCGTCGTCACGCCGAAGGTGGCACCGGCGAGGCGGTCGACGTCGGCAGGCGTCCCGGTGAGCGTCATGATCGGGTGGATGGCGGCCGGGTGCGCCCCGGCGGCGCGGGCCGGCGCGAGCGGGGCGATCCCGTGCCGTCCGCTCAGGTGCGCGACGAGCGGGGACGGTGAGCGGGCCGCGTCGGTGCCGGCCGGGCCGGACCGCGCCGGACCGGTGCGGGCCAGGCCGGGGGCGGCCTGTGCGGCGACGGTCTCGATCAGGTCGTCGGGCACGCCGAGCAGGATCACCTCTGCGGCGGCCGCGGCCTGCTCGGGCGTGGCGCACGCCGTGGCCGCCGGGAAGCGCGCGGCGGCCCGTTCCCGGCCGGCGGGCGAGCGCACGTAGTAGGCGCGAACCTCGTGGCCGGCGGCGGCGAGCGCGGCGCCGAGCGCCGAGCCGGCGCGGCCGACGCCGATGACGGCCACGGTGAGGCCCGGGCCCGCAGCCATGCCCGCCGTTATTCCCGCCACATGGCCGTCCTCCCGCGCTCGCACTCCCGGAGCGGCCCGCCGCGGTCGGCTCCCCCGTCTCCGCCGCTCGTGCCCCACCGGAGTGACCTCATGCACCGATCCAATCGTCCGAGGTGCGCACAGGCGACGGATACCCGGCCATGGCCGGGTTCACCGGGGGCCATCGACTCCGCCGGAGCTCACGACCGGACCACCCGGCCGCGCAATGAACGGCCACGGCCACACATCCGGAACTCCGCCGGAACACACCGTTCATCTCCCGGTGACCGATCAGTGATGCTGAGAGACGTCCGCGTCGATCCGTGCCCGGTCGGTGTCATCGGGAGGTCGTCCAGGCGCGGTGCCTATCGCGCCATACGAAATCGCGGGACGCCCCGCGCACCGCTGGTCCACCTAATCGATAGTGTTCACATCGGGGTGCCATCCCCATCCGACGGGGCCGGGAACACACTCATGTGTGGACGTCGGCCGCACGGCGGGGGTGATCGCCGCGATACCACCACGATGCCGGTGTACTCGTTTCCACGACAACACCGGCATGCCGATCTCTGGGCGGAGGTCACCTGAATACGGCCCGCGCTGTACATAGGCGCCCCGAACGGTATGGACGTCGCCCGCGCGCGGCACGGGTGACCGCCGCGCACAGTCGCGCCCCGGGGGGTGCCCCACCGGCTGGGGGGTTCGGGCACGGGTCACGGCACCGGCCGGGGTGTCCGCCTACGGACACCCGTCGGGGCTCCCGCGAGCAGGTGACACAGCACGTCCGCGGCCCGAAGGGGGAACCGGCGGCCTTCTCCGCGCGGCCCGCCCGCCGGTGTCCGGCCGTCTCCTCCCACCCGCCGGAGCCGACGGTTCGCCCCGGTGGGGACGGCCTCGGAGGGCCCCACGGCGGGGACGGTCCCGCCCGCCGAGCCGCACTCACGTCCGTTAGCAGAAAACGCATACCGCAACCAGCCGCACACCACCAGGCAGGGTGGGTGACGGGGATAATCCGGTCCCGAACGGCGTCCCACCGTCCTTCCCGGAGTCGGTCAGGCGTCACGATCCCCGTGGTGCATTGAGCCGCCCGGTACGCTGGGGTGGTACCTGAGGAGGTTACTGAAGGTGTCTGAGCAGGTCAGGGAGAGGGAGACCCGCCGGCTCGACCGGGTCGTCGTGCGCTTCGCGGGCGACTCAGGCGACGGTATGCAGCTCACCGGAGAACAGTTCACAAGCGAGACAGCGGCATTCGGCAACGATCTGTCCACGCTTCCGGACTTTCCCGCGGAAATCCGGGCGCCAGCCGGCACCCCGGCCGGAGTTTCTGGCTTCCAGCTACATTTCTCCGATCACGATATTCTCACCCCGGGCGACGCCCCGGACGTCCTGGTGGCGATGAACCCGGCCGCGCTGAAGGCGAACCTGAAGGATCTGCCGCCCGGCGCCGACCTGATCGTCAACACCGACGCGTTCACCGGCGGCAACCTGAAGAAGGCCGGCTACGCGACCGACCCGCTGGCCGACGGGACTCTGGACAACTACACCGTCCACCGCGTCCCGCTGACGTCCATGACGATCAACGCGGTCAACGCCGCCGAGGGCGTCGCGGGGACGGTGAACAAGAAGGAAGCCGAGCGGGCGAAGAACATGTTCGCGCTCGGCCTGATGAGCTGGCTGTACCACCGGCCGACCGGCGGCACCGAGGGCTTCCTCAAGAAGAAGTTCGCCAAGCGGCCGGAGATCGCGGCGGCCAACATCGCCGCGTTCCGGGCCGGCTTCAACTACGGCGAGACCACCGAGTCGTTCTCGGTCACCTACGAGGTCGCCCCGGCGCGCATGCGGCAGGGCACCTACCGGCGGATCACCGGGAACATCGCGCTGTCCTACGGGCTGATCGCGGCCGGCGAGCTGACGAAGCTGCCGCTGTTCCTCGGCACCTACCCGATCACCCCGGCCTCGGACATCCTGCACGAGCTGAGCAAGCACAAGCAGTTCGGCATCCGGACGTTCCAGGCCGAGGACGAGATCGCCGGTGTCGGTGCCGCCCTCGGCGCCTCGTTCGGCGGCTCGCTGGGCGTGACGACCACGTCGGGCCCGGGTGTCGCGCTCAAGAGCGAGACGATCGGCCTGGCGGTCAGCCTCGAGCTGCCGCTGCTGATCGTGGACATCCAGCGCGGCGGCCCGTCCACCGGCCTGCCGACCAAGACCGAGCAGGCCGACCTGCTGCAGGCGATGTTCGGCCGCAACGGTGAGGCCCCCGTGCCGATCGTGGCGCCGCGCTCGCCCGGCGACTGCTTCGACGCCGCCCTCGAGGCCGCCCGGATCGCGACGAAGTACCGGACGCCGGTCTTCCTGCTCTCGGACGGCTACCTGGCCAACGGCTCCGAGCCGTGGCTGCTGCCGACCCGCGAGGAGCTGCCCGACCTCACGGTGACCTTCACGACCGAGCCGAACCACGACGGGCCCAAGGGTCCGGAGTTCTGGCCCTACCAGCGCGACCCCGAGACGCTGGCCCGCCCGTGGGCGGTTCCCGGCACCCCGGGTCTGGAGCACCGCATCGGCGGTCTGGAGAAGGCCGACGGCTCGGGCAACATCTCCTACGACCCGGCGAACCACGACCGCATGGTCCGCCTGCGCCAGGCCAAGATCGACGGCATCGCCCGGGACATCGCCCCGCTCGAGGTCGACGACCCGTCCGGCATGGCGAGCGTGCTGGTCCTCGGCTGGGGTTCGACCTTCGGCCCCATCGCCGCCGGCTGCCGGCGGGTCCGGGCCAAGGGGCTGCACGTGGCCCAGGCGCACCTGCGCCACCTCAACCCGTTCCCGGCGAACACCGCCGAGGTGCTGCGCTCCTACGACAAGGTGCTGATCCCCGAGATGAACCTCGGCCAGCTCCGCACGCTGATCAGGTCGCAGTTCCTGGTGGACGCGATCGGCTACAACCAGGTCCGTGGACTGCCGTTCAAGGCCGCGGAGCTCGCGGGCGTCTTGGAGGACGTGATCAACCAGTGACCGTCACAACGAACGGCAGCGGGATTACCAACCGGCTCCTGGACCTGGTACCCGCCACGCCGAGCCAGCTGACCCGTAAGGACTTCACCTCCGACCAGGAGGTCCGGTGGTGCCCGGGATGCGGCGACTACGCCATCCTGGCCACCGTCCAGGGCTTCCTGCCCGAGCTGGGGATCGCCCGGGAGAACATCGCCT
Source organism: Parafrankia soli (assembly GCF_001854695.1). Lineage (GTDB taxonomy): Bacteria > Actinomycetota > Actinomycetes > Frankiales > Frankiaceae > Parafrankia > Parafrankia soli. The sequence goes on from NZ_MAXA01000246.1 coordinate 198,760, forward strand.
TCATCTCGGGCATCGGGTGCTCCTCACGCTTCCCGTACTACCTGCAGACCTACGGGATGCACTCCATCCACGGGCGGGCGCCGGCGATCGCGACGGGCCTGGCGACGTCCCGCCCGGACCTGTCGGTCTGGGTGGTCACCGGTGACGGCGACGCGCTCTCGATCGGCGGGAACCACCTRCTGCACGCGATGCGCCGCAACGTGAACATCAAGATCCTGATGTTCAACAACCGGATCTACGGGCTGACCAAGGGCCAGTACTCCCCGACGTCCGAGGTCGGCAAGATCACCAAGTCGACGCCGTTCGGCTCGCTCGACCGCCCGTACAACCCGGCGTCGCTGGCGCTGGGCGCGGAGGCGACGTTCGTCGCCCGGTCGATCGACTCGGACCGGGCCCACCTGACGTCGGTGCTGCGCGCGGCGGCGGAGCACCCGGGCACCGCGTTCGTGGAGATCTTCCAGAACTGCAACATCTTCAACGACGGCGCGTTCGAGGCGCTGAAGGACCGTGGCACCCGGGACGACGCCACGCTGAAGCTGATCGACGGTGAGCCGCTGGTCTTCGGCGCCGAGCGGGACAAGGGGATCCGGCGCGCGGCGTCCGGCGGCCTCGAGGTCTGCGCGGCGACCGACGAGGGCGTCCTCGTGCACGACGCGGCGAACACGGACCCGAGCCAGGCGTTCGCGCTGTCCCGGCTGACCGGGGATGACCACGGCGTCACCCCGATCGGCGTGTTCCGCAACGTCGACATCCCGACCTACGACGAGGCGCTCAACGCGCAGGTCGAGCAGACCCGGGAGCGGCAGGGGACGGGGGACCTGATGGCCCTCATCTCCGGCGGCGAGACCTGGACGATCGACTGACGGCGGGCTGACCTCAGTGCGAGGGGCCGGGGTGGGCACGACTGCCACCCCGGCCCCTCGCCGTTTCGGACCGCGACCGCAGGGCCCACCACCATCGTGCTATCTGCACCTATTGCCCTGTTAAAGACGCTAACGCAGCGCTTGCCGCTTTCTGATCAGCATGCGGTATCGTGTGCGCCGGTGGGGGTGCCGTGTGGCCCGGGGGGGCTCACAACACCGAAGCAGGCGGAGGCGCAGTGCGGGGTAACGCAGCGCGAGGTCACCGAGTCCGTCACCGGGGCTCGCCGTCGGGGTCGGGCCGCGCCCGGCACCAGGTTCCGCAGGGCGTTGGCGGCCACCGTGGGTAGCCACTCGGCCGGCCGGCACTCCCGCGCGGGCTCCACCGCGACCGATCGCCGGAACCGCACCCCGGCCTCCGGCCAGGGCCAGCCGATCGACGACCAGACCCCCCGGCCCGCCCAGGCGCTCACCTCCCGCGCGCGGACTCCCTACCCGCCGGGCGGCGCGCCGCGATCCGGCTGGGTCACCAGCGAGTGGAGCAGCAACCCGTCCGCGGCCACGGCCTCGCTGCCGCCCCGTCCCGCCCCGCCCCGCCCGGCGACACGGCCCCCCGGCGAGCTGGATACCGTCACCGGCCCGATCTCGATGAGCACCTCCCAGCGCCGCGAGCTGTTCGGCGACGACCCTCAGCCCGGCCAGGCCGACGCCTATGGCCGCTCCGCGCGGCGGGCAGCGCGGTCCGCGGGCCGTGGGCGGCCCGGTGACCGCCTCGACGACACCGCCGACCTCGGCGTCCGCCAGCCCGGGGAGCTCGACCCGCAGCGGGTCGGCGACGAGGCGGGGGCCGCGGGCGGGCCCGGCGCATCCCGGTTCTCGCTGTTCGAACCGGCCCGCCCGGCCGGATCCCTGCGGCTCGACACGGCTCCCCGCTCCGGCGCCCGCGCCGACGGCACCCGCTCAACAACGGCTTCGCGCGCGGCGGCGCGGCCCACCGGTTCGACCACCGGCCGCGGCGCGCACCGCGCACCCGCGCCGCGTCGCGGGCCGAGCCGGACGCGCATGGTGGTCGCCGGTACCGCGTCCCTCGCCGGCCTCTCCGCGATCGTGACCGGTGTCGCGCTCAGCGGCGACCAGCCGGTCACCGCGGCCGGGCCCACCACGGGCGCCACCCCGCTCGTGCAGGTCGCCGGCGCCCGGCCGGCCGCGTTCGGCTCGGACGACACCCAGGCCTCCCGCGACGGGCGCGCCCCGCTGCCCACCTACCCGACGGCGGCGCCGGCCACGACGGGCGGCTCCGGCACGACCGACCAGAGCGACAGCGGGTACCGGAGCTCACCGAGCGGCCCGTCCGCACCGGCGTACAGCGGGTCCGGCACGCAGCAGCAGGGCCTGTCCGGCTACGAGATCCCGTTCGTCCCGCTGACCCCGCGGTCCACGGCGACGCCGTCCCCGGCCGCCGGCGGCACGACCACGCCGGGCAGCACCACGCCGGGCACGACAAACCCGGGCACGACGACGCCGGGGGCCACCACTCCCGGGAGCACCGCCCCCGGCACCACGACACCCACCCAGCCGGGAGCGACGACCTCGCCCACGCACGGCACCTCGCCGTCGTCGGCTCCGACGACGACCCGGCCGACCACGTCGAGCTCGAGCACTCCGGCGCCCGCGTCGTCGCGCGAGGGCTCGCTCCCGTTCAACCCGACGCCGGTCGAGGTCACCCCGATCTGGGATCTGCTCTTCCCCGCCCAGAGCCAGAGCACGTCGACGTCGTCCAGCGCCCCGGCGGGCTCCTCTGCGACGCCCGCGCCGACGGCGTCCTCGAGTACCGGCGCCGGCTCCTAGTCGGGCTCCCGCCGGGAGGGCACGGGCAGACCCTCCCGGCTGCGGGGACCCCGTGCCGGCCACCCCGCACAGCGCGGTGGCCGGCACGGGGCCGAGCCCGGTCCTAGTGTCCCGGTCCGGAGATTCGCGCGCAGTAGTGTCCGATCGCGTCGATGATCTGGTCGGCGGTCCTGGTCCACTTGAAGGGCCTGGC
>NZ_MAXA01000247.1 GCF_001854695.1 Parafrankia soli
GGTGAGCACGAGCGGCAGACTCGGCTTACCTGCCATACCTCCATGACACCGCAGGTCCCATGAGATCGCAGATCTCCGGACCGGGACACTAGCCGCCCGGCGGCGCCGGTGGCCCGGCTGATGGCAGCCCGGCGCCGGCCGGCGGACATCCGCAGGAGGCGAGGGCCGCCGCGACCCGGTCCAGCGCCATCTTGGTCAGGCCCTGCTCCTCGACCGGGGCGAACAGCCCGAACAGCAACAGCCGTCCGTCGCTGTCGGTCACCATGCCGGCGAGGCTGGTCACGATGCGCAGGCTGCCGGTCTTCGCCCGGACGACGCCGGCCCCCGGCGAGGTGTCACCGGGGCCGTACCGGTCGCCGAGCGTGCCGGTGAAGCCCGCGACCGGCAGCCCGGACAGGACCGTCCGCAGGGCCGGATGACCCGGCAGGGCGGCCGTCCGCAGCGCCGCGACGAGCGTCACCGGGGCGATCCGGTTGTCGATCGAAAGTCCGCTGGTGTCGCGCAGCGAGGCGCCGTCGGTCGGGATGCCCGCGTCGCGAAGGGCGCCGAGCACGCCCCGGGTGGCCCCGTCGAAGCTCGCCGGAAGCCCCCGGGCGATCGCGACCTGACGTCCCAGGCTTTCCGCCAGGTCGTTGTCGGAGTCGGTGAGCATCCGCTCGACCAGGACCGGGATCGGCGGGCTCTGCACGGACCCGACCTCGCGGGCCGCCGCGTCCGCCCGGCCCGTCGAGACCGAGCCGACGGACACGCCGGCCGCGGTGAGGGCCGTGCGGAACGCGGCCGCCGCGGCGGCGTCCGGGGTCAGGCTGCGCGGCCCGGCGGCGCCGGGTGTGGCACGCCCCGCGTCGACCGACAGCGCGGACACCGGGGTCACGTTCCCGTCGGTCACGTAGCCGTCGCGCCAGCCGGGTGCCATCCCCGGGCCCTCGTAGGCCGTCCCGTCGCCGACCACCGCGCCGACAGCGGTGATGCCGGCCTTGCGGACCTGCTCGGCGAGGTCGCTCAACCGGGCCGCCGGCGGGTACCCGGCCGCCCCGGTCGCCGCGGTCAGGGTCGGATCGCCCGCGCCGACCAGCCAGAGCGTGCCGCCTGGGGCCAGGGGCGCCCGGCCGGGCACAGCCGCCGACCCGGTGGTTGCCGCAGGTGACCCCGCGGTCGCCGCGGGTGGCGCGCTGGCCGGCGGGAGGTAGACCGCGCGGGTGCGCAGGCGGGCGTCCGGATCGAGCGTGGTGAGCGCCGCGGTCGCTGTGGCGATCTTGACCGTGGACGCGGGAGCGGTCGGCTCGGTGGGGCGGTTCGCGAGGAGCACCTGCCCGGTCAGCGCGTCGACCACCAGTGTGGCCGGGCCGCCCAGCACGGGGTCGGAGAGCGGCCCGAGCAGCCGCGCGGCCACCGCGGCAGGGTCGGCCTTCGGTGCGTCCGGGTCCAGCCCCGGCAGCGCGGACGCCTCGGCGCGTACACCCGGCGGGGCCGGTGACGCGCCGCCCGGAGGCGCCGCCGGACCGGGCGAGAGCGATCCGGCGAGCAGCGCTCCGGCGAGTGCCGTGAGGCCACCGGCCCGCGCGCCCAGCGGCACTGTGGTCACCCGGGAAGGTTACGCAGGTCGGTGTCGCGCGGGTGGCGCCCTGCCGGTCACGTCCCGGCTTTCGTAAGGTGGACGGCCTCGCCCCGGCGACGGGAGAACGCGGTGTGCCTCCCGGCCGTCCGGAGCCCGCGACCGTGCTGGCCGCGTGGGTTTCCGGCGAGCGGGAACACCCCACGCGGGGGTGGCTCGGTCTCAGGCCGGGGTGGAACCGCTTCGGCAATCATGTGGATCGGGTACGAAGAAGGCCACACCATGGTGTGCGCCGCGGGGTGTGACAGGCACGATGGATGTCGCCCGGGGGCGCTCGGAGCCGACTGCGCGGCGCGCCTCGCGGGGCGTGGCCGTGCGATCGTGCGAGTGGCGGCGCCGTGCGGTGGCACCGCGGCCCGGTGGCCGCACCCCGCCACAGCGCGTCACCGCGCACAGGGCACAGTGGACCCGCACGAACCGCGGGTCCGGGTCTCGGCTTGACTACCGCGACCGAGTGACGCGCCACGCGGGTAGCGGCGCATCGCGAGACGGACGACCCATGGACGCCGGACACGGCGTCCTTCAGACACAGAGCCGGCCTTCGGTGCCGGACGGACCGAAGGAGACAGGGAACGGCGTGGACCTCGAGTTCGACGTGACCATCGAGATCCCCAAGGGGCAGCGCAACAAGTACGAGATGGATCACCACACCGGGCGCATCCGGCTGGACCGGATGCTGTTCACGTCCACCCACTATCCGTCCGACTACGGATTCATCGAGGGCACGCTCGGTCGGGACGGCGATCCGCTCGACGCGCTGGTTCTGCTGGAGGAGCCGACTTTCCCGGGCTGCCTCGTGCGGTGCCGCACGATCGGCATGTTCCGGATGACGGACGAGAAGGGCCCGGACGACAAGGTCCTCTGCGTCCCGGTGGCGGACGTCCGGCAGGAGCACCTGCGTGACATCCGTCACCTGCCGGAGTTCGACCGGCTGGAGATCCAGCACTTCTTCGAGGTCTACAAGGACCTCGAGCCCGGGAAGTCCGTCGAGGGCGCCTCCTGGGTGGACCGGGGGGCCGCCGAGAAGGAGATCCTCGCCTCGATCGCCCGGCTCAAGGACTCCGAGGGCGTCGAGCACGGCGCGGACGAGGACGGCGCCGCGCACGCACACACGGCCTGACAACCACGGCGACGGCCACGCTCCGGCATCGAGCACGGCCGTCCCGGGCGGCCGGTGGGATTGCCCCCACCGGCCGCTGTGGCATGCCCTGAGGCAGGTGCGAGGGGGTTGGCCAGGCCGCCACTGACGGTGAACGGCGCTGGCTGGGAAGAGAGTCTGAGCCGGAGGCGGGGATTGAACCCGCGACCTATCGCTTACGAGGCGATTGCTCTGCCACTGAGCTACTCCGGCATCGGCCAGGCGGCTGCGAGCCGGTGGGCTCCGGCGCCGTCCTGCCCGGACGAGTATGCCAGACGAAGACGATGTGGCGATCGGCGCCCGTCCGTGGTCCGGGCCCTGACGTGGCTCGCGCGCACGCCACCCTGGGTCGGGGTGGCCGGGCTGCCGGCGGGTGACGGGCTCGATCCGGTGCGTCCCGGATCCGGATGCGGTCCAGTTCGGTGGCTCGGTGTGTGCTGGGGCGTCCGTCGGCGGGAAGTCACCGCTCTGCCTGTCTGCGCACCCCGCCACATCCTGTCGACGTTCGGTTGTCCGCGGGATACGGAATGATCGGGACGCGCACTGATCGCATGTCTTGCAAGGCTTTCTGTTACGGATTTGAATGCTCGAACCCCCGCGCGTCGGCCGAAGGTGTCGAAAGGGCACCCCCGGTCGCAGTGGCTCCGGAGAGGTTGCGTAGGGTTTCGCACCATGACCGGGGCCGGGGAAGGTGCGCCAGGCACGACGCGCGGAGCGTCGCTGCTTGTCGCCGAAGACGACGAGGCATCGCGAATCGCGCTGGCACGCAGCCTTGAGCGATTTGGGTACCGGGTGCTCGAGGCCGCGGACGGCGAGGCAGCGCTGCGACTGTTCCAGACCACCGAGATAGATCTCGTTGTGCTGGACGTGGCCATGCCGCGGATGGACGGTTTCGCCGTCCTCAGCCGGCTGCGCCAGACAAGCGAAGTGCCGGTGATCATGTTGACCGGACGTGCCGAGGAGGTCGACCGGGTCGTCGGCCTGGAGCTCGGCGCCGACGACTACGTGGTCAAGCCGTACTCGTTGCGCGAGCTGGTCGCCCGGGTGCGTGCGCGGCTGCGCCGCCGGCCCGTCGAGGCGCCGCCGCAGCGAACGGGGGACGGCAACGAGCCCCTCATCTACGGCGACGTCTCGATCGACCTGCGCGCGCGGGAGGTGGCCGTCGCGGGTGAGCGGGTGGATCTCACCGCCCGTGAGTACGAGCTGCTGGCCTTCCTCGCCCGACATCCACGCCGGGTGTTCAGCCGCGAGGAACTGCTTGAACAGGTCTGGGGCACCCGCTTCCAGGACCCGGCGACCGTGACCGAGCACGTCCGGCGGGTGCGCACCAAGGTCGAGGGAAGACCGCCGCAGCGCCGCCTGGTCACCACGCTCCGGGGGATGGGCTACCGGTTCGATCCCTGAGATCCGGCTCCGTCGCCTCGCGTAGCTCCCGGTCACCCTCCTGGAGCTCGATGATCGATCCGTTCGGCACGGGTCGGCGCCGGTGGTGTTCCCGGTAGCCGCCCATGTCGAGCCGTTCGGCCGTGCCGGCGCGTGCCCGTAGGCACCAGTCCACTGCGCGGATGAACATGCCGTGGGTGAAGACCACGACAAGTCCCGGGGGCGCCTGGTGCAGCCGGGCGAGGAGCCGGTCGGCCCGGTCCATCAGCCCGGCGAACGACTCACAGCCCAGCTCGGGCCGGTCCACCGAGTACGGGTTCGCCTGGTGCCAGTACTGCCGCGCGAACGGCGCCCGTTCGAGGTCGGTCAGTTTCTGACCGTGGAGACTGCCCAGGTAGGTGAACTCCTGGACGTCCCAGACCTCCAGCGGGGTGGCCGGGAACCTGCGCGCGGTCGGTTCCGCGGTCAGCCGGGCGCGTAGGTACCAGGAGACCACGATCAGGGACGGGTCGTGGGGAATCATCCCGGCGACCGCGTCAGCCTGGCGCACTCCGAGGTCGGTGAGCCCGATCCCGTGCGGATCGGCCGACGGCTGCCCCGCGTTCGCCGTGCTCTCGCCGTGGCGTACCAGCCACACCCGCCGTTGCATGGTTCCCCCCATGTGGATGCCGCCGGCCGCGCCGGCGCGCGGTCATGTCGCGCTGTCTGTTTTGCCGCGAGCTGCCGTCCCGAAGTTCGGGCGGTCTGTGCCGCGTACGCCCTCAGTGCTCCGTGCGCCGCCGGGAACGGCGGCGGTGGGACCGCCCGCCGGCCGTGTCGGGGGAGCTGTCCTCGCCGCCGTCCGGCGCCGGGCCCGCCGTCCCCGCTGGCCCGGCTGGTTCCGCGGTCCCAGTTGGTTCCGCCGTGGCGGCTGGCCCTGCCGTGGCGGCTGGCCCTGCCGTGTCGGTCGGGTCCGCGGTGCTGGCCGGGCGTGCCGGTCCGGCGGCATGGGTGGCCTCGTAGGCCTTGCGTGAGCCGCAGACGTCCGCGCGGGAGCAGGCGTGCCGGCCCCCGCCGTCGAGGGCGACCGTCACCTGCTGGCGCGGCACGTCGTGCGCGACGACCCGGCCGTCCCCGTCCGGTGTGGACGCACGGGCGCCCACCGCGGGGACGGCGGCGGTGAACTCCTCGTAGAGGGGATGCTCGTAGCGCAGGCAGCACATCAGCCGGCCGCACGCCCCACTGATGCGCATCGGGTTCAGTGAGAGGTTCTGGTCCTTGGCCATCCGCACGCTCACCGGCTCGAAGTCGGTGAGGAAGGTGGAGCAGCAGAGGTCCCGCCCGCAGGAGCCGATCCCGCCCTGGAGTTTCGCGCTGTCGCGGGCCGAGAGCTGCCGCAGCTGTACGCGGGCGGAAAGCGTCCGGTTGAGATCACGCACGAGGGCACGGAAGTCGACACGGTTCTCGGCGGTGAAGTAGACGGTGAAGGCGTTGCTGTCGGGGACCACATCCACTCCGACCACCTTCATCGGCAGGCCGTGCTCCCRGACGAGCCGGCGGGCGGCGACCCTCGCCTGGGCGCGGCGCCGTCGGGCGGCGTCGTCACGGCGCAGGTCGTCCTCGTCCGCGAGGCCGGCCAGCACCGGCAGGCCGCCGACATCCTCGCTGACCCACTGCGGCGCCCACACGCAGGTAGCGACCTCGGGCCCCTCGTCGGTGGGCACCAGGACCCGGTCACCGACCCGCGGGCTGTACGGGCCCGGATCGGCGTAGTAGAGCCGACCCCGGCGGGAGAAGGACACCGCGCACATCATCGGCATGCGACGTCCCGCCACCTTCCGCCCTCGGATGCCCGGTCCACGGAAGACTACGACGGGAGCGGCGGCGAGGCTCCCGGTTCGCCCATCTCGCCCGATGCGGGGTGCGACGGCTCCATTCCGGATGGAGACGGGTCGGTCGGCGCGCCCCGGGGCCGGCCGGTGTCATCCGATGCGGGCGCCGCCCGGGACCTGGTAGACGGCGAACGGGGCCACGATGACCGGGCGGGCGACGTTGCGCACCGGCGTACCGCCCGGGGTGCGTCCCGTCTCCTGGCCGTGGTGGGCGTGGCCGTGGACGGCGAGCGCGGTGGCGGGCGCGTCGGCGGCGCCCGCGCCGGAGCCCGGGGCCACGGAGCCCGGGGCCACGGAGCCCGGGGCCACGGAGCCCGGGATCACGCTGCCATGCCAGGAGCCGTCGGCTGGCGCCGGAGCGGGGCCGTCCGAGGGAAGGACCGACGCCGGCCCCGGCGGGTCGAGCGTGCCCGCCATGCCCGACCTGCGCGCTGCGGTCGCCCCGCGCCCGGGACCGGTGCCGCGCCCGGCTCCCGCCGCGCGTGAACCGTCGATGGCGGCGCCGAGCAGGGAGCTGCCGAGGAACCGGTGCAGCCCCGGCGCCTCGCCCGTCAGCGTCTCCCGCACGGGCGCGTAGTGGGTGAGGGCGATGCGGACGTCGGTGTCGAGCGAGGCGAGCGCGTCGCGCAGGTGAAAGGCGTCGGCCGCGGCGTCCTCGGGTGTCCGGCCGCCGGGCCCGCCGTCGGCCAGGTGGTTGTCGGCGAACCCCGTCACGCCCGCGACCCCGACCGGGCCGGCCGCCGTCCCGATCGTCGCCGCGGTGCCGTCGAGCACGATCGCGCCGGCGTCACCGAGCATCGCGGCGACCCGCGGGCCCTCGCCGGCGTCGTGGTCGTGGTTTCCCAGCACCGCCACGACCGGCAGGTCGAGCCCGCGGACAACCATGCACAGCTCCGCCGCGGAGTCCAGCTCGCCGTCGTTGGTCAGATCACCGGCCAGCAGCAGGACGTCGGCGACGATCGCCGCCCGCTGGTAGAGCGGCCGGAGCCGGAACGCGGATCCGGGAACGACATGGAGGTCGCCGACCGCCGCAACCCGCATGCCCGTCCTCTCCTCCGGTGGCGCCTGCCGCCGAACAGGTTCTTATGCGTCGCGCAGCGTGAGGGCAAGAGACTCGGCAGCCAGCTGCGGCACAAGACCCGGGTTGTCCGCCAGCGCCTGCCGTGTCGCCAGGACGGCCTCCCACCGGCGCAACGTCTGCTCCGGGGTGGCCGCGGCGGCCAGCTGGGCGACGGTGTCGGCCTGGTCGGGGTGCACCGGGGTGACCTGCCCCCGCAGCTGCTGGACCAGTACGTCCCGGTACAGCCCGGCAAGATCCACCAGGGCCCGGTCGAGGGAGTCGAGAACAGTGCGCCGCCCGCGGCTCTTCTGGGTCCGCTCCAGCTCCTTGAGTGCCCCGGCAGCGCCGCGGACCTGGAGAGACCTCGGCTTGGCCCCCGCCTTGGCACCCCGCGCGGACGTCGACCTGGTACCGGAGGACGTCGCGCCGACGCCCAGCGCCGTCTTCAGCGCCTCGGTCTCGACCTCGTCGCGCTCGGCGTTCGCGGCCTGCGCGTCGGCGTTCGCGGCGTCCACCAGGTCGGCGGCCGCGGCCAGGCAGTCGCCGACCCGCCGCAGCCGGGAGGGCAGGCGCAGCACCGACTCCCGCCGTGCGCGGGCCTGCGGGTCGGTGGCCAGCCTGCGAGCCTGCCCGACATGCCCCTGGGACGCCTGCGCCAGCACGGCGGCGAGATCCTCGGCTGTGCCCTCCCGGATGAGGACGTCGGCCACGTTCTTCGGGTTCGGCAGCCGCAGGGCGACCGACCGGCACCGGGAGCGGATGGTGGGCAGCACGTCGTCGACGGACGGGGCGCACAGCAGGAACACGGCTCGCTCGGCCGGCTCCTCCAGCGCCTTGAGTAGCGCGTTCGCCGCCGAGTCGGTGAAGCGGTCCGCGTCCTCAATCAGCAGGATGCGCCATCGGCCCGCGCTGGGGGCGCTGGCGGCGTCCCTGATCAGGGCACGGACGTCCCGCACTCCGATCGAGAGACCCTCCGGGCGGACCGTGCGAAGGTCGGCCGCGGTGTTGGAGAGGACGGTGTGGCAGCCAGGGCACTGCCCGCAGCCTGGCGGGATGTTCTCGCAGAGCAGGCCGGCGGCGAAGGCCCGGGCCGCGTCGGCGAGGCCCGAGCCGGCCGGGCCGGTGAACAGCCAGGAGTGGGTCATGCCCGCCCGGGCGGCGACCAGCGACCCACCTTCGGTGACCAGCGCCGCCGCCGTGGCCGCGGCGGTCAGGGTGGCGACGACCGCGTCCTGTCCGACCAGGGTGTCCCAGACCGTCACACCGTCATTGTCGTGCATCACCGCGAGCTGATCGTCATCGCGGGTCGTCACCGGTGATCGCCGGGCGCAGGCGTCCGGCGATCACCGCACGGATCTGCCGGTGCAGCTCCTGCGGGGAGAGCGTCGCGTCCAGGATGACGTGCCGGTCCGGATCCTCGTCCGCGAGCCTGCGGAAGTGCTCGCGAACCCGTCGGTGGTAGGCCACGGCCGCGACCGGGTCGGTGCCGGAGCGATCCGGCCCTGCGCCGTGCCCGGCACCGCCGCCGCGCCCGGTACCGCCATCGTGTCCGGTACCGCCATCGTGTCCGCCGCCGTCGTCCTCGCTCTCCCGCCCGAGGTGAGGATCACTCCCGCCTCGGGCCAGCGCCTGCTCCGCAGGCAGGTCCAGCAGGATCGTCACGTCGGGCAGCAACGAGTGGCTGGCCCACTGGGTCAGCACCGTCAGCTCGTCGCTGTCGATCCGCTGGCCGAGCGCCTGGCACGCGATCGCGGAGTCCACGTAACGGTCGGTGAGCACGATCGCGCCCCGTGCCAGCGCCGGTTCGATGACCCGGGCCACGTGCTCGGCGCGGTCGGCCGCGTCCAGCAGCAGCTCGGTCCGGGCGTGCAGCCGGTTCGCGGGGTCGTCCAGCAGGTCCCGCAGGCCCGCGCCGAGGGACGTCCCGTCGGTCTCGTACGCCGGAACGACCTCGCGCCCGCTCGAGGACAGCCAGCTTCGCAACAGCTCCAGCTGGGTCGTCTTGCCGGCGCCCGCGGCACCCTCGACGGTGATGAACAACCCGCCATGACGGCGGCGGGCAGCGCCCGGCCGCCGCCCGCGCAGCGCGTTCCACAGCTCGGGCAGGACGGCTTCCCCGGTGTGGTCGTCCATCTGGCGGTAGGAGAACAGGCCGACCGCGACGGCGAGCAGCCCGCCGGCGAGCAGGACGACGGTGACACCGTCGGCCCGGACGTTGATGTCACCCCAGAGGTGGACCTGGTGCGAACCGATCAGACCGACGAGGGCCGGCGCGGCCGCGAGTACGACCAGCAGGTCGACCCGTACCAGCGACTGGACCAGCGCGAAGGTGCGCCCGCGCAGCTCATCGGCGACCTCGGCCTGCAGCAGGGTGTACCCGGTCACCCAGGCGACGCCGGCGAGGGCGCCGACGAACACGACCAGAATGCAGGCGATCACCAGGTTCGGGATGATCGCGACGATCACCAGCGTGATTCCCGCGGCGGTGACGCAGACGCCGAAAAGGCGGGTACGGCTGTAATCCCCGAGCAGCTTCGGGCCGGCGCCCATTCCGGCGGCGAGGCCGATGAACACCGCGCCGAACAGCACGCCGTAGGCCGAGTCGCCACCGCCGAGGATCTCGACGTAGAGCTTGCCGAGCGCCACCACACAGCCGGCGCCGGCGAAGCCGCCGAGGATTCCGACGACCAGCCCGCGGACGAGGCGGTCCTGGCCGACGAACTTCCAGCCCTCGGTGATCGAGGCGAAGAAGCCCGGCTCCGTGCTGTGCTCGGGCCGTTCCGCGCGGCCGATCGACCGCAGGCCCCAGATGACGATCGCCGACCCGAGGAACGTGGCCGCGTTGAAGTACAGCGCGATGTCCAGGGAGGAGTCGCGGAAGAAGTGAATGGACGGGCCCAGGGCCCGGGACACGGTGGCGAGCAGCGTGAAGATCGCCGCGGCCAGCGGCGCCGTGCCGTAGGTCGTTATCAGGCTGAGGGTGTTGGCCGCCGCGAGCCGGTTACGCGGGACCAGATGCGGGATCGAGGCCTCCTTGGCCGGTGCCCACACCAGGCTCACGCACTCGACGAGAAAGGACGCGATCAGTAGCCATCCGAGGGTTCCCACGATCGGGATGGACAGGAACAGCCCGAACCGCATCACGTCGGTGATGACCATGGTCATCCGGCGGTCGAGGCGGTCGGCGATCGCTCCGGCGAGCGGGCCCAGCACGAGCGCGGGCAGCAGACGGACGATCAGCAGGGAGCTGATCGCGAACGCCTGTCCGGAGAAGCTCTCGGTCAGCTGGGTGACCAGGGCGGTGGTCGCCAGCAGGCCCATCCAGTCGCCCAGGCTGGAAAGGCTGAGCTGGATCCACATCCGGCGGAACTCGGGAATTCGCAGAACCGCCCGCAGGTCGCCGTCCGAGCCGCTGGTGGTGCGCGCACGCGGTGGCGAGGGCACCGTCGTGACCGGATGACGGCTCAGTGGCCGCCGGACCCGCATCCGTGGCGGACGCGGGGCCCGCCGACCAGCCGGCGGCCCAGTGCCTGGCGGCTCGGTGTTTGGCGGCTCGGTGTTTGGCAGGTGAGTGCCTGGCGGGTCAGCGGTCGGCGAATCGGTGCTCGTCGAGTTGGCGCTCGGCGGGTCGGTGTTGACCACGGGAGTCGCCGCGGGCTCCCGCGGAGCCGCCCGCGCGGCCCGCAGCGGTGTCTGGTCCAGCTTGCCGTGGCTCTCGCCGACGGGCAGATCCATCAGCTCGACCGCTGAGAGCCACCGGACGTTGCTCCGGTGGCGCTGTCGGTGCCGGACGCGTCGCCCGCGGCGGTGCCGGTCTCCCCGGCGCCGCTGGCGGCGGACTTCGACGCGCGGGAGCCGGACTTCGCCGTGCCGCCCGACGTCTTGCCCGCGGTCTTGGCCTTCGTGGTGGTCTTCGCGGCCGTCCGGGGCTTGGCTGTGGCCTTCGCGGGCGCCTTGGCCGTGGTCTTCGTGGTCCGGCGCGGCGTGGTCGTGCCGCGGGCTCGGCGGTCCGCGAGGAGCTCGGCGGCACGCTCGACCGTGATGGTCTCGACCGCGTCGCCCTTGCGCAGGCTGGCGTTGGTCTCGCCGTCGGTCACGTACGGGCCGAACCGGCCCTCGCGCAGGACCATCGGGCGCTCGGTGGCGGGGTCGGGCCCGAGCTCACGCAGCGGCGGCGTCTGCGCAGCCTGGCGCCGACCGCGGGCCTTCGGCTGCGCGAGCAGCGCGAGCGCCTCGTCCAGCGTCACCGTGAACAACTGGTCCTCGGACTCCAGCGAACGGCTGTCGGCGCCCCTCTTCACATAGGGGCCGTACCGCCCGTTCTGGGCGGTGACCTCCGCGCCTTCCGCGTCGATGCCGAGGACGCGGGGGAGCGTCAGCAGCCGCAGCGCGTCCTCGAGGGTCACGGTCTCCAACGACATGGTGCGCAGCAGGCTCGCGGTCTGCGGCGGCTCGCTGTCCGTCGTCACGTACGGGCCGTAGCGGCCGGCCTTCGCGGTGATCGACGCACCCGTCTTCGGGTCCGTGCCGAGCAGACGGTCGCCGCTGGGCGCGGCCAGCAGCTCGAGCGCGCGCTCCACGGTCAGCTCGTCGGGAGCGACCTCGTCCGGGACGCTGGCACGCCCGTCAGCGTGCTGGACATAGGGCCCGTAACGACCGACCCGCACGACGACAGGCTCGCCGTCGTCCGCCTTGCCCAGCGGGATGGAGTTGACCTCGCGGGCGTCGATCTCCCCGAGCCGCTCGCCGACCAGGTGCTTGAGGCCCTCGACCGCGCCGGAACCGCCGGTGTCGGTCGTGTCGGGCAGACCGAAGTAGAACCCGGTGAGCCAGTCCGTGGACGCGGCCGTACCAGCGGCGATCGCGTCGAGGTCGTCCTCCATCGAGGCCGTGAACTGGTAGTCCACGAGCCGGGTGAAGTGGTCCTCCAACAGCCCGACCACCGCGAACGCGACGAAGCTCGGGACCAGCGCGGACCCCTTCTTCCACACGTAGCCGCGGTCCTGGATCGTGCCGATGATCGACGCGTAGGTGGACGGCCGGCCGATCCCCAGCTCCTCCAGCGTCTTGACCAGGCTGGCCTCGGTGAACCGCGGCGGCGGGCTGGTCGTGTGGCCACGCGGGGTGAGCGTGCGGGTGGCCAGCGGGTCCCCCCGCCGGACGTCGGGCAGCCGCCGCTCGCGGTCCTCGAGCTCGGCGTCCGGGTCGTCGGCGCCCTCGACGTACGCGCGCAGGAACCCGGGGAAGGTGATCACCTTGCCGGAGGCGGAGAACTCCGCGTCCTCCCCGGAGCTGGAGGTCGCGCCCAGGCGGATGGTGGCGCTGGTGCCGCGCGCGTCGGCCATCTGGCTGGCCACCGTGCGCTGCCAGATCAGCTCGTACAGGCGGAACGAGTCACCGTCGAGCTCCGAGCGCACCTCACCCGGGGTCCGGAAGTGATCCCCGGCGGGCCGGATCGCCTCGTGGGCCTCCTGGGCGTTCTTGACCTTCTTGGCGTAGGTGCGGGGCCGGTCTGGGACGTACTCGGCGCCGTAGAGGGTGCGGGCCTGGTCCCGGGCGGCGACCAGGGCGGTCTCGGACAGGTTCGTCGAGTCCGTCCGCATGTAGGTGATGTAGCCGTTCTCGTAGAGGCGCTGCGCGACCTGCATCGTGCGCTGGCTGGAGAACCGCAGTTTGCGGCCGGCCTCCTGCTGGAGCGTGGAGGTCATGAACGGCGGGTAGGGCGAGCGCCGGTACGGCTTGGTCTCGACCGACCGCACCGCGAACGCGGCGCCGGTGAGCCGGCCGGCCAGCGCGCGGGCGCCGGCCTCGTCGAGCAGCGCGACCCCGTCGGACGTCAGCTCGCCGGTCGGGGCGAAGTCGCGGCCGCTGGCCAGGCGCCGCCCGTCCAGCGCGACGAGGGTCGCCGGGAGCGGGGTCGTGTCGAGGGCGGCGCCGTCGTGCGCGACGGTCTGCTGGAAGACACCCTCGATGTTCCAGTACTCCGCGGTGCGGAACCGCATCCGCGCCCGCTCCCGCTCGACGAGGACGCGGGTCGCCACGCTCTGGACCCGCCCCGCCGAGAGCTTGGGCATGACCTTCTTCCACAGCACGGGGGAGACCTCGTAGCCGTAGAGCCGGTCCAGGATCCGCCGGGTCTCCTGCGCGTTGACCAGGTTCTCGTTGATCTCCCGCGGGCTGTCGACCGCACGCTGGATCGCCTGCGGGGTGATCTCGTGGAAGACCATCCGCTTGACCGGGACGGTCGGCTTCAGGGTCTGCAGGAGGTGCCAGGCGATCGCCTCGCCCTCGCGGTCCTCGTCTGTCGCCAGGTAGAGCTCGCTGGCGTCCTTGACGAGCGACTTGAGCTTGCTGACCTGGACCTTCTTATCCGGGCTGACGACGTAGAGGGGCTCGAAGCCGTTGTCGACGTCGACCCCGAGCCGGGCCCACGGCTTGCCCTTGTGCGCGGTCGGCACGTCGGCGGCGCTGCGCGGCAGGTCGCGGATGTGGCCGATGCTCGACTCCACCTGCCACCCCGGGCCCAGGTAGCCCGCGATCGTCTTCGCCTTGGCCGGCGACTCCACGATCACCAGACGGGTCCCGTTCCCGTTCGTGGTGGCCCGCGCCGGGCGGCGCCCGCCCGTGGCGCGGGCGCCCGAAGCGCGCCCTGCGGTGGCGCCGGCCTCGGCCGTCTCGGCCGTCTCGGCCGCTTCGGCCTCGGCCGCCGTGGCGCTCGCTGCCGCGGGCTTGGCGGGCTTGGCGGGCTCGGCGACCGGCGTGGGCGACCCCGCGGTCGTCCGGCTCGTCGAATTCGTGCGCGGTGGCACTTCTCTCCTCGTTACGGCGTGCTGCTCCGGTGGACCGCTCGGGACGTCAGTGCCGCCCGGGTGATCCTCGTGTGATCTACCTCTGTCAGTTGCTCCAATGCCCGCCCGGGGCTGTTGTCGGCGCGCCGGCGATCCCCGCTCCATGGGCGTGGACACGGGCCCGGCGCGACCGGACATCTCCCGCTGCCGGAATCGGCCGCAGGGAGCACCGTACGCCGGTGTGTGGCTGGAGGGCTCCCCCCGTCCGCCGTCGGGGGCCGCGCGGGCACTCCCTCGGCGGTTGCGCCGGCAGGCATCCGCACCATCGTGCCGTCGTCCACACCGGGCGGTCCAGCGGCAGACGATCGCGTGCCGGATGACCCCGCCCGATCACCACTTTGCCCCGGAGACGCTCGCCGGACTGCCGGACCCGGCGACCACGAACGGGGCCGCATCCCGCCTACCAGGCGGGATGCGGCCCCGCATCGCTTCGGCGAGCGAAGGGCCGACCGGCTGCGCACGACCGCACGGGCGGGCGTCCACCAGGCCTCGACACAGCACCGGTGGCGATCCGGACGGGGTCGGACGGAGATCGTCGGGCAGCATTCGCTGCGGGACACCGTCAGATCACGCGGTCGGTGTGCCGGTTACGCGCCGACAGCGCCGGATCTCGTCGTCAGACCTTCACCTCCGAGCCCGACGGCGGGGTGCGCGTCGGCGGTGCCGAGGGCGTCGGCGGCCCGTCCCCCACCGACGAGCCCCGCCGCCTGGACGTCGCGACGACCGCGACGATCACCACGACGGCGGCGAGGGCGATGCCGATGCGGGCGGCCGTGTTCTCGTCCTCGCCCACCGAGAACTTCACGACCAGCGGAGCGATCAGCAGGCTGACGAGGTTCATCACCTTGAGTAGTGGGTTGATCGACGGTCCGGCGGTGTCCTTGAACGGGTCGCCGACGGTGTCCCCGATCACCGTCGCGGCGTGCACCTCAGAGCCCTTGCCGCCGTAGTTGCCGTCCTCCACGAGTTTCTTCGCGTTGTCCCAGGCGCCGCCCGAGTTCGCGAGGAAGACCGCCATCAGCACCCCGGCGGCGATCGCCCCGCCGAGGAACGCGCCCAACGGCGGGTAGCCGAGGCCGAACCCGACCGCGATCGGGGCCATCACGGCGAGTGTTCCCGGTGTCACCAGCTCGCGCAGCGAGTCCCTGGTACAGATGTCCACAACGGCGCCGTAGTCGGGCTTCTCTGTGCCCTCCATGATTCCCGGCTTGGTCCGGAACTGGTTGCGCACCTCCATCACGACCCGGCCGGCGGCGCGGCCGACCGCGTTGATCGCCAAACCGGAGAACAGGAAGACTACGGCGGCGCCGATGATGAGGCCGACCAGGGCGTCCGGATAGGCGATGTTCAGCCCACCAACGGTGCCCCGGGCGGCCTCCGTGGACGCCCCCGCGTCGGCGAGCGCGGTCGTGACCGTGTCGGTGAACGAGCCGAACAACGCGGTCGCGGCGAGCACCGCCGTGGCGATCGCGATGCCCTTGGTGATCGCCTTGGTGGTGTTGCCCACCGCGTCCAGCGAGGTCAGGATCGCCCCGGCGCGTTCGTCGATGCCCTCCGGCCCGGCCGACATCTCGGCGATGCCCTGGGCGTTGTCGCTGACCGGGCCGAATGTGTCCATCGAGACGATGACACCGACCGTGGTGAGCAGGCCGGTTCCGGCAAGCGCCACCGCGAACAGGGCGATCGTGACGCTGCCCGAGCCGAGGAGATACGCGCCGAACACAGCCGCGCCTATGAGCAACGCGGAGTACACAGCCGACTCGAGACCCACCCCGATTCCGGCCAGGATGTTCGTCGCCGGCCCGGTCGTCGACGCCTCGGCGACGCCAAGGACCGGGCGGCGGTTCGTCTCGGTGAAGTAGCCGGTCAGCAGCTGGATGGCGGCGGCGAGCACGATGCCGATGAGCACCGCGCTGATCGCGATCACCCGCGGATCGCCGCTCTGGGTGCTGCCTTCCAGCCCCGGGAACTCGGCGAAACTGCCCGGCAGGTAGACCATGGAGACGATCACCACGCCGATCGCGGAGACCACGGCGGAGATGAAGAAGCCCCGGTTGATCGCGGTCATGCCGGTGCGGTCGCCGTCTCTGGGGGAGACGGCGAAGATCCCGATGATCGCCGTGAGCACGCCGACCGCCGGGATCAGCAGCGGATATACCAGCCCGTTCTCGCCGAACGCCTTGACCCCGAGAATCAGCGCCGCGACCAGGGTCACCGCGTATGACTCGAACAGGTCGGCGGCCATCCCGGCGCAGTCGCCGACGTTGTCGCCGACGTTGTCGGCGATCGTCGCCGCATTGCGCGGGTCGTCCTCGGGAATGCCCTGCTCGACCTTGCCGACCAGGTCCGCTCCGACGTCTGCCGCCTTGGTGAAGATCCCGCCGCCGACTCGCATGAACATCGCGAGAAGGGCGGCGCCGAACCCGAACCCCTCGAGCACCTGCGGGGCGGTGTCCCGAAAGGCCAGGACCACCACCGCCGCCCCGAGGAGGCCGAGTCCGACGGTGAACATCCCGACGACGCCGCCGGTACGGAACGCGATCCGCATCGCGGCACGTTCACCGCTCTCGATCGCCGCCGCCGCGGTGCGGGTGTTGGCCCGGGTCGCGAGCGACATGCCGACGAAGCCGACCAGCGCGGAGAAGACGGCGCCCACGACGAAGAACACGGAACGGCCCACGCGAGCGCCCGTGTCATCCGCCGGTAGGAGCAACAGGACGAACGGGATCACGATGACGAACCCGGCGAGGGTCCGGAACTGCCGGCGGAGGTAGGCTGCGGCTCCCTCCTGAACCGCTCTGCCCACCTCGATCATTTTCGGAGTGCCCGCGTTCGCCGCCAGTACCTCGCGCACCAGGTAGGCGGCGACGAGGAGGGCGAGTGCTGCGACGATCGCCACACCGGCGACCAATCCGACAGCTCCACCGCTAAGGTCGATAGGGGGGTCCTCGGCCTGTAGGGTGTGGATCGGGGACATGGCTCCTCCCGGTCTGCTGTGTGCGCCCTCTGTGGCCGCGGCAGATGTGGGTCGGGCACAGAACGCCCGCCGTGCACCGTTCGTCGATCACAGCCGTACACGTCGCATCCGACGACGTCCTGGGTGGCGACCGACACCGGTCAGCGGGCGGGAGCCACCTTCCAGCGGGCGCCGAGCGGGCGCCGGACGTTACTCCGGTGAGGTAGCGGTGCCGGTCCGTACCCGGCGCCGCCGACCAGCCCGCGCGGTGAACGCCTTCGTGTGGCCCTGGCCTGTGGCCCGGGGCCAGGCCCCACGGGGAACACCAAGGGAAACACCGACGGCCCCGATCGACCGTCGGTGAGATGCGGCGGAGTCTATCCGCACGTCTGTGACGTGCGCTCGTTTTTCGGTTGTGGCTGGCCGAGTCGCCCGTTTTTGTTGTAGCGCGGCCCGTGAGGTGTCGCCCGGGCTGACGCCCGCAGGCCGGCGTGCCGTTCGGCTGCCGACGGCCTGCTCGAAGTGTGGCTGGACGCGCTCGAACCTCGGGTGGGCCCCGATCGCTGTCGGGAACTCACCCGAGTCGCTGCCAGGCGTCAAGCAGGCGTCGGGCCTTTCTCGGCCGCGTCAGGGCCGCAGGGTCTCACTGCGGCTCGCCAGGTCTCGCTGTCGGCTCGTCAGGCCTCGCGGCGGGCGGAACCGGCGATCTCCGCGGCCAGTGCCGCGTAGGCGGCGGAGTCGAGATCGGAATCGGCCGGCGGCTCACCGGTGTGCCAGGTCATCTCGACGACGGTGCCCGTGCCGTCCGTGCCGCGCCGGACGGCGACCTCGTCGACCAGGCCCTCGATGAGGGCCAGGCCCAGGCCGGGCGGGAAGGGCTGGTCGGCGTCAGGGTCGCCATCGAGGCCCGGCGCGGTGAGCGCGGCGGAGCCGAGGGCCGCCGCGCCACCGAGGTCCGCGCCACCGAGGTCCAGCAGGGCAGGCGCGCTGATGAGGCCGCCGTCCGGCCCGGGGGCGACCTCGTCTCCCGGGGCGCCACTGTCCGACACGACGACGGTGAACGTCTCCGGCGCGTCGGTCAGCGCCACGTGCACCAGCGCCTCGGGATTGCTCCGGCGGTTGACCCGGACGGCTCGGGCGCACGCCTCACCAACCGCCAACTTGATCTCGTCGACGGCGCCGGCTGGCACGCCCGCGCGCCTGCTGACCGCGGTCGCGATCATCCGGGCGGTACGGACATGGCCGGGCAAGGCGGCGAAGTGCAACTCGACGGTGGGCATGCGTCCGAGGACCTGCCTTTCGCGAACGGGACCTGATCAGTCCCTGGCGGCCAGGGCTTCCTCGACGGAGGAGTGGATGGGGAAGACCTTGGTGAGTCCCGTGATCCTGAAGATCTTGAGGATACGTTCCTGGGTGCAGACCAGGTGCAGCGAGCCCTCGTGGGCACGAACCCGCTTGAGCCCGCCGACCAGGACGCCGAGACCGGTGGAGTCGAGGAACTCCACCCCCTCCATGTCGACCACCAGGTGGTACGACCCGGCCGAGACCAGGTCGATGAGCTGCTCGCGAAGCTTGGGGGCGGTGTAAACGTCGATCTCGCCGCCCACCACGACGACCGTGTGGGTCCCCTCCTGGCGAGTCGTGAGGGACAGATCCACGGATCCTCCTAGTGGTTCTTCCCGGCGCCCGCGCCTCGGGCGACCGACATCACGGCGGCACTACCCTCCCATGAGGAGGATCAATCCGATGGCCCGCAACACAGATGGCGAGCCGGCATTCGGCGCCGCCGACGGATGAATCGACCCGGTGTTGCTCCTCGCTCATCCGAGGCGACGCACCTCGGATGATGCTATCGCCGATCTAGTGTTGGACCCGGTGTGGGGTGTCATCAGGTTGCCTACCGTGACCTGGCAGGGATCGGCCAGGTAATGGGAGCAAGTGGTTTGGATGGTGGGCGGACATCGTCCTCGGGCGACCGCCTATCGTGACGGGCGTGGGTTCGCCGGCCGTCACCGAGCACGATCCCGCGCGAGTCGGAACCGTCCTGAACCGACTCGCCCGGGACAGTCGACGGGCGGCCAACATCACCCACGTCGAGAGCGTTCCCGCCCGGCGGGGCCAGCCGGCCGCGTGGCCGGAGTGGGCCGACCCGCTGCTCGTGAGCCGGCTGCGCGCGGCGGGGATCGAGCAGCCGTGGACCCACCAGGTCGAGGCGGCCCGGGCGGCGCACGAGGGGCGCGGCGTCGTGCTGGCCACCGGTACCGCTTCGGGGAAGTCTGTGGGCTACCTGCTGCCCGTGCTGACCCGGCTGCTGGCGGAGCCGAGCTCGCGCGCCATCTACCTGGCGCCCACCAAGGCGCTGGCCAACGACCAGCTTCGTTCGGTGCGCTCACTGATGCTGACCGGTGTCCGGGCGTCCACCTATGACGGTGACACCCCGGGCCCCGAGCGGGAGTGGGTGCGCGCGCATGCCACGTTCGTCCTCACCAACCCGGACATGCTGCATCGCGGGATCCTGCCGGCACACCGCCGCTGGGCCCCGTTCCTGCGCGGTCTCCGGTTCGTCATCGTCGACGAGTGCCACGGCTACCGGGGCGTGTTCGGCGCGCACGTCGCCCAGATCCTGCGGCGCCTGCGGCGGGTCTGCGCCCGGTACGGCACCCGGCCGGTGTTCGTGCTCGCCTCGGCGACGGTGGCTGATCCGGGCCTGTCCGCCTCCCGGCTTACCGGCGTGGACGTCGACGTGGTCGACGCCGACGCGTCTCCCCGAGGGCCCATGGACTTCGCGCTGTACGAGCCGCCGCTGCTCGGCGTCCGCGCGGGACGGCCGAGCACCCCCGCGGGTGGCCCGGACGTGGACGGTGCGGGCGCTCCCGTGCCACACGGAGAGAACGACGCCCCCGTCCGGCGGGCCGCGACCGCCGAGTCCGCTGATCTGCTCGCCGATCTTGTCGCCGAGGGCGTGCGGACGCTGGTGTTCGTCCGTTCCCGCCGGGCCGCTGAGGTGGTGGCCGCCGCCGCCCGCCGCGGCCTGGGCGAGGCCGCCCCCGAACTGGTCGAGCGGGTCGCCGCCTACCGGGCGGGATACCTGCCCGAGGAACGCCGTTCGCTGGAGGGACGCCTCCGGACGGGTGAGCTCCTCGGCGTGGCCGCCACGTCCGCGCTCGAGCTCGGCGTCGACATCAGCGGACTCGACGCCACGGTGATCGCTGGCTTTCCCGGGACCCTGGCATCGCTGTGGCAGCAGGCCGGCCGCGCGGGCCGGACGGGGCAGGCGGCGCTCGCGGTCCTGGTCGCGCGGGACGATCCGCTGGACACCTACCTCGTCCACCATCCGGAGGCCGTCTTCGGCCGGCCGATCGAGGCCAGCGTGTTCGACCCCGACAACCCGTACGTGCTCATGCCCCACCTGGAATGCGCCGCCAGCGAACTGCCGCTGACCGAGGACGACCTGGAGCTGTTCGGGCCCGGTGCCCGCGCGGCGGTCGACGACCTCGTCCGGCGCGGGCGGCTGCGTCGACGACCCACCGGCTGGTTCTGGACCCAGCGGCACCGCCCGGACGTCGACATCCGTGGTGTCGGCGGCCCACCGGTGCGGATCGTCGAGACGGCGACGGGCCGGCTGCTCGGCACCGTCGACGCGGCGACCTCGCACTCGACGGTGCACGCGGGGGCGGTGTACCTGCATCAGGGCGCCAGCTTCATCGTCAACGAGCTCGACCTGGACGACGCGGTGGCCTTCGTCGACGCGGCGACGCCGGACTGGACCACGGTCGCGCGGGAGCACACCGACATCCGGGTCGTCGAGTCCACCCGCTCCGCGCGGTTCGCCGACGTCGAGATCCATCTCGGGACGGTCGAGGTCACCAATCAGGTGATCGCCTTCCAACGGCGCCGGCTGACAACCGGGGAGGTCCTCGGGCAGGAGCCGCTCGACCTGCCGCCGCGCCAGCTGCGTACGCGGGCTGTCTGGTACACGGTGACCGACGAGCTCCTCGCCGCGGCCCAAATCGAACCCGCCGACGTGCCGGGGGCGGTGCACGCCGCCGAGCACGCGGCGATCGGCCTGCTGCCCCTGTTCGCCACATGCGACCGGTGGGACATCGGCGGGGTCTCCACCGATCTGCACCCGGACACCGGCCGCACCAGCGTCTTCGTCTACGACGGCCATGCCGGTGGGGCGGGGTTCGCCGAACGCGGTTTCCTGCGGGTGGCGAACTGGCTACGGGCGACCCGGGACGCCGTCGCCGCGTGCGAATGCCCGGCCGGCTGCCCGTCCTGCGTCCAGTCGCCGAAGTGCGGCAACGGCAACGAGCCGCTCGAGAAGGCAGCCGCGGTCCGGCTGCTCGACGCCGTGCTGGCAGCGGTGGACGGCGACCCTGCGGACCCGCCGAGCCCCCGGCGGGAATGAACACGATCGCGGGCCGGGGGTGCAGACGACCGTATCGGGGGTAGACCGCCCTCTGTCGGATTTTCAAGGCGGCGCAATCGATACGTAGCAGGAAATCTGGAGGTTCCGGTGGTCACCGTCGGTGTGGTCCTGTTGCTTCTGGCGGGTGTTCTCACCGCGGACATCGTCCTGGAGAACTCCGGTCAGACAGAAGTAATGATCATGGGTCAGTCGCTCTCCTTCGACGTCTGGGGGCTATTCGTTCTCGGGCTCGCGACCGGCGTGTTGGTGGTGGCCGGTACGCAGATCACGCTGCAGGGCTTCGCCCGGGACAGGCACCGGCGTCGGCTGGAGCGCCAGCGTGCCCGTGACCTGGCCGCCATGACGCGGGCCGTGCCCACCCCGGCACCTCGGCACTCGGCCCCGACCGCACCGACTACCGCCTCCGCCCCGACCACCGCGTCCGCCCCGACAGCTGGGTCTGCCGCGACCACTAAGTCCGCCGCGACCGCTGGGCCCACTCCGGTGGGGGTGGCGCCTCGTTCCGGCCCGGCCCCGGTCCCCGCCGGTGGCCCCGGCGCCGTCATGCCGGGTGGGGTCGCTGGTACCGCGCCCTCGCGCCGATCCGCGGTACCGACACCGGCTATGCCCGCACAGACCGGCTCCGTGCCGACGACCGCGCCTGACCCGGTCGTGCGTTCCCAGTCCAGTCGCCAGGCGGCTGCCGCGGCAGCCGACACCGGTCCGCTTCGGATGGGGCGCCGTGGGACCGGGGAGGGCCAGCCCGGCGAGGGGCGGGCCGCTGGCGCACCGACCCAACAGGGTGCCGCCGTGACCGTTCCGGTCGGCCAGGCCGGGGGCGGGCGAGCGAACGCAACCGCCCCCGCGCCGGGGTCGGGACGGTCGGCGGGACGTCGGTCCGCCCGCGCCGAGCGCGCCGCCACGACCGGCTCGCCGGCCGCTCCGGCGCGGCCCGTGCCGACGGCGCATCCGGGGGACCGCGTCGTGGCCCGGGTTTCCGACCTGCGGCGCAAGAAGCGCGAGGCGCAGGCGGCCGAGACCGTCCCTGGTGCTCCCACGGCGCCGGGGCCCGTCTCCGGGGCGTCCGGGGCGGTGCCGGAGTGCGGGTCGCCCACACCTCCCGTGGGTGTGCGCACCCCCTGACCCGTGGGCGTGCGCACCGCCCGATCCGTCGGTGTGCGCACGCCCTGACCATCAAGTGAGCGAGTGGGGCTGACGCCTTCCACCGCGGTCGGCTGATACGCGCCGGGCCCACCCTCCCAGGGCCCGGCGCGCGCCCATGACCGGGCCGGGCCGAGCACCCGCAGCGGGCCGGGCAGGTCGGCCTCCACGTCGATCCTGATGCTGTCGGATTCGACCTGACAGCGGGACAGCCTTCCGGCGTTGGCGGACGCCGTCGCCGCGGCCCGGCGACAGGCCGCCTCGGGCTGGGCCGATCGGTCCGACGCCGCGGCAAGTGCGGCGAGGTCGGCCGCGGCCGCCGCGCGCTGGCGGGCCGCCCCGGCCACCATCAGGCCCAGCGTCGCCGACCCGACCAGCACGATGACGGAAAGGGCGCCGAGCAGCCAGATCGTGGCCGAGCCGCGGTCGGCGCGGGCTTCCCCGAGAAGCAGGCGCGAGAGCCGCCTCGCGGGCGGTGGAAGCCGATTCACGGGTGTTCCACCAGGCCCTCCTCCACAGCGGCGACCGCGACCGCCGCCACCGTGACCACCGGCACCAGGCGGCCGATGTCGTCGCCACCCACCGCCACGGTGACGCGGACGCGGACCGCGCCCTCGGCCCGGGTGATCTCGATGGCGGCGCCTGGCGGTGCCACGCGCTGCGCCCAGGCCCGGGTGGCGGCCTCCGCCTCGCCGCGGGCGGCGGCCCGTGCGCCGAGGCGGGCGGCGTCGGCACACCGGGCCTGCGCCGACACCGCGCCGATCATCCAGATGAGCATGAACACGACCGCCACGAGACTCGGCAGGCCCATGGCGAGCTCGGCGGTCACCTGGCCGCCGTCGTCGTCGTGGTCGTCGTGTGGCTGCCGTACCGGTACGGGCATCGCGGCGAGGTCAGAACGTGACCGTCAGCGCGCGCTGCACGACCGAGGAGATCAACGAGCGGGTGGCCGAGCTCGAGATGACTGCGTAGAGGACCCCCGCGAACGCGACGGCGGCCAGCGTTCCGACCGCGTATTCGGCCGTCGACATTCCCGCGTCCGTCGGCATGCCCGTGTTCGACCGGGGCGAGCGGTACCAGCGCCGGTGCCGTGGCCGCGGCGAGGGCACGGAGCGCCGCGGGCGGAGCAGCGCGTACAGGAACAGCATGGTTGCCTCCGGGTTCAAGGGGAGCCGGGCCGGACCGGCCCGTGCACCATCGATCGTGTCGCCGGATCAGCCGCCCCGCGCCGACGAAGGAGCTCCTGTGGACGGCGGGTTCCCGTCCACAGGGGCCGCCGTAACCGAACGGCCGCGACCGAGGGGCCGCAAACGGGTCCTCCCGGCGTGGTCAAGGCGCCTCAGCCCTGGTGCGTGGGTGGAGTGGTCGGGCCGAACGCCGGGCCGAGATCCGGCGCCGAGCCGATGACGACGGGTACGACCCCCAGCAGCAGGAACGCGGGCAGGAAGCACAGCCCGAGCGGGGCGACGGCGAGGACACCCGCTCGGCGTGCGGCGGCGATGGCCGCGGCGTGGGCCTCCTGTCGGGCGCGGTCCCCGATCCTGGCCAGTGTCGCGGCGAGCTTCGCCCCCGACGACTCCGTCCGGCCGATGGCGGCGGCGGTGGCCGTCACCACGCGGGTCTCCCTGTGCCGGTTCGACCCGCGCCCCGTGCGGTGCGGATCGGCTCGCCACGACCTGCGCGAGTGCCGGGTCGGGCCCCTGCCTGGTCCGCCGCTCTCGTGCCTGGAGGAGTCGTGCCTGAGCCCCTCACGGCGACCGGCCGCGCGCCGGTCGCCCCCACGCCGCCCCACCGCGCGGGCCGCGCCGGCGCGGCCCGTTCCGGCACGGGCCGCATCGGGACGAGGGGCGCCGCCGGCCGCCAGGAGCCGGTCGCATGCCTCGTCGACGGGGACGCCCCGGCGCATGGCCCGGCCGGCGGCTTTCAGCTGGGAGCCCGCCGCACCGCCCGTCGCCACGCCGACGACCTCCAGCGCGTGCTGGGTGGTCGCGCCCGACCGCAGGCACGCGGCCACGAGGTCGAGGGCGAGCGGAAGATCGGCCAGTAGGCGGCGCCGGTACTCGCGCGAGGTCGAACCGCCCCAGCGCCGGCCGGCGGGCAGCGGCCCGGCGCAGACCGGCGGCACTCGAGCCTGCACGCCGTCCGCGATGCGGCGCAGCCAGCGCAGTCCCGCGAGGTCGAGCAGGACGCCTGCGGTCAGGCACGCCCGACCGGCCGATCCGGTCAGCAGCACCTCCACCGGCGACGAGCCGACGAGCGCGCCCAGCGCGAGCCCGAGCAGGGGCAGCCCCGCCACCAGGCGACCCGAGGACCGTGGCCCGGCGAGCGCGGACGCCAGCTCGTCGGCCCGGGCGGCATCCGCGCGGGCGGCGTCGGCGAGCATGGTCGCGACGGGGGCGAGCCGGACGCCGGCCAGCCGGCAGACCCGGTACGCCGTCGCGAGCTGGCGCAGCGCGGGAGCCTCGCACCGGGCCAGCAGGCGCGCGGGGTCCTCCGTGCCGGGCAGCAGCTCCCGCAGGTGCGCCAGGTCGAGCCCACCGGCCGCCTGCCCGGTCACGCCTGCCTGGCCGTGGCCGTGGCCCGCGCCGCGTCGCCGTCGGCCGGCCCGGGTCGGCAGGTCCCCGACCGAGTACAGAGCGGTTCGGAGAGCCTCGTCGGGGGCCGCGCCGGCATCGAGCTCGGTCGACAGAGCGGCCAGCACGTCCTCAGCCGCGCCGCGCAGCTCCGCCTCGTACCGCTGGTCAGCCGCGCGCCGGATGGCGAGCTGCGCCGCCCGAGCGACGATGACGGCAAGCCCGGCGAGCGGGCCGGCGAGAGCCGTCACGGCGACGATCAGGCCCAGCCGTGCGGCCCCGCCGGCGAGCCTCGAGGTCGCCACCCGCCGCCCGCGGCCGCCGGTGGTCATCGTGCCTCCGGGGCGCTCGCGGGAGGCGGCGGTGCGGTGACCGGGGCCGGCCGTGGGCCGCGCCGGACCGGGGTGGCCTGATCGAAGGGCCACAGCGAGAACCCGCGGTCGCGCAGGAGCGCCCGCAGGATGGGAAGCCCCTCGCGCTCGACGCCGGCGAACGGACGCCCGCCGTGGACTCCCCGGCCACCGGGTGGCCGCTGATCGCCGGACGTCCGCTGGTCACCGCGCGCTCGCTGGCCGCCGCGGGACCGGTGGTCGTCGTGGGCCCGCCGGTCGCCGCGTGCTCGGTCATCGCCACGTGCTCGGTCGTCGCCGTGCGGGTCGCGGTGGACCGGGCCGGTTCCGCCGGCAAGCGCGGGCACGATCCGCACGATCCCGTCCGTGTCGCGGCGCACGACACCGATGCCGGTGACGCGGCGGGCGCCGTCGCCGTCGCGACCGAGGTGGACGGCGACGTGGACGGCCGCGGCCAGATGACTGTGCAGCGCGGCGCGCGGCAGGCCGGCGAGCGCCCCGAGAGCCTCGAACCGGGCGGGCACCGTCTCGGCTGTGTTGGCATGAACCGTACCGAGCCCCCCTTCGTGACCCGTATTCATCGCCATCAGGAGGTCGAGCACTTCCGGCCCCCGCACCTCGCCGACGACCAGCCGGTCCGGGCGCATCCGGAGTGCCTGCCGGACGAGCTCGCGTTGGGTGATCTCGCCCGCGCCCTCGATGTTGGGCGGGCGGGCCTCCATCCGCACCAGGTTGACCCGGGCGAGGACGAGCTCGGCGGTGTCCTCGACCAGCACGATCCGTTCGCCCGCGGGGACGGCGTCGAGCAGCGCGGCGAGCAGGGTGCTCTTCCCGGTGCCCGTCCCGCCGCTGATCACGGTCGTCAACCTGGCGGCGAGGACGGCGCGCAGCACGATCACCTCGGACGGCCCGATCGTTCCCAGCGCGGCGAGCTCGTCCAGGGTGAACGGCCGGGGCCGTGGCCTGCGCAGCGAGAGGCACGTCCCGCCGAGCGCGGGCGGGGAGAGAACCGCGTGCAGCCGGATCCCGTCGGGCAGCCGGACGTCGACGAACGGCATCGCCGTGTCCAGGCGCCGGCCGCCACTGCCGGCGAGCCGCACGGCGAGCCCGCGGACGGCGGCGTCGTCGGGGAAGCGCACGGCCGTGTGCCGCAGGCGGCCGGCCCGCTCGATCCAGACCTGATCGGGGCCGTTGACCAGGACGTCGGTGACCTCCGGGTCCCGCAGCAGGACGCTGAGTGGCCCGAGTCGTTGCTCGCCGCCCGCGGATGCGCCGGGGATTTTCGGGGCGGCCTCGCGTTCGCCTGTTCGGCCGGGGCCGCTGCCGGTGATCCCACCGATCTCCGCCATCCCGGCCATTGCGCCGAATCGACTGATCTGGCTGATCTGGCCGATCTGGCTGATTCGGTCGATCCCGCTGGTCGCGCTGAGCCCACCGATTCCACCGGTCCCACCGGTCCCACCGGCTCCACCCGTTCCGGGGAGAGGAGAACTGGCGCGAGCAACGCCGGGCAGGCGCGGGCGGTTCCCCGGGGAGGGGAGCGACTGGCGGCCATTCATCGCCGAGCTCCGCCGTCCAGCCCGAGTTCCGCGATGAAGAGATCACTGAACTCGATGATCGATGCGCCGATTCGGGGTTCCGAGCCGGTCGCCGCGTTGTCGACGACGCCCCGCTTCGTGGTCCCGTCTGTGGCATCTGAGCGCGGCTTGCCCGAAGTGCGACCTGTGGTCGGAGGGTCTCCCTCGCCGTCCGCCTCCCGCCGCCGGCCCTCGGTGGCGAGCGCGGCGGGGCTCGCCCCGGGCTCGTCGTGGATCACCCCGGCCAGGGGGAGGCCCAGCCGGGCCGCGACCGCTCCGGCCGTCGCCGGACGCCCGGACAGGTCCGTCCCACCGGGCAGCATGAGCTCGCCGCCGCCACCGGGACCGGACGGCGGCAGCCGGACGACCAGCCTGACGTCCGAGCAGGTGCGAGCGGCGTGCGCGATCACCCGGGCCGCCGCGGCGGTCGCCCACGGCTGCGTCGTCACGACGACGAGCACCGTCTCGCAGAGGAACAGGCCGACGTCGCAGGCCGGGTCGGCCGAGCGGGGGAGATCCGCGACGATCAGGTCGGCGCTCCCGCGCGCCGTGGCGAACAGGGCGCCGACCGCCGCGGGTGGCAGCACCGGGATCGCCCCGCGGTCCCAGGAGAGCACCGGCAGGTCGCCGCCGGTCATGGTCGGCCCCGCGAGCAGCCCGTCGAGGAAGCCGTCCTCCTCGTCGGTGATGGGCGCCTCGCGTGGGCTCCCGCCGGTCGCGGTGCCTCCGCCGGGACGTCCGTGCGCCCCGCTGGGCGGGCCGGGACGGTGCCGCCGCGACCGGTCACCCGGCGGCACCGGGCGTGCGCCGCGAGGGGCGGTGGTGAACGGGCCCCGGCCGACCCCGGGCGGGTCCGCCGGCGGTGCCGCGGTCGACGGCATCGTGGCCGCTGACGGGCCGGCCGTCGGCGGCCTGTCGTCGCCCACCGCGATGCCGCCGAACGGGTCGACCTCCAGCAGCACCGAACGGACGCCACGCCGCAGCCCCGCCCGGGCGAGGGCCACCGCCAGCGTCGTCGAGCCGACCCCGCCCCGGCCGCCGAGGACGCCCACCGTCCGCGACCGCCGCCGCGCCGCGTCAGCCGCGCGCGAGAGCAGGTTGACCAGCCAGGTCTCGGCCTCGGGTAGGAAGATCACGTGCTCGGCGTTGATCAGGAGGGCGAGGTTCCAGGTGCGGTGATCGTCGACGTCGGTGCCGACGAGCACGATGTCGGACCGCTCCGGCAGGCCCGCGGCGACGCAGGCGGCGGCGCGGTCGGCGCCCACGACGACGAGCGGCGCGCTCGCCCAGTACCGGCTCGCGGCTCTGGCCGTCGGCACCACCGTGACGGCCGCTCCTGCCGCGGCCGCGAGCCGGAGCAGGTCGTCCAGCAGGTCGGGCGCGTCGGTGACGACGAGGGGGCGCTGGCGATGGTTGTCGTCTGCTGATGTCAGGGGCTTCGCGGGAGTCATGGCGGGGCCCGTCCCTTCGGCGCGGGTGGCTGTGTGCGGCCACCATGCGCCGTGCCCCCCGGTCTGAGTGGATCTTCAGGGTGGGCCGGGCCGTGCTATAAGAACCGTTTCGCGCGGGCCGTGCCTCGGCAGGCGTCCCGCCGGGAACGGGCCTGTACTCAGCCCCGGGAGAGTGCCTCGCACACCGCGAGGGACTCCCGTGCCGCCAGCTCCAGGGCTCCGGCACAGTGCCGCACCCAGACCCCGACACCCTCGGCGCCGCCCGCGACATACGCGGCGAGCGCGGCACGGTAGTCCGGCTCCGTGCCGACACCCACACCCGGCACTACGGCATCCGTGCCGGCCGCTCCCGCCGAGCCGGTGCGGTCGCGGTCGAGCTCGAGATGGCCGACGTCCGTTGCCACCAGTGCCTTCGGGTCCAGGCCGCGGCTGACCAGGACGAGGCGCGCGGCGGCCCGGGCGATGATCCCGTCGAGCGCGCCGAAGGGACGGATCGCGAGCAGCTCACCGTGCGTGATCGCCGCGACCACGATCGCGGGAGCCCTGGTCGGCACGGTCAGCACCGCGGTGAGCCCGTCCAGGCGCTGGGACATCTCCGCCGCCGGCATCGCCGGCACGGGCGGAGATCCCGCGACGTCCGTGACGGCGGCCCCGGTGATGCTGGTCGGCGACCATGAGGCGTCCGTTCGCGGCCGGCCGAGCACGTCGTCGGGAAGCAGCCCGCGCCCGGCGAGGACGTGCATGCGTGCCAGCGCCTGGCGCGGCGCGCGCTCCCAGGCGGAGGAGAGCGTGCCCAGCTCCGCGTAGAGGCGTACCGCCCCCAGCGTCACGGCGAGTGAGCGTTCCCATGGGTCAGCCGACTGGCTGACCGAGACCGCGGGCTGGTCGTTGTCGCGGCCGGTCTCGCCCAGCCGGGCCCGCAGCGCGTCCAGCGCGATGTCGTGGCCCTCCAGCGCGGCCGAGGCGCGGGCCGCCCGCAGCGATGCCTCGGCGGTCACCTCGGCACTGCGGCGCCGCAGGATGCGATGCCGAAGGAGCGCGTCGACGGCCGCGCGGGCCGCCGTCGCGGCCTCGTCGACACCGGGAATCGCCGCAACCTGGCTCAATGGGTCGGTTCCGACGACTGATACCGACGAACGTGCTGTCACCCCGCAGACGCTACCCCGGCTGGGTTCGCCGGCACCGGCCCACCGTGCGGGCGGAAGGCGCCAGGTCGTCCGCCATCAGGTGTGTCATGAGGTGCGCCGTGAAGCGTGAGGTGGGCGAATCGTCCTCCGGATCACATCGCTCCTTCGGGTTGTTGCCCCCCGTGGTCCGCAACGAGCGGTCACACTGCAGGCAGGGCATCCGGACGGGTCGGCCGCGTGACGGCGGCCGTGCGCGCTCCCGGGAGGGCATCAGTCCCGGATCTGACCGCGGGGTCCGCCGACCGACTTCGAGAGGGAGGGCCAGTGTGCCGATGACGACCGACAGTTCGCGAGCGGGGCGGGAACCGACGCTGGGGGAGCTGGTCGCGCTCGCGACCCGGGACATGTCGTTGCTGATCCGCCAGGAGATCGAGCTCGCCAAGGCGGAGCTCGCGCGCCAGGCGGTGTCGGCCGGGCTGGGCATCGGGTTCCTCGTCGCGGCGGCCGCTCTGGGCCTGGGCGCGTTCATCGCCGGCACGGTGTTCCTGGGTGAGCTGTTCACCTGGGCGGGCCTGGAGCGATTCTGGGCGTACCTGTTGACGGCGGTGCTCTACCTCGCCGCGGCCGGCCTGCTCACGATCTTCGCCGTGACCAGGTTCAAGCGCCTCTCACCGCCCGAACGGACCATCCAGACCGTCCGCGACGACATCGCCTGGCTGCGCAACCCGACGAACGGGTCCAACGGCTCGGCGCGGGCGCGCACGAAGCCGGGAAACGCCGGAACGCCGCCGGCGCCGACGGCGCACCTGGACGACGGCCCCAGCGTCCACTGAGGCCGCGGAGCCGCGGAGCCGCGGAGCCGCGGAGGCCCCTCTGGTCACTCAGGCCGCCGAGGTCCCGACGATCCGTGTGACCCGCGCAACCACTGGTCGGCACAGCCGCGGGATCTGCCATCCTTGCGAGCGATGGAGGATGCGACCCCCGAGTCCGCCACGGTTCTCGTCGACGGGCCGTGGCGCCACCGTGACGTATCGACCAACGGGACCCGCCTGCACGTCGCCGAGGCCGGCGAGGGGCCGCTGGTCCTCCTTCTCCATGGCTTCCCGCAGTTCTGGTGGACGTGGTGCAGCCAGCTCCGGGACCTCCCGCGGGCCGGCTACCGGGTGGTCGCCGCGGACCTGCGCGGGTACGGCGCCAGCGACAAGCCGCCCAGAGGCTACGACGCGTTCACCCTGGCCGACGACGTCGCCGGCCTGGTGCGGGCCCTCGGCGAGCGGGACGCGGTGATCGTCGGGCACGACTGGGGGGGCCTGCTCGGCTGGACGACCGCGGTCCGCCGCCCGCGGGTGGTGCGCGCGCTGGCGGTGATCGGCATGCCCCATCCGCTGCGGATCCGGCGCCAGATCGCCGCGGACCCCCGCGGACAGGGCCTGGCCAGCCGCCACCTGGCCGCCTACCAGCTGCCGTGGCGGCCTGAGCGTCGCCTCGTCGCCGACGGGGCGGCGCACGTCGGCGAGCTGCTGCGCTCCTGGGGCGGACCGGGCTACCCGGCGCCGGAGACCGAGGCCCGCTACCGCCTCGCGATGCGGATCCCCGGGGTCGCGCACAGCTCCCTGGAGTACCACCGCTGGGTCGTGCGCTCGCTGTTCCGCCCCGACGGGGCACGTTTCGCCGAGCTGCTCCGGACGTCCGTGCGGGTGCCGACGCTGCAGCTGCACGGACGGCTCGACCGCTGTTTCCTGCCATCCACGGCGGCCGGCTCGGACCGCCACGTGGCTGCCAGCTACTCCTGGCGGCTGTACGACGGGCTGGGCCACTTCCCGCACGAGGAGGACCCCGACACCGTCACCCGTGACCTGATCACCTGGCTGGCCGAGACCGCGCCCGAGCAGGCCCGCACGGCCGAGGGCGCGGCCGAACCGGCACCGGACGTCGAACCGGACGTCGAACCGGACGCCGAGCCGGCGGCTGAACCGAACGCCGAGCCGGACGCCCGAGCGGAGCCTGGACGGGGGTACGGGCGGCGGTGACCCCGCCGGTCAGTCGCAGCTCTGGGTGCTCACCGGCACGAGGGCCTGCGCTCCCTGCCGCACGGGCTCGCTGACCTCGTCGGCAGTCAGCACGTACCCGGTGTCGTTGTCGTCGGTGGCCGCGGCGAAGACCACGCCGTAGACCGTCCCGGCGCTCGACAGCAGCGGCCCGCCGGAGTTGCCCGGCCGTACCCGCCCGCGGATCGCGTAGATCTCGCGGCGAACCGTGCCGCGGGAGTAGATGTCCGGCGCCCGCGCGACCTGCTCGTTGCGGATGCGCGCGGGCTCGGTGGTGTATGGCCCGTCCTGGGGGTAGCCGGCGACGACCGCCGAGTCGCCCATGTCACCGGGCGGCGCGGACTGGAAGCGCAGCGGGGGCCGGAGCAGCCCCGGTACGTGCAGGACGGCCACATCCCGGTCGGGGTCGAACAGCACCACCTCGGCCGGCAGCGCCCCGGAGTCCAGCTCCACGACGGCCTCGGTGACACCGGCCACGACGTGCGCGTTCGTCATCACCCGCTGGGGCGCGATGACGAAGCCGGTGCCCTCGACCTGCTTCCCGCACGACGGCGCCTGCCCCCGCACCTTGAGGATGCTCGCCGCGGCGTTCTGGACGTCCGCCGCGCTGACGACCGCAGGGTCCGGTGGATCGGTGGCCACGATGCGCTCGCCGTCCAGGCCGGCGAACACCTCGGGAAAGCCCTGGTCGTCCATGAGTCGGCGCAGGTCGGCGAAGGTGTGGCGGACGTCGTCGGGCATCGTCGTGTCGACGGTGCCCAGTACCTCGGATCCGCGGGCGGCGCGGGCGAGGGTCTGGAACGGCGAGCGGTCGACCGCGGTCGCGACGAGCCAGGCGACCAGCAGCACGGACACCCCGGAGAGCACGGCGCCGGCGACCGCGTCCAGCCGCTGGCCGGGCCGCCAGGTGAGCCGGCCGCGCAGGGCCGCTCCGAGCGCGGTGCCCGCGATCTGCCCGACGAGGGCCAGGCCCACCACGACGATGAGGCCGACCAGGGCGCCGTCCTCCTCGCGGCCGATGAGCTCTGCGAAGGGGCGTGCCACCTTGGCGCCGAGCACACCGCCGCCGAGGAAGCCGACGAACGACAGCGCCCCCACGGCGAACCCCTGGCGGTAGCCGGAGACCGCGAACATCACGACCAGGACGATCAGGACGAGATCGAGAAGGTTCACCGGGGCTCGTCGGCCGAGCTCAGACGATCACAAGC
Organism: Parafrankia soli; assembly: GCF_001854695.1. Lineage (GTDB taxonomy): Bacteria > Actinomycetota > Actinomycetes > Frankiales > Frankiaceae > Parafrankia > Parafrankia soli. The sequence goes on from NZ_MAXA01000247.1 coordinate 32,778, forward strand.
GTGGCTGTCATGCCCTGGTGCAGGGTGCAGACCACCGGATATCGCCCGGGCTTGTCGGCGGTGAACGTGATCGACTGGGAGTTGCCGGCGCTGACGATCCTCGTGGTGGCGCCGGGGATGGCGGAGATGACGAAGTTGTGCGGCGCGGACCCCTTCGCGACCGAGAAGTCGACCCGGATCGTGCCGGGGTGGGCGACGAGCTCGCGGGCCGAGAACGTCTGGTCCACCTGGCCGACCACGGCGAAGACCTGGGTGCCGTCACTGACGCTCGGGGTCAGCGTCGCCGCGGCCGAGGGTGTGCCGGCATCGTCGCCGCCGCTCCCGCACCCGGTCAACGCGGTGAGCACCGCCACGGCCGTGGCCAGCGCGACCAGGGCCGATCGAGCGGATCTTGAGGTCATCTTCCGACGGTACCGCCCGCTTCGTCGAGTGGTCCCCGCGGCTCCACCACCGCGTGGGGGAGGGCCATGGCCGCGGAGATCGCCACGGTGATCTCGGGCACGTCCACTTTCGTCTCGGTGTCCCAGGGGCGTTCCCATCCGCCGAGCCGCAGCAGGGCGTCGAGGACGCCCGCGGTGAAACCCCAGACCGTCATACCGCGGACGCGGAACGCCGGGCTGCCGAAGCCGGACGGATGCCACAGCAGGATCCGGTTCGCCGGGTCGGCGAGCTCCGCGACGGGTACCCGGGCCACCGAGGACGTCTCCGCCGGGTCGACCGCGTCCACCGCGGTGGGCGTGCGCCACCAGGCGAGCACGGGGGTGACCAGGAAGTGGCTGGCAGCCAGGTAGAGGGGGCTGGCGGTGGCGAGGACCTCGACGCCGGCCGGGTCGAGCCCGACCTCCTCCTCCGCCTCACGCAGCGCCGTCGCGGCCCTCGACGCGTCGGTCTCGTCGGCGCCGCCGCCGGGGAACGCCGGTTGCCCGGCATGGTCGCGCATGTCGGCGGCCCGCTGCAGGAGCAGCACGTCAGGCCCGTCCGGACCCTCCCCGAACAGGATCAGGACGGCCGCCGCCCGCCCGCCCGGCCGCGTCTGGCGAGCGTGTCGCGTCTGGACGGGGATGCCGTCGCCCACCGCCGCCATCAGCGCGGTCAGCCACGGGGGAACCGGAGCTCCGCCGCCCCTCGCCGGACGAGTGTCTCCGCCGGCGCTCGCGGAGTGGGCGTCCTGGCTGACGTCCTGGCTGCTCGGATCCCCGGACGGCGCGGGGTCGCTCACCGGGCCGCCTCCGCGTCCCCGCGGACGAGACGCGCGGCCTCGGCCGGCTCGGTCGGGCCGGTGCCGAAGGACGGGCACATCCGCGCGATGGCGCAGGCGCCGCAGGCCGGCCGGCGGGCGTGGCACACCCGGCGGCCGTGGAAGATCATGCGGTCGGAGGCGATCGTCCAGTCGCGCCGCTCGATCAGCGCGGCGAGGTCGCTCTCGGCCCGGACGGGATCGGTCTCGGTGGTCAGGCCGAAGCGGCGGGAGAGCCGCCCGACATGGGTGTCGACCGTGATCCCGGGGATGCCGAAGCAGTGGCCCAGCACGACGTTCGCGGTCTTGCGGCCCACACCGGGCAGGGTGACCAGGGCTTCCAGCCGGCCAGGGACCTCGCCGTCGAAGCGCTCGACCAGGGCGGCGCCGATGCCCATCAGCGAGTTCGCCTTCGCCCGGAAGAAGCCGGTGGGCCGCAGGATCGCCTCGAGCTCGTCGCGGTCCGCGGCGGCGTAGGCGGCGGCGGTCGGGTAGCGGGCGAAGACTCCCGGCGTGACCTCGTTGACCTTCTTGTCCGTGCACTGCGCCGACAGCACCGTGGCGACGAGAAGCTCCAGCGGACTGCTGAAATGCAGCGCGATGCGGGCGTCGGGGTGAAGCTCGCCGAGCGCGCGCACGATCCGCCGGGCGCGCCGGGTGCGCGCCAGCGCCGTCTCGGCTCGCGCGTCGACGGTGGTTGCCATGCCTCGCAGCGTATCCGGCGTGTCGGCCCGCGGGACCCGTCGCTTCGACGTGGTCCGGCAGGGCGCGTCGACCCCCCGGGTGCGGGCGCGGCGCCGACATCGGCGACCATGGACGGGCCATGTTTGTCTTTGCCGCGATCACGTTCCCATTGGTGCTGCTCGGGCTCCTGCTGGCGATGGAGCGGGTCGAGCGGCCACTCAACGCCGCCGACACGGGTAAGGGGCTCGAGGGCTTCCTCGACAGCGCCCGCCCGGACGAAGTCGCCACGTTCGTCCAACAGGGCCTGCCGGCCGCGCTCGAGCGTTACCGGCGCCGGCTTCGCCGCACGCCGCCGGGCAAGCACCGTGCCGCCTGACGGGCAACTCATGCGGCCCCGGGCGTGTCGCGTGTCGTGCCCTCCTGACCCCCGAACAGCCGTCCTGAACTGGGCCGGGCTGTGTCGATGTGACCCCCGCCGGGAGTGGCACGATCGGGCCGGTGCCGATCGGCCGTACTAGGCGGATTGTGACCTGGACCACTTTGGTGGTCCTTCTTGCGTCACTTTACGTATCAGAACAGAGCATTCGGGTGCATCTGCGTGACCTGGTCAGGCCGATGGGGGTCCCTGGCCGTGCTCTGCGTCCCGTGTCCTGGCATGCTCAGGGCGTGGACGATCTGCTAGCCCGCGTTCCGCTGTTCGCCGGGTTGTCCGAGCCCGACCGCCAGGCGCTTTCCGATCACCTGGACCGGCAGGACGTGACCCGTGGCGACGTRCTGTTCCGCGAAGGGGATGTCGGCGACCGCGTTTTCGTGGTTCTGTCCGGCAAGGTCAAGATAGGACGCCAGTCCGCCGATGGGCGGGAGAACCTGCTGTATGTGATGGGGCCGGGAGACCTGTTCGGAGAGCTCTCCCTGTTCGATCCCGGGCCGCGCACCGCGACGGCGACCGCCGTGACCGACGCGTCGCTCGTCGCGCTGGAGCACACCGCGCTGCGGCCATGGCTGCGTTCCCGGCCCGAAGCCGGAGCGCTGCTGCTGCGTGTGCTGGCCCGCCGCCTGCGGCGGACCAACGACACGATGGCGGACATGGTGTTCACCGACGTGCCCGGTCGCGTCGCCAAGGCGCTGCTCGACCTGGCCGACCGCTTCGGTGAACCGGCCCAGCCGGGTAACGAGGCGGCCGGGGTCCGGGTCGAACACGGCCTCACTCAGGAGGAGCTGGCTCAACTCGTCGGAGCCTCGCGGGAGACGGTGAACAAGGCCCTCGCCGACTTCGCCACCCGTGGCTGGCTCCGGCTGGATTCCCGCGCTGTCGTGCTGCTCGACCGTGAGCGGCTCGCCCGCCGGGCCCGCTGAACCCACCGCCGGTTTGAAAACCGGCCTGTCCCCTGCCCGTTCGTCCCCCGGATCCGCCGCCGCCGCCGGATCCGGGGGACGCATCCGTGCGGCAGACGTCCTCAGCGGTAGTCGCCAGCGGTACCCGGCTACCGGCTGGTGCCCTCGGCGGGCGGCATCTCCACCGAGGGCACGGCCTCACCGGACGGGTCGGCCACCGGCACGACCACCGGTGATCCCGGCAGGCGCGCCGCCGTCCTGGCCCGCGCCCTCGTCCCGTTCACGCTCACCTTCGCCAGCGCGGCCGCCGCGCCCAGCCCGTCCTGTGCGCTCAGGTCATCCTGGGCGGCCAGCCCGTCCTGGTGTGGTGTGCCCAGCCCGTCCGCCACGCCCGGTCCGTCTGCTGCGCCGAGCCCTTCCGGTGCGCTGAGCCCGTCCGGTGCGTCGAGGGCGTCCGGGGCGGATCCCGGCAGGGCCGCGAGCAGCCGCCGGGTCTGCGGCGCCTCGCTGATCGCGCCGGTGGCCGTCGCGGCGGCCAGGGCCTGCTCGTAGGCCTCGCGGCTGCCCTCGACGTCACCGTGCGCCGCCAGGACCGTCCCCAGCGCCCGGTATGCCAGCACCTGTGCCCGGACGTCCTCGGCGTCCACTCCGACCGCCTGGCGGGCCACCCGCAGGGCCTCGTCGGGCTCGCCCGCGTCGAGCAGGGTGCCCGCGAGGTGGGCGTAGGCCTGCCGGCGCGGGAACATCAGCGTCGCCGGCTCGCTGGCGGACAGCGCCCCCCGCAGCTCGGTGATCGCCTCGTCGAGGCGCCCGCGCGCCCGCGCGATCTGCGCGACGAGCACCTTCGCCCCGAGCTGGGCGTGCGGGCGCAGTTCCAGCCGGTCCAGGTCGGCCAGGGCGCGCCGGGCGGCCTCCTCCGCGGCATCCACCTCGCCGGCGTCCAGCCTGGTCAGGCCGAGCAGCACCTGGGCGAAGGCGCCGATGAGCACATGCCCGGTGGACGCCGCCTCCGCGCACGCCTCGGTCAGCAGGTCCGCACCGCGCCGGGGGCGGCCAGCCCCACGGGCGGCCAGCCCGCGCGCGATGAGGGTCAGGGTGCGCCCCCAACTGTCGCCGGTCTCGGTGAACAGCTCCGCCGCGCGGGCCGCCTCGCTCTCGGCGGTCTCGATGTCGCCGAGCTCGGCCGCGGCGACCGCGTCGATCGTCAGGCAGACCGCCTGCCCCCAGCGCTCGCGCATCGACTCGGCGAGGTTGATGAGCACGCGGGAGACCTTGCGGGTCCGGGTGAGCTGACCCGAGAGCAGCAGGACGAGGGCCTCGGTGCCCGAGCACCAGCCGAGCCCGCCGGCGTCCTCCAGCCGCTCGAACACCGCGGACGCCTCGCGCAGCGTGCGCTCGGCCTTCGCGTAGTCCCCGCGGGTGGTGGYGCTCCACGCCAGGTGCTGCAGCGCCCAGCCGACCCCGCGGGGGTCGTCGACGCGGCGGGCGAGCGAGAGTGCTTCGCGGTAGCGCTCCTCCGCGGCCTGGATGCGGCCGGCGGCGTATTCGAGCAGGCCGAGCCGGCGCAGCGCCGCGGCCACTGCCCGGTCGTCGCCGGCCCGGTGCGCGGCCTCCAGCGCCGTGATCAGCGACTGGCGGGCCTCCTCGCCACGGCCCTGCTTCTGCCGTAGCTCACCGAGCACCGCGTAGGCGGCGGCCCGCCGGCTCGGGACGTTCACCCGCAGCGCCGGGCGCAGCGTCCGCTCCGCCTCGTCGAGCCGGCGCAGCCAGACCAGCGCCTCGGCGTGCAGGATCCGCACGTTGATGTCGTCGTCGCCGTCGATGACGCCCCGCCCGAGCCGGCGGGCGTCGGCGAGCAGGTCCGCCGCGGCCCGATGGTCGTCGCGGGCGAGCGCCGAGCGGGCCAGCCGGACGTGCGCGTGGAAGCCGGCCTCCCGCGCTGACCAGGCCGGGTCACCCGCGGGCAGCGCCATCGAGGCGGCCAGGTCGTAGGCGCGCAGCGCGTGGGTGGCGACGAAGGTCGACACCTCGCGGGACGAACCGATCATCGCCGTGACGCCCCAGCGCGCCGCCGTGGCGTGCCGGCGGGCCCGCTCCACCTTCGGCAGGCCCGAGTAGGCGACGTCGCGCGCCATCGGGTGGACGAACCGCCACAGGGTCTCGCCCTGCCGCGGTGGGCGGACGAGCTGGCGCTCGGTGAGCACCGACAGCGCGCGTTCGACCTCGGCCGCCGGGCGCTCGCCGACCACCTGGAGCGCCTCGGCGGGGAAGCGCGGGCCGAGCACGGCCGCCGCCCGCAGCGCCGCCTTGGCGGCCGCGTCCAGGTCGTCGATCCTGGCTGCCAGCACCGACTGGACACCGGCGGGCAGGACGGTCGCGGCCAGCGAGCCCTCCAGCACCCAGCGCATCCCCTCACCGCCAGGGTCGGGCACCTGGTGCAGCAGACCGCGGTCCACCAGCAGGTTGAGCAGCTCGGTCAGGAAGAACGGGTTCCCGTGCACCCGGGCCAGCAGCTCGGCCTGGGTCGCCCGGGACAGGCCGGGCTCGCCCAGGTAGTCCTTGAGCAGGGCACGCGCCGCGCTCTCCGGCAGCGGGCTGAGCGCGATGCGGCGCGCGCCGACGAGATCGGAGAACTGCGGGCTCTCCCGGTCGAGCAGGACGAGCATCACCGGGCCGTTGAGGGTCGTCGTCAGCCGCCGCAGGGCCGTCGTCAGCCGGCTGGTCGCCCACTCCAGGTCGTCGACGACGACCAGCACCGGGTTGCGGACCGCCAGCGCGCTCAGCAGGAGGCCGACCGTCTCGACGGCGTCGTCGGCGGCCCGCTGGACAGCCTCGCCGTGGGAGGCCCGGCCGACCGGGTCACCCGGCGGGGTGGTCGCCCCGGCGCTGGGACGGCGGTCCGGCGGCACGCCGAGCATCCCGAGCAGGCGGTCCCCGATGCCGCTCGGCAGCTTCGTTTCGAAGATCGGATGGGTGAGGCCGGCGACCGTGCGGCGTACGCGGTCGGCGACCCGGTCGAGGGTGTCGCCGTCGGTGATGCCGCACGCCCCGCGGATGAGGTCGATCAGCGGGGCGAGGTCGCGGACGTCGCCGTGGCGCACGGTGCGCCCCCACAGCACGGTCGCGCCCGCGGTCGCCTCGGCGGTCTCGGCGAGCTCCCGGGCCAGCCGGGTCTTGCCGATGCCGGCCTCGCCGATGACCACCGCCATGTCGGGCTGGCCGGCGTCGACCACGCCGGCGAAGTAGCGGCTGAGCTCGGCCAGCTCCTGCTCGCGCCCGATGAACGTCGCGTCGTCGGCCAGGCCCGGCCGGGCGATGTTGGACGGGCGCAGGCTGACCAGCTCGTAGGCGGGCACCGGCTCGCGCTTGCCCTTGAGCACCAGGGGCGGCAGATCGCGCCAGGTGGCGACGGAGCGGGTGGCGGTGACCGTGTCCCGGCCGGCGTAGACGGTGCCCACCGCCGCCGCGCCGGACAACCGCGCGGCGGTGTTCACCGTGTCCCCGATGACCGTGTATGACAGCGCCGCCTGCACGCCGGCGAGCACCTCGCCGGTGTTGACGCCGACCCGCAGGCCGAGCGGGCTGCTGTCGCCGCCCTCGTCCTTGATCAGGCGACGGGCCGTCTCCTGCATCGCCGCCGCGGCGCGCACGGCGCGTTCCGGGTCGTCCTCGTGCGCCGTCGGGGCGCCGAAGACGGCCATGATCCCGTCACCGCTAAGGTTGTCGACCCGCCCGCCGACCTCGTCGACCTCGCGCGCGAGCGCGGCGAGAACCCGGTCGGTGACCTCGCCGACCCGTTCGGGGTCGCGGTCCTCCGCCCAGGCGGTGAAGTCGGACAGGTCGCCGAACAGGACGGTGACGACCCGGCGCTCGGCGGCCTCGGCGCGCGGCGTGTCGGTCTGGGTGAACCGGAGCCCGCAGTTGAAGCAGAACCGCCCGCCGGGCACCGTCGGGGTGCCGCATCTGGGACAGACCAGGGGACCGGTCGTGGGGGAGCTGATCACCATCGTGGATCGGTTCCTCTCCGCCGGATGATCGCTGGGCCGCGCGAACCGCTGGGTCGGAAGGCCGGGTGGGGGCCGGCACCGGAGCGCGCGCGGTCGGTAACGTCCCGCGGGTACGAGGGCCCGCGGTCGGTACCAATGGTCCAAAGGGTCACAAAGCGCACGAGCGGTCTCCTCCGCCGGAAAGTTTAGTGGCCTTCGTCTCCCTTTCTGGATCAAGGTGTGTCGGATGACCGACCTGGCCCCGTTCGCGGGGATCCAGACCGCGAGCGGCCCGGCCTCTATAGTGGCGCAGCTCACTTGTCTACCCGGTTTCCGGGATATGACCCGCGTCTTTCGGCAGGTTGCGGCCAGTCTCTGAACGTCCACACCGGCCCCGCCGGCTACCCGCGGTGACCGCCGCCGGGGCCCTGACCTGCGCGGGGCGTGGCGGACCGGCGTGCGCCGGGGTGACCCCGCGCGCGCGGCGGCGGGTGGCTCAGCGTGGGCGGAGATAGTCCAACTGGGCCCGTACCGACAGCTCGGCCGCCGGCCAGAGTGCCACGTCGACGTCCGCGTACACGATCCGGACCACGTCGATCGGCGTCACCTGCTCGGCCGACGCACCCAGATCGGCTAACGCGGAGACCACCTGATCGAGCCGCCGGGCCCGGTGCTCCAGGTAGGCCTCGGCCGCCCGCCCGGCCGCTGGCAGCTCGGGGCCGTGGCCGGGCAGCACKGTGGTGTCGCCGAGCTCGCGCAGCAGGCGCAGGCTCGCGAGGTAGTCGGCGAGCCGGCCGTCGGGATGGGCGACGACCGTGCTGCCGCGCCCCAGGATCGTGTCGCCGGTGAGCACGGCCGGGTGCTCGTCGTCGCCGGCCAGCACGAAGGACAGCGAGTCCGAGGTATGCCCAGGGGTGGCCAGCACCCGCAACTCGACCCCGGCGGCGGCGACGACGTCCCCGGCGCCGAGGCCCTCCGAGCCGAGGCGGTGCGCTGGGTCGAGGGCGCGCACCTGCGCCCCGGTCAGCGCGTGCAGCGTCGCGGCGCCCTCGCTGTGGTCGGAGTGGCCGTGGGTCAGCAGGATCGTGCGCACCAGGCCGGCGGCCGCGACCCGGGCGAGGTGCTCGCCGTGGTCGGGGCCGGGATCGACCACCACGCAGCCGGCGTCGCCCGGTGACCGCAGGATCCAGGTGTTCGTGCCGTCGAGGGTCATCGGGCCGGGATTCGGCGCGAGGACGACGGAGGCCAGCTTCGTGACCCGGCGGAGGGCGGTCACCGCGGGACACCACCGCGGGTGCCCGCGGCCGGTGCCGGGGCGGTTCCCGAAGGCGTGCCCGGCTCGGTGCCGGGGGCACCGTCCGGCGGTGTGCCGGGGGCACCGTCCGGCGGTAACAGGTGTGGGAACGACAGCTGCCAGGTGCCGTCGCGGGCGACGATCCTCGCCATGATCGGCTTCAGGTCGCGGGTGCGCGCGGCCGCGAGCGCACCGGCGACGTCGTCGTAGGCCGACAGCTCCGCGAGGGTGAAGGCGGTGGGCGGGAGCATGCCGATCTCGCCGGCGACAAACCGCTCCATCGCCTCCGCCGGACGGATCCACAGCATTCCGTCAGCCTCGGTCGAGAGCTCCGTCGCGAGCTCGCCCGGCAGCTGCCCGGCCGGCAGCGCGGCGACGAAGAACCTGGTGTCGTACCGTCGTGGCTCCAGCTCAGGGGCTATCCAACGGGTCCACGGGGCCAGCAGGTCGGCCCGCAGGGTCAGCCCGCGGCGGGTCAGCAGCTCGGCGAGGCCACTGCGGTGGCTCTCCACCGCCCGCCGCTCGGCGGCCCAGCCCGGATCGCCGGTACCGGCAGCGCCGCCCGCCGCGTCGACACGTCCGGCCGGCACGTTCCTGCCCGTCGGCGCGGCTCCGCCGGCTGGTGCGGCTCTGCCGGCTGGTGCGGCTCTGCCGGCTGGTGCGGATGTGCCCGTCGGTACGGCGAGCAGGACGCCGCACTCCTCGAAGGTCTCGCGGACGGCCGCGCAGACCAGGGCCCGCGCGCGGGCGGGATCGTCGTCCAGCCCCGGCATCGCCTCCTCGACGGAGGGCCCGACCCACGGGAGATCCTCGGCGGCGTCCGACGGGTCGACCCGCCCGCCCGGGAAGACGTGCATGCCGCCCGCGAACGACATCGCCCGGGTGCGCCTGAGCAGGTAGGCCTCGATGCCGGACCCGACCGGCGCGTCGCGCAGGAGCACAACGGTCGCCGCGTCCCGGGCGGGTGCCGGGTTGGCGGCCAGCCGAGCCAGCCGGAGTTCCTCCTCCGGTTCCATCCGGCGGGACGCGCCGAACCGGGCGACGATTGCCGCCTGATGATCAACCATCCCCTGATGGTAGACAGTACGGCCGACAGAAGCCGAGGTCAGCCGGCCACGCGGGCGACGAGCTCCACCTCCACGGGCGCTCCCAGCGGGAGCGCCGCGACCCCGACGGCGGAGCGCGCGTGCAGTCCGGCGGCACCGAAGACGGCGCCGAGCAGCTCGCTGGCGCCGTTCAGGACGACCGGCTGGCCGACGAATCCCGGCGCRCTCGCGACGAAGCCGACGACCTTCACGATCCGGGTGATCGTGTCCAGGCCACCCGCCGCGGCCGCGGCCGCGGCGAGCGCGTTGAGCGCGCACACGCGGGCCAGCTCAGCGGCCCGCTCGGCGGTGATCTCCGCACCGACCAGGCCGGACGCCAGCAGTTTCCCGGCCACCAGCGGGAGCTGCCCCGCGGTCCAGACCAGATCGCCGTCGCGCACCGCGGGGACATAGGCCCCGGCCGGGGTGGGCACCGCCGGGAGGACCAGCCCGAGCTCGGCGAGCCGCCCGGACGGCGTCGTGGCGGCCGCGGGCGGGACGGGAGCGGTCATCGTCGGAGTCGACCTTCTGTCGAGGAGGGCACGTCAGGGAACAGGGGGCGGGGGGCGGGGACGACCGTCCCGTCGCGGGCGGACGTCCCTACTGGGACTTCGGCCGCTTGAAGTACGCCACCAGGCTCTCCGGGTTGGGCCCGGGGACGACCTGGACGAGCTCCCAGCCGTCGGCACCGAAGTTGTCGAGGATCTGCTTGGTGGCGTGGATCAGGAGCGGGGCAGTCATGTACTCCCACTTGGTCTGCATGACGATGGACCCTAGAGCATCCGCGGACCGCCACCCGGTTGGGTAGGMGGTGTGGCCGCCGTGACGAGGGTCCGGGGCGTGGCAGTCCGGATCGGCGGCCCACGGGTACGGTCGAGCACGTGACCGGTGACGACAACGCGCCAGCGGCGACCGCCGGCCCCTGGGACTGTCGGTTGCACATCGTCACCGGCAAGGGCGGCACGGGAAAGACCACGATCGCCGGCGCGCTGGCCGTCGCGCTGGCCACCGGGGGGCGCCGGGTGCTGCTGACCGAGGTCGAGGGGCGCCAGCAGATCGCCCAGCTCTTCGATACCCCGCCGCTGCCCTACCGTGAGCGCAAGGTGGCGAGCGCGCCCGGCGGCGGCGAGGTCTTCGCGCTGGCCATCGACGCGGACGAGGCGTTGCTGGAGTACCTCGAGATGTTCTACAACCTGCGCCGCGCGGGTCGGGCGCTCGGCCGCATCGGCGCCGTCGACTTCGCCACCACGGTCGCCCCCGGTGTCCGTGACGTGCTCCTCACCGGCAAGGTGAAGGAGGCCGTCAACCGGCCGGACGGCACCCGTCCGAGTGGGCTCGCCTACGACGCGGTCGTGCTCGACGCGCCCCCCACCGGCCGGATCGCCCGTTTTCTGAATGTCACCGCGGAGGTCGCGGGGCTGGCGCGGATGGGCCCGATCAGGGCACAGGCGGACAGCGTGATGGCGGTGCTGGCGCCCGAGCGGGCGGCGGTCCACCTGGTCACCCTGCTCGAGGAGATGCCGGTCCAGGAGACGGTGGACGGCATCCGGGAGCTGCGCGAGGTGGGCCTGCCGGTCGGCGCGGTGGTGGTGAACATGGTGCGCAGCCCGCTGCTCGCCCCCGGCGATCTCGACCTGGCCCGGCGTGGCCAGCTCGACCGCGAGGAACTGGCCACCGGCATCAAGGAGACCGGCATCGAGCCGACCGAGGAACTGATCTCGAACCTGGCCTGGGAGGCCGCGCAGCACGCCGAGCGGGTCGCGCTGGAGACGGCGCAACGTGCCGAGATCGCCGCGCTGGGACGTCCGGTCTACGAGGTGCCGCTGCTGGCGGACGGCGTGGATCTCGGTTCGCTCTACCGGTTCGCCGAGATGCTCCGAGCCCAGCGGATGGTGGCATGACCCCCGCGGGCGAGAACCCGGCTGACCCGACCACCGGCATGGACCCGGCCGGTGGCTCCACGGGCGGCCGCGGGCGGGCCGGTGGCGGCGATGGCGCCGGTGAGAGTGGTTCCGGCGCGACGGCCGGGAAGCCGACCCGCGCCGCGGGGTCACGCGCTACGGGATCACGCGCTGCGGGGAAGAAGACCACCACGGGGCGGGCGAAGGCGACGCCCGGATCGCCGCGGAAGGCGACCGGGGCCCGTAGGGCCACGGGACGGGGTCAGCGGACGGCGCCGAGCCGGCCGCGGCCGCGTCCGCATCCGCTCGGGGTCCCGCGGTTGGACGTCGACGCCATGCTCGACACCGAGCGGATCATCGTGTGCTGCGGGTCGGGCGGGGTCGGCAAGACCACGACCGCCGCCGCGCTCGCGCTGCGCGCCGCCGAGCGTGGCCGGCGCGTGGTGGTACTGACGATCGACCCGGCCAGGCGCCTCGCGCAGTCGCTCGGCCTGACCGCGCTCGACAACAACCCCCGCGAGGTCGCGGGGGTCGACCCGGCCGCCGGTGGCCGTCTCGACGCGATGATGCTCGACATGAAGCGGACGTTCGACGAGATCGTCCTCGACCACAGCACGCCCGAACGGGCCGAGGCGCTGCTGGCGAACCCGTTCTACCAGTCGCTGTCGTCGTCCTTCGCCGGTACGCAGGAGTACATGGCGATGGAGAAGCTGGGGCAGCTCGACGCCAGCGGCTCCTGGGACCTGATCGTCGTCGACACCCCGCCGACCCGTTCGGCGCTGGACTTCCTGGACGCGCCGAACCGGCTCGGCGACTTCCTCGACGGGCGCCTGCTGCGCCTGCTGCTGGCGCCCGCGAAGGCCGGTGGCCGGGCGTACGCGAAGGTCATCGGAGCCAGCCTGGGCATGTTCACCCGGGTCATCACGAAGGTGCTCGGCGCGCAGCTGCTGGCCGACGTGAGCCAGTTCGTGGCCGCGCTGGAGACGATGTTCGGCGGTTTCCGGGCCCGCGCCGACGAGACGTTCCGCCTGCTCGCGGCGCCCGGCACCTCTTTCGTGGTGGTCGCGGCGCCCGAGGCGGCCGCGCTGCGGGAGGCGTCCTACTTCGTGGACCGGCTCGACGCGGACGGCATGCCGCTCGCGGGACTGATCGTCAACAGGATGCACTTCTGCGCCGCCTCCGCGCTGACCGTCGAGCGGGGGCTGGCCGCCGCTGAGAATCTCACCGACCACGGCGAGCATCCGCTGGCCGCGGCTGTGCTGCGTATCCACGCCGACCGGGCGCGGCTCGCCGAACGTGAGGTCCGGCTGCGTGAACGGTTCACCAGTGCCCATCCGGACACGGCACTCGTCGAGGTCGAGGCGTTGTCCGAGGACGTCCACGACCTGGCCGGGCTGCGGGAGATCGGTCGCGCGCTCGCCGGGGACGAACGGGCCGCGGCGGCCGGCTGACCGGCCGGGGAACGGCGGGTGGGAGCGCGCGGCGCGTGTTCTGGGGGAGGCCGACGTGGAGGTGGCTGGCGTAGGCACCTGGCGGGGTCCTGCCGTAGGCACGAAGGGTCGTTCCGCGGGACCCGTCGGGGACCGCGTACGGAACTCGACGCACTCGCTCGATGCACTGACTCAACGCACTGAACTGGCTTGACGCACTGAGATGACGGCCCCGGGAATCGCGCCGGTGCGATGTGAACCCGGGTCCAAGGAGGGCCTCCGCCCGTCCGGGCCATACACAGGAACGTGTTGCCCGGGATGTTGCGGGGGACCAGCGCCACTGGTGGAGACTTCACCGCCCATCCGGGCTATACGCGACTCGGATGGAAACAACTGTGTACTGCTGGTGTCACGTTCGGGGTGGTGGTGTCCGCTCGACCCCGCTGTCGTCGGACACCTCCGGATGAGGGCTCGAGGCCGGGCTAGCCGGCGGACGCGGAGCGGTGATCCGCCTGGGCGTCCGCGAGCAGCTTCCGCCAGGACGTGACGTCCGGACGGCGGCGGAGCAGCGCGCGGCGCTCCCGCTCGGTCATTCCTCCCCAGACGCCGAACTCGACATGGTTGTCGAGGGCGTCCGCCAGGCACTCGGTGCGCACGACGCACCCGAAGCACCTGGTCTTCACCCGGTTCTGGGCCGCTCCCTGGACGAAGAGCTCATCCGGGTCGAGGTCGCGACAGGCGGCGTGGGCCGTCCAGTCGCCGTCGGTGGTGGAGCCGACGAGCCCGGTCGTACTGGTACGGCGTGACAGGCTGACGGGTGGGGTCAGGCTACTGGTCATGCCACCTGCCTTTCTTCTCGAGTCCGGGTCAGGGGGCCCGTGCGGGTGGTGACGTGGCGTTGAACCGAAACCGTACGGAGTGGCGTGGCCACGGCACAGACCCCACACGGGTGGTTGTCCAAATGACTAGTCCGGGCCATTGATCCCGATCGCCACAGTAGTGCGATCTGTGACGCCCGTGTGTCACTTCGGTGACGCAACCGTGACCTTGCTGTGGCGTCGTAGTCTTAGCTCGATGAGGTAGCCGTTCGGACGCCTTGCCGTGTGTGCCCGTGTGGTCCCGGGCGGGCAGTGTGCGGGACCACAGTCCTGGACTGGCGGGCCCCGGGCGGGCACGGTGTTTGGGTCAGCGCAGTACTGGATCAGCGCCTCGGCCGCGGCCGGTGCGGGCACCTGACGAAGGCGGGCATCGTCGACGGCAGCGGAGGACTCGAGCAGGGGGTCCCGGGCTCAGTGTTCATACCAGGCCGAAACACCGGTGAAGCGCCGGTCGCCGAAGCCGGGACCGAGCCCCGGGGCGTTCCGTGCACCCAGCCGTTCCCCGCGTACCCCGTGCACCCCGTGTTCGGAGCGTTCCCGGCGCCACGGTGGGTCCAGGCGTGATCCGGTCGAAACTCCGCGGCGCGGCCGACGCGCGGTCCACGTGGCAATCAGGCCTGTCCGCGCCGGCCTCCGGCACAGCCTCACGGCATATCGGGCCCGACTCGGCGCGCCGCCGCCGAGTCACACCGAAACGGCTGCTCGGTGTCCTCACCGCCAGCGTGGCGGCGGGCGTTCTGGTCGGCATGCTCGCGCTGCCCGTCATCGGCCTGGCCGGCGTGACCGCCAAGGGCGGCGCGGACCATTTCCTTTCTCTCCCCGCGAATCTGACCGTCCCCCCGCTGGCCCAGCCCTCACGCATCCTGGACGCCGCCGGAAACCAGATCGCGGTGCTGCGCGGCGAGCAGGACCGCGAGATCGTCGCCCTGGACAAGGTCCCGCCGCAGATGCGCCAGGCGATGATCGACATCGAGGACGCGCGCTTCTACGAGCACACCGGCGTCGACTACCGCGGAATGATCCGCGCGTACCTCGCCAACCAGGAGTCCGGCGGGGTCACCCAGGGCGGATCGACCCTCACCCAGCAGTACGTGAAGAACGTCCTGCTGGCCTCCGCCCGGACACCGGAGGAAAAGGCGGCCGCGACCGAGCAGACGGTCGACCGCAAGCTCCGCGAAGCCCGTTACGCGCTGTATCTGGAAGAACACCTCACCAAGGACGAGATCCTCGAGCGGTACCTCAACATCGCCTATTTCGGCGACGGCGCGTACGGCGTCCAGGCGGCCGCCCGGCACTACTTCAACATCGACGTCAGCCAGCTCGGCGTCACCCAGTCGGCGATGCTGGCCGGCCTGGTGAAGAACCCCACCGCGTACAACCCGGCGCTTCACCCACAGGCCGCCAGGGAACGCCGCAACATCGTCCTCGACCGGATGCGCGAGCTCGGCCACCTCGACGCCGCCGCGTGGAAGGCGGGCCGGGCCGAGGAACTCGTCCTCAACCGCCCGGCGCGGTCACCGGACGCCTGCCAGGACTCCTCAGCCCCCTTCTTCTGCTCCTACGTCCGCCAGGTGCTGCTGGCCGACCGGACGTTCGCCGCCACCCCCGAGGACGCCCGCCGGCTGTTGTTCGAGGGCGGGCTCACCATCCGGACCACGCTCGACCCGGTCGCGCAGGGCGCGGCGCAGACGTCCGCACGCGAGGTGATCCCCACCGGGAACCGGGTCGCCGCCGGCGTCGCGATGGTGCAGCCGGGCACCGGCAACGTGCTGGCGCTCGCCGTGAACCGGGATTACGGCACGCCGGACGACAACCAGCCGCCGGCGCTGACCGCCGACTTCGTCCACACCAAGGAGATCTACCCGGTCGACCCCGACTCGTTCTCGCCCGGCTCCACGTTCAAGGTCTTCACACTGGCCGCCGCGCTGGAGAACAACATCCCGCTGTCGACCACCTTCCACTCGCCGCTGTGCTATCGCTCGGAGCGCTTCCCCAACCCCGATCCGGGCGGGAAGAACTGCTACAGCAACGCCGACCCGAGCGAGGACGGCTTCTACTCCCTCACCACGGCGACCTGGAACTCGGTCAACACCTACTACATCCAGCTCGCCGAGCGTCTCGGTGTCATGAAGACCGCCGAGATGGCCCGCCGGCTAGGCGTCTCCTCCTGCCGGATCCGGCCGAACGAAGAGAACGACCCCGAGTGCAGGGGCGGGGGGATCGGACCGGTCGACGGCTCTGCGATCCTCGGCTCGAACGAGATCAGCACGCTGGACCTCGCCACCGCCTACGCGACGCTCGCCGCCCGCGGAAACCGCTGCTATCCCCGCACAGTGCTCTCGATCACACAGCGCGTCGGGACGGCTGACCGTCCGCTGGCCTTCAACACCGGAAAGCCGTGCGAAYAGGTCCTCGCCCCCGGGATCGCGGACACCGTCGCCTCGGTTCTCCAGGGCGTCATCAACCACGGGACCGCGTCCGGGAACGCGCAGATCGGACGTCCGGCGGCGGGCAAGACCGGAACGGCCGAGGCATTCAGCACGGCGTCCTTCGCCGGTTTCATCCCGCAGCTGGCCACCGCGGTCACCCTCGCCGACCCGCGCGGCCCGACGACTCATCAGCTCCGCAACGTGCTCACCAGCCGTGTGGTGTTCGGCGGCGGATTCCCGGCCCAGATCTGGGCCCGGACGATGACGCGCACGATCGACGGCCTGGCGCTGCCCGTCATGCCACTGCCGGCGCCGGACAACACCCAGCCGCAGGTGCCCAAGAAGGCCCTGCCGGACGTCCGCGGGCAGAGCCAGCAGGCGGCCGAGTACGCCCTGCGCTCGCTGGGATTCCGGGTCCGCTCGGAGACCGTGCCGCACGTGGCCCCGCCCGGGATCGTCGTCGGCATGGCTCCCGAGCCCGGGGGGGAGGTCTCCATGGATACCGAGGTGGTGCTCCAGGTGTCCGGCGGCCTCACCGGCGCGGTGCTGCTGCCGAACGGCGCCGGCGCACGCCCCGGCCAGCCCGCCGCCCCACCGGCGGGGGACGGCCGCGCAGGCATCCCGAGGCTGCCGGACCTGCGCAACCAGCTCCGGAACTGAAGGCCGGCGCGGCGCGGCGGGATCCGGCTGTCAGGACTCGCTCAGCCGCGCGCGGACGAGCTCGGACACCCGCCTCCCGTCCGCCCGGCCGGCGATGCGCGCCTGCGCGGCCTTCATCACCTGGCCCATCGCCTTCATGCCGGTGAGCCCGAGCTCGGCCATCACCTCGTCGATGATCGCTCGCAGCTCGTCCTCGCCGAGCTGGCTGGGCAGGTAGTCGGCGAGAACGTCACCCTCGGCGTTCTCGCGGCTGGACTGCTCGGGCCGCCCGGCGGCGGCGAACGCCTCCGCGGCCTCCCGGCGCTTGCGGACCTCCCGGGCCAGGATCTTCTCGACCTCGGCGTCGTCGAGCTCCCGGGCGGTGGTGCCGGCGACCTCCGCGTCCTTCACCGCGGCGAGGGCAAGGCGCAGCGTCGACAGGCGCAGGTCGTCACGTGCTCGCATGGCGACAGTGAGATCCTCGCGCAGCCGCTCCTTGAGTGTGCTCATGGTCGCCGAGCCTACGGCCCGCCCGCACCGGCGGCCACGCGGTTTCCGTTCAGGTGCAGCCGCTGGTCCGGTTCGCGCCGGTGCGGCCGTTGGTAGACGGCGCCGACGCGACCGGGGACGTCCGCCGGGGTGGCGGGACCTGTCCGCCGGGGTGGTCGGACACGTCCGCGGGCGTGGCACCGGGCAGCCGGGCCGTCGTGCGGCTGGGCGAGACTGGAGCGATGCGACCGATGCGACCGAGCCGGGGAACTGTCCGCGCGGTGTCGGGGCTCGCGGCCGCGGGTCTCGGCACCGCGCTCTACGCGGGCGTCTACGAGCGGACCGCCTACACCCTGCGCCGGCGCGAGGTGGCGGTTCTCGCGCCGGGAAGTACCTCTCTGCGCCTGCTGCACATCTCGGACCTGCATGTCACCCCGAACCAGCACGGCAAGTTCGCCTGGCTGTCGGATCTGGCCCGGCTGGTCCCCGACCTCGTCGTGCTCACCGGCGACGTGCTCTCGCACCCCCGGGCCCAGGCCCCGCTGCTCGCCGCGCTCGACCCGCTCTTCACGTTCCCCGGCCTGTTCGTGCCGGGCAACAACGACTACCACGCACCGACGTTGCGCAGCCCACACCGCTATCTCGAACGCACGAACACGCCCGGGCCGAAGGGCCCGGCGCTCGACTGGGCGGGTTTCGCCCGCGCGCTCGCCACGGCCAGCGGCTGGCGTGAGCTGACCAACATCCGGGGCACGATCGACATGGGGGGCCGCACCCTGGACCTGCGTGGGGTCGACGACGCCCGCCTGCGCCGCGACCGGCTCGCCCTGGTCTCCGGCCCGCCCGAGCCGGGCGCGGCGCTGGCGCTCGGCCTGTCACACACCCCCGAGCCCAGGGTGCTGGACGCCTTCACGGCGGACGGGGTCGACCTCATCCTCTCCGGCCACACCCACGGCGGACAGATCCGGCTGCCCGGCTACGGCGCGCTGGTCACCAACTGCGGCATCGGCCGGGAGCGGGCCTGGGGCCTGTCGCGGCACGCGGCGGGCGGGCGGCACTCCTGGCTGCACGTGTCCGCCGGGCTCGGTACCTCACCGTTCGCCCCGTTCCGCTTCAACTGCCGCCCGGAGGCGACGCTGCTCACGCTCACCGAACGTCGCTGATCCGTGCCCGTCCCCGGAGGGCAGGCCGGCGGTCCCGAGGGCGGGCTGGAGGGCGGGCGAGCCGGCGGAGCGCCGGTGCCGGCCCGGTGGACCGTTCCGAAAACCGGGGCACCCCGGCACGCCACTCGGATCCTTGCGTCTAGTACACTGAGCCACGGTCGCGGGGTGTGGCGCAGCTTGGTAGCGCGCTTCGTTCGGGACGAAGAGGTCGTGGGTTCGAATCCCGCCACCCCGACCAGCTAGTAGGACTTGGTTAAGTCGGGGCGAGGTCGATGTGTCGAAGGGGCGGCAGGGGCTGTCGGCAGGTCGGGCACCATCCCACCCAGCAGGCCAGCAGCACCTGGAGCTCGGCCACGACCTGGTAAAGCGTCAGGCCGTGGCCGCCGCTGGYGGGCACAGCCGCTCCAGAGTGCAGAATGCCTGCGCGACCGAGGCCAGGGTGAGGTGGCGCAGGAACCCGTGGAAGGTGCGGCCCTCGAAATGCCCGAGTCCCAGGGCGGTCTTGAGCTCGCGGTAGTCGTGTTCGACCCGCCAGCGGATCTTCGCCATCCGGACCAGGCGCCGCAGCGGGGTGCCCGCGGGCAGGGTCGACAGCCAGTACTTCGTCGGCTCGGGCT
>NZ_MAXA01000248.1 GCF_001854695.1 Parafrankia soli
AAGGGCAACCCGACCCTGCCCTACAAACCATTCGGCAACGAGGACTGAGACGCTCGACATCCGCCGGCCGCGCGACCAGGGGGCCATGCGGCCAAGGCAGCGAAGGGGCGATCTCGTGAACACCGTCGGCAATGGTGGCAATCACGGCAACGTGGACGATGTGCGGCACATCGTCATGGAGCTCGGCCTGGGCTTCTCGGTCGACGGTGGTGTCGCCACCGGGCACGCCGACGTGTTCGCCGAGCTGTGCGTCCCCGGCACGACCGCCCTGCGGACATCCGTGCTGGCGACCTGGGCCGACATCGTCACAGGCACACTCGCCCTGAACCTGACCGCACCGCGGCCAGCCCTGACCCTCGACCTCGACGTGCACGTCGTCGAGCCAGCCGAGATCGGCGACACGATCTCCCTCGAGGCAAGAACCGTCAAGGCCGGCCGGACGGTCGTCGTCTGCGAGACACAGTTCCACAACAAGACCTCCGGGACCCTGACCGCCGTCTGTCACACGTCGTTCGTCACCCCCCGAACCCCGATCACGTCTTCTCCCACCGCACCCTGGCCGGACTACCCGAGGGGCCCTTCCGGCTGCCGGTTCCCCTCGCCGAGCGGGTCGGCAGCGTCGTTGTGGCTCCCGGCACCGTCGAGGTGCCCCACCGGGCCGACGGCCTCAACGTGGGCGGCGCCATCCAGGGCGGCCTCGTCGCGCTAGCCGCCGAGGAGGCAGCGGCCTCATCCGTCCAAGGGCCGACGGCGCTGCCCTCCTACGGGGCCGGGCGGGCCCGGCGCGGGCGGGGTGGGCCGGCGGGCACGGAATCAGGGCGCCAAGGCTGCGGGAACGGGACTTATGCAGCCCCAATCCCGCCACCCGGCAATGTGTGGCGGCTGGGTGAGTCCGGGCTGTCACTCAACCGCCACGGCTGCTCGACATCGCGCATGAGGCCCAGCCGGCGTGAATACCTATCGGTTCCGGCCTGCTCCGGACGCCAGCACTCCTGCACGCACGCCGCCCGCTCGACACCACGGCCGCCACAGGGCACGGGCACGGGCACGGGCACGGGCACGGGCACGGGCACGGGCACGGG
>NZ_MAXA01000249.1 GCF_001854695.1 Parafrankia soli
GGGCACGGGCACGGGCACGGGCACGGGCACGGGCACGGGCACGGGCACGGGGATCATGGCGGTCCACGGAGCAGCGGAACACTGGTGTCAACCGGCGCCGTACGTCGGCTGGGACACGAGCGGGCCCGTACGCGAAACCGCCTCCAACCATCATCGACCGGACACGGCCTAGAGGGACGCGCCCTACACCGAACTGGTCCCCCGGCTACACGAGATCGAGCTGGCCGGCACACCCGAATACATGCAGACCCTGTTCGTCGGCGGACCCAAACACCTCCCCATCCGCTACACGATCACCTAGCCCACCGCCACGGACACCGACCCGAGCACCCTCGGAGGCCAGGATGACCGAACCGGCAGGTGGACAACCAGGGTGGATCGTCGACAACCCCAGCATGGTCACCCCTGAGTGGATGACCGCCGCGCTGCGCCGAGGCGGCACCAACACCAAGATCGTCGGGCTACGCCACGAACCCGTCGGGGGCGGCCAACTCAGCTCCAGCCACCGCTTCCACCTCGACGCCCATCCCGACAGCACCGACCCGGCACCCTCCTCGGTGGTCCTCAAACTGGCCGCCGGCACCCCCGAAGGCCGCGGCCAGATCGCCCCCGGCTACCGCAGCGAGGTCGGCTACTACACCAGATTCGCCCCCCACGCCCAGATCCGGGTACCACACTGCTGGAGCGCCGCCATCAACACCGACGGCCGCAGCTTCACCCTGGTACTCGAGGACGCACACCCAGCACAGCCCGGCGTCCAGGCCGACGGCTGCGACACCCCCAGGCCGAAGCCGCGCTACGCAACCTCGCCGGCCTGCACGGCCCGTTCTGGAACAAGCCGGGCCTCACCAACGGCGCCGACTGGCTACGCCAAACCGACGAAGCCGGTCTCAGCTTCCTCGGCGAAATCCTCACCGCGGCCACCGAGCCGTTCCTCGACCGGTTCCAGGACCGCCTCTCCCCCACCGACACAGACACACTGCACCGCACCGCCGACCACTTCGCCCAGTGGGGCCGGCAGGTCTGCGGCCGCCACACCCTCATCCACGGCGACTACCGCCTCGACAACCTCCTGTTCACCGAATCCCACGAGGTGACAGCCATCGACTGGCAGTCCCTCGAGATCGGCTTCCCCGGCCGCGACGTCGCCTACTTCCTCGCCACCGCCCTGCCACCCACCCTCCGACGCGCCCAGGAAAAGAACCTGGTCCGCGCCTACCACGAACAACTCACCCAGATGGGCGTCGACGACTACCCACTCGACGACTGCTTCCACGACTACCGCCTCGGAACCCCGCAGGCACCACTACTCACCGTGCTCGGCTCCGCCTACGCGACCAACGAACCCACCGAGAACTCCGACCGGATGCTCCTCTCCATGATCAAAAACGCGTGCGCCGCCATCCGCGACCTCGGCACCCTGGACCTGCTCGGCAGCCACGCACGGTGATCCTGGCGCTCAAGGTGTTCACAGAGTGCGGATGGGTGCCGGACGACGCGGGCGAGTTCGGCGAATGCGGCCACCGGACGCAAATAAGGACCGGCATCGAAGGACCGCTTCGGTCGCAGTAGCGACCGCGACTGAATGTTCTCGATCTTCCGAGTGCCAGAACTCGGCCACCGTATTGATGTGTCCCGATCATAAGGCGGCCCATCCGTATTCGTTGATTAGGACGCCCAGGACGGACCAGCGCTTGATCCGGCCGTCGCGGCGGCGGCCGGGGGTGGTCGTGCCAGGCCGGTGGGAGGCGGAGCCCGCGGTGCGGGCGTCGCCGGTTGCACCGGGCTGACCACCGTGGACTCGCGGCGCCGCTCCGGCCGCCGCGTCAGCTCAAACGGCCCCGCCCCCCTGACGGCCGGCCGCCGGCCCCGGGGCAGGCCTCGCCCGCTCGCCTCCCGCTACGCCAAACACGGCTACTACTTCCACGGCGGAGCCGCCAACACCTTGATCATGATCTCGTTTTGGCCACACCACCCAGCAAGATCACCTGAGGGCAACCTAAGTCGTTGACGCTGACGTCGAAAGTTGGGAGCATGTGCTCACTCGTCCGCCGGACAATGGCCAGCCAACTAAACACGGCCTTGTGAGAGCCACCTGCTCCCGGCAGGGCTGTTTTTCGTGGCTGATGGTGCCGCGATGCAGACAACTTCGATGACTCAGAGGTGGAAGGCATATGCAGAACACGGTGCCACGCGACCGAACAAGGTGGTCGCGTCGGCGGTCGGCGCGGGCGCTCTTAGCCCTGCCCCTGGCCTCGCTCCTGTTCGTCGCCGCGTGTAGCTCGGACGACGAGGATGCCACCACCACTCCGACGGAGACGGCCGCGGCCGCCAACGCGCTCGGGCCGGTCGACAAGGCCGCCGGCGAGCCCGTCAAAATCGGGATCGTCTCGGACGGCCGGTCTGCCGCCATCGACAACTCCGTCCAGTTCGCCGTCGCGGAGGCCACCGCCAAGTACCTGAACGAGCATCGCGGGGGCATCGGCGGCCGACCCGTCGAGCTGGTGACGTGTGAGACGCAGGCAGACCCGGCCAGGGGTACCGACTGCGGGAACCAGATGATCGAGAAGGACGTCGTCGCGGTCGCGGTCGGCGAGTCGGCGGTGGCCGAGGGCGTATGGAAGCCGCTGGCCGACGCGGACATACCCGTGATGTTCTTCGGCGCGGGCAGCCCGTCGATTCTGTCCGACCCCAACAGCTTCACCATAGGCGATCCGACGTTCGCGACGTTGCAGCTGCCGATCAGCCTCGCGAAGGACAAGGGCCTCAAGAAGGTCACCGAGGTCGTCATCGACGTGCCGGCCGCGCTCCACAACGCGCAGGACCTCGCACCGCCGCTGATGGAGAAGGCGGGTCTCGAGTACGAGCTCATCCGGATCGCTCCGGGCACGGCCGACATGACGCCGCAGCTGCAGGGCGTCGCGGGTGACAAGTCCAGCGTCGTGTTCATCATCGGCAACGACTCGTTCTGCATCAGCGCGATCAACGGCCTGCGGGCGGTCGGGTTCGAAGGCACGGTCAGCGCCATCTCGCAGTGCATCACCGACGCCACCCGTAAGGCCGTGCCCGGGGACGACCTGGAAGGGATGGTCATCGGCGCCTCTGTTCCCGTCGGTGGGGACGACCCGTCCAGCGTCCTCTACAACGCCGTGATCGACACCTACGGGAAGGACGTCGACACCGGCTCGTCCGCGGGCCGGGGCATGTTCGTGACGTTCGCCGGTCTCGCGGCGTCGCTCGAGGACATCAAGGGTGAAATCACGCCGGCGACCGTCACCGCCGCTATCAAGGCGGCTCCCGAGAAGGAGCTTCCGGGCGCCTCCGGGTTGCAGTTCCGCTGCAACGGCAAGGCCTACCCGGACTCGCCGGCGGCCTGCGTGCGCGGCGGGTTGTCCACGACTCTCGACAGCGATGGCCAGCCTACGGAGTACAAGGTTCTCGGCACCTCTCCGATCCCGGACTGACGGCCGCGTACCCACTACCCACTCATCGACGTATTTCTCGATAGCCGGTTCGGCCCCCCACTCGGCGTCTGCCCGAGTGGGGGGCCGAACCGGCCCGCGTTTTGCAGGACTGAACTGAAAGATGCCAGGAGATCGTGATGGAACATATAGGTTCGCTACTTCTGGGCCTGGGAAACGGAGGGGTGTTCGCGGCGCTGGGTCTCGCGCTCGTGCTCACCTACCGGAGCTCGGGAGTCATCAACTTCGCGACCGGGGCGGTAGCGCTCTACGTCGCCTACTCCTATGCCTACTTACGCGACGGCGAGCTGTTAGTCCTCTTTCCCGGACTGCCTGTCTCGGTTGACCTTGGCGGAGAATGGGGGCTGGCACCGGCGGCAGCGCTCTCCCTCCTGTTCGGGGCACTGCTCGGCGCACTGCTGTACCTGGCGGTGTTCAGGCCCCTGCGCGAGGCGCCTCCGCTGGCCCGGGCAGTGGCGTCGCTAGGTGTTCTGGTGGTCATCCAGTCGGTGATGGCGATCCGGCTCGGTACGGCGCCCGTCAGCGTCGAGGCGATCTTCCCGGCGGAACGGTGGGAGTTCGGCGGCGCGAAGGTGCTGTCCGACCGCCTCTATCTCGTCGTCGCCGTGGTGGTCCTGACGCTGGCGCTGACCGCGGTGTACCGCTTCACCCGATTCGGGCTGCTGACGAGGGCGGTGGCGGAATCCCAGACCGGCGCCTACGTCAGCGGCGTGTCCCCGGACCGAATCGCTTTGTTCAACTGGATGATCAGCGGCGTGACCGCCGGTGCCGCCGGCATTCTCATCGCGCCGTTGAGCCCGCTCTCCCCGACCACCTACACGCTCTTCGTCGTCCCGGCCCTCGCCGCCGCCGTCGTCGGTGGCTTCACCAACCTCGTGCCGACCGTGGCCGCCGGCATCGCCATCGGCATGGTCCAGTCCGAGGCGCTCTCACTCGCCGCCGACAAGGTGTGGTGGCTGCCGAGGACAGGCGCGTCGGAACTCGTCCCGCTGGTGGTGATCCTGCTGGCGCTGCTGGCCACCGGACGGGGCCTGACGGTCCGGGGCGGTCTGGTTCGGCAACCGCTGGGTCGGGCACCCCGGCCGCGCTCCCTGACACTGCCCACGGTCTTCGGTACCGCCGTGGGCGTGATCGCCCTGCTGGCCACCACCGGAACCTGGCGAAGCGCGGTCATCGGCACCTTCATCGCCGCGATCATCGGCCTGTCGCTCGTCGTCGTGACCGGCTACGCCGGCCAGGTGTCGCTGGCCCAGCTCGCGCTGGCCGGCAGCGCCGCGTTCACGCTGAGCGGCCTGACCCAGAGCTGGCACGTCCCGTTCCCGTTCGCGCCCCTGCTGGCCGCGCTCGCGGCCACCGTGCTGGGCGTGGTGATCGGGCTGCCCGCCCTGCGATTGCGGGGGCTGACCCTGGGCATCGTCACCCTCGCCCTGGCCTACGCCATCGAGGCCGTCTGGTTCCGCAACACTCAGATCGTCAGCAGCGAGGGCGCCGCGGTGACCCAGCCCAAGCTGTTCGGCCTCGACCTCAGCATCGGCACCGGCCACGCCTTCCCCCGCATTCCCTTCGGCCTCCTGTGCCTGGCGGTCCTGGTGGCCGTGGCCTGGGGCGTCGCCCGGCTGCGGACCAGCGCACTGGGTTCGGCCATGCTCGCGGTCCGCGCCAACGAGCACTCCGCCGCCGGCATCGGGATCAACGTCGTGGCGATCAAGGTCGCCAGCTTCGCGATCGCGTCGTTCATCGCCGGCCTGGGTGGCAGCCTCCTGGCCTACCGGCGTGGTGTCGTCACCTTCGACTCGTTCACCGCGATCGGCGGGCTCGCCCTGCTCTCGACCGCGTACCTGGCCGGCGTCACCTCGGTCTACGGCGGCATCCTCGCCGGCATCATGGCGGCGTCCGGCATCACCTTCGTGGCCATGGACCGCTGGGTCCACCTGGGCGACTGGTTCCCGGTCATCACCGGCATCGGGCTCCTCGTCGCCCTCATCGGTCACCCCGAAGGCCTCGCCACCGGCGGCCACGAGCTCGCCGACCGACTGGACCGACTACGCCACCGCAAGCGCACACCAACCGCCACGGAACAGGCCAAGAGGCTGACACCCCAGCAGCCCACAGCCGCCGAGGCCGACCTCACGACGAAGACCAGCGTCCCCGCACCGGCAAGCACCGACCAGACGGAACCGGTGAGTATCGCCAAACCGGTGAGTACCGCCAAAGCAGAACCGACCGTGCCGACACAGCCGGCAGGCGCCGACCAGGCGGCGGAACCAACCGAACCGGCGCAGCCGGCGGCCACGGTGCTCGACATCAGCGGACTCACTGTTCGTTACGGTGGTGTGACAGCTGTCTCCGAGGTCTCGCTGCGCGTCCACGCCGGCCAGATCGTCGGCCTCATCGGGCCGAACGGCGCCGGCAAGACGAGCGTGATCGACGCGACGACCGGATTCGCCCAGGCCTCGGGCACCATCCAGCTCGGCGGAGAGCCCATCGAGGGCCTGCCCACACACGCGCGGGTGCGGCGTGGCCTCGCCCGCACATTCCAGTCCCTGGAGCTCTACGACGACCTCACCGTCGAGGAGAACGTCAGCGCGGCGCTGTTCGGCGCGCGGGGGGACGAACGTCACCGCGCCCTGGCGGCCGCACTCGACCTGGTCGGCATCGCCGACCGGGCCGACCGGCACGCCGACGAACTGAGCCAGGGCGAACGGCAGCTGGTCTCGATCGCGCGGGCCTGCGCCACCAGCCCGCGGGCCCTGCTCCTCGACGAACCCGCCGCCGGACTCGACACCACCGAGACCGCCTGGCTCGGTGAGCGCATTCGCTCGATCAGCCACACCGGGGTCGGCGTGGTCCTCGTCGATCACGACGTCTCCCTCGTGCTGTCCGTGTGCGACTACATCTACGTCCTCGACTTCGGCAAGGTCATCGCGGAGGGAACCCCCGCGACGATCCGCGCGGACCGCGCCGTCGCCGACGCCTACCTCGGCTCCGTCCACGACGCCTCAGCAGAGGTCGAGGCGGAGATAGAGGAGATAGAGGAGGTAGAGGAGATAGAGGAGGTAGAGACGGAAGCCGCAGCACCGCCGGAGACCGCCTCCCCGTCAGCTGTGGAGACCCCCTCGCCGCCAGCCGCGGAAACCACCCCGACCCCGGCACCAGCCACGGAGACCACTCCACCGCCAGCGGCGGAGACCACCCCGGCACCGGCACCGGAGACCACTTCACCGGCGGCGGCAAAGACCACCCCGATCCCAGCACCAGCCGTGGAGACCGCCTCACCGCCGGCGGCAAAGACCACCCCAACCCCGGCACCAGCCACGGAGACCACCTCACCGCCGGCCACGGAAACCACCCCAACCCCAGCGCCAGAGACCACCCCACCGGCGGCGGAAACCACTCCACCGTTGACGGCACCCTCGGCAGCGACCACATCCTCGGCGGTGACCCGATGACCATCCGCCTGGAGTGCGCCGACCTCACCGGCGGCAGAGGCAGCACCACCGCATTCCGGAACGTCGATCTCGCGGTCGAGGCCGGGTCGGTGCTGGCCCTGCTCGGTCCGAACGGCGCCGGCAAGACCACGCTGCTGCTGACCCTGTCCGGGCTGCTGCCCGCTCAGGGGGGAACCGTCAGCGTCGACGGCGCGCGGCTGCGCAGCGGCCGACCCACCGCGGCGAACGCGGCCGGCGTGGTGCTCGTCCCCGACAACCGCTGCCTGTTCACCACCCTTTCCGTCGAGGAGAACATCCGGGTGGCGGCCAAGCGCAACAGCCCCAAGCCGAAAGAGCTTCTCGAGTCCTTCCCAGCTCTCGAGAAGCGGTGGACCCTGCCGGCAGGGGCGCTCTCCGGCGGCGAGCAGCAGATGCTGGTCATGGCTCGAGCCCTGATCCAGCAGCCCCGGGTGCTGCTGATCGACGAGCTCAGCATGGGCCTGGCACCCCTGATCGTCGAGGGTCTGTTCGCCACCGTCAGTCGCATCGCCACCGATCACAAGTGCGCGGTGGTCCTGGTCGAACAGCACGTCAACCTCGCCCTCGAGGTAGCCGACGCCGCGGCCGTCCTCAACCGCGGCAACATCGTCCTGCGCGGGCCGGCGAAGGAGCTGGCCGCCGCCCCCGAGCTCCTGGAGAACGCCTACCTCGGCATTCACGACACGGAAGTCGATCAGAGCTCTGCCGTTGCTACCAGCTGACGGGCTCTGAGCTGTCAGGTTGGACGGGTCCTCCGGGTGCCGAAAGTCGGCCCGGGCGTCCTGCCTGAAGCGATGCGCCCGGTGCGGTGCGGGTGGTCCACCCGCACCGCACCGGGCGCCCCTGCACTACCTCCTCGGCCTGAAGATCGACCCTCGCACCATGCACATCCCCCTCCCGGTTCAGCCGTCCCCGGCTGATCGACCGTTCCCGCCATGGCGCCGCGCCGGCCGGTCATTCCGCCTCCAGGTCGGTCGCGCTGAGCGGCCGGCCGGGCAACAGGTCTCCTGAATGGGCACGCAGGCCGTCGAGGATGACCGCCTGCGCGCGTTCAAGGGCGACGTCCGCCGTGTCGTCGGGTGTCCTCCGGACACCGCGCAGCAGCAACGAGAAGAGATGGATGAGGTCGCCGGTGCCCACATCGGCACGCAGCGACCCCTCGTTCTGTGCCCTGCGGACGAGGCTGTCGATCACCGCGACGAGCTCGCGGCGGATCCGCCGGATCTCAGGGTCGGCCTGGATCGCCGCCACGATCGCCGGCGAGAAGAGAGTGGGCAGGCGCAGCACGAGCCGGGTCTCGTCGGACGCGCTCATGCTCCGTACCAGCGCGTCCCACGCCTGTTCCTCCTCCGCCGCGGCCTGGCGTGCCCTGACCAGCGTGGCGGCCAGGTTGTCCCGCACGACCGCCATGATCAGCGCATCCCGGTCCGGGAAGTGCCGGTAGAGCGTGCCGACGCCGACACCGGCACGGCGGGCGATCTCCTCCATGGGCACGTACGGGCCGTCCTCGACGAACGCGAGTGCGGCTGTTGCCAGGATCTTGCGGCGGTTACGGCGCGCATCCGCACGTAACCGCTCCGGCGATCCCGCTGTCACGCCTCAGGACCTCCCTGCCCGGCAACCCGCCGCCGAGTGATGACGGCCACCAAACGGAAGGATACCCTCCGCTTGCGCACGGCGTAAGCGGAAGAAAGTCTTCCCGGCCCCGGGGCAGGCGACAGGCATGCTGAGCGATGATGTTGCGCTGGATCTCGCTGGTGCCCGCACCCGGCCGCCGGCGCCCTGTGGGCTTGGAGACGGCTACGACGGCACTGGTAGCTCGTCGTGAGAGCCGAGCTCGGTGACGCCGTCGGTGGTGACGAGGACGACCCGGTCCGCGCCACGGATCGTCGACATCCGGTGGGCGACGATGAGCACGGCCCGGCCGGCCGTCGCCGCGGCCACCGCGGCCTCCACGAGCTTCTCCGTTCCGGGGTCCAGCCCGGAGGTGGCCTCGTCGAGCACGACGACGTCCGCGTCGAGCAGGCACACGCGGGCGAGCGCGACGAGCTGCCGCTCGCCCGCCGACAGCAGCGCCCCGCCCTCGCCGACCTGGGTGGCGAGGCCGTCGGGCAGGCTGTCGAGCCAGCCGCCGGCGCCGACCGACGCCAGCGCACCGGCCAGCTCCTCGCGGGTGGCGCCGGGCCGCACCGCCAGCAGGTTGTGCGCCAGCGTGCCGTTGGTCAGCTGACCGTCCTGGGCGACCATCACGACCCGCGACCGCAGCGCCCGCCGGGTCACGTCCCGCAGGTCCACGCCGGCGTAGCCGACCCGGCCGGCGGTGGGGTCGAACAGCCGTGCCATCAGCTTGGCGAGCGTTGACTTGCCTGCGCCGGTCGGCCCGACCAGTGCAACCCGCTCGCCGGGCCTGATCGTCAGGCGCACCCCGCGCAGGACCTCAGGCTGACCGTCGGCATACCGGAAACCGACGTCCTCGGCGTGGAGCGGACCGACGTCCGGCAGCTCCCGGGTGCCCTCCAGGAGGTCCACCGGCTCGTCGAGCAGGCCGTAGATCTTACGCAACGCCGCGGCCGCCGATTCGAGCACCGTGACCAGGAAGCTCAGCGACTGCACCGGCTCGAAGGCGAGCAGCAGGTAGAGCACGAAGGCGCTGAGGGTGCCCACGGTCACCGCGTCCCGTGCGGCGAGGGCGCCTCCGGCGGCCAGTACCGCCGCGATGCTCCCGACGGTCGCGAACTCCATGGCGGTGAGGTAGACCGACTGGATCCGCACCGCCGTGACGTTGGCGTCGAGCTGCCGGCCGCTGCGCCCCAGCAACGACGCGGTCGCCGCGGGCTCCTGGCGGAACGCCCGGACCACCCGAAGCCCGGCGAGCCGCTCGGTCAGCTCGGTCACGGTGTCCGCGACGCGGTCACGCACCCGGGCGAACGCCGAGCGGGAGGCGCGGCGGAACCACACCGTCGCCGCGACCAGCGCCGCCGCCGGCAGCAGGCAGACCAGCGCGAGCTGCCACGACAACGCGACCAGCACGGTGACCAGGAAGGCGAGGGTGAGCACCGCCTGCGCGAACGGCACGACTCCGAGCTGGACGGCGTCCTGCAGCGCGTCGACGTCCGCGGTCATCCGGGGCACCAGGGTCCCCGCCGGGGTGCGGTCGAAGGAGCGCACCGACATTGACATGACGTGGTCGACGGTGCGGCTGCGCAGCTCGCGCACGAACCACTCGCCGATCCGCCCCACCAGCTCGACCTGCAGCCGGGCGAGCACCAGGCCAGCCACGGCCAGGCCCAGGTAGAGCATGCCGGCGCGAGTGATCACGCCGGTGTCGGGCCGGTCCCCGACCAGACCTTCGTCGATGGCGTAACGCAGGATCCAGGGCCCGGCCAACGCCGTCGCCGTGGTCGTGACAAGCAGCAGCGCCGCCAGCGCGACCGCCGGCCAGCGCGGCCGCAGCAGCGTCAGCGTCCGCGCCAGCAGGCTGCCACGGCCCGGCGGCGACGGCCTGCCTGCCGGCGGGCCGCCGGCGGGGGTGGTCCCGGTCCGGGTCGCGCCGGTCGGAGTCACACCGGTCGGGACGTCATGACATTGCCAGGGCGCCACGGCCCGCCGGCGCCCCAGGGCCAGGGTCGGGGTCGGCGTCGGGGTCGTCCAGGTCGCCGGAGTGGGCGACCAGCACCTGCCGATAGCGTGGCGAGCTCTCGAGCAGGTCCTCATGGGTGCCGGTGGCAGCGACCCGGCCGCCCTCGAGCAGCACGACCCGGTCGGCGAGGCCGATGACGGCGGGCCGGTGCGCGACAAGGATCGTCGTCCGTCCCCTGACCACGGTCGCCAGCGAGGCGACGATCTCGGCCTCCTTCGCCGGGTCCACCGCGCTGGTCGGCGAGTCCAGCAGCAGCACCGGTGGGTCCGCGACCAGGGTGCGGGCCAGCGCCAGCCGCTGTCGCTGGCCGCCGGACAGGCCGAGGCCACGCTCGCCGACCAGCGCGTCGTAGCCGCCCGGCCGGCCCGCCACCACGTCCTGCGCCCCGGCGAGCCGGACCGCCGCCCGGAGCTGTTCGTCATCGGCCTCCGGCGCGCCGAACCGGAGATTGTCGCGGACCGTCCCGCTGAACAGGAACGCGTCCTCGAACCCGACGCCCAGCTGGGCGCGCAGGTCGGCGAGCGACCAGTCCCGGACGTCGCGGCCGCCGACGCAGACCCGGCCGGCGCCGACGTCGTAGAAGCGGGGCACCAGCGCGCCGAGGGTGGACTTGCCGCTGCCGGTCGCACCGACCACGGCGACGCACTCGCCGGCCGGCACCACCAGGTCAAGCTCCCGGAGCACCTGACGACCCGGCGCGTAGCCGAACGTCACCCCCTCGAACCGCACCTCAAGCCCGCCGCCGGGCCCGGCGGTCGCCGAGACAGGCGCCGTTGCCGGGACGGTCCTCCGGGCTGCCGCCCGGGCCGTGCCCGTCGTGCCCGTCGTGGCGGTTCGGGCCGCGGTTCCGGCCGTGCTTCCGGAGGCGCCGGCCGTGGTGCCGGCTGTGCCTCCGGCCGTGGTCTCGGCTCCGGGGTCGGCCGTGCTTCCGGCCCTGGTTCCGGCCGCGGCCCGCGCCGCGATCGGTTCCTGCTCCTCGTCGAGGATCGCGGCGACCAGCCCGGCCGACACCACCGCGCGCTTCAGCTGGGACGCGGTCATGCCGGCGATCCGCAGCGGGCCGACGATCAACAGCCCGAAGTAGCTGAACTGGACCAGCTCGCCGACCGTCAAAGCCCCGTCGGCGACCCGCAGCCCGCCGATCCACAGCACACCGACCAGGCCGAACGCCGGAAGCAGTTCGGCCAGCGGCAGATAGGTCGCGCGGACCGAGTTCAGCCGCAGCGCCGCCCGCTGCACCTGACCGGCCTGGTCGCGGACGCGGCGCCGCTCGTCGTCCTCGGTACCGAGGCCCTTGGTGGTGCGCACCCCGGCGATCGACTCCTCCACGGTGCTGGCCAGCACGCCGAGCTCGGACTGCAGGTCCAACGCCCGTGGCCCCAGCCGCCGGGTCAACCGGACGGCGACCGCGAACACCGCCACGGCCGGTGCCATCGCGACCATCGTCAGCACCGGGTCGATCCGGGCCAGCAGGATCGCCGTCCCGACCAGCATCACCAGGTTGGAGACCATGATCGGGATGTTGATCACGGGCTGCTGGGCCTGTTGCAGGTCGGTCGTGGCCCGGGCGACCAGGACGCCGCTGGGGTGCCGGTCGTGGAACGCCGCCGGCAACCGCACCACCCGCGCCAGCAGCCGGTCCCGCAGGTCCGCCTCCACCACGTAGGCGAGGCACTGCCCGTAGTAACGACGTAGCCCGGCGAACCCGGCGCCGACCACCGCCAGCCCGGCGAAGAGCGCGACCCCGAGCCACAGCTGGCCGGAGTCGTCGCCGAGCACCCCGGCGTCGACCGTGTGCGCGACGAGCAGCGGCGCGGCGAGCTTCGTCGCCGTCCAGAGCAGGCCGGCGCCGATCCCGGCGGCCATCAGCCGCCGGTGGCGCCCCACCGCCGCCGTCACCAGGGCCAGTCCCGGTCCGCCCCTCACCGGGAGTGCCGCGGTGGGGCCGGCCGCCGCGGCCGGCAGGCGGGAGACGGAGGGCGGGACGGGTGCCGGGACGAGCCCGGGGGAAGGACCGGCCAGCCGCCGTACCGTCTCCGCTCGGCTGGCGCGTGCCGCGTCACGCCGGGACGGCGACCGGCGTGCCCCGCCCGGCGTCACGGGCCGCCACTCCGGCCCGCAGCGCCGGTACCAGCCCTCCTCCCCACAGCCGGACGTCGTCGAGCGGATCGAAGCCACGGATCAGGAACCGGTCGATGCCGAGGTCGTAGTACTTCAACAGTGCCTCGGCCACCTGCTCGGGCGTACCGACGTGCCCGGACGAGTTCCCGCCCGGACCGGTCAGCGCGGTGATGGCGAACCACAGCCGCTCGTCGTGAACCTCAGCCCGGGAGGCCGCGTCCTGCATGCGGTCGGAGGCGATGCTCTTCTGCTCGCCGAAGTACTTCGCGGCGAGCAGGCCGTTGCCGGCACCGATCCGCCGGGCGGTCTCCGCCCGGATCGCCTCGGCGCGCTCCCACGCCGCCTCCTCGGTGTCGGCGACGATCGGTCGGGTCGACAGGCTGAACCGCAGCGTCCGGCCGTGCTTGGCGGCCTCCGCCCGCAGCAGGGCGATCCGCTCGGCGGTCTGCTCGAGCGGCTCACCGAACAGCATGTAGACGTCGGCGTGCGCGGAGCCGGCGGCGACCGCGCCCGCCGACTGGCCGCCGAAGAACAGCGGGACGCCGCCGGGGCTCGTCGGCCGGACCGAGCTGAAGGCGCCTTCGAACCGGTAGAACGGCCCCTCGTGGTCGAACGGCACCTCCGAGGTCAGGGCGCGCCGCAGCACGCTCATGAACTCGGCGGTCCGCTCATAGCGGGTGTCGTGGTCGGCGAAGTCGCCGTCGCGGCGCTGGTCGGTGTCACTGCCACCGGTGATGTGGTGGATCGCGACCCGGCCGCGGCCACCGGTCAGCGCGTCCAGCGTGGCGAGCTTGCGGGCGACCAGGGTGGGCGCCACGAAGCCGGGCCGGTGCGCGATCAGCACGCCGAGCCGTTGCGTCGAGTACAGCACGTGCGAGGCGATCGCCCAGCCGTCCGGACCGGTGGCGCCGTAGCCGATCAGGACGCGGTCGAACCCGGCCTCGTCATGCGCCTGGGCGAAGCGGGTCAGGTAGTCGGTGTCGACCACCGGCCCGTCGAAGGTCCCCCGGGTCTCGGACATGTCCTTGGTGCCGACCATGCCGATGATCTCGATGGTCATCGCGCGGCACCGCCCACAGCCGCGTCGGCGGCCTGCGGCGAGCGGTCGCCGGCACGGGGCGCCGCGGCCAGCGCCGCCGGCACCGGTGCGATGTCGTCGCGCCGGGCCGCCTCGCCGCGGTCGCGCCGGGCGATCTCCTCGCGCACCAGCGGGATCAGGTGCCGGCCGTAGTCGATCGCGTCGTCATAGGGGTCGTAGCCCCGGATCAACAACGTCGTGACGCCGATGTCGACGTAGTCGAGCAACGCCGCCGCCACCGTCTCCGGTGTGCCGACCAGCGCCGTGGAGTTCCCGCCGCCGCCGATCGCCGCCGCGAGCGGCGTCCACAGCGCACGGTCGTGCAGCTCGTCCTTGGCCGCGGCGGCCAGCAACCGCTGCGAGCCGACGTTCTGCGGCGCGTCGCGGTTGCCGCTGAAGCCGCGGAACTCCTTGAAGTACTCGGCGGCCTTGCTCACGTTCTCCCTGGTCGACGCCAGGATCCGGTGCGCCCGTTCCCAGGCCAGCTCCTCGGTGGCACCGAGGATCGGACGGAACGACACGCTGATGCGCGGCGGGGTGGTCCGGCCGGCCGCGGCCGCGGCGGCGTTGACGGAGGCGATCTGCTGGGCGGTCTCGGCCAGCGGCTCGCCCCACAGCGCGAAGACATCGGCGTGCTTGCCGCCCGGCCGTCGGTGTCGAACGCCTCGTAGACGCTGTCGGCCAGCCTGGTCAGCGCGCCGGCCACCCCGCCCGCGTCCCGGTAGGCGGCCGCGGACAGGACCCGCCCGTCACGACGTTCCCAGGTGGCCAGCAGGGCGGTGGACAGCAACGGCAGCACGCCGGGTTCGTGGTGCGCGTCGGCCAGCACGGTGTCGATGAACTCCGGCTCGGTCTCGAGGCCGGCCACCCGGGCGGGCCGCTCGACGGCCTGCCGCAGCTCGTCGGGTGTCATCGGGCCGACCAGCACACTGTTGTCGACGAGGCGGGCAAGCTCCGGGTAACGCGCGAAACGCCCGTAGTAGTCGGCGCGCACGGTGAGGACGACGCGCAGCCGCCCGTCCTCCCGCCGCAGCGCGCGGACCAGCTTGTCGATCAACAGCTCCCGGTCGCCGTCCCGCCAGGCGGTGAACGCCTCCTCGAACTGGTCCAACACCAGCAGGCGGACGGCGGACGCCGGCCCGGCGCCCGCCCCGACTCCCCCGGCCTGCGGGCCGACAGCCGTCACGTCGGCCACGCCCGCGTCGGTGGCGCCAGGGCCGTCGGCCCGATCGGTGTCGAACATCGCCAGGTCGGCCACGCCGATCGCGCCCGTTCGCACGACGCGGATGTCCCAGCAGTCGCTTCCCGGGAGGACGCCGGCCCGCAGCGCGGGGACCAGCCCGGCCCGCACCACCGACGACTTCCCGGAGCCGGACGGGCCGACGACGGCCAGCAGGGCCGCCGCCGCGCACCTGGTCACCAGCTGGTCGATGACCCGGTCCCGGCCGAAGAAGTAGCGGGCGTCCTCCTCGTCGAAGCGGGCCAGGCCCTTGTACGGGCACACCAGAGCGGAGCCGGTGCCGTCCACGGCGCTGGTGCCGTCCAGGCCACCCGGGCTGATCGCCTCCGAGCCGCTGGCACCGCCCCCGGTACTCGCGCCAGGTTCGAGCTGCTCACCCTCGGCACGGCGCATCCGCGCCTGTCTCAGGCGCAGGATTTCGGCGATCATCGCGCGCTCGGCGGCGTCCAGCTCCCGTCGACCCGTCTCCACCTTCGCCGCGGTCTCGCCGACCCGTTGCGCGGCGCGCGCGGCGGCCCAGGCCGCGCTGTCGGCGTGGATCCTGCGGGGGACGCCGGCGCTGGACGCGCCCACCGCCGCGAGCGCGGCCGGCAGCTCGTCGCCGTGGACGTAGCTGGCGACGATCTCGGCGAGCTGCTCGGGGGCCAGTGGGCCGAGCCGCAGCGCACGCCACGCTCCGCCCGCGCCGAGCCGCCCCGAAGGCCTGGCGGTGACGACGAGGACCGGCAGCCCGGCGACGTCGCCGGCGATCCGATCCCACGGGTCGCGGTCGCGGGCGGAGTGCTCGCCGGGATCATCGACGATCACCAGCGTCGGGCATTCCGCGGCCGACCGTGCCAGCTCCTCGGCAGAGGTGACCGGCAGGTTCTCCAGGCCGAGGACGACGTCGGCGCCGCGGGCCGCCACCCGGCGCGCGAACTCCGCCACCAGGCGGCTGACACCCATCCCCCCTTCGCCTTCGACGATGACCACGTCACCGCTGTCGCTGTCGAGGACCCGATCCCAGGCTCGTTCGAGCCAGCGCAGGTCCGCCTCCCGCCCGGCCAGCGGGTTGCGATCCGCACCAATAGCGGCGGGCACGGGCCGCGGCCGGACCGGGCTCGGCACCGGGCAGTCAGCACCGGCGAGGATGGCGGCGTACAGCGCCTGCAGCCGCGCGCCCGGATCCACGCCCAGCTCGTCGGTCAGGTGCCGGCGTGCCGAGTGGTACGCGGCCAGGGCCTCGGCCTGCCCGGCGGACTCGTACTGGGCGACCATCAGCTGACCCCAGAAGCGCTCCCGCAGCGGATGGCTGGTCACCAGCCGCCGCAGTTCCCCGACCAGGGCGGCTGCTTCGCCCAGCGCGAGGTCCAGGTCGATGCGGTCCGCGATCGCCGCGAGCCGCTGCTCGTCGAGGCGGCGACGCTCCGCCACCGCGAACGCGGCCTCACCGAGGTCCTCGTAGGCGTCCCCGCGCCATAACCGCAGCGCCCGGCGCAGTCTGGCTGCCGCAAGCTCGGCAGAGCCGCCGTCCCGGGCCCGCCGCGCCCCGTCCACCAGCCATTCGAACTGCCCGACGTCGACGGCGGTGGGACCGGCACGCAGGCTGTACCCGGCCGCGGTGGTGACCAGCACCTGCCATTCGGCCGAGGACCGGCCGGGCTCCAGTACCCGGCGCAGTCGGGAGATGTTGCCCTGGAGGGTCTTCTCCGCGTCGGGGGCGGCGTGGCCCCCCACAGCCCGTCGATCAGCCCTGGCACCGACACGACCCGGTTGTGCCGGGACAGCAGCAGGCCGAGCAGGGTGCGTTCACGGGGGCCGTGCAGCCGCAGGGGCACGCCGTCCAGCCGCACCTCCAGCGGCCCGAGGGCACCGAACCACAACCCGGAGGCAGCGGTTGACATACCGTCCCCGGACACGTGCGGGTGCCTCCTGCTTCTCCGGCCCGACCGCGTTCAGGACCGGGTCGTGGCAGTTGGTGATGAGGTTCGATATCGCCCCGGATTCTGCCGCAGATCACCCGGACGCCGATGACATTCGGCAGTCGGGT
This sequence comes from Parafrankia soli, assembly GCF_001854695.1. Lineage (GTDB taxonomy): Bacteria > Actinomycetota > Actinomycetes > Frankiales > Frankiaceae > Parafrankia > Parafrankia soli. The sequence continues at coordinate 17,058 of NZ_MAXA01000249.1, forward strand.
CGCCGTGCTGTACATCCTGGGCGTACGGGACGACGTCCTTCGCCACTTCGGCTCCGGACCATGCAGTCTGGCTGCATGGGGCAGAAGACGATCGACGGCAACGAGGCGGCCGCTTCGGTGGCCTACCGGGCAAGCGAGGTCATCGCCATCTACCCGATCACTCCTGCCTCGGGAATGGGCGAGCTCGCCGACGTGTGGGCGGCCGGGGGACGCCCGAACCTGTGGGGCGGGGTGCCCGAGGTGGTCCAGCTGCAGAGCGAGGGCGGCGCCGCCGGCGCCGTCCACGGCGCCCTGCAGGCGGGTGCGCTGTCCACCACCTTCACCGCGTCGCAGGGACTCCTGCTGATGCTGCCCAACATGTTCAAGATCGCCGGCGAGCTCACGCCGATGGTTCTCCATGTGGCCGCCCGGACCCTGGCCACGCAGGCATTGTCGATCTTCGGTGACCACAGCGACGTGATGGCGGCGAGGTCGACCGGCTTCGCCATGCTGTCCTCGGCGTCTCCGCAGGAGGCGCACGATCTCGCCGCGGTCGCGCACGCGGCCACTCTCGAGACACGCGTGCCGTTCCTGCACTTCTTCGACGGCTTCCGCACCTCGCACGAGCTGAACGAGGTCACGCTGCTCGACGACCCGACGCTGGCCGGCCTGCTGTCCGAAACCCACGTCGACGCTCATCGCCGCCGCGCGCTGTCCCCGGACCACCCGGTGATCCGCGKCACCACCCAGGACCCCGACACGTTCTTCCAGGCCCGCGAGGCGGCCAACACCTACTACGCCGCCGTCCCGGGCGCCGTGCAGCGGGCGATGGACCAGCTGGCCGCGGCGACGGGCCGGGCCTACCGCATCTTCGAGTACCACGGCCACCCGGAGGCCGAGCGGGTCGCGGTGATCATGGGGTCGGGCCGGTCGGCGGTGCGCGACGCGGTCAGCCGGCTGATGGCGCGGGGCGAGCGGGTCGGGTTCGTCCAGGTCCGCCTGTACCGTCCCTTCGACAGTGCGGCGTTCCTCGCCTGCCTGCCGCCGACGGTGCGTTCGGTAGCCGTCCTCGACCGGACGAAGGAGCCGGGCGCGACGGGCGAGCCGCTGCGCCTCGACGTCCTGGCGGCGCTCGCGGAGCGGCCCGAGCGCATGCCGCGGGTGATCGGTGCCCGCTACGGGCTCGCGTCGAAGGAGTTCACGCCCGCGATGGCGGCGGCGGTGTTCGAGGAGTTGGCGCGGGAGAACCCGCGGCGCGAGGTGACGGTCGGCATCGACGACGACGTCACGCACCTGTCCCTGCCCGCGGACGAGGACGGGTTCCCGGAGCCGGACGACGTCCGGCGCGCCGTGTTCTACGGCCTCGGCAGCGACGGCACCGTGGGCGCCACCCGCACCACCGCCGGCATCGTCGGCGACCACACGCCGCTGCACGCGCAGGCCTACTTCGTGTTCGACTCCAAGAAGTCCGGCTCGATGACGGTGTCGCACCTGCGGCTGGCGCCACGGCCGGTGGACGCGCCCTGGCTGATCCGGGACGCCCAGTTCGTCGGCTGCCACCAGTGGTCGCTGCTGGACCGGGTCGACGTCCTCGCCGTGGCCGGGCAGGGTGCCACCGTCCTGATCAACACCTCGTACCCACCGGATCAGGTGTGGGACCACCTGCCGGCCGAGGCCCAGCGGCACCTGCTGGCCAGGGGCGCACGGCTGTTCGTCGTCGACGCCGACCGGGTGGCGGCGACGGCCGGCATACCCGGCATCGTCAGCCCCGTCCTGCAGACCTGCTACCTACGGCTGTCCGGCCTGTTCGAGCCGGCCGAGGCGGTCGCCGCGGTGAAGGAGGGCGTCCTCGCCAGCCAGCGCAAGCGCGGAGCGGAAGTCCTGCGCCGCAACACCGCGGCCGTGGACGCGGCCCTGGGCGCGCTGCGCGAGGTCGACCTGCGCGACCGCACCGTCACCGGGCCGGCGCGCCGGCGCCTGGTCGGCGACGTACCCGAGTTCGTCCGGCAGGTCACAGCGCGGATCATGGCCGGTGAGGGGGGCCTGCTCCCCGTCAGCGCGCTGCCGGTCGACGGCACGTTCCCGGTGGGGACGGCCCGGTACGAGAAGCGCGGCATCGCCCGCGAGCTCCCGGTCTGGGATCCCGAGCTGTGCGTCAGCTGCGGCAAGTGCGCCATCGTCTGCCCGCACGCGGCGATCCGGATGACACTGTTCGACCCGGCGCGGCTCGCCGACGCCCCGCCGTCGTTCCGGCACACCCGCCCGAAGGACCCCCGGCTCGGGGAGTACCGGCTCACGATCCAGGTCGCGCCGGACGACTGCACCGGCTGCGGTGTCTGCGTCGAGGCGTGCCCGGCGAAGAGCCGGGAGATGCCGGACCACCGGGCGCTCGACATGGTCGACGCCGACTCCCGGTTCGCCGAGGAACGGACCAGCTGGGCCTTCCACGAGACCCTGCCGGCGGTCGAGCCGCGGCTCGCCTCGGCGGCCACCGTCCGTGGCTCGCAACTGCGGGAGCCGCTGTTCGAGTTCTCCGGGGCGTGTGCCGGCTGTGGGGAGTCGCCCTACCTGAAACTGCTCACCCAGCTGTTCGGTGACCGCATCGTGGTCGCGAACGCGACCGGCTGCTCGTCCATCTACGGCGGGAACCTGCCCACCACGCCGTGGACGGCCAACGCCGACGGCCGCGGCCCGGCCTGGGCGAACTCCCTGTTCGAAGACAACGCCGAATTCGGGCTGGGCATGCGCCTCGCGCTCGACGCCCGGGCCCGGGAGGCCCGCCGGCTGCTGCGCGCCGAGGGGGCTCTGGTATCCGACCGGCTCGTCGAGGCGATCCTGGACGCCGACCAGTCGACCGAGGCCGGCATCGCCGACCAGCGCGACCGGGTCGCCGAACTGCGGCGCCGGCTGGCGGGCAGCGAGCACGCCGCCCGGAACGGGCCCACCGCCCGGCTGGACGCCCTCCTCGACGACCTCGTCGCGAAAAGCGTGTGGATCGTCGGCGGTGACGGCTGGGCCTACGACATCGGCTTCGGCGGCCTCGACCACGTGCTCGCCTCCGGGCGCGACGTCAACATGCTCGTCCTCGACACCGAGGGGTACTCCAACACGGGCGGGCAGGCGTCGAAGTCGACGCCGCGGGCGGCGGTCGCGAAGTTCGCGGTCGGCGGCAAGCGGACCCGCAAGAAGGACCTCGGCCTGGTCGCGGCGGCCTACGGCGACGTGTATGTCGCGCAGGTGGCGCTCGGTGCCAACGACGCGCACACGGTGAAGGCCTTCAACGAGGCGGCCAGCTGGGACGGCCCGTCGCTGATCATCGCCTACAGCCACTGCATCGCCCACGGCATCAACATGACCGACGGCATGGCGCACCAGAAGGCTGCGGTGCGGTCCGGCTACTGGCCCCTCTACCGTTTCGACCCGCGGGCGGAGGAGCAGCCGTTCTCCCTCGACTCCCGGGCCCCGTCGATCCCGTTCAGCGAGTTCGCCGCGACCGAGTCCCGCTTCACCCGGCTCGGCACGGCCAACCCCGAGGAAGCCGACAAGCTCGAGGCCCTCGCGCAACGCGACATTCTCGGCCGGTGGCGCGGCTACGAACACGAGGCCGCCCAGAGCCGCCCGAGCCAGGACGGCTGATCCGTGTGCTTCCGCCGCGCTACCTGGTCGAAAGCGGTCGGTTCCTCCATTTCTCGTCGAGGGTCTCGGGCGGGGGCGGGGCACCGAGGTCCCGCGGCTGGTATCCCTCGGGATAGCCGGGGTAGGTGCGGGTCCTGGGATCCCAGGCGAACTTGATGCGCCGCCGCGGCGGAAGCCGCCGGATCACGGCCGAACGGGCCCGCAGCGAACCCGTCGCGGCCCGGCACATCCATGTCGGCGCCGGGTCGAATCCGAAGGCGCTCAGCATGGTCTCGTCGAGCAGCGACCGCACCCCGACCCGCACCGCCGGACGCAGCCGGGCGGGAAACCAGCCGGCGAACATCTCGGTCGTGTACGTCCCGATCCTGCGGTTGCTCTCGGCGAACCGGAAGGTCTCCTGCTCGTACTCGTGTTTGAAGGTGCGGAAGACGTCGAAGTCGGCGGGAATGTCGCGGATACCCATCCGCAGCCCGACCTCACGGTAGAACTGGAACGCGGCGATGGTCTCGTGATCGGTCAGCCGGCGCCAGCCGTGGGTGTTGATCCAGTCGATCGGCTCGTAGATGAAGGTGGTGAGCACGTAGCGCGTGTCATCGTTGTCGATGGCGTAGCGTCCGTGGATCCGATTGATCACCCGCAGTGCCTCGCGGCCGCGCGGAGAGTCGTAGCCGACGGCGGTGAGCTCCCCCATCAGCAGGGCGGTGTCGTCGTAACGCTTCTGCGGCCGCTCCCGGAACTCACCCGTCGCCTCCAGCAGCGCCGAGATCGTCGGGACGCAGTAGGTCCGGAACAGGGCGAACTCGAGCGCCCGGCGGTAGTCCCACGGGAACTCGTACCCCGAGGAGATCCGGTAGATCTCGTGGTGATCGGCCACCGGATCCAGCTCAAGGATCCGGCGCACCCACCTGTCGCGGTCAGTGAACATTCAGGCCAGCTCGTCCCGCCATTCGGATCACCGTCGCCCGGCGATTCCCCACCGACTGATCCCATCAGTTCGGACGCGCCCCGACGCGCCGCGACGCCAGCTATGCGAGCGGGGCGACACGTGGCGACGCGGCCGCCGTCAGATGCCGTGCGGACCCGGCGTCGCAGGGCATCTGACGTGCGCTGGGCGACGGCGTCAGGCCGCGGGACGGTTGATGTCGGGGATCTGGATGGGAGTGGTCTGGGTCGAGGGGCCCCCGTTGAGGAACGCCATGGCCACCGCTCGGATGAACTGGTCGAAGAGGTAGAAGTTGGCCGGCATGAGCGGGAGGAGTCCCTCACGGAACAGGATGTACGCCGGCCAGCCGACCTTGATGATCGCGGCCGAGGCCAGGTCACGTGGCAGCCCGAGCCAGTTGGCGACCGTGTCGCCGAGCACGTAGCGGGTGAACTCGTTGAGGAAGCCGCGCGTGACGCCCAGGTCGACCTGCGAGACGAGCCCGAGCAGGACCTCGGCGAGCGCCTTGCCCTCGGTGGTGGGCAGCAGGATCGGTGAGAGCACCTGGGCCGACTGGGCGTGCGCGTCGGCCCATGTCTTGGGAATGTACTCGTCCTTCACGCCGAGCAACGAGATCGCGACCTGCCAGCTGTGGAGGAAGGCGTTCTCATCGGCGGTCGACATCGGGATCTTCCATTCCTTCAGCTTGGAATGCACGAAGGTCCCCAGGCTGTGGAAGGTGACGAGGATGTCGCCGTTGCTGATCGGGATCGTCTCGGTCGCCCCCGACTTCCACTGCGGCAACTGCGGCAGGAGATGACGGACCGCGGCGTGCACCATCCGCGTCTTGTTCGCGGTGACGATGAACTGCCCGTTCGGCTCGAAGGCGTTCAACTGGCTCAGGTCGTACCCGAAGGTGAAGGTCTTCGCCGCACGGTCCTTCATGTCGGCGCCACCCTTCGACCAGTACACCGACCTGGCCTCGCGCGGGATGACCGTGCTCATGATTCCGCTGCCCAGTCCATACAGCATGAACAGATAGGTGTCCTTGCGCCGGTTGAAGTCGGCCGCGCGACGCAGCTGGCTCACGTCGACCCACGACGGTAACTTGTTGGACTGCTGCAGGAAAGCGGTGACGTCGGCCGGCAGACCAGTCGGCAGGGGATGGTTGTTGTTGACCCAGGGACCGATGGCCGCAGTGAACCTTTCCCGGTAACCCGCCGTCACTTTCGGTAGCGACAACTCCGTGTGTGGGGGTTGGTCTTCAGGTGGTGCGCTGGTGCTCCATGTGGAGCAGCACCAGGCAGGCCTTCACGACGGAACCGATCTGCCAGGGGTCGATCGTGACGTTGCGCAGGACACCGAAGGTGCCCTTGAGCAGGGCGTTTCCACGTTCGCCGACAGCGCGCAGCGCGTTGTTGATCCTGTTGTGGCCTGTCTGTTCGTCGGTGAGGGTTCCACCCTTCGGCTTCTTGAACGGGATCGCGAGCGGGCCCTCCTGGGTCGCGCACCCTTCGTAACCAAGGTCGAACAGGACCCGGTGGAACTCGTCGCCTGTCCACTCCTGCAGGACCCCGATCGCGCCTGAGGCACGCAGCGCGGTCAGGTCGTGCTCCCGGCCTGGCCGGACGTCGGAGACCCACAGCGGGAAGCCGTCGTCCGGGGCGGTGACGACCTGGATGTTGCCCGCGTGGTTGTGGGCCTTCTTCGACCACCACAGATCCACGCCCTTCGTCGGGCCGGGCATGGACAGGCGGTCGGTCTCGACGAGCGTGCCGTCGACGATCACATGGTCGTAGCCGGCCATCTTCGCGGCGATCAGAGCATTGCGCAGGTCAGGCGCCTGCCAGGCCAGCAACACGCGACCCTCGTGGATCGCGCGGTAGCACACGCTTCTACTGATCCCGTGATCCTCGCAGAGCCTTCTGACCTTCGTGCCGTCACAGAACCAGCGGATCACGACCGTGGCCTGCTCGGCGCAGCCGAGCTTCCGGGTCCCGTTCCGCGTTCCGATGCGCGCGCGTTCCGCCGCCAGGAGACGGACCAGACTCCAGAACGTGTGATCGCTGACGGGCAGGTAGGAGACATATGGGATGCTCATCGCGACGCGGGGCCTCTCGGAAGTTGATCTGTGGAAGGACTACTTCCTACCGAGGCCTCGCGTTTCGCCGTCTACCACCCCCGACGCACCGCCCGCTCGTCACCCACAGCAACCAAGCGCGGAGCGTGACGACTCGTTACGGGGAAAGGCTCACTGTACTGCCAGACGACGGCATCCTCCGTCAGCTCACCGTCCTCGCGGAACCAGACCGCGACGCCCATCCCCAGGTCGAGGATGGCGTACGAGGCCAGCCGCGCGGACGCCATCTCGAACAACCCCGCGCGCATCCCGGCCTCGATCAGGTCACGAAAACAGCCGTGGCCGTGGGCCCGGTACAGCACTTTCCACCAGCACGGAAGTCTCGCCGGCCGGATGCAACAGGCCGTCCAGGTCGCCTGCCCCGGCCGGACGCACGGGCCCGTTCGGGTGCTAATCGTCCAGGTCTGTCGGGACGACCAGAACGGGTCGCTTCGCCCAGTTGACCACCCGATGGGAGACCGAGCCGGTCAGCAGCCGCTCCAGGACGACCCCGCCGCCGTGCCGGGTGCCGATGACGATCGCGTAGGCGTCGACGCTGTCGGCCACGGCGAGCAGGCGCGCCGCGGGATCCCCGGCCAGGACGTGCAACCGCCAGGGCACGGCGCTGCCCGCCAGTGTCCGTTCCGCCAGCGTGCGGACCTCCCTGGTCCGGGCATCCTGGTCAGCCCTGAGGAACCGCTCGGACAGGTGCCGCCCGGGCACCGTGGAGACCATCACGCGGATCTCGCCGCGGCTGAAGGGTTGGACGTGGACGACATCGAGTTCCGCGCCCAGCCGCCGCGCGAGGTCAGCCGCCCGAACCAGGGCGGCGGGAGCTGCTTCCCGGGTGTCGACCCCGACAACGATGTGCTGCATACCCACAGGGTTTCCGCCAGCGGCCCGGCTAGGCATAGTCCGGCGGACTCCTCCCGCGGCCGCGGAGGGCACGCGGACCGGATCCAGGAGTGTCCGATCAGGCGGACATCTAACGCCCGCGTGCCCGTCCTCCGGAGTCGGCGCCTGGGTACCCGGACCGCGAACATGGGGAGTCGCTCCCGATGTCGGGACGCCTTGCCGCGCCGAGAGTGGAGACACCGGACGGCAGCGGGCCGTCGGATCGAAAGGAGCAGACCATGCCTCGCTTTGTCATCGAGCGCGAGATCCCCGGCGCCGGGAACCTCAGCCAGGAGGAGCTGGCCGAGATCGCGCAGACCTCCAACGAGGCCGTCGCGTCGCTGGGGGTGCCCTACACCTGGGTGAACAGCTACGTCACCGACGACAAGATCTACTGCGTGCACGAGGCGGAGGACGCGGAGACCATCCTCGAGCACGCCCGTCGCGGTGGCTTCCCGGCCAACAACGTCTCGGCCGTCGCGAACGAGTTCGGCCCGCAGACCGCCGCGACCGCGGCCCCGCGGTGACCGCGGCCCCGATGACGGGGCCGACGCTCCGGCGGGGCGCTCGAACCTTTCACCTCGGCGCCCCGCCCGCCCGCCTCTACCCTGACCATGTGGATCTCCTCGAACGGGACCGCAAGGGCGCCGTCGTCCGCGCGGCGATCGACCGGGCGGCGGCCGGGCAGGGGTCGGGCGTCGCGGTCACCGGGGAGTCGGGCGCGGGCAAGTCGGCTCTCCTCGCGGCGGCCCGCGCGGCCGCGCCCGGCCCGCGTTTCCTCCTCGGCGGCTGCGACCCGCTTCTGACGCCCCGGCCGCTCGGTCCGTTCCGCGACATCGCCGCGGCCGCCGGCCTGGGACCGCTGCTGCCCGGTGAGGACAGGGTCAAAGGTGAGAAGGCCGGCGACAGCGGCGCGGAGCTGGCGCTCGCCGGCGTCTGCGAGCGGATCTACGAAGCGCTGCGCGACGAGACGACAGTCCTGGTGGTCGAGGACCTGCACTGGGTCGACGCCGCCTCGGTCGAGGTGCTGCGCTTCCTCGCGCGCCGGGTCGACGCGATGTCGCTGGCGCTGCTYGTGAGCTACCGGGACGACGAGATCGGTCCAGGTCACTCGGCTCGCCCGCTGCTCGGCGACTTCGCCCGGCTGGCCGGCCTGCTCGGCCGCTGTCCCTCGGCGCCGTCCGCGCCGTCATCGGGGGCACCCGGCTGGAACCGAGCCGCGTGCACGAGCTGACCGGCGGCAACCCGTTCTTCGTCACCGAGATCGCCAAGGAGCCCGACCGCCCGCTGCCGACCTCGGTGCGCGACGCGGTGCTCGCCCGCACCGCCGACGTCACGGCGGACGACGTCGAGGTGCTGCAGATGGTGGCGACCGCGCCGGACCGGCTCGACGACCGGGTGCTGCCCGCGCTCGGCGTCGACCTGCCCACGTTGCGCCGCCTCGACACGACCGGCCTGCTCACCCGGGCCCGCGGCGGTCTGGTCTTCCGGCACGAGCTCGCGCGCCAGGCGGTCGAGAGCACGATCCCACCGGGCGGCGCCCCCCGGCTACACGCCCGCCTGCTGGCCGCGCTGGAGCAGATCGGGCCGCGCGATCCCGCCGTCCTCACCCACCACGCGGTCGCGGCCCGTGACGGGGCCCGGGCGGTCGAGGACGCGGAGCAGGTGATCGAGGATCGCGGCATGCCGCTCGCGACGCTGTGGCCGCTCCTCGTCACCGCCCTGGTCCCGCTGCGCCAGGGCGCGGACGTCCCGGCCGCCGCCTCACTCGCCGCCCTGGACACCGCCTGGGACCTCGCCGAACACCTCGACGAGCCGCTGCGCCGGCTGGCGGTGCTCTCCGCGCTGGCCGAGCGGATGTGGCTCACCGAGGTGTCCGACCCCCGGGTCACCCGCGCGGCGGCCGCGATCACCGAAACCGGGACACGCGCCGGTACTGCCGACACGGCCGGCGGGGCGGGGATCGCCGGGACGGCCTGGGCCGCCGGTGACCTCGCGGTCTGGCTGGCCCGGCTCGGGCTGCTGAGCCAACGACCGGCAGCGCGCGGCCCTGCGTCGCGACGGCATCACGCAGCTTCCCAGGCGGCCCCGCACGAGCACCCGGGCGAACCCGGCGGGCCTGACGAACCGTCAGCTCGACGTCGCCAAGCTGGTCGCCCGAGGGCTGACCAACGCCGAGATCGCCACCCGCCTGTACATCTCGGTGAAGACCGCCGACCATCACGTCTCCGCCATCCTCACCAAACTGGACCTGCCCACCCGCCGGGCCGTAGCCCTGCGCGCCGACGAGCTCGGCCTCGTCTGACCCGGCTCTGCTGCATCCGGCGGTGGCGGGACCTCGTGCCGGTGGCAAGGCATGATGAACAACCGCATCGAAGCCGACCACGGTCGGCTCAAGGCTCGGCTGCGGCCAATGCGTGGAGACTCACGCTCTCCCCAGATCATCCGAGTTAAATCACGATCAACCTGCCACAGGGAGTCCCTGCCGTTACCCCTTTCAGCAGGGACTCCTCGTGCGATCGTGACCCGGGTTTCCTGAGGCGATGACCGCGTCGCCGGAGAGATGCCGACTCGGTCAGCAAGGAGCCGACGGCGGCGAGTCTCGTCCTGAGGAAACGGAAGGTTCCGCGCGTGCGGGCTGTCATCCGGTCTGGGCGTACAGGACACCCGGGTCGGTGCTGAGCGCCGCCTTGGCCTCGGCACTGTCCCGGTCGGCGAGGATCTCGAACCGCCCGGCCTCCAGGCCGTCCAACGCCGCACGTACGACATCGGCCGGATCGTTCTTCGGGATGTCCCAGCCGGCCATCATGTCGGTGTCGGTGCTGCTCAGGACCAGACCCGTGACGAGGGTGCCCTGCTCACGCAGCTCCAGGCGGATTCCGTTGGTCAGGCTCCACTCGGCGGCCTTGGCCGCGCTGTAGGCGTTGGCCCCGAGATAGGACAGCCAGGACAGCCTGGAAAGGACGTTGAGGACCGCGCCGCCGCCGTTGCCGGCGAGCACCGGGGCGAACGCGCGCACCATCGCGAGGGTTCCGTAGAAGTGGGTGTCCATCTCAAGACGGATCTTCGTCAGATCGCCGGTGACGAGATTCTGCGCGGTGGACACGCCGGCGTTGTTGACCAGCAGCGTGACGTCGGATGCCGCGACGGCGGCCGCGGCGACCGAGTCCGGGTCGGTGATGTCGAGCGGCAGCGTCTCGACACCGGGGAGGTCGGCCGACCGGGGGCTGCGCGCCGTGGCGTAGATCTTCGACGCCCCCCGGTCGTGGAGCTGTCCGACGAAGTGGCGGCCGATGCCGCGGTTCGCGCCGGTGACGAGGGCGATGCTTCCGGAGAGGTCCATGGATGAACCATAGGGCGCGGCCATGAGCGTATGGATGCCTGAGGTTCTCATTCTGATATCCGTCTGCCTCACCACACGCGGCTTCCCGGTACGCTGCGTCCGTGGATGTCCTCGCCGACGTGCTGGCGGTCTCGGGGGTTCGCGGCGCCCTCGGGGCGAGGATCGAGGCCGGGGAGAACTGGGGCTGGTGGGCGGCGGCCTCGCGCGGCGCCGCCTTCCACGCGGTCACCGCGGGAACAGCCTGGCTGGCGGGCCCGGGCCAGTCCGCCCGCCAGCTCATGCCCGGTGACGTCGTTCTCCTGCCGAGCGGCACCGAACACGTCCTGGCGAGCGACACCGACACCCTGGCTCGAACCGGTGCGCACGCCTTCGACAGCTGGGAGTGGGCCGACTCCGGCGCGGTGAGGATCGGCTCCGGCCCGGTCCGCACCCACATCCTGTGCGCGCACTACTCGCATGACCCCGCCGTCACGACCCAGGTCCTCACCCTGCTTCCCGACCTGGTCCACATCCGTGCGGACAACGCCGGGGGGTGCCTCGAGGACACCGTTCGGCTGCTCGGGCGTGAACTCGCCCATCCGCGGCTCGGGACAGCCGTCGTCCTGGACAGGCTCGTCGACGTCCTCCTCATCCAGCTGCTGCGGGTGTGGCTCGCGACCGGCCAGACCCGGCCCGCGGCCTCCTGGCTGGGTGTCCTCGACGATCCGGTTGTCGGCGCCGCGGTCGCGAAGCTCCATGAGGATCCCGCGCGCGCCTGGACCACCGAGGCCCTGGCCGGTGAGATCTCCGTGTCCCGTGCCACGCTGTCGCGGCGGTTCCCCGCGGTAGTCGGCGAGACGCCCGGGGCCTACCTCACCCGCTGGCGGATGGACCTCGCGGCCCGCCGGCTGCGGGACACCGACGACGCGCTGGAAAGCATCGCCAGGTCGGTCGGGTACACCTCGGTCTACGCCTTCAACCGCGCCTTCACCCGCGCCCGCTCGCAGCCACCGGGCCGGTATCGCGTCAGCGCACGGGACTCCGCCCGCGGCTCCTGACCCGCCGGCCCATGAGCCACCCAAGAGTGCTCCACAAGCCCGATGTGATGCTCCCATCCGGAAGCCATCCGGTCATGATTAGCCGATTTCGGCGGATGCGACAGGCCCATCCGTGCGATTACGCGATACGGTATGCAATACATCGCGGATACACGGTCCGCACGTATGAACGAGGAATACTCATGGCGCAGAAGACCATCGTTTCGCTGATCGACGACCTCAGCGGAGAGACGGCCGAGGAGACCGTCCGGTTCGGGCTGGACGGCGCACACTACGAGATCGACCTGTCAGAGACGAACGCCACAAAACTGCGGGAGTCACTGGCCTCGTTCGTGACGGCGGCACGCCGGTCCGGTGGCCGCGCCGGCAGCGGACGGCGCGGCCCGCGCGCCGCCTCGCCGCGTTCCGCGGGAACCGACCGCACCGCCGACATCCGCGAGTGGGCGCGCAGCAACGGCTACACGGTGAGCGACCGGGGTCGTATCGCGTCGAACATCGTCGAGGCTTTCGACAAGGCTCACTGAGCACCAGTCCGGGGTGACCGTCGTGCCGTGCTACCTCCGATCGCGCGGTGAGGGCATCACCGAGGTGGTCCCGGGCGGGCCTGGCACGCGGTCCGCTCGGTCCGGGCCCGGCCGAGCCCGTCGTTCCCGAGCGTCCAGATGCCACCTGGAACCGGTCATACGGCGCGGAACAGTACCGGGGGGGCAGGTTCGACATCCGCGTCAACGCCGTGAGCCCGGGGTCCGTCCTCTTCCCCGGCGGCGGGTGGGAGAGGTACTCCCGGCGCCACCCGAACGAGTTCGACGAGTTCGTCCAGCGAGACTTCCCCGCCCGGCGACTGGGCACCGTCGACGAGGTCGCGGACGTGGTGACCTTCCTGCTCTCAGAGCGGGCCAGCTGGGTGAACGGAGCCACCATCGCCGTGGACGGCGCTCAGGGTCGACCGAGCGCCAGCGGGTACTGAGCCAGCCCTACGTCTCGAAACACAGAACACCCGGCGAGCGGAACGCCCCGATCTCGATCATCACGTCTCCAGTCCGACGAGTCCCGCGAGCCGGACACGGTGGGCGCCCGGCGCGCCGAACGCGATCTGGTCGGCCTTGGCCCGCTTGAGGTACAGATGCGCCGGGTACTCCCAGGTCATCCCAATGCCGCCGTGCAGTTGCACCGCCTCCTCGGCGGCGGTGACCGCGAAGTCGCCGCAGTAGACCTGCGCCACCGCGGTCGCCACGGGAGAGCTCCTCCAGCACTACGGCGGCCTCACGGGCCGACGCACCCGCACCGCCGCGGTGTTCGGGCACCAGCAGGCCGGCGAGGCCGAGGCCGAGGTCGACGGCCAGGGCCTTCCACAGCCCGCCCACGAGGGACCGGTCGCCGTCGTAGACCGCGATCACCGCGGCCGGGTCGCAGTGGTCGGCAAGCAGATCACGCACGGAGGAGCGCAGGTCGTCCTCGACGTCGGTGTAGAGCAGATCGAGCTCGCTCACCGGGGCAGCTCCTTCCAGGGGATGTCCTTGTCGACACGCGGCTCGGCGGGCAGGCCGAGGATCCGTTCGGCGATGATGTTGCGCAGGATCTCCGAGGTGCCGCCCTCGATGGAGTTGCCCTTGGCGCGTAGGTAGCGGTAGCCGGCGTCGTGGCCGGTCATGTCGACCTTGTCAGGCCGGACCATGGTCCAGTCGGAGTAGCGCAGGCCGTCCTCACCGAGCAGCTCCAGTTCCAGCCCACTGAGCTGTTGGGTGAGCCGAGCGAAGGTGATCTTCATCGCCGCGCCCTCCGGGCCGGGTTGACCGAGTGCGAGCTTCTGCCGCAGCCGCTGGCCGGTGAGCCGGGCGACCTCGGCCTCGACCCACAGCCCGAGCAGCCGGTGATGAAACCCGGGAGTACGGCGCTCCGGGTGGGCTCGCCAGGTGTCGGCCACCACCCCGATCATGCCGCCCTCGCGAGGTGCGGCTCTGCCGCCGATCGCCACCCGCTCGTTGTTCAACGTGGCGTTGGCGACCTTCCAGCCCTCCCCCTCGGCACCGAGCCGCTGGCTGTCGGGAATCGACACGTCGGTGAGGAGGACCTCGTTGAACTCCGCTTCGCCGGTGATCTGGCGCAGCGGCCGGACATCGACGCCGGGGTCGGTCATGTCGCACAGGAAGTAGGTCAGCCCACCGTGCTTCGGCACGTCGGGGTTCGTGCGGGCGAGCAGGATCGCGAACCGGGCCTGGTGGGCGCCCGAGGTCCACACCTTCTGCCCGTTGACCAGCCAGGTGTCGCCGTCACGAACCGCGCGGGTGGCGACACCGGCAAGGTCGGAGCCGGCGCCGGGCTCGCTGAAAAGCTGGCACCAGATCTCCTCACCGGTCCACAGCGGCCGCAGGAAACGCCGCTTCTGCTCGTCGGTCCCGAACCTGAGGATCGTCGGCGCGGCCATGCCCAGGCCGATGCCATTGGCCTGCCGGTTGTTGTCAGGCGCCCCGGCTTCGTCGAGGAGACGGTCCACCTCGGCCTGCAGTGCCTGCGGCAGACCCAGCCCGCCCAGGCCCTCGGGGAAGGACACCCAGGCCAGCCCGGCGTCGAACCGCGCCCGGAGCCAGGTCACGCGCTCCGTGGTCGCCGTGTCGTGCTCGGCGAGGAACTGTTCCACGCGCTGGTGGAGTTCCTCGGGAAGATCACGGTTCATCGGGCCTCCGTACGGTGCCGGGCGGCCCGGGAGGGCCGGATCTGGCTGATCGTCATGGCGACTTCCTCGCCTCGGCCTGGCGTCGGATCTCGGTGCGCGCCAAGGCGTTCCTGTGCACCTCGTCGGGGCCGTCGGCGAACCGCAGGGTGCGGATCTGGGCCTGGCAACGTGCCAGCGGCAGATCCTGGCTGAGGCCGGCGGCACCGTGCACCTGGATGGCCTTGTCGAGGATCCACTCGACGGCGGCGGGGGTGGCGATCTTGATCGCCTGGATCTCGGTGTGGGCACCCTTGTTACCGACGGTGTCCATCAGCCAGGCGGTCTTGAGTACCAGCAGCCGCAGCTGTTCGACCCGGACCCGGGACTCGGCGATCCACTCCCGGACCACTCCCTGCTCGGCTAGCGGCTTGCCGAACGCGACCCGGTCACCGGCCCGCTCGCACATGAGCTCGATGGCCCGCTCGGCCATGCCGATGGAGCGCATGCAGTGATGGATCCGGCCGGGGCCGAGCCGGGCCTGCGCGATCTCGAAGCCCTGGCCTTCCTCGCCGATCAGGTTGCTCACCGGAACCCGGACGTCGGCGAGCACGATCTCCGCGTGGCCGCCGTGCTCGTGGTCGTCGTACCCGAACACCTCCATGCCGCGCCTGATCTCGACCCCGGGGGCGTCACGCGGGACGAGGATCATCGACTGCTGGCGGTGCCGGTCCGCGGCGGGGTCGGTCCTGCCCATCACGATGAGGATCCGGGCGTTGGGGTTCATCGCGCCGGTGATCCACCACTTGCGGCCGTTGATGACGTACTCGTCGCCGTCCCGCACGATCGAGGTGGTGATGTTGGTGGCGTCGGAGGATGCCACGTCGGGCTCGGTCATCGCGAACGACGAGCGGATCTCGCCCTCGAGGAGTGGCTCCAGCCACTCCTTCTTCTGCTCGGCGGTGCCGAAGATCGAGAGCACCTCCATGTTCCCGGTGTCGGGGGCGGCGCAGTTCAGGGCGGCTGGTGCGAGGTGCGGGATGCGGCCGGTGATCTCGGCGAGCGGGGCGTACTGCAGATTGGTGAGCCCGCCGCCGTGTTCGCCCGGGAGGAAGAGGTTCCACAGGCCGCGCCTGCGCGCCTGCGCGCGCAGCCCGGCGAATGCGGGCGCGGAGTCCCAGGCCCACTTGTTCCGCAGTTGGCCGAGCTGTTCATGGAATACCGGCTCGGCCGGGTTCACCTGGGTGTCCATGAAGTCGAGGAGGCTGTCACGCAGCTCCTCGGTCTTCGCGTCGAGGGCGAAGTCCATCAGGTGCGCTCCCTGAGTACGGTCAGGCCGGCGTCAAGCAGGGGATGGATGGCCTCGCCGATGTGCTCGAAACCCGGGCCGACGGTCTGACCGTGGAGGCCGCGGTAGTGGATGCCCTCAAGGATCGCGGCCAGCTTGAAGGACGCGAGCCCGAGGTAGAACCCGAAGCGGGACAGGTCACGGGCGCTGTGGGTGGTGTACCGGGTGAGGATCTCGGCCTCGTTGAGAAAACCGGGGGCTGAGGAGGCGTCGACGAAGGTGCCACCGAGCATCGTGCCCAACCGCTGGTACAACACGAGCAACGCCAGGTCGGTCAGCGTGTCTCCCAGCGTGGCCATCTCCCAGTCGATGACCGCGACCAGCCGGTCGGACTCGTCGATGAGGACGTTGTCAAGCCGATAGTCACCGTGCACGATGCCCGGCGCCGAGTCCGAGGGAACATCAGCCGCGAGGCGGGCGTGCAGCTCGTCGGCGGCGGGCAGGTCGCGGCTGCGCGACGCGTCGAGCTGTTTCTTCCACCGGCCCACCTGGCGGGCCAGGAACCCCTCGGTGCGGCCGAAGTCGGCCAGCCCGACCGCCGCCGGGTCGACCTCGTGCAGCGCGGCAAGGGTGTCCACGAGGCTGCCCGAGATCAGCCGGGTGCGTTCCGGGCCGAGCGCTTCCAGTTCGGCGGCGTGGCGGTACGGTGTGCCCGCCACCCGCTCCATGACGTAGAACGGCGCACCCAGTACCGACTCGGCCCGGCACAGCGCGTATGTCCTCGGAACCGGCACCCCGGTGTCCTGCAGCGCCGACATCAGCCGGAACTCCCGCGCCATGTCGTGCGCGGTCGCGAGCACGTGCCCAAGCGGCGGGCGGYGGACGATCCAGGTGTTCCTCCCGTCGGTCACCTCGTAGGTGAGGTTGGATTTGCCGCCGGCGATCAGGCGCGCGGACAGGTTCCCCTCCGTTCCGGGCACCGAGGTGGTGAACCAGGCGGTGAGCCGGGGCAGGTCGAGGCCGGGCAGACTCCGCGGCATCATCAAACGGCCCTTCGGCTCTCCAGGCGTTGCTGAAGCCTGTTCATCCCGGTCAGCCACCGGTCCGGGTCCGCGGCCCGGGCGGCGTAGTAGTCGCCCACGCCCGGATGCGGCAGCACCAGGAACCGGCCGTCCCGCAGGCCCTGCCACACCGCCTCGGCCACGTCCTCCGTGGCGAGCACGGTGTCCAGGCTGAGGAGATCCTGGAGCTCGCCGGCCTCGTCGAACATCCGGGTCTTCACCCCCTGGGGCAGACCACCTGGACGATCACGCCCCTGTGCCGGTAGGTCGCTGACAGCCACTCGGCGAAGGCCACCGCGGCGTGCTTGCTGACCGAGTACGTCGGACTGCCGAGCATGGTGAGCAGTCCGGCCGCGGACGCGGTGACCACGAACCTGCCCGCCCCGCGCTCCACCCAGCCTGGCAGCAGCAGGCGCGCGGCGCGCACATGCGCGAGCACGTTGACCTCGAGGCTGGCCGTCCAGTCCGCCTCGGTGGCGGCCAGGCCCTTGCCCCGGTCGATGCCGGCGTTGGCGAACCAGATGTCGATCTCGCCGAGATGTCCGCGGGCGGAGTCGATGAGCGTCGCGAGCCCGTCCTCGGT
Organism: Parafrankia soli; assembly: GCF_001854695.1. GTDB lineage: Bacteria > Actinomycetota > Actinomycetes > Frankiales > Frankiaceae > Parafrankia > Parafrankia soli. The sequence continues at coordinate 34,570 of NZ_MAXA01000249.1, forward strand.
GGCGGCGTCCCCTGGGAGGGCGTGTCCGCCGATCTCAGCGGCTACCCGCTCGGCCGCCTCTGCGTCGAGGTCGTTGACCACGACACGCGCGCCCTCGGCGGCCAGCCGGGTGGCGATCGCCCGGCCGATGCCGTGCCCGGCGCCGGTGACAACCATGCCCTGGTCGCTCGCAGCCATGTCAGAAGCCACTGGTGAGGGCGACGCCGCCGTCCACGACGAGCAGCTGACCGGTCATCCACGCGGCGTCGTCGGAGAGCAGGAACGCGACCACGCCGCCGACGTCCGCGGGCGTCCCGAGTCGTTTCAGCGGGTATGCGGCGGCGACCTCCTCCTCGCGGCCCGCGTAAAGCGCGGTGGCGAACGCCGTCTTCACCACCGCGGGGGCGACGGCGTTGACCCGGATGTCCGGGCCGAGCTCGACGGCGAGCTGCCGGGTGATGTGGGTGAGCATCGCCTTGCTGGCGCCGTAGAAGCCGATCCCGGGCGCGGGCCTGAGACCGGCGACCGAGGAGACGTTGACGACCGCGCCACCGTGTTCCTTCATCCAGGCATGGTGCACCTGCCGCACCCAGGACAGCGCGGCGATGCAGTTGACCTCGACGATCTTCCGCGCGGCGGCTGGCTCCAGCTCGGTCATCGGGCCGTAGGTGGGGTTGATGCCGGTGTTGTTGACCAGCAGGTCGGAGCTTCCGAAGGTGTCGATCGCCCGCTTGACCACCTCGGCCTGGTGGTCGAGGTCGTCGGCGTGGCCGGCCACGCCGAGCGCGTACTCACGTCCACCGAGGTGGGCGACGGCCTCGTCGAGCGCCTCCTGCCTGCGGGCGGTGACGACGACCTTCGCGCCGTCGGCGACCAGCCGCTCGGCGACGGCCAGGCCGATCCCCCGGCTGGCTCCGGTGACAATCGCGGTCTGCCCTGAGAACCTCGTGGTCATCACTTGGCCCTTCCGTTCAGCTCAGCCGCTCGATGACCATCGCCATGCCCTGCCCGCCGCCGACGCACATGGTCTCCAGCCCGAACTGCTTGTCGTGGTACCGCAGAGAGTTGATCAGCGTGCTGGTGATCCGGGCCCCGGTCATGCCGAACGGGTGGCCGACCGCGATCGCGCCGCCGTTCACGTTCAGCCTGTCCTCGTCGATGCCGAGCTCACGGGCCGACGCGATCACCTGTGCGGCGAAGGCCTCGTTGATCTCGACCAGGTCGATGTCGTCGATGGTGAGACCGGCCCGGGCCAGCGCCTGCCTCGAGGCCTCGACCGGGCCGAGCCCCATGATCTCCGGCGAGAGACCGGTGACGCCGGTGGAGACGATCCGGGCCAGCGGCGTGACGCCCAGCGACCTCGCCTTCGCGTCAGACATGATCACCACCGCGGCGGCGCCGTCGTTGAGCGGGCAGCAGTTGCCGGCCGTGACCGTGCCGTCGGGGCGGAACACCGGTTTCAGCGCCGCGACCGCCTCCAGCGTGACGCCGGCCCGCGGCCCGTCGTCCCCGGTGACCCGGGTGCCGTCGGGAAGGGTCACCGGGGTGATGTCACGGGCCCAGAAGCCGTCCGCGATCGCCTTCTCCGCGAGGTTCTGGCTGCGCACGCCGAACGCGTCCTGATCCGCCCGGGTGACCCCTTTGAGCTGGGCGACGTTCTCAGCGGTCTGTCCCATCGCGATGTAGAGGTCAGGCAGCCGGCCCTCGCCGCGGGGGTCGGCCCAGGTCTGGCCACCGGCGGCGAACCTCTCGGTACGGGCCTGCGCTTCGGCGAACACCGGGTTCCGGGTGTCGGGCAGGTTGTCGGCGTTGCCCTTGAAGTACCGGCTCACGGTCTCGACCCCGGCGGAGAGGAACACCTCGCCCTCCCCCGCCCTGATCGCGTGCATCGCCATCCGGGTGCTCTGCAGGCTCGAGGAGCAGTAGCGGTTCACGGTGGTGCCGGGCACGTGGTCCAGACCGGCCATCACGGCGACGGCACGGCCCAGGTTGTTGCCCGACTCCCCCGCCGGCTGACCGCTGCCGAGCACCAGGTCGTCGATCTCGGCCGAGTCGAGCTCGGGCACCTTGGCCAGCGCCGCCCGCACCATCTGGACGGTGAGGTCGTCCGGACGCATGTCCTTCAGGGAGCCCTTCACCGCACGGCCGATCGGCGAGCGGGCGGTGGCGACGATCACGGCTTCCGGCATCGAGATTCCTTCCCTGCGAACCAGGCGTTGTTCAAATCCGCCTGATCCACTCCGCCGCGGAACCTCCACGGGGTTGTCACCACCCGAGGTACATACCGTCTGGTCGGTATTGAGGATGCCGGGAGCGACCAGGCCTGTCAACGGTTACATCGCCGATGGCGTGGAGCCTGGTCGGCCGTGGCCGACGCGAGGCCGGCGCGCGTGGTTAGCGCGAGGCCAGCGCGAGGTCAGTGCGAGGTCAGGCTGGCCAGCAGGAGGTCGGCGAATGACCGGCCGATCTCGCGCTCGGAGAGCCGGCCGTGGGGCTTCCACCACATCGGCAGGTGGTGCACGGAGCCGAAAAAGTAGTCGACGATCAGGTCCGCGTCCAGGTCGTCACGGAAGACGCCGGAGGCCTGCCCCTCTTCGATCATGGCACGGAAGGTCTGGTGGTAACGCCGGCGTTCGCGGCGCACCGCCTTCTGCTTCTCCTCGCTCAGCTGGTGCAGCGAACGGAAGAAGATCGTAGTGCTTTCGAGGTTCTCGATCGTCGTGACCACCACGTCGGCGGCCGCCGCGTGAAGACGTTCCTCGACCGGCCCCTCGTGGGCGGCGGCCTTCTCGAGCCGGTCTGTCTGCATGCGCAGTACCCGCCCGTAGATCTCGTAGAGCAGGTCGTCCTTGGAGCCGAAGTAGTGATACATCGCGCCCTTGGTCACTCCGGCCGCCGCCACCACGTCCTGGACCGAGGTCCCTTCGAAGCCCTTTTCGGCGAACAGCTTGAGCGCAACGCCGAGCAGCCGCTCGGGCACCGTCCGCCCGTCGACCGTGGACGGCGGGCGCCCCACGCGGCGCGCGGACTGGTCTGCCATCCGACCACTCCTCCTGGAGGCGACACGGTCAGAATATGCGGACCCTACGGTGAACCGGATGACGGAAGCCGGGCCGGTGTCGCGCGCGGACGGCCGATTCAGCCGGCCCGTGGCGGGAGCGTCTGGACAATCTCGCCTGTCGTCAGGTCGCGTACCGTCACGAACCCTTCGATGTCGCCGGTGGCCAGACGTCGGCCGTCCGCCGACAGGGCCATGGACGCGATCCCGCCCGGGTCGTCGACGCCACGGTCGAAGCCGGCTGCCAGGTGCTCCCCGGTCGGGCTGTACGCCACGGCGGTCGCGTAGGTCGGGTTGTTGCGCACGACCCGTAGGCACCGACCGGTCTCGACGTTCCAGATCCGTACCTTCCCGTCATGGCTGGTGCTTGCCACCCTGCGGYCGTCGGGACGGTACGCGACGTGTGTCACCTTACGGTGGTGCTCGTCTGGGGTGTGGGCTTCGGTCCGCGACCCCCTCTCGACATCCCAGATCCGGACTTTGTGGTCGTCGCCACCGGTGACGAGGTGCCGGCCGTCCGGACTGAACGCGAGGGATTCGGCGCGACCGTCGTGAGCGCTCAGCCGATGACGGACCCGCCCCTCCACGGTATTTCCACATTGCTGGACACAAATCCGGTTAATACGACGGCGGTCACCTGGTGGTGGGCTCGAGTTCGCCCGAGGTCCGGATGTCCTCGGAGGTCTCCTCAGAGATCCGGGTGTCCTCCGAGATGCGGGAAGTCCGGGCGGCCCGGGAGGTCGAGAGGCCGTGGTTCGCGAGGAGGGCGGCGACGCCGGCCGCGGCGAGCGTCAACGCACTGCGGTCTCCACCTGGTTACGTCCACTGTGTTTCGCCCGGTACAACGCGGTGTMCGCGGCCTTGACAAAGGCGACCATGCCGTCGCCCGTCGCCGCGTCGGAGGCCGCGGCGGCGGCGGGGACTGTCGCGGTGACGCCGATGCTGACGGTGATGATGCGCTCGGCCGTCAGCGGGTGTGGTTCGGCCAGGTCCTCGACGGCACGGCACAGATGCCGGGCGACCTGGGCACCGGTGTCCAGGTCGGTGTCGGGCATCACGACGGTGAACTCCTCTCCCCCGTAGCGGGCGGCGAGCAGGGTGCCGCCGATGTTCCCCGCGAGGCATGCGGCGACCCGCTGCAGGCACCGGTCACCGGCGGCGTGCCCGAAATGGTCGTTGTAGAGCTTGAAGTGGTCGATGTCGACCATGGCGAGCGCAATCGGCCCGGCGTGCTGCCGGGCCCGTTCCCACTCGACGGCCAGTACCTCCTCAAGACGCCGCCGGTTGGCCAGCCCGGTGAGCGGGTCGGTGATCGAAAGCTGTTCGAGCTGGTGGTTCGCCGCGGCCAGCTGCCTGTTCGTCGCGGCCAGCTGCCTGGTTCGCTCGGCGACCTTGCGTTCCAGCGACGCGTAGATCAGGGCGTTGTCGAGCGAGACCGCGAGCTGCCCCGCGATGATCATCATGCCTTCGAGGCGTTCGGTGGAGAACGCGCCGCGGATCATCCGGTTCTCCAGCAGGAGCATCGCCCGCAGGCTGCCCCGGGTCATGACGGGGACGGCGAGCAGCGAGCAGCGGTTGAGTCCGGCGAAGTAGGGGTCGCGGTGAAAGCGGTCGTCCCGGGTGGCGTTGGCGACGACGACGGGTTCGTGGGTGCGGGTGGCGTAGCGGATGACCGAGACCGGCAGCAGGCGCCGCCGGCCGGCTTCCTGGAGCGATACGGTGCCGCCGGCTCCGGTGAGTACCAGCCATCGGTCCTGCTCCTTTTCTCGCAGCAGGAGGTGGACGCTGGTGGCGCCGGTCATCTCGGAGAGTATTCCCACTACTTTCGCCTGCAGGCCGTCCACGCTGGTCTCGGAGCTGAGCGCCTGGGATGCGGCGACCACGGCGAGCAGGTCGACAGTGCCGGTCGCCACGGTCGAGCGGCGCCCGGACTGCTCCGCCTGCGGGAGGACGATCGGACCCGCGGGCGCGGCCATCTCGGCGGTCCGCAGCGCCGGGTAGGCCCAGTCGAGTTGGCTGACCTTCGCCGTCGCGCCCCATTCCAGGTACTGGCCCCGGGCGGCCCGCAGGAACGCGAGGCCGGCCGCCTCCATGCTGTGTGACAGGTAGAAGCGTGCGGCGCGTTCCAGCGTGAACGCCCGGTGCCATGGGCGCATCCGGGCTGACGCCTCGCGCAGCGCCACGTCGAACGTGTATGCCGCCTCGTGGAAGTCCCCGACGGCCCACGCCCGTTCCGCCTCCACCAGGCGCAGCAGATGCAGGAAGTTGCTCGGTGCGTCCGCCGCGCGCGCGGCCAGCCACTCGATCAGTTCGTCGAGCTCCTCCAGCACCGCGTCACGCTGATCCTCTCCCGCGGCCCGCGCCCGTGCCGCCAGCGCCATCGCGAGCAGCACCCGCGCCACCGCCATGGGATAGCTCGTCCCGATCTCGGCCCCACAGGGCATCACGGCCGCGGCATGCCGCGCCGCATCGGCCGGTTGGTCGAGAACCGTCGCGGCCAGAGCCCGGGCCACATGCTGGTTGGCGAGGGAGAACGGGTCCGCCGGCAGCAGGCTCGGCTCGGCCGCGTCGCCACCGGCCGGCTCGACGGGTTCCCGTAGCATCCGCACCATCCGGCGGTAGGACCGGAAGGTTCCTTCGGCGTGCCCGTTCCGGTGCGCAGAGCGAAGGCGAGCGCCTCCTCGACCGCCGTGGCGAAGACGTCGAGCGACGGAGCGCAGTCCAACAGGTCGCACACCAGTGCGTAGTGGGTCCAGCACGCGTTCTGCAGGTCGCCGCCCCGTAGAAGGCCCTCCAGTGCGCGACGGCCGTCGGGGAGGTTGTCCTCCAGAGGCGTGAACCAGTGGCCACAGGTGATCACGTAGATGAAGAGCGCCTGCCACACGTCGGGCTCATAGTCGCGAGCCCGCGCGACCGCGAGGATCCGTCGCAGGATGCGTGGCCCGGTGTGGTAGTCACCCCTGCGCACGATGGTCACGATCGGGATGTGGCTGGCCGGGCCCACCAGGGTACGATCCGGGCCGTAGTGTCCCCACATCTGCAGAGTTCTGATGGCCAGCCAGGCCATCACCGTGTGGTCGCAGAAGAACGCCGCGACCATGACCCGGTTGACGAGCCTGATGGTGCGCAGGCGGGACTGGTCGGCGATCTCCGGCTTGCGCAGATCATCGGACTCGCCGGTGGTGTCGATCCACCGACGAAGTTCGTCGAGTCCGCGGTCGATCTCCTCGTCGAGCGCGTTCTCCTCCGGAACCGACATGCCGAGACGCCGCAGCTGGCCGAGGCCGAGCCGCATCGCCTCGCCGGCGCGGCCCCGGTTGGTGAGACTGTTGACCTGAACCATCGTGGCGGACGTGAGCTGGGTCGGCCGGGTGCACAACCGGTCGATGGTCCGGTAGGTGTCGTCCGCGTCGTCCAGCCGGCCGAGGCAGTACAGAGCGGCATGCCGGTCGGTGTGGACGGCGATCAACATGTCGGTGTCGGTCGGGTCGACAAGCCTGACCGCTGCGCTCAGCAACCTCTCCACCAGCGGATAGTTACTCAGTACTCTCGCTTCTTCGGTGGCGCGACGAAAGAGCGCGACCACGCTGCGCCGTTCGCCGGTGCTGCGCACCATGTCCACGACGTGCAGGTACTGCTCGGCAGCCACGGCGAAGAACTCCGGCCGGTCGGCCAGCCGCCGCGCCAGCCGCAGCCGGCGTGCGCGCTGCTCCCCCGCCGGGCTGCCCTCCAACACGGTCTCGCGCGTCCGGTCGTGGTTGAACCGGACACCGGGTCGCCCGTCGCACTGCAGCACCAGCAGGCCGTCGCTGAAGGCGGGCGCGAGCCGCCGCTCGACCTCGCCCTGCGGCAGGCCTGTCGCGGCCGCGAGAAGATCAAGATCTACCTGGCCCGCCAGGCTCGCCATCACCGCCAGCAGCTCGGCGCTCTCGGACGGCAGCGCGGACATCCGGGCGGCCAGGAGCGCGGTCACCTCCACCCGGTCGAGCCGGCGGCGCAGCACCTTCCCGTCCCATCGCCAGCCTCCCGCGCCCGGTGTCAGGACGCCCTCGCGCCGCAGCGAGTTGAGCAGCTCCACGACGTCGTACGGATTGCCGCCGGTGGAGGGCGTGATCGCCCGCGCCAGCCGGGCGGCGGGCTCCGGAGCCAGATGAAGCATGTCGGCGACCATGGCCGCCTGTCCCACGGGCGACAGGCTGCCCAGGCGCAGCTGGTGCGGGCCGTCCGTCTGGTCAGACCAGCGGGCCAGCATCGGGGCCAGCGGATGCGCGGCGTCGACGTCACCCTCGCGGTAGGCGGCGACCAGCAACAGCCCGGCGATCTGCTCCTCGCCGGTGAAGACCAGATCGACGAAGCCCAGGGGAGTGCGCCCGGCCCACTGCAGATCGTCGACGAAGAACACCACCGGCCGCGCCGGGGAGACCACCGCGCGCAGCACCTCGACCGGTGTGCGCGACAGCCGCGCCTGGGCGGTCATCGGATCGCCCGGCTCCGGCGAAACCTTCAGCAGCGCCGCCAGCTCCGGCACGGTGGCCGTCACCAGGCCGGCGTTGGGGCCCAGGCCCTGCAGCATCCGCTCCCGCACCTCGGCCAGGTAGTCCTCGGGCTCGGCCAGCAACAGCCGGCCCAACGCCCGCAGCCCCTGTCGGACTCCGTCATACTCCCGGTCGCGGCGGTACTGGTCGAACTTGCCCGCGACGAACCAGCCGTCGACGCCAGCCGCGATCGGCCGCAGCGCGTTGACCAGGGATGTCTTGCCCACACCCGGCGCGCCCGCGACGAGGACCCCGCGGGATTCTCCCGGTGACGGCCTCGGCGAACGCCGCGTCGAGCTGGTCGATGTCCCGGTCCCGCCCGCACAGCCGGGAGGGCGCCAGTGGCTGTGTCGGGAGATCGTGCTCGCCGGGGCGCACCGCCACCACGCCGCGGCGCACCGGCGCGAGGTCATGCGCCAGCCCCTCGGCGGTCTGGTAGCGATCATCAGGCTCCTTCTCCAGCAGATGCATGATGATCTCGGACAGTGCGGGGGGCACGGACGGCTCGACCGCCCCTGGCGGGTCCGGAACCCGAGCTAGATGATCATGAATCATCCTGATCGGGTCCTCCGTGCCGAACGGCGGCGCGCCGGTGGCCAGCTCGTACAGGCTGGCTCCCAGCGCGTACAGGTCGGCCCGCTGGTCGACCGGACGACCGGTCCGTCCGGTCTGCTCCGGTGCCAGGTACGGCACGGTCCCGACCGCGGCCCCGTGATGGGCGAACTCCGGCTGGACCACCGAGAAGGTCGTGGCGAGCGCGAAGTCGATCAGGTACGGCGCCCCGCTGTCCTCGCTCACCACGATGTTCGCCGGGCAGAGGTCCCGGTGCACCACCCCCCGGTGGTGCATCCCCGCGACCGCGTGCGCCAGCGACACGGCAAGATCGATCAGCTCGACCGGCTCCAGCGGGGTCTCCCGCCGGGACAGCGCCGTGCCGCCGACATCGGCCAGCAGGATCGATCCCGCGCGCTGCGCCGCCCCGGCGGCCAGGTGCACGACGCCCTCGACTCCCGCCAGCCGTTCGAGGATTTCGACCTCATGGCGCACCCGGCGCTGCGCGTCCGGGCCCAGCGGCTCCTTCCGGATCACACAACCGCTCGGCAGCACCAGCCGGCTGATCCGGGTCTGATCCGTCGCGTGCAGCACCACTTGTGACGCCGCTGCCATCGGAGGATCCCGGCCTGGGGTCATCTGTCTGGCCACCATGCCCGCACCCCCGTGCCACGCCACAAACAGTTCACTTCCCTAGCCTGCCCGCAATCATGGGCGAAGCAACGAGCCGCTGGCCCACGGCCGGCGGCCGTGGGGTGACCAGCCCTCCCCGGAAACGGGATCAGTCCCGCGGTGTCATCCCGGCGCTGTCGGAGAAGTGGCCGGGCAGGCCGCGTCAGCCGGGCAGGAGCAGCGACGCGAGGGTGTGCTCGACCCAGTGGGCGAAGGCACGGTCGTCGAGGCGGCGTTCCTCCAGCAGGAGCCAGGTGGTGTACCAGTTGAGAGTCGACCAGACGTCGCGGGCGGCGGTGTCGACGGTCAGCCCGGGCCGCAGCGGCCCCCGGGCCGCCACCGCGGCGACGAACGTCCGCATGTCGGCGCAGCGCCGTTCCTCCTGCTCCCGCCAACGCTTCCCGAGAGCCTCGTCGACCACGCTGGCCTGCATGAACGCCCGGCTGATCGCCGCCACACGGCGGGCTGGGCCGATACTCATCAGTCCGAACAGGCGTAGTTGTTCACGCTGGTCGGGCGCGTCCAGCGCCGCCCGGAAGCCGGTCTGCTCGGCGAGGGGAAGGTCCACGCGGTCGGCGTCCCCTCCCCCGGTCACCGCGCGTTCCAACGCCAGCTCCAGCAGGCGTGCCTTGCCCGCCAGTGCGTAGACCGACTCGACCGCGACGCCGGCCTCAGCCGCGATGGCGCGCATCGTGGTCCCGGCGTAGCCGCGCTCGCCGAAGAGCACGACCGCGGCGTCCAGGATCGCCGCGCGGGTGGCCTGGGCCTGGGCGGCCCGCAGCGGCGAGTGGTAGGCGCGGGTCGCCTTGCCGACCAATTTAACTCCAGCCCTACTGGGTCCAATACTGTCACGCTGCATCGATCATAGGGAAGGGAGCACCTCCGATGGCCAGCGCCACCGCCTACCTGCTGATTCACGAGGGCATCCGCGCGGAGACGCGCCGCCTGGCCGACTTCGCCGCGCAGCTGGCCGCCGGCCGCCGCTACGCCGGACCGGCCCAGCTCACCGCGCTGCGGACGCACCTCGACGAGGTCGTCAACGTGATCCATCACCACCATGTCGGCGAGGACACGCACCTGTGGCCGCTGCTGCGACGGTTCGCCGACCCCTTCGACCGCGTGGACGGGCTCGACGTCCTGGACGGGCTCGCCGGTGACCACGACGTACTGGACCCGCTGATGGAACGGGTCCGCACGGCACTCGCCCGGCTGGCAGCGACCGCCACCACCGGCGCGTCGGACGACACCTCCGACCGGGCCACAGCTGGGGGCCCGGCTGAGGGCTCGGCCGGTGCCGCCGCCGAGTTCGCCGCGGCCGCGACTGCACTGTTCACCCTGATGGACGAGCACCTTGCCGTCGAGGAGTCCGTCGTCGTGCCGATCCTGCGCGAGCGGGTACCGGACGACGAACTGGCCGCCATGGAGAAGCGGATGCAGCGCGGGAGCAAGATCCGGCTCGGCTTCGCACTGCCGTGGCTCGACGCGGCCGACCCGACCCGGATGGCCGAGACCGCCGCCCAGCTCGGGCCGGTGTTCCCAGTGCTGCTCGCCCTCACCCGCCGTGGCTACCACCGCCGTGTCCGCGCCGCCTACGGCGTCACCGCCGCGAGCCCAGGACCGGTCACCCTACGAGGACAGGCCGAGATCGTCATCGAGGCCACCCCGGAGCAGGTGTACGAGGCGATCGCGGACGTCATCCGGATGGCGCGCCACAGCCCGGAGTGCTACCGCTGCGCGTGGCTCGACGGCGCGGCCGCGCCGCTGCCGGGCGCCCGCTTCCGCGGCTGGAACCGTTTCCGGGGCGCCCGCTGGAGCCGGGAGTGCGAGATCGTCACCGCCGAGCCCGGCGTGGCCTTCGCCTACCGCACCGTGCGTACCGGCACCAGGCCGGACAGTACGCTGTGGCGCTTCGAGCTGACCCCGACCGCTGCCGGCACCCGGCTCCGCCAGACGTTCGAGCTCTCCGGCGCGGCGCCCGTCATGGTGTTCGAGCGGCTGAGCGGCCGCACCACCAGCACTCCGAAGGCGATGGCGCGCACGCTCGCCCGGCTGCGCAACGACATCCTCAGCAGGCCGGACATCGCAGGCGGGTACGACATCGCCGGTACAGGTGTCGTCGGTGAGCCGGGCCTCGCCCGCGGATCGGACATCGTCAACACATCCGCAACCGCCTCGGCGAGGAGCTGATCAGCGCGCGAAGCGGCGAGTGAAGCGCCCAGCACGGTCACCGTGGCCCGGTGCCCGATCGAGCCGCGGACATCCCGACACCAGCGGACGTTCCTCTGCGGGTCTTCCAGCGCTACGGAATCGACGTCGAGACCGCCCGCGGGCTCATCCAGGACCTGACGAAGATCGTCGATTCGCTCCAGCGCGGCGCCTGACCGCCACCGTTCACCGCCGTGCCGGCGACCGGGCCGAGCGAGCTCGGAACGGTTGCCCAGGCCACCGCCAGGGGCGAACACCTCACCCGAGCGTGCCGGCTCGGCGTATGTCCCGGGCCGCCCGTCGGACTCTGCGCCAAAAACTGCACTCAGTACCGATTTTGACATCGCCAAGCAGTTATGGTGCGGGGTACAGTGCAAAAGTGATGGCTGAGGCGTCTGGAGAGCTGGGGCTCCGCGAACGCACCCGGCGGGCCGTGCGGGCCGAACTGATGTCCGTGGCGATGGATCTGTTCGCCCGCAAGGGTTACGAAGCGACGACGATCGATGAGATCGCGGCCGCCGCCGGAATGTCCCGCAGCACCTTCTTCCGCTACTTCACTTCGAAGGAAGACGTCGTACTCGGCCACCTGAGCACCCTCGGCCGACTACTCGTCGACGCCCTGGCGAAACGGCCCGCGGATGAGGATGCCTGGACGGCACTGCGCCGGGCCTTCGACGTTCTCCTCGACTACCACGCAGGCGATCCACAGGGCACCCTCGGCCTGCGACTCATGATCGATGGTAGTCCCGAGCTGCGGGCCCGCAACCTGGAAAAGCAGTGCCGGTGGCACGACCCCCTCATCCCCCACATCGCCGACCGTCTTGGCCCCACTTCCACCGAGGCCGGTATCGACGCGCGCCCCGARGCGATCATCGGTGCCGCGCTGGCATGTCTGGAGGCAGCGAACAGGGCCTGGAGGGCAACCGATGGCCAGGCGCCCCTCGACAAGGTCCTCGACGACGTCATGCGCACCGTCCGCCCCGGAGCCTTCTGACTCGGCGCAGGTCGTCACGTACCGGTGGGAACGGCATATCCAGCCTCGATCACACGAAGGCGGTCATCGTGGAACCATCCGTGCTGCTGGAGCAGCGGGGCGCGGTGTCGATCGTGACGCTGCACCGGCCCGAACGCCGCAACGGCGTGACCGTTCAGATGTGCGAAGAGCTCTATGAAGCGCTGTCCCCCGTGCCCGCCAGTGATGCACGCGTCGTTGTGCTGCGTGGCGCGGGCAACGACTTCTCGGTCGGCGCTGATCTCACCAGCGGCCACTCGTCGGAACCGGTGACGCTGGAACGGCTCGGCGCCGTGTACCACGCGTCGACGTTGCTGCACACGATGCCGCAGCTGACGATCGCCGCGATCGACGGTGGCTGCGCGGGCGCGGCGATGGGATGGGCGTGCGCGTGCGACTTCCGGTTCGCGTCCGAACGCGCCAGGTTCGCGACCGGTTTCCTGAAAGTCGGTGTGTCCGGGGACATGGGTCTCGTCTGGTCGCTTGCGCGGCTCGTCGGCGCGGCCCGTGCTCGCGAGCTGCTGTTCTTTCCGGAGAAGGTGACGGCGCAGGACGCGCTCGCCTTCGGCCTCGTCACCCGACTGTTCCCGGCCGACACGCTGCACGACGAGGTGCTCGCGCTGGCCGACGAGCTCGCGGGCCACCATCCGTTCCCGCTGCGGATGATGAAGGCCAACGTGCTGTCTGCCGAGCGGATGGACATGGCGGAGTACATCGAGGTCGAGTCGGCGCGCCATCTGCACGTCACGGCGAGCCCGTCGTTGCTGCCGGCACGATCATCTCAGTCGGGAACCGGAACCCGGCGAACTCCGACTCAGGCGACGGCGGACGGGCCGCGACGCGACTCGTGATCCGATCCTGACTGGCCCGGCCCCAGATGACGACCCCTCGCTCACCGGGAGCGCGGACGTGGCCATCGAGTCGAACCCGGCACCCCGCACTGCCACGGTACCCCGAACCGCAGCTGGCGCTTGATGTCCAGGGTGGTACTGAGTGCCGTTCCAGGCGTAGGGTCCTGGTGCCACCGCGAGGTCACGGCGGAGGCGGCCCGGGTGTCCCACGCCTCGTGCCGCCGAGAACACCGGCGAGTTTCGGCTCCGGAGCAAGGGAGCGCAGGCATGGGTCGTGCGATTGTTTTCAACGGTGACCGGACCTGGGAGGAACGCGACCTGCCGGTGCCCGATTCTCAGCCGGGTGGCGCGGTGCTGCGGGTGGAGGCGACGGGCTTGTGCCACGGCGACAAGGACGAGCCGGTGAACGGTCTGGACAGCAACTCGATCCTGTTCCGGGGGATCACCATCGGTCCCGGGGCTGGACTCGACGCGGCCCGCGCGGTCGCTCTCATCAACGACGGCCAGGTGCCGACCACTGCGCTGGCCGGCGAGACCTTCCCGCTCGATCGCTTCGAAGACGCCTTCGCGCTGCTGGATCGCCGTGTCCCCGGCCGTGACGCGGTGCGGGTGTCGCTGCACGTCTCGTGAACAGTTCGCCAGTGAAAGCCGGCAGTGAGAGGAAGTCCCTGATGGACCTGCAGACGTTATCCGACAAGATCGAGATCAACGAGGTTCTTACCCGGTACGCCCGAAGCTGCGACTCGAAGGACTGGGATCTTTTCCGGACGCTGTTCACCCCTGACGCGTTCCTCGACTACAGCTCGGTGACGTCGGCGGTCGGCTCGCGTGACGAGGTCGCCGCCTGGCTCGAGGCGGGGCTGGGCAAGGTGCCGTGGACGCAGCACTTCATCAGCAACGTGGAGATCGACCTCGACGGCGACAGGGCGAAGGTCCGGGCGATGTTCTACAACCCGATGCTGCTGCCGGGGATGACCGAGCTGAGCTACTGCGGCGGCTACTACCACCACGACATGGTGCGCACCCCACAGGGATGGAAAAGCGAGCGGCTCGTCGAGGAGAACCTGTGGTTCGTGAACCATCCAGGGGCACCCACACCCTGACGACACCAGGGCTGATCGGGTTGATCCGTCCGCCGCGCTCACCCCACGCCCCGGCGGCCGCCTGCACGCGCAGCACATTGGCCCGCTTCGCGAGCGCGTAGGCCGCGCCCGGCCCGTCGATCACGTCAGGTGGATCTGGTCGCCCACCGGTCAGTGTTCGCCTACCGGGGTCGCTTCCCCGCGGCGGCCGCTACCGGTGTGCCGACCACTGGTCAGCGGGCGGACATCGAGGCTCGACGGGCTCGCCAGGACAGCAGCGACCAGCGAGAGGCGGCACTCAGCGCCGAGCCGACACTGGCGAAGGACCCCACGCTGAGGATGGACGCGGCCGACCCGATCGACCCGATCGACAGCACGGAACCGACCGAGCCGATGGAGAGCACCGACCCCTGCGACCACAGGCACAGGACGGAATCCTGCGAGCCGATCGACCACCGTGAGCCAGAGCTGGGACGCATGTCCACATCATTCCAGCAGGGCTCTGATGTCTGACTCGGCTCACGTTGATCGGCTCGTTCGTATCGTCGACGACCTGCAGCCGGCTACCAGCGTCAGGACTTCCCCGTATCCCTGTGGGCCGACGGCAGGCCCCGCGGCTGTTCACAGAACCCCCGGTAGGGTGATCAGCCATGCCGGCACAACCCCTGCGGGACATCCTCGAGCCGGGCTGGGCGAAGGCCCTCGAGCCCATGGCCGATCGCATCGCCGCCATGGGTGACTTCCTGCGCGCGGAGATCGCGGCGGGACGCAGCTACCTACCGGCGGGCCAGCACGTGCTGCGAGCCTTCCAGCAACCCTTCGACGACGTCCGCGTACTCATCGTCGGCCAGGATCCCTACCCGACCCCGGGCATGGCCATCGGGTACAGCTTCGCGGTCGCGCCMGAGGTACGCCGGCTCCCGGGCAGCCTGGAGAACATCTTCCAGGAGCTGTGCGCGGATCTCAACGTGCCCAGGCCCACGAACGGCGACCTCACACCGTGGACCCGCCAAGGGGTACTGCTGCTGAACAGGGTGCTCACCACGGCACCGCGCCAGCCCGGCGCACACCGAGGCAAGGGCTGGGAGGAAGTCACCGAGCAGGCGATCCGCGCCCTGGCCGCCCGCGGCACCCCGCTGGTCGCGATCCTCTGGGGCGCCGACGCACGCAGCCTGCGCCCCTTCCTCTCCCCCACCCCGACAATCGAGTCCGCCCACCCGTCGCCCCGCTCCGCGGACCGCGGCTTCTTCGGCTCCCGACCGTTCAGCCGCGCCAACAACCACCTCCTCGAACAAGGCGCCCAACCCGTCGACTGGCACCTTCCCTGACATTCCCCGCCCGGCGCCGAAGACCGGACACCACACAGCCACGTCACGCCGTACCGCGTCATGCCACGACACAGCCTGGCTTCAGGGCGCGTCCGGGGGGGCCGTCCAGTAGCCGCGGGTCCGCAGGTGCTCTATGGTCACGGCGGCGCAGGAGCGCACGTGCTCCTCGCTCGTCCGCGCCGCCGTCGCGACGTCGCCCGCCCGGATCTCGGCCAGCAACAGCTCGCGGTACCGGGCCTCGTTGTCCACCCAGGCCGGGGAGTCGTAGTAGAAGCTGCCCTGGAGCACGCCGCCGAGGAACTCCAGGATCGTGTCGAGCCGCGGTGACTTTCCGGCGGTGGCGATGATCTGGAAGAACCGCCGGTCGAGGCTCCTGCGGCGGGCCTCGTCCTCGGTCGTGGCGATCTCACGGTGCAGCCGGGCCAGTTCCTCGGTCTCCAGCGGCGTGAGCTTGCG
>NZ_MAXA01000250.1 GCF_001854695.1 Parafrankia soli
TGGTGTGGTGAGACCACGGTCCAGCCGCGTTCCTCGGCGAGGTGGAACATGTGCACGAAGTTCGGGTCGGGAATACCGAAGATCGTCTTGATTCCCTCGGCTTCGAACAACTGGAGGATGCGCTCGTAGACTTTTACCGCCATTGGTAGTCAGGGAACGCCGGTACCGGCCCGCGGTACGGTTTCCCATCCCCCTTCCGATCCGGGTGTGCGCTGGTCCGTGTCTGCGGTGCTGCGTCAGTGCGGTGCTGCGGTGCGGGTGGTGCGGTGTCGGTGCGGTGGTCAGGACGCGTTCGCGGCGCCCTTCGCGGCCATCGCGAAACTGTTGACGATGTGGTCGACGTGCGCCGAGGGCACGACCGGCAGGATCCAGGGGTCGCTCGTGTCGCGGATGGTCTCGAGCTGCTCCCCGACCTGCTCGACCGTCCAGGACGGCTGGTACACGCCCGGGGTCTCGGCGATGAAGACGCGGGCCACCCGGCCGGCGATCGAGGTCAGCATCTCCCCGGTGATCGAGCAGGACTCGTGCGCGAGCCAGCCCACGGTGGGGGCCACCAGCTCCGGCCCCATCGGCGGGTAGGCCGAGGTGTCGATCCCCTCCGCCATCCGCGTGATCGCGGCGGGGACGATGATGTTGCTCTTCACGCCCGACGCGGCCCCTTCGAGGGCGGCCACGTTCGACAGCCCGATCATGCCGGCCTTGGACACGCCGTAGTTGACGACCCCGGCGTTGCCGTACAGCCCGCCGATGGACGAGGTCAGCACGATCCGGCCGTACCCCGCCGCGACCATCAGCGGGAACGCGGCCCGCACGACGTGGAACGCCCCGCGCAGGTGGACGTCCAGGACGGCGTCGAAGTCCTCGTACGTCATCTCCGCCAGCGGCGCCGGGCGGTGCGTCCCGGCGTTGTGGATGAGGATGTCGATCCGGCCGAAGCTGTCGATCGCCGTGCCGATGATCGCCTGGCCGCCCTCGGCCGTGGCCACCGAGTCGGTGGAGGCGACGGCCTCGCCGCCGGCGGCGACGATCTCCTGGACGACCTGCTCGGCGGGGCCGGTGTCGAGGCCCTCCCCGCTCATGCTGCCGCCCGGGTCGTTGACGACGACCTTGGCGCCCAGCGAGCCGAGCAGCAGGGCGTAGGCGCGCCCCAGACCCCGGCCGGCACCGGTGATCACGGCGACCCGGCCGTCGAACCGGGCTGCGGGCAGTGTGGCCTCAGACATTCAATGGTCCTCTCGCGACATGGGTGAGCAGGCGGGTGGTCGTCATTTGCCGAGGACGAGCCCCGCCATATCGCCTGAGTCGCGCCACTCCTGCAGCAGCTCGCCGAAGGCGTAGAAGCCGGCCCAGTAGGGGTCGCCGAGGACCGACCGGATCTGCTGCTCGCCCTCGTTGTTGTAGTAGCCGGGCGTGCACTCCCGCGCGAAGTTGGTGTTGTCGATCTCCGCGGCCCGGACCGCCGCGACCCACCCCTCCTGCGCGTCGAAGGTGGGTTCGACGGTCACCGCGCCACGGGCGAGGGTCTCGGAGATGATGTGGGCGATGTGCACGGCCTGCTGCTCGAACATCGCCGGCACGGCCGCCGTGACGCCGCCCTGGATGTAGCCGGTGAAGAACTGGTTCGGGAAGCCGTGCGTCATGATCCCGTGCAGGGTGCGGTACCCGTCGACCCAGTGCTCGTAGAGCGACCGGCCCTCGCGGCCGGCGTACGGGTGGATCGCGAGCCGGCGGTCGAGGTCACTGGTGATCTCGAAGCCACTGGCGAACACGATGCAGTCGACCTCGTACTCGACGCCGTGCGCGACGATGCCCTTCGCGGTGATCCGCTCGACGCCCTTGGTCTCCGCCACGTCGATGAGGGTGACGTTGGGGCGGTTGAAGGTCGGCAGGTACAGGTCGTTGAAGCACGGCCGCTTGCACAGGAACCGGTAGTACGGCTTCAGCGCCTCGGCGGTCGCCGGATCCTCGACGATCGCGTCGATCCGCTGCCGCAGCCGCTCCATCACCTGGTAGTCGACGAGCTCGCGCAGCTCCATGAACTTCGCCGGGTCCGCCAGCGCCGCCCAGCCGTTGGTGGCGTCCAGCTGCGCCTGCAGGTTACGGCTGATCTCGGTCCAGCCGTCGCAGATCAGGTCCGGCTGTCCCGGCGCGAACGCCTCATAGGCCGCGGCGTGGAAGTTGCGCCGCCGCTCCTCCTGCCAGCCCGGCTGCAACGTGCTGGCCCACTCGGGGTCGGTCGGGACGTCGCCGCGCTCGTCGATCGAGGAGGCGGTGCGCTGGAACACGTACAGGTGCTCGGCGGCCTGCGCGATGTGCGGGATGACCTGCACACCGCTGGCGCCGGTCCCGATCACCGCGACCTTCTTGCCGGCGAGCTTGTCCAGCCCGCCGTGCAGGTCGCCGCCGGAGTACTCGTAGTCCCACCGGGCGGTGTGGATCGTGTGGCCCTCGAAGTCGGCGATGCCGGGGATGCCGGGCAGCTTCGGCCTGTTGAAGGGCCCCTGGCACATCACCACGAACCGGGCGCTGATCTCGTCGCCCCGGTTTGTGGTGATCTTCCAGCGTTTCGTCTGCTCGTCCCACTCCTGCGAGCGGACCAGCGTGCTGAACACCGCGTGCTCGTACAGGCCGAAGTGCTTCCCGATGCGCTGGGCGTGCTCCAGACACTCGTCGCCCCGGGCGTACTTCTCCTTCGGGATGTAACCGACCTCTTCGAGCAGCGGGAGGTAGCAGTAGCTGTCGGTGTCGCACTGGATTCCGGGATACCGGTTCCAGTACCACACGCCGCCGAAGTCGCCCGCCAGATCGATGATCCGGAAGTCGGTGACACCCTGCTGCTGAAGCCGCGCCGCGGCCACCAGGCCCGCCCAGCCACCACCTAAGATCGCCACGTCGATGTCCTCGACGATCGGCGTCCGGGGGACGACCGGTGTGTACGGGTCGGCCTCGTAGAACTCCTCGAAGTCGCCCTCGGTCACCACGTACTGCTTCTGGCCCTCACGGCGCAGGCGCTTGTCCCGCTCTCCCAGATACTTCGTCCGGAGCGCGTCATGGTCGACCTCGGGCGTCTCGGTCGGGGCACAGTTCTGCATGCACATTCCTCGGATCTGGGCTGGTGCTCGGGTCACTCGTCAGGCGCCGCGGAGGGATTCGCGGGAGAGGCTGGGTCTAGGCGAGCTTGTGAGGCTCGCCGGTACCCATGTACTTGGCCAGGTTGTGGTGCAGGTTCACGACGCTGCGCTCGCGGTACGGATTGGGCTTCGGCCCGGAGAAACCGCCCGACTTCATGCCCTGCTGCACGGCCGACATGTTCGCGAAGTCCTGCGGCAGCACCGTGCGCCAGCCCGGGTCCTCCGGCGGCGTGAACTCCCACTTGGTCTCCGGCTCACCGCCGGCCGGGTAGAGCTCGTAGACGGCGGCCTCGAAGATGCACTTGTCGGGGTCGTAGCCGTAGGGCCGGGCGCTGTAGCAGAGCATGTTGTTCAGCGCGTGCCCGATCTGGAAGTTCGGGAAGATCTGCCAGGCGGTGCCGCTCTTCGCGACGATCTCCGGGGGGACCGTCGGCCACACCACGCCGCGGGCGGCGTCGTCCCGGCGGGCCGAGGCCAGCCAGTGCTGGAGCACCTCGCCCGGAGGCGTGCCCTCCGGCAGCTCGTCGGTCAGCCGCTGGGCGGCGTCGACGAGGGTCCGGGTGGTGTTGGTGTTCGCGTTCTCCCAGGTGAAGTTCTGCAGCTCGATCGTCGACAGCCGGGCGTCCGGGCCGCTGCCGATCCGCAGCTTCGCCTGGTTCTCCTCCATGCCCTTCGGCGCGTCGTACCCGATGTTGCTGTGCCGGCCCTGCGCCCGCGCCCAGCCCAGGAAGTTCCCGAAGTTCATGAACTCCGGGTGGGTGTACGGCACGTGGTAGGTCTCCATGAAGGCCTCGAGGGCGACCTTCCAGTTGCAGTCGAAGACCAGCCACTTCCGCCACCGGTAGCGCATGTTCTCCAGCTGGAACGGGTCGAGCAGCGACGCCGCCGGCTCCAGGTACTGCCGCAGCGGCTCGGCGTCCGGGTCCAGGTTCACCCAGATCCAGCCGCCCCAGGTGTCGACCTGGACGTCCTTGAGCCCGGCCTTCTCGTCGGTCAGACCGCACGGCCAGTCCTCGCGCTCGGCCGCGAACGTGTTCTCGCCGTCGAGGTTGTACCGCCACCCATGGAAGCCGCAGACGAACTGCCGCAGCTGGCCGCGGGCGTCGTGAGCCCCCTGCGGGGTGTCCACGAGCCGGCGGCCCCGGTGCGAGCAGACGTTGTGGTACGCCCGGATCCGGTCCGGCGCCGAGCGCACCACGACGAGCGAGTCGTCGAGGATCTCGTAGGTCAGGAAGTCACCGACCCGCGGAATCTCCTCGACCCGGCCGACCTGCTGCCAGACCTTCCGCCACAGCTTGTCCCGTTCGGCCCGGGCGTACTCCGGGGAGAGGTACGCCTCCACCCCGATCTCGAGCGGTTCCGACAGCGGCTCGACCGGCGTGGAAACTGTTTCCTGGATGTTGTCGAGAGTCTCGCTCATGACATTCTCCAACCCGTGTCACGGGGTAATCGGGTTCGGGTGTGGCTTAGGTCCGGGATTTGGCAGGAAACAAAAAGATTCGCTTCGGCGCTTCAGCGCGTCAGCGTAGGAGGGACGCGCGGAACTCCTCGTCCTTCAGGAACAGCGACGTGTTGTCGGCACCCAGGTGGGTCCACCTGAGGTTCAGGCCGCCGTCCACGAGAATCGTCTGCCCCGTGATGTACGAGGACAGGTCCGAAAGGAGGAAGAGAATCGCTCCGGCCTGTTCCTCCGGGCGGCCGCGGCGGCCCGCGGCGATGGCGCGGCGGTCGCGGTCGGCGTCGGCGTCCACGTACGCACCCGACGACGGGGTCGCGGTCACACCGGGAGCCACGGCGTTCACCCGGATGTCGGCCGCGGCGAGCTCGACGGCCAGCGTGCGCGTCGCCGCCACCACCCCCGCCTTGGCCGTGCCGTAGGCGACGTGGAACGGCGCCGTGTTCATGCCGCTGATCGAGGAGACCGACACGATCGACCCGGGGCGGCCCTGCGACTTGAGCTCGGCGGCGACCGCCTGACTCATGAAGAACATCGTCTCGAGGTTCTGGGTGAACAGCGCGCGCCAGTCCTCCCGGGTCACCCGGGTCGCCGCCATCCACGTCGCAGGGGCGGCACCTCCGGCGACGTTGACCAGCCCGTACAGGTCGCCGTCCGTCCGCGAGGCCGCGTTCAGCACCGTCGCGATGCCCTCGTCGGTCGAGGCGTCCGCCGCGACCGGCACGATCGGCAGCCCCTCCTTCACCAGCGGCCCGATGTGCGTGTCGAGGTTCTCCTGGGAACGGCTCACCGCGAGCACGGTCGCCCCGGCGCGCGCCACGGCGCTCGCCACCGAGGTCCCGATGCCGCCGCCGCCCGCGCCGGAGACGACGACGATGCGCCCGTCCAGGTTGAGGAAGTCGTTCGCCATGGTCGCCTCAGCCCTCCCACCGCAGGGCGAGCACGCTGCCCTCGGCGTCAGCAGATAGGTAGAGCGTGCCGTCCGGTCCGGCGGCGATGCCCGCGAACGGGCCCTGCGGCCCGGAGAAGGGCGGCAGCCCGCGCAGCGGCTTGGGCGTCACGCCGGGCGGGGCGCCCACCGGGAGGTCACGGGCGATGGTCTGCCGGGCCCCGGTGCCGAGGTCGACGCTGATCAGCTGCTTCGTGCCGGCGTCGACGATGAGGAGCTGGCCGCCGCGCACGAGGATTCCCTGCGGCTGCTCCAGGCCGTCGACCACCGTGTCGACACGGAAGCCGGAGATCGTGACGACCCGCCCGGCGCCCGACTCGGAGACGAAGAGCGTGCCGTCCGCGCCGAACGCGACACCCAGCGGATCGTTCAGCCCGGACGCCAGCTCCTCGACCCGTCCGGAGCGGATGGAGAGCACGCGGCCCTTGCCGAGCTCCGCGGCCACGATGTCGCCGCCCGGGGCGACCGCCACGCCGTAGAGCTGGTCGAGCTCGTCGGCCAGCACCTCGCTCTCCGCGCTCGCCGGCCGGTAGCGCGTGACCTGCCCACCCGAGGTGGTGACGATGAACTCGCCCGCGCCGACGGCGGTGACCCCGCGGACGAAGCCCGGGTAGCCCGGACTGAAGAGCATGCCGAGCGTCTCCGGCCGGCCCCCGGGGCGCAGGCGGTAGAAGTACGTCCCGTCGGCGATGTAGAGGTCGCCGTCCTCGCCGACGGTCAGGTCCAGCGGCCAGTTCAGCCCGCCCGGCAGCGTCTCCCGGGTCGCCCCGCCGCCGAGGATCTCGGTGATCTGCCCGGTGAAGTTCGAGACGAACAGCCGGTCGCCGACGAAGGTGCAGTTGTCCAGGCCAGGCGTGAGGGCGGCCAGCACGGTGCGCTCGCCGTTGCGCGGGTTGATCCGCAGCACCTCGCCGGAGGCGACCTGGGTGGAGACGATGAAGCCCTCGGGGTCGAACTTCAGCGAGTCCGGGACGCCGAGATCCCCCACGACCCGCTGCGGCTCGCCGCCCTCCGGGTCGATCCGCCAGATGTCGTTCGTCCCCATCACCGGGTAGTACAGGAGGCCGTCGGGGCCGACCTCCATGGCGTTGGGCATCGCCAGGTCCTCGAGCAGCACGCGGGGCTCGCCGCCGTTGAGGTCGAGCTCCATCAGGCGACCGCCGACCCGGCACTCGTTGACGAACAGCCGACCCTGGTGGACGGTGATGCCGTTCACGCTCGGGAGATCGTCGCGCAGCACCCGGGTGGTGCCGTCGGCGCCGCGCACGCTCACCCGGCCGTCCATGACCTCGGTGGCGTAGAGGTCGCCCTGCGGGCCGAAGGCCACGTCGTCGGGGGCGATGATCGCGCCGCCCTTCGCGCTGATGGTCTCCAGCTGGCCGGTCTCGACGTCGAGTGCGCTGATCTGGCTGCCGGTCACCTGCGCCACGTAGACGCGGCCGTCCGGGCCGGTGCGTAATCCGTTCGCGCCGAAAAGTCTGCTCGGCGACGTGAGCCGGTCCAGGCTCCATCCTTCGGCGAGGCCGATGGATGCGGCGCTGTAGCGCGCCCCTTGCGACAACATGGTGACGGACTCCCGAACCTCGTCGTTGAGATGAAGAATTTCGGCTACCGGCCCGCGCGGGATGTCGACTCACGCCGCGGGCCGGTCTCACCGGGACCGGTTCTCACCGGGGAGGGCCATTACCGGGAGTCGGACGCCGCCGGCGTGAACTCGAGCTGCAGGTGGGTCAGGCCGCGCAGGATGAACGTCGGGAGGTACTGGTAGTTGCGGGCGCCCGCGGGACCGTGCACGCGCTCGGAGATCCGGATGTCGGCCGTGCGGTCGAGCAGCCGCTCGATTCCCGCCCGGGCCTCGGCCCGGGCCAGCGGCGCACCGGGGCAGCTGTGGATGCCGCGCCCGAACGCGATGTGCTGACGTGCGTTGGGGCGGGCGACGTCGAGCGTGTCCGGGTCGGCGAAGCGGCGGGGGTCGCGGTTCGCGGCCCCGTTCACGACCATCACCGTGGTGCCGGCGGGGATGTCGACCCCCCCGACCGTGGTCGGCACCCGGGCCAGCCGGAAGTCGCCCTTGACCGGGCTCTCCAGCCGCAGCGTCTCCTCGATGAAGTTCGGGATCCGGTCGCGCTCGGCGCGCAGCAGGCGCTGCAGGCCGGGATTGTCGGCGATCAGCTTCGCCGCGGTGCTGACCAGCCGGACGGTGGTCTCCTGGCCGGCGGAGAACAGGTTCGCGGCCACCCGCACGACGTCGATGACCTCGGGGGTGGAGCCGTCCGGGAACGTCGCGGTGGCCAGCCCGGTGAGGACGTCGTCGCGGGGCTCCCGGCGACGGGCCTCGATGTAGGTCGTGAAGCGGTCGTAGAGGAACTGCAGCGGGGAGTGCTCCATCGAGTGGTCGCCGGTGCTGCCCACGCCGCCGCCCTCGGCCGGCCGGTGCTGCAGCCGGTCGGTGAACTCCTCGTGGTCCTCCTCGGGCACGCCGAGCAGGTCGGCGATGACGAGCAGCGCGAAGGGGCCGGCGAACCCGCGGATGAACTCGCCCTCGCCGCTGGCGAGGTAGTCGTCCAGCAGCCGGTCGGCGAGCCGCCAGATGAACTCCTCGTTCTCCTTGAGCCGCTTCGGCGTGATCAGCCGCATCAGCAGCGCGCGGTGATCGGTGTGCATCGGCGGGTCGAACGTAGGGAGCTGGTCGCTCATCGGCAGCTCGGCACGGTGCCGCTCGATCAGCTCGGAGATGTCGTCGCCCTCGAGGCCCTCGAGCGGGACCGGGAATCCGGGAAACGGCCCGGTTACCGAGGTACACGACGAGAATCTGTCGGAGTCGTGGAACACCGAGACGGCTTCCTCGTAGCCCGTCACCATCACCACGCCGTGGTGCGGCTCGCGGCGGACCGGACACTGCTCCCGCAGCGCGTGGAAATAGGGATAAGGGTCCGCGACGAGCTCGTCACCCCGGAAGAAGTCGATCGCCTCGATGTTCTTCACCGTCTGCACCGCATCCCTTCGACACCGCTGTGCGCGTGTCCCGCTGGCCCTGAAGCGAATGACCCGTTGTCCGCAGCGTTCGGCGCCATTCCCCGCCACGGTCCGACGCCTGGTCCGCCCTGCGCCCCGAATCGCCTTACCCGCGATCGGACCGGTCCTGCGAACTAGGCCGCTACGATACGGACCGGCGGTCCACATCGGCAAGAGGTCCGAGCACATCGGCGCGAGGAGGTGCAGCGGTGGCCGGGTCCGAGCGCGCCGACGCCGCCCGCAACCGGGCGGCGATCCTCGCGGCGGCGGCGGACCTGTTCGACCGCGACGGCGCCGAGCAGGTGTCGATGAACGACATCGCCCGGGCCGCGGGGGTCGGCAAGGGCACCCTGTTCCGCCGCTTCGGCGACCGCACCGCGCTGATCGAGGCCGTCCTGTACCCGCGGGTCGCCGCGATGCTGACCCTCGTCGAGCAGGGGCCTCCCCCGCTCGGCCCCGGCGGGGAGCCGGTGGCCGCGCTGCACGCCTACCTCGACTCGCTGCTCGACTTCGTCTGGACGAACCGCACCCTCATCCGCGCGCTCGAACACCACGGGCCGTACGCCTACTACGCCAACCCGTCCAGCCAGTACTGGATCAGCGAGCTCGCCCGGCGCCTCAACGCCGTGCGCCCGGGTGAGAACACCGACTACCTGACGCACGTCCTGTTCACCGCGCTGCGGGCCGACGTTATCGACTACCTGGTCTCCGGCCGCCGGATGGACCCCGACCGCGTCCGCGCCGGCCTGCACCGCCTCGCCGGCAGCTGACCGCCGACGTCAGCCCGCGGCGCCCGAATCATGCCCGAACCACCCTCTTGCGTATGTGGACCGCCGGTCCGTATCGTGACGGCCTAGTCCGCCGGACCGGTCCTGAACCACGGGCGCGCACCCCACGGTGTGCACCGCCCCGTGCGGCCGCGGTCGGACGGGAGCCCACGCGGCGCGACCCGAGCCGCGGCAGGCGTCGGGCAAGGGAGCCGAATGACGCGAGGTGACGGATCGTGCTGCTGGAGTTGAGTCCCGACCAGGAGGTCCTCAGGGAGGCGACCGCGAGATACCTCGCGGACCGGGTCCCGGCCGAGGCGGTCCGCCGCCTGCGCCACGACCCCGCCGGCTTCGAGGCCGACTACTGGCAGGGCGGAGCCGAGCTGGGGTGGACGTCCCTGCTGGTCGGTGAGGAGCAGGGCGGCGGGTCGATCAGCGGGTCCGCCCTGGTCGACCTGACGCTGGTCGCCCACGAGTTCGGCCTGCGCGCCGCGCCCGGGCCGCTGGCCGCCACCAACGTCGTCGCCGCCGCGCTGGGCGCGGCGGGCCCGGCGCATTCCGAGGTCCTGGCCGACATCCTGTCGGGTGCCACGGTGGCGGCGTGGTGCCTCGGCGGGCCGCCGCCGCTGGACCGGCTCGACAGCGTCGGCCTCGCCCTGCGGGTCGACGGCGACGACCTCGTCCTCGACGGGGTGAGCCGCCCGGTCGAGTCGGCCGCCCAGGCCGGGCACCTGCTCGTCGCCGCCCGCGGCGAGGAGGGGCTCACCCAGCTGCTGGTGCCCGCGGCCACGCCCGGGGTGACGGTGGAGCCGCTGCGCACGGTCGACCTGACCCGGCGCTTCTTCGCCGTCCGGATGGACGGCGTCCGGGTGCCGCGCGCCGCCGTCGTCGGCGAGGTCGGCGCGGCGGCCGACCAGATCGAGCGCCAGCTCCAGCGCGCGATCGTGATCCTCAACGCCGAGACCGTCGGCGCGATGCAGGCCGCCTTCGACATGACCGTCCGCTGGGCCTTCGAGCGTTACTCCTTCGGCCGGCCCCTCGCGTCCTACCAGGCGCTCAAGCACCGTTTCGCCGACATGAAGACCTGGCTGGAAGGCGCGCACGCCGTCAACGACAGCGCCGCGGCGGCCGTCGACGCCGGCTCACCCGACGCCGGGGAGCTGGTGAGCGCGGCGAAGTCCTTCATCGGCGACTACGGGACGGAGCTGCTGCAGGACTGCGTCCAGCTGCACGGCGGGATCGGCGTGACCTATGAGCACGACCTGCACCTGTACCTGCGCCGCGTCACCGTGAACCGGGCGCTGTGCGGCACGCCGGCCGAGCACCGCCAGCGCGTCGCCGCCGTCGTCGAGCACCTCAAGGAGCGGGCATGACGTCCGACATCAGCACCGGCACCGGCTCGGCCGCCGGCGCGGCGAACGCGGAAGCCACGGAGAGCGTCGCGGACTTCCGCCGGCGGGCGCGGACGTGGATCCGCGCCAACCTGCGCCCCCTCGAGCACAACGAGGGCGCCGGCGTCATGCGGGCGGACACGACGGACGAGGAGGAGCTCGCCGCCGTAGCCCGCGAGCGGCAGATCCAGCGGATGCTGTTCGACGCCGGCCTCGCCGGCATCTGCTTCCCGCGCGAGTACGGCGGTCAGGGCCTGTCGCCGGAGCACCAGCGCGCGTTCAACGAGGAGATCACCGGCTTCGAGTACCCGGGCCGGCTGCAGGCGCCGACGTTCTCGCCGTGCGCCGCGGTGCTCCTCGAGTTCGGCACCCCGGAGCAGAAGGAGCGCCACCTCCCCGCCATCATCAAGGGCGAGGAGATCTGGATGCAGTTCCTCTCCGAGCCGAGCAGCGGCTCGGACGTCGCCGGCGCGCTGACCACCGCCGTGCGCGAGGGCGACGACTGGATCCTCAACGGCTCGAAGATCTGGACGACCGGGGCCTGGTGGTCGGACTGGGCGCTCTGCCTGGCCCGCACGAACTGGGACGTCCCGAAGCACCGCGGGCTCACCGTGTTCATCATGCCGCTGCGCCAGCCCGGCATCGACGTCCAGCGCATCGAGATGCTCAACGGCAACAAGGAGTTCTGCCAGGAGTTCATCACCGACGTCCGGGTCCCCGACACCGACCGCATCGGCGACGTCGACAACGGTTGGACCGTCGGCACTCGGTGGATGTTCCACGAGCGGATGCTGCACAACTCCCCGTTCGTCACCGTCCCCGCCGGCTGGTCCTACGGCGGCGTCGACGCCACCGTCCTGGTGGACGTCGCCCGCGACGCCGGCCGCCTCGACGAGCCGCGGGTACGGGACCTCATCGGCGAGGGCCGGGTGCTCGACCTGGTCCGCGAGTCGCTGCAGGGCCGGATCGGCCGCGGCGTCGTCTCCCGCCGGATGCCCGACCAGTCGGCCGCCATCGGGCGCCTGTTCGCCGGCATCGCCTCCACCCGCGTCACCAGCATGGCGTACGACATCGCCGGCTCGGCGGGCGCGGCCTGGAGCGCCGAGGACGGCGCGGTCGCCGAGTGCGGGAACGACTTCCTCCTGCGCCAGACCACCTGCATCGGCGGCGGGACCACCGAGATGGCCCGCAACGTGATCAGCGAGCGTGTCCTCGGCATGCCCCGCGAGCCCGCCCTCGACCGTGACCGTGCCTTCCGCGACGTCCCCCGCGGGGGATCCGGCCGCTCCTGACCAGGAGGTGTGATGCCCACCCACGACATTCCGGTGTTCGACGCCGACAACCACCTGTACGAGACCCAGGACGCACTCACCAAGTTCCTGCCGGCGCGCTACCGGGGCGCGATCGACTACGTCGACGTGCACGGCCGGACGAAGATCGTCGTGCGCGGGCAGATCAGCCAGTACATCCCGAACCCGACCTTCGAGGTCGTCGCCCGCCCGGGGGCGCAGGAGGACTACTACCGGCACGGCAACCCCGAGGGGAAGACGTACCGGGAGATCTTCGGCAAGCCGGTGCGGTCCATCGACGCCTGGCGGGAGCCGGCCGCGCGCATCAAGGTCATGGACGAGCAGGGGCTCGACCGCACCCTGATGTTCCCCACGCTCGCCAGCCTGATCGAGGAGCGGATGCGCGACGACGCGGACCTCGTCCACGCCGTCATCCACTCGCTCAACGAGTGGCTGTACGAGACCTGGCAGTTCAACTACCAGGACCGGATCTTCACCACGCCTGTGATCACCCTGCCGATCGTGGAGAAGGCCGTCGCGGAACTCGAGTGGGTCCTCGAGCGGGGCGCCCGGGTCATCCTCGTCCGGCCGGYGCCCGTGCCGGGCCTGCGCGGGCCGCGCTCGTTCGGCCTGCCGGAGTTCGACCCGTTCTGGGCCCGCGTGCAGGAGGCCGACATCCTCGTCGCACTGCACTCGTCCGACAGCGGGTACGCCCGCTACAGCGGCGAGTGGCTGGGCGCCAACCGCGAGATGCTGCCGTTCCAGCCGAACCCGTTCCAGATGCTGCAGGCCTGGCGGCCGGTCGAGGACGCGGTCTCGGCGCTCGTCTGCCACGGCGCGCTCTCCCGCTTCCCCCGGCTGAAGGTGGCCGTCGTCGAGAACGGGATGAGCTGGGTCGCCCCGCTGATGGACGCCATGAAGAACCTGTACAAGAAGATGCCGCACGACTTTCCCGAGAACCCGCTCGACGTGATCCGGCGCAACGTCTACGTCAGCCCGTTCTGGGAGGAGGACCTCGGCGCGCTGACCAAGGTCCTCGGTGAGGACCACGTGCTGTTCGGGTCCGACTATCCGCATCCGGAGGGGCTGGCGAACCCGGTCAGCTACATCGACGAGCTCGCCCACCTGCCGGAACCGCTCGTGCGCAAGCTCATGGGCGGCAACCTCGCCCAGCTCATGAAGGTGCCGGCCGCGGTCTGAGCAGCAACGAACTGGGAGTTCGCATGGGTTTACTTTCGGGCCGGGTCGCCGTCGTCACCGGCGCCAGCCGGGGCATCGGGAAGGGCATCGCGCTCGCGCTCRCCGACGAGGGCGCGACGGTCTACGTCACCGGGCGGACGGTGTCCCCCGGCTCGCATCCGCTTCCCGGCACGGTCGGGGAGACCGCGGCGGAGGTGGACCGCCGGGGCGGCCAGGGCATCGCCGTGCAGGTCGACCACGGGGACGACGACCAGGTCGCCGCGCTGTTCGAGCAGGTCGAGCGCGAGCAGGGCCGGCTGGACATCCTGGTCAACAACGCCTTCTCCCTGCCCGAGGACCTGACGGAGCCGAACCCGTTCTGGGAGAAGCCGCTGTCGAACTGGGAGATGGTCGACGTCGGGGTGCGGTCGAACTTCGTCGCCGCCTGGCACGCGGCGCGGCTCATGGTTCCGCGCCGGGCCGGCCTCATCGTGGCGATCTCCGGCTACGTGGGAGTGACCTACACCTACGGCGTCGTCTTCGGCACCTGCAAGTCCGCGGTCGACCGCATGGCCAGGGACATGGCCGTCGAGCTCAAGCCGCACAACATCGCGTCGATCTCGCTGTGGCAGGGCCTCACCTTCACCGAGCGGGCCGAGCGCAACATCTCGCTGAACCCCACGATGAAGGAGCAGCTCGTCACCAACCCGACGATCGGCTGCTCGCCGGAGTTCCCCGGCCGCGTCATCGCGGCGCTCGTCCAGGACACGGACCTGATGCGGCACTCCGGGGGCACCTTCATCACCGCCGAGCTGGCCCAGGAGTACGGCGTCACCGACCTCGACGGGAAGGTCATCCCGTCACTGCGGGCCCAGCGTGGCGCCCCGCTCTGGTCCCCCGTCTAGCGGCCCGCGAACCGCCGGCGCCCCTGGACCAGAGGCGCGGTCCCCAACCAGCGGCGTTCCCTGAACCAGCTACGCCGCACACAGCATCGCAGAGCGCACGCCACCACACCCACGACCCGCATCTCCACCCCCGGCGTCGACGCCGACGTCGGCACAGCAACCGCGAGGAACGATGAGCCAGCCCATCACCGCCGAGAAGCTCGCCCGGCTCGAACGACTGCTCGAGCGGCAGGACATCCACGACACCCTGACCCGGTTCAGCCGGGGCATGGACCGGTTCGACCGCGAGCTCTTCCTCTCCGCCTTCCATCCCGACGCCGTCATCGCCGCCGGTCCGTTCGTCGGCGGCCCGGTCGAGCTGTACGACTGGGCGTCCGCCGGGCATGAGCAGGGCCAGGTGGCCACCCACCACAACCTGCTCAACGTCACCATCGACATCGACGGCGACACCGCGCACACCGAGACGTACTACCTGTTCGTCGGGCGCAACCGTGACGACTCCAACTGGATCGCCGGTGGCCGCTACATCGACCGGCTGGAACGGCGCGCGGGTGAATGGCGGATCGCGCTGCGCACCAACGCCATCGAGTGGTCGGGCCTGGTGCCCACCATGGACATCCCGTTCTCCGACGTGCCGGACATCCACCTCGACGGCGCTCCCGCCCGCGGCAAGGAGGACCCCTCCTACCGGCGGCCGTTGATCAACACCCGCAAGCCGCAGATTCCCTAGCCCGGGGCGGCCACCGCCCGTTCCACCCCCAGCCGACCACGAGGTGAGCCGGATATGACTATCAGCGCCGACGACCTGAGTTTCGTCCTCGACCGGGAACAGATCCGCGACGTCCTCGCCCGGCTGGCCAGGGGCGAGGACCGGCGCGACGCGGACCTGATCAGCGGGGCGTACTGGCCGGACGCGACCGACGACCACGGCATCTTCCGCGGCACGTTCAAGGAGTACCTGGCGTGGGTCGTGCCCGGCGCGCCCTCGATTCCCGTCACCCTGCACACGCTGGGCCAGACCCTGATCGACGTCACGGGTGACACCGCGGTGGCCGAGACCCACGTCACCTCCTATCACCGGATCGACTTCGGTGAGCAGGAGCATGACGTCGTGATCGGCGGCCGTTACGTCGACCGGCTGGAGAAGCGGGACGGGGAGTGGCGCATCGCGCACCGCACCATGCTCTACGACTGGTTCCGGGATTTCGGGCAGTCGGTGGACTGGTCGCAGGGGGTCATGGGCACCCCGTTCCTCGCCGACCACTACGTGGGCAGCGCGAACGGCGACCACAGCGTCACGTTGTTCCAGCAGAAATCCGACTGACCCCGCGCGCCCGCAGTGCCGCCCCGTCCGGATCGACACCCCAGCTGATGATCCGGACGGGGTGGATGCGTATGACCTCGCGGCTGAGATGGCGCTGCGGCGGGTCCTGATCGGTCAGCGCCTCCGCCGTTCCCCGGATCTCCACGCCGCGCACCCGCCACGGGTCGACGGAGGCGATGTCGTCGACGACGAGGGACACCACGCCGGTGGCCGCGACGTTGCGGAACTTCCGGCTGGCGCCCAGGTCGTACCCGTGGATGTCGATCGTGCCGGTCGCCTCGTTGAGGCGGAAGGCGACCGGGGAGTTCTGCGGCGCGCCGCCCGGGGCGACGGTCGCCAGCCGGCCGAGCCGCTGACTGGCCAGATACGCACGTTCGGTCTCGGTGAAGTCCATGCCGCCAGCCTCCGACATGAAGTGGACTTCAGGTCAAGGGGGCGGCGGCGGACCCGGCGGAGCCGGACCGGGTCGGCACCAGGCCAGACGCGCCCTACGGGGCAGCGCCCAACAGAGCAGCGCCCGGCCGCCGGCGTGCGGTGCTACCCCTGGTACCCGGCGACGTAGTCGCCCGCGGTCTTGTGGAGGTGCCGGATGGCGATCTCCTGGTCGTTGAGCGGGAACCGCGAGACGGCGCGGGACTCGAGCATGGTCTGCGTGGCCTCGAGCGTGTTGCAGTCCTGCAGCGCGAACTCCTTGAAGGTGACCGCGGCAAGCTCCTGCCGGATGCGGTCCTGCGCGGTCCGGGCCGGCACGAAGTACAGCGTGCCCTCGAAGATGTGCTGGTTGTACGCCGTCGGCCAGTAGTGGTAGGTGAGGTACCAGCCCGGCGCCCACACCACGATCATGAAGTTCGGGAAGAAGACGTAGGAGTCCAGGCCCCACGCCGGGTGGCCGGCCGGGTTGACCCCTGACGGCAGCGGGTTCAGGCCCTCGATGTCGGGGCGGTCCCACGGCCCGAAGTTGCCGCTGCGCAGGACCCGCTCGATCGGCTTCACCATGTTGAGGTCCTTGGGCGGCGACATCCCGCCCCACGCAGACTGCATCGAGTGCGGACCGTCGATGTCGTAGTGCAGTGACTCGTAGCCGTAGCCCAGCAGCTTGCGTGACTCGTCGCCCACGTACTGCTTCGCGTGCAGGACGGGCGCGTGGTAGAACTCCGCGAACGCGTCGATGTAGAGCTTSCAGTTGCTCCCGACCTCGGCCCGGTACTTGTAGACCTCGGTCATCTCGCCGAAGGGATAGCCCTGCAGTCCCTTCGCGAAGCGGCCCAGGTACTCGGCCAGCGGGGTCGTGCCCTCGCTGTCGAGGTTGACGAAGATGAAGCCCTCCCACAGCTCACAGCGCACCGGTACCAGACCGAGCTGCGACCTGTCGAGGTCGAAGAACTCCGACTCCTGCTGGACGAACGTGCAGGAGCCGTCGAGCCCGTAACGCCAGGCGTGGTACTTGCAGGTGAACTGCCGTGCCGTGCCGTGCGTCTCCTCCTGGGGGAAGTCGTTCCACACCAGCTTGTTGCCGCGATGCCGGCAGACGTTGTGGAACGCGCGGACCTCGCCTTCGGCGTCGCGGACGAGGATCAGCGACGCGCGCGCGGCGCTGATCTCCTTCGTGAAGTAGTTGCCGGTCCGCGGGATCTGCTCGACCCGGCCGACGTTGAGCCAGGTCCGCCCGAAGATCGCCTTGCGCTCCAGCTCATAGTGCTCGGGCGAGATCGAGTCCTCGAACGAGACGAACCCGGTACCGAGGTCCGGGTAGTGCTCGGTCCAGCTGCCCTCCGCGGGCTTCGGGAAGTGCGCCATCCGTCTACCTCCGAGCCGATGCACGTACGAGCCACGTGGCTACGGGCCGCCGCGAACTCCGAAACGATCCATCCGCGTGCTGTTTCTCCAGCCGCGTGAGAATGAACCATACGAGCCCGTATGGTTTTGGTCAACAGCCGGCGGCGACAGGCCGACCAGGACCATGCCTGCCTCCCGTGAGGGCGCCCGGACGGCGCCGCCGTCGACCTTGACCAGAATCCGACGCATCCGTAGCTTTAGCGGATGGAGTCCAGGGCGGGTGGCGAGCGTTCACGGGCCGGGCGCCCGACGGCGACGGAGGCAGCCAGGCTGACCGAGCGGCTCCGGCGGGCCGCCGTCGACACGTTCCTGGAGTCGGGCTACGACGGCACCACGATGGAGGCCGTCGCGCAGGCCGCGGGAATCACCAAGAGCACCCTGTATGCCCGCTATCCCGACAAGCGAACTCTGTTCATCGCGGTGAGCTCGTGGGCGCTCACCCGCCAGGAGCGCGACGAGCGCGTCCTCGAACCGCTGCCCGACGACCTCGCCGAGAGCCTGACCGTGATCGCGCGGGCGATCCTGGCCCGCTCGGTCGACCCCGACATCGTCCGCCTGAGCCGGATGGCGATCGCCGAGTCCGCGCGCTTCCCCGAGTTCGCGGCGAGCTCGCAGGCCGTCACCTGGTCACCGCGGGTGCAACTGATCATTGATCTGCTACGCAGGCACGAGAGCGCGGGCACCGTGGTCGTCGGGGACGTCGACCTCGCCGCCGAGCAGTTCTTCGCCATGGTCGGCGCGATGCCGGCGTGGCTGGCCGCCTACGGCATCTACCGGACCCCCGAGGTCGAGGAGGAGCACCTCCACCACGCGGTGAGCCTCTTCCTCAACGGCGTCCTGGCCAGGCCGGAGACCATGCCGGACCCGCACCCGACCGAGGCCACCAGGCCCGCCGAGGCCGCCGAGGCCGCCAGGCCCGCCGGGGAGGGACCGGCCGTCCCGCGTGCGAGCTGGCCGATGGAGTACCGGCGGCTCGGCCGCAGCGGGCTGAACGTCTCGCGGCTCGCGCTGGGAGTCGCGGCTCTCGGCGCCGGGCCCGCGGGCCATGACGAGCGGGCCGCGATCGGCGTCATCCACCGCTTCCTCGACGCCGGCGGCAGCCTCCTCGACACCACCGCCGCGGGCGACATCGGCCGGGGCGGCACGGACCCGGACGGCGCCGCGGCGGAACTCTGCGGCCGTGCCGTTCGGGACAGGCGCTCGAGCGTCGTCCTGGCCTCGAGCGTCGGGCGGCCGAGCGGGCAGGGCCCCCACGACGGCGGGAACAGCCGCCGTCACATCCGGGCCGCCTGCGAGGCGACCCTCCGCCGGCTCCGGACGGACTATCTCGACCTCCTCCAACTCGACGCCGACGACCCGACGACCCCACTGGAGGAGACGATCGACGCGCTGGACGACCTGGTGCGCGCCGGGAAGGTCCTCTACGTCGGCGTCGCCAACCTGCACGTCTACCGGGTGATGAAGGCGCTGTCGGTCAGCGACCGGCTCGGCCGGGCCCGTTTCATCTCGTTCCGCGGCCCGTACGGCCTGCTCTCGCGGGAGCTCGAACACGAGCACCTCCCGCTGCTCGCGGAGGAAGGCCTCGGCCTGATCAGCACGAGCTCACTCCGCTCCCACGGGCACGGGCACGGGCACGCCACCGTCGCCGCCACGGAGGCCACGGCGGCGGAGCTCGGGTGCACGACCACGCAGCTGTCGCTGGCCTGGCAACTGACGAGACCCGTCACCTCGATCACGCTCGACGTCGCCTCCGCGGCCCAGCTGGACGAGCACCTCGCGGCCCTGGGCATCGAGATCCCCACCGAGATCGCGGCAGCACTGGAACAGGTCTCCCGTCCCCAGGGGTGACGGTCCGCGGCCGGCGCGCCGCCCGGCCGACAGCGGCGCGGCGGCTTCGCCTGCTGATACGCGTGGCCGTGAGGAGCCGGGCGGCCCCCGACCGCGTGCCGTCCGTCGCTCTCGCGTCGACATTCGGCTCTTTCGAACGCGTTACCTGCGCGATTTAGTGGACGTGTCGGAAATGTACCAATGCGGCCCATGGAAACGCACGTGGTCACCGACCTCGGCTGGGCCCATCCTGCGAAAGCGAGACCTCTGATGAGTATCTACGACGCTATCGGTGGTGCGAGCGCCGTGCAGGCCGCGGTCGACGAGTTCTACGTCCGGGTGACGGCCGACCCCGAGCTCGCGCCCTTCTTCGCCGGCAAGGACATCCCGCGTCTCAAGGCGCACCAGCAGGCGTTCATCTCCGCGGCGATCGGCGGGCCCGAGGTCTACCAGGGCGGAGCGATCGCCTCGGTGCACTCCGGCCTCCGGATCACCGACGCCAACTTCGACGCCGTGGTGGACCACCTGGTCTCGGCGCTGAGCGGCCTCGGCGTCCCGGCGGAGACCACCGGCCAGATCGGAGCGGCGCTCGCGCCCCTGCGTGCCGACATCGTCACGGCGAAGTAGCGCCCACCGGCGCCGGGCCGTCCCAACAGGGCCGTCCCATCGGATGGGGCTCGGGGCCGTGCGCCGCCCGGCTGGTGAGGCCGACCAGCGCGGCCGGGCACGGCCCCGAGCGGCTCGGGCCGCGGCGCGGGCTCAGACGGCGACGAGTCTGTGCAGACCGGCGCGGACCTGCGACAGCGGCATCCCGCGCGCCGAGACCAGGTAGTCGACGGCGTTGGCCCGCAGCGCGGGGAACAGCACGTGCGCCAGGTATTCGGCGTCGGCGTCGGCGTCACCGCCGGGACGGGTGGCGGACAGCCGCCGCGCCAGCTCGCCGATCCAGAACTCGCTGAGTGGGCTGGTGTAGTAGGTCTCCAGGCTGTCATCCTCCAGGGTGCGGATGAGGGCCCGGTTGGTCCAGACGAACTCGAGCAGGGCGTCGAGGTAGGCGTTCAGGGCGTCGACGGGCTCGCCGCCGGGGCCGAGCGGCGCAGGCCCCTCCTCGACCCGCTCCCGCAGCGCGGCGGCGCGGGGGGCCAGCACCGCGTGGATCAGCGCCGCGCGGTCACCGACGCGGCTCAGCACCGTGGACCTGCCGACGCCGGCGGCCTCGGCGATGTTCTCCATCGAGACCGCCTCGACCCCGCCCCGCTCGAACAGGATGGCGGCCGCCGCCACGATCGCCGCCCGGCCGCAGGCGGTGTCCGATCTTTCCGGAGCCACTGCTCTTTCGAGAGCCACGGCGCTCCTCCCCTTACGGAGGCGGACTGACGGTCCGTATCGTAACAGCATTCCGGACCGACGGTCCGTTTCTGCTGGTCGACAACACCCGCGGGCACCCGGCCTCCTGACCGGCGGGCACAGCAACGGCGAGATCGGACCGTGCGGGGGCGGCGGTTCGGCGGGGCGCGCTCGCCGGTGCGCGGCCCCGAAAGCGGCTGGCACGTGGCATCGACATCAGCATCGGCACGCACCGCGGCAGCTGTCGGCCGTCAATCCTCCCGTTCATCCGCCATGAAAATGCGGACACTTACGGAAGGTAGGTCAGACGATGCGCCGTACAACTCGATTACTCGTCACATCCGTCGCTTGCTGTGCGGCCATTCTTCTCGGGGTCTGCGGCGGCGACGGCGACGGCGACTCCGCCCCGGCCGCCCGGCTCCGCCCTCACTCTTCGTGGCTGCCGGTGCCCATCCGGCGCGGTGGGTGGCGCCGCTCGGTGGTGGCCCTGCGCCACCGTGTAGAAATGCGCGGTCTGCCGGGAGAGTCCCGGTGTGCGCGTCCTGTGCCCCGCGAGCGGTCGCACGGGCGGCCGAGGGTCGGGAACCGGGGGCCATGCCGGACTCATCCGCTTTCG
Source organism: Parafrankia soli (assembly GCF_001854695.1). GTDB lineage: Bacteria > Actinomycetota > Actinomycetes > Frankiales > Frankiaceae > Parafrankia > Parafrankia soli. The sequence goes on from NZ_MAXA01000250.1 coordinate 21,033, forward strand.
ATGTGCTGATCGGGCTGGCGCTGCTCTTCGCCGTGTTCAGCCTCGCCGTGTCCCGGATCAACGAGGCTGTGCTCGCCCTGTTCCGCTACCGGGGACGCCAGCTCGAGGCCGAGCTGCGGCGGCTGCTCGGCGCCCGGCCAGCCGGCGCCCCCGACGGCGACCCTGAGGACGGCCCCGACGGCGGCAACCCGCCGGACGTCGCCGCCGAACTGCTGGACGGCCCGCTGCTCACCACCCGTGCCACCGGCCGCAACGCCACCCCGCCGGCCATGGCGGACCACCCGCCCGTCTCCGGGGCCCTGGCCGCGGTGCGCCGGGCACGCAGCCTGCGGCTGCCGTCGTACGTGCCGTCGACCGCCTTCGCCCAGGCGCTCCTCGACCGGGTCGACCCGCCCGCCCGGGCCATGCTGTCCCAGCTCCGCCCGGAGACCCTGCCCGACCATGTCACCGACGAGGCCCGGGCCGCCTACCGGCGCGCCTACGACGAAGCCCGACACGCCCTCGACGAGCGGACCGCCCAGGCGCTGTACGCCGCGATGCCCGCGGACCACCCGGCCGGGCGGGTGATGGCGGCCGCGCTCGTCGCCGCCACCGGCTCCGGCGCGGTCGGGACCATCGAGGACGGGCTCGCCTCGCTCCCCCCCTCGCCAGCGAAGGACGCCCTGATCGCGGCGACCGTCCAGGCCGCCGGGGACCGCGAGAAGATCGTCACCGAGCTGGCCCGCTGGTACGACGATGCCATGGACCGCCTCTCCGGCTGGTACCGGCGGCGTATCGCCATCTTCCTGCTCTGCTACGCGATCCTGCTGGCCGTCCCGTTCAACCTCGACGCGATCGGGCTGGCCCGGGCGTTCTGGCAGGACGGGACGGTACGCCAGGCCGCGGTGGCGGCCGCCCAGGTCGAGGTGACCTCCGGCGGCGCGGCGGCACCCGACCAGCCCGAGCCCGACCAGCCTACGGCCGGCGAGGCGGCGGAGCAGGCGGTCCAGGCCGTGCGGGACGCCTCCGGACTCGCCGTCCCGATCGGCTGGGTGCACAACTCGGAGGAGCGGGACGACCCGCGGGAGGTCCCCGACTCTGTCGGCGGCTGGCTGCTGAAGATCGCCGGCCTCGCGATCGGCTGCTTCGCGCTCACCGCCGGCGCCCCGTTCTGGTTCGACCTGCTCGGACGGCTGGTCAACATGCGCGCCACCGGGCCCAAGCCCCGGGCCACCAACGGCTGACACGGGCCGGAGCCGGCGAGAGGGGCGGCCCCCCGGCCGGTTCACCGCCGGCGATCAGCTGACCGCCGGCTTCGGCACCGCCCGCATTCTCGGGTAAGCCCGGTCAGCCCTCCAGGAGGGTGACGACGGCGAAGCTCAGCACCAGTCCGAGGATGACGGCCCGGATCGGCAGCTGGGCCCGCTCCACCCGGTCCTGGCGTTCCGAGAGCGCCGACAGCGGCCCGGCCACCATCGACAGCAGCACCCCGGCCCACACCAGCGCGGACAGGTCGGCCACGTCCGGGCTGACGCCGACGACGAGAATGGTGACCACCAGACTGGCGGCGAAAAGCACCTGGGGCAGCAGCAGGAGCGACATCCGCGGCAGCGCGGTCTTCGCGGTCGCGCCGGAGTCGGGTCGGCCGGAGAGCACGACCCGCACGAACGACAGCGCGTACAGCGGAGCGTTGAACAGGGTGCTGGCCACCGTCCGCTGGGCTCCGCGCGGCCCGGTGTAGGCGACGATGAACAGCAGCGAGCCGACCAGGTACGGCAGGGCGTGCAGCACGTAGGCGGTCAGCGACACCCCGGCCGCGATCTGGACCCCGGCCAGGACGCTCAGCGGCGGCCCCAGCAGGAACATCATCTGCGCGCACGCCACCAGGTAGCCGATCCCGGTGTGCAGGTAGTGCGCCCGCTGCCAGCCGGTCAGGCCGGGCTTGCGCAGCGGGTTGTCGAACAGCAGCAGGCGCAGGCCGTCCATCGCCCACCGGCTGYGCTGCTTGGCGTACTCCGCCGCGGTGGCCGGCGCGATCCCGACGGACACCGGGCCGTGGTGGTAGACGCTCTGCCAGCCGGCGGCGTGCAGCTGGTAGGAGGTGTGCAGGTCCTCGACGATGTTCCACTCGCTGAAGCCGCCGACGGACTCGACCGCCGTCCGCCGGTACAGGGTGCCGTTCCCGCAGGACGACGCGGCGCTGTCGCGGTCCTTCGCCGGCTGCACCGCCTTGTACAGCATCGGTTCGGCGTTGTTGAGCACGTCGTGGCGGCCGACGTCGAAGCGCTGCTCGGTGCAGACGAACCCGACCTTCGGGTCCCGCAGGTAGCCGAGGACGAGCTCGCCGAGATCGGGCACCGCGATGTGATCGGCGTCCAGCGTCATGATCGCGTCGCCGTCGGTGCGGGCCAGGCCGTGGTTGAGGTTCGCGGCCTTGCCACGCGGCCCGTCGGTGCGGGTGAAGCAGGTGATCCCGAGCCGGGCGGCGAGGGCGTCGATGTCGCGCCAGTTGGGCCGGCCGGCGATCCGCCCGTCGTTGAGGACGTAGGTGCGGTGCGGGTAGTCGATCGCCAGCGCCGCGCGCAGCGTCGCCTCGACCATCTCGACCGGCTCTCCGCAGACGGTGACGAAGACGTCGAGGGTGCCGGCCGGCGCCGGGGCGCGCCGGACGTAGCCGGTGCGCATCCGGCCGGTCATCACCGCCGTCCACACGATCGTGAGGTAGCTGACGATCTCGGCCGCGTAGAACAGGTGGCCGGCCACGCCGGTGCCGTCCAGCGTCCCGGCGCGCCACACCGCGTACACCGCGCCGATCAGCGTGATCGCGACCCCGACGACCCGTCCGGCGATGGCCCTCCACCACGCGACGGGCACCCTGACCCAGGTGTCGACGCCGTCCAGCGGCGGGATCCCGGCCGGGGAGGCGTCGCGGGTGTCGCCGGCCACGGCCTGCGCTGGGATCGCCGGGACGGCCGGGGCCGCGACCGCGGACGGCTCACGCGGAGCCAGGCTGGGCGGTGCTGACGGTGGCGCGAACTCGGGTGAAGCCGGGCCGGCCACGTCGGCGGGCGCTGCCTGGTACGCCATACAAGTCCCTTCTCTATCCCCCCGCCATGCATCCTGTCAGCTGGTCATTTCGGGCTAGTTCGCTGGGGGGCGGCAGCCGCCGGACTCCGCCACCTATGTGGTCTCGCCGGGCCCCACCGCGGTGCCAACCGCGTCCGCCGGCCCGCGCGCTGCCAGCCCTTCGCGCCGCCGGCAGTGCGGTGGGCGTGGGGGTGCGGCGGAGGCGCGAGGGACGCGGCGGGCCGCCGACTCCCGGACGGCGCCGTCCAGTGTGATCGTCATCGGCGGGCCTCCGTGACGGCGAGCGCCAGCTTGATGGCGAGCTCGTCCCGGCCGGCCGTGCGGCGGCTGACCGGTTTCGTCCACCAGTTCCGCGCGGCCGCGTGGCCTGCCGCGGTGAGCCGGTAGACGATGCCGCGTCCCTCGCCGCCGGCAGGCGCCTGCGGGCCGGGGTCCTCATCGCCCTCGACGAGCCCGTCACGCTCGAGGCGGCGCAACGTCGTGTAGACCTGCCCGATGTTCAGCGGCCAGGTCGACCCGGTTCTGGACTCGAACTCCGCTCGCAGCTGGTAGCCGTACATCGGGCGCTCGGCCAGCAGCGCGAGCAACCCGTTCCTGATCGACATCCCGACCCCACACACCGCCCGTCACGGCGGCGGCCGGGACCGCCGCCGTGACCCGTCACCTCAGCCGAAGCTCGTCGGCTTCGGCTCGGACCAGGTGGTGTCCTTCGGCGGCCAGCAGACGAACGGCTTGTCCTTCGTTCCACCGACGATCTCGAACTTCCCGCCCCGTACGCGGACGAGCGCCCGGCAGTCGAGCTTGTAGCCGTTGGTGACCGGGTCGGCCTTGGAACGCTGGCCGTGCTGGCGCGACCAGTCCACCGGAACGGTCAGGCCATCCGCGGTGTAGTCGGTCAGGTGGTTGGTGGCGTCGATCACGGACGCCTGGGTGAACGCCGGCCCCGCCTTGAGGATGCCCTGGTAGGCGAGGTCCGCGTTGATCCATCCGTACATCGCCATCTCGTCGGGCCGGCCGCCCACCTTGCCGATCCACTTCTTGAACGTGGCCATGGCGGTGTCCGCGGGATCGGCCTCGAACGGCCGGAACCCGACGCTGACGTAGTCACCCTCGAAAAGCGCGCCGGCCTCCTCGACGAACTTCTGGTTGTAGGTGTTCAGGTGGTACATCGGGACGTCGCCCATGCCCTGCCGCTCGAGTTCCTGGGCCAGGGTCTTCATGCCGTTCAGATCGAGACAGGTGATGACCAGCTGCGCGTCCGCGCGCTTCATCGCGGCCACCTCCGGACCGACCCCGTTGCTCAGGCCGAACGCCAGGGTGTCATTCTTGTAGACGATCTCCTGGTCGGTGGCCGCACCGTACCGCTCGATCGTGTCGGTGATCTGGGTGACGCACTGCTTCGAGTTGTCGGACACGCCGTACCCGAGCGCCGCGATCCGCTTGGTGCCGGCCAGTTCGGCGACGTAGGTGAAAGTGCGGTCCATGCAGTCCAGGCAGGGCGGGGCCGCGTTACCGAAGATGCTCTTCCGGCCGATCATCTGCGCCGGGTGGATGTCCCATCCATACAACGGGATCCCCGCGTCCGCGAAGTTCTGCCATCCGCTGGCGAGCTGCGGGGCGCTGAAGGTCGCGAAGGTGTCCTTCGCCGACACGATCTCGATCGCCTTCTGCTGGTTCTGTCCGAGCGCGTCATCGAGCTCCCGGGCGACGACGAGCTTGCGGCCGTGGACGCCACCCTCGCTGTTCCGGTAGTCGAAATACGCCTTGATCCCCTGGGAGAAGCAGTCCAGCAGGCAGGTGCCCAGCGGGTTGTTGGTTCGCGTCCCCAGGACGGAGAACCGGATCTCGGCGTTCGTGACACCCGGTACCGCGCCGCCACCGGCGGACGAGGCGGGGGCGGCGGTGTTCGAGTCGGAGGAGTTCGAGCAGGCGGCGGCCAGAGCGCCGACGGCAAGCAGGATGGCCAGGCAGCGCAGGCGGCGGCCATGACGTTTCATGGTCGGGCGGTTTCCTTCGTTCGGAGTACACGGATCGCACGCGGGCGGCACCGGCTCGTCAGTCGGCGAGCCGATGTCCGCAGTAGTTCGGGCTGACGATCTCGATGGCGGAGCCTTCGGGGTTCACCTCGACGAACGAGTAGCACTCGGCGGGCTTGCCGAAGTCACGTTCGAGGTCGATGTCGCCGATGAGGCCACCGGCGTTGTAGCCCTTCACCGCCCGGAGGCCGTCGATGTAGCCCTGCCGGGTCGGGCAGTCCCCCGCCTCCTCCAGGCCCCGGATGAACATGTCGGCGATGATGTAGCCGACCAGTGCCAGCGTCTGGTCGGTGTCCTGCAGCTGCGGGGCGTGGGTGGCCATCGCGGCGCGGTAGGAGTCGAGCGCGGGCGACTTCGTCTCCAGCGGTATGTAGGCGGCGAACGTCGTCAGACCCGCCAGCTGCGAGCCGTAGGTCTCCAACAGCTCGGCGTTCGGCGCGGGGCTGCTACTGAGGATGACCTTGAGCGGGACGCCCTGGCGCCGCGCGGCCGCGACGACCTGGGCCAGGCCCTCCGTGCTCAGCGTGCCGGCCAGCGTGTCGATGCCCTCCTCGGCCATCTGCCGCGCGAGCTGGTCCGCCTGGGCCGTGACGGGGTTGTTGTCGGTGCTGACCGAGGTCGTCGCGATCCCCACCGACCGGAAACTGGAGGTGAACTGTTCGGCGATGTGCGTCGACACCGTCGCGTCGAGCGGGTTGTACAGGATCATCGCCTTGGTCCCGCCGCGCTCATGGACGAACTTGCCGAACGTGTCGACCGAGCCCTTCGCCGTGAAACTGTAGTTGAAGGAGAACATGTTCCGGTACTTCGCCCACGCGTCCTCCACGGCGATCCCGAGCACCGGAATCCCGCGCTCCGCGAGATAGGCGGCGCTGCCCGAGGCCACCGTGCTCGTCTCGAGCATGCCGAAGATGTTTTCCCGCTCGATCAGTGTGCGGGCCATCGTGAGATTCACCGACACCTTGGCCGTGTCGTCTMGCCAGTCATAGACGATCTGGCGGCCGTGCACACCGCCGGCCGCGTTCACCGCTCCGAGTCGGGCGTCGATTCCGGCCCGGGCGGCACTGAACGTCACCGCGCCGAGCCCGGTGTCCGGAAACAACAGCCCCAGCTTGACCTCGTCCGCGGTGACACCCTCGGTGGTACAGGACGTCGCGCTCTGCGCCGCGCCGCCCTGACAGCCGGTCAGAGCGGCGGCGCATAACAGCACGGCGGACAACCACGACAGTGAACGAGTTGTCGCCATGCAAGCCTCCCGGGGATCGAGCCGATTCTTGCAGCCACCGTATCCCGGACGTCCAACATGGGTAACGACCCGCTCACAACTATGAATCGGCGCGCCTATACCACCTCGCGAATGATCACTCCGGCGCGCATGGACACTATGCTCCGATGGACGCGAACAATATGACCGAAACAGCGGTCGCGATTCAACAGATACCCGCTGACCTGGGTTGATGCTCTGTCATGAGAACCTCCGCCGCAGCCCGCCCCGGGACCCGGGGCGGGCCACACCGACGGCGCCCCGTGGCGCACCGTCGGGTGGCCACGCGCCACGCCACGCCACCGATAGCCGATCCATTGCGTACTCGTTGACCTGACCGGGCCTGGCGCCACCGCCCCTCAGGGGCGGAGCAGCGACCGCCCGCGGTCGTCCTCGGCGTCGAGCACGACCCTCGTCGGCACGCCGCGACGCCGTTCCAGCACCCGCCGCTCACCGCGGACGAGCTCGCCCAGCTCACCGTTGTGGTAGCTCCGTCTGGGACGCGGCACGGGACGGCCGCGGCCCCGGTGACGACAGGGGCGCGGGGTCTCAGACGACGTCGAGCACGGCCCGGCGGCGCCGCGTGGCCTCAGGCCTCACGACCCGGCCCTGAAGTCAGGCCTCACCTGAAGTCAGGCCTCAGCCGAGTGCGCGCAGCGCGTCGAGCGCCTTGTCCGCGTGCCGGTTCATCGCGAACTCCGAGTCGATCCGGGCGACGACCGTTCCGTCCCGGTCGAGGATGAACGTGGCCCGCTTGTTGGGGCCGAACCTGCGGCGGACCCCGAACGCGTCCGCGATCGTCCGGCTGGTGTCGGCGAGGAGCGGGAAGCCGAGGGAGTGCTTGGCGCTGAACTCGGCCTGCTTGGCGGTGTCATCCGCGCTGACGCCGACGATGCCGGCGCCGATCGCCGCGAACTCGCTCGCCAGGTCGCGGAAGTGGCAGCTCTCCCTGGTACAACCCGGGGTCATCGCCGCCGGGTAGAAGAACACGACCAGCGGCCCCTTCGCCAGCAGGTCCGACAGCCGCAGTTCGGCGCCGGTCTCGTCGACACCGGACAGGTCACCGACCCGGTCTCCCACGTTCATCCGAGGGCCCTCCACTCGTTCGCGAACCGGCATCCTGGCCACCGGGCGACCGATCCTCCCACCTGTGCACGGTAGGTGACATATCGAGTGGAGCGGACCGGCGCGCACTCAGACCGGCAACGGGCACGCCGGTCGAGCACGCGCCGGTCAGGCGGGCACCGGCTTGTTCAGCCCGCGGCGGGCTGGGGCAGCGCGGCCAGGTCGTCCTCCGTCAGCGACCACCCGGCGGCGGCGGCGTTCGCCGACACCTGCTCGGGGCTGGTCGCACCGGCGATCACCGACGCCACGCCGTCCTGGGCGGCGAGCCAGGCGATCGCCAGCTCCAGCACGGAGTGGCCGCGGTCGGTGGCGAACGCGATGAGGGCGTCGAGGTAGGCGAAGTTCTCCTCGGTCGCCATCGCGGCGAAGTAGGAGCTGGAGGCCAGCCGGCTACCGGCCGGGAACGGCTCACCGGCCCGGTACTTCCCACTGAGCATCCCGGAGGCGAGCGGGAAGTAGGGCACGATCCCCATGTCCGCCTTGAGCGCCGCCGGGACGATCTCCGCCTCGACGGCCCGCCGGAGCAGGCTCCACTCGATCTGGGCGGCGACGAACGGAGCGACGTCCCGCTCGGTGGCGAACGCCGCCCGCGCCTCGATCTGCTCGGCGCTGACGTTCGAGCAGGCGATGCTGAGTACCTTGCCCGAGCGCACCAGCTCCTCGAAGGTCTCCATCGCCTCGCTCAGCGGCGCCTCGGCGTCGGGAAAGTGCTGGTAGTAGACGTCGATGCGGTCGGTACCGAGGCGGCGCAGGCTGTCCTCGCACCCCGACAGGATCCGCCGCCGCAGCGCGCCTGGCGTGTACTGCTCGTCCCGCGGGCGGGGGAGCACCTTGGTCGCGATGACCGCTGCGTCGCGGCGGGAGCCGAGCGCGGCGCCGAGGAACTCCTCCGACGCGCCGTCGCCGTACATCTCGGCCGTGTCGAAATGGGTGATCCCGAGATCGAGGGCCGCGTGGACGACGGCCGCGCTCTCGGCGGCACCGAGCCGGGCCCCGAAGTTGTTGCAGCCCAGCCCGACGATCGAGACGGCTGGTCCGGCACTGCCCAGCGGGCGGGTCCGCATGACGGTGTCTCCTTGGTTCCGCTCGGCACCACGGCACGAGCTGGTCGACGGCGCGCCTCGACGCGGAGGCCGCCTGGGAGGCGGTCGATCGGTCAGCCGCGCGGAGCGCACGCTCCTCAGCGCGCGCCGCGGATACTCAGATCGCCGTCGCCGATCGTCCCATCCGGCTCTCCGGCACCCGGTCGAGGGCCCGCGCCACCCGCCGACAGCACCGGCACCGAGGGCACCGGAGTCGCACGCGCTCGCGCCGAACTCGCGGGCGCCGTACTCGCGGGCGCCGTCCCCGCTGCCGCCGCGCCCGCCGACGTCGTCTGGACGGTGCCGTAGGCGCCGTCGTGGTAGACCAACGGGGCCTCGGCCCGGCCGGTCTGGCTGTCGAGCACCTCGGCGACGACGAGATGATGGTCGCCCTCGACGGTGCGGCGCTGGATGCGGCACAGCAGCCAGACCGCGGCGTCGAGCAGCAGCGGCTCGCCGCCGGGGAGCGCCCGCCACCGCGTCGGCGGGCCGAACCGGTCGGCGCCCGGCTGCGCGAACCGGGCCGCCAGCTCATGCTGCCCCTCCGACAGCATGTGGACCATGAGCGTCTCGCTGGCCTCGAGCACGGGCGCGATGGACGATCGCACGGACAACGCCAGCGACACCAGCGGTGGACGCTCGGACAGTGAGGCGACAGACGTCGCCGTGAACCCCACCGGACCGCGTGGTCCCGCCATCGTCACGATCGTCACGCCGGYGGCATGACGCCGGAAGGCACGCGCGAGCGCGCCCGAATCGGCGACACTGCGGGCCGGTGACCGGCGCGGCGTCGGGTGCTGCGCGGAGACCTGCTTCGGCATAACCACACCCTTTCCCAGCGACGCCGATCTAACAACCACGGACGCCCCCGATCAGCGCGGCGGATGGCGGGCCGACGCGGCTGGCATGCTCGCGCTGTGACGGAATCGCCCCTGCCGCAGCCGCAGCCGGCCGCCGGCGATCCGCAGACCCCTGGCACCGCCGCACCCAGCGTCACCCAGGCCGTCCCGCCGCAGTGCCCCACCCGGACCCGGCTCTACCGCGCCGGGTCGGTGGCGGACGAGGGCTTTCCCGAGGACTCGATCCATCCCCACCAACGGCCGAAGGTCGACCGCTACCGGTCCCATCTGTTCGCCAACATGTATGCCGTGGCGGTCAGCGAGGAGAGCGTGCTGACCACCGGCGAGATCAGCGTCTTCATCACCCCGCGCGCTCTCATCACCGTCCGCAAGGACGAGTTCGACGTCGACGCGCTGATCACCAACTGGGAGAGGATCTGCAGGACTGCCTGTTCCAGCCGCGCCCCGGCAGCGACGTCCGCCGCCGGGGCTACGAACTGAGCGTGCGGCTGGCCCGCCTGCGCCGCGTCGTCGCCCCGATGCAGGACGTCGTCGCCCGGCTGGTGCGCAGCKACAGCCAGCTGGTGGACGAGACCCTGGCCCCGTACTTCCACGACGTGGCCGACCATTCCCTGCGGGCAGCCGAAACCATCGACGCCGGCCGCGACCGCATCAACAGCATTGTCGAGACGCAGCTCAACGAGCAGAGCGCCCAACTCAACGAGATCACCAAGAAACTGGCCGCCTGGGCCGCGATCATCGCCGTCCCGACCGCGGTCACCGGTTTCTACGGCCAGAACGTCCCGTACCCGGGCTTCGGGGGCCACGGCGGCTTCATCGCGAGCTGCCTCGTCATCATCGTCCTCGCCGGCGGCGTCTGGTTCCTGCTACGGCGGAACGGCTGGCTGTAGAAGACCCCAGGCGGACGGCAACGGTGCCACCGGCTCCGATCGGCCGCTCCGGTGGGCGGCCCGCTCACGTTGCCCGGTGAGGAACAGATCGCGGCTGACCATGTCCCCGACAGGCCGACCACGGCATGCTTGGTCATGACGTAGCTGGTCAGGAGGCCGGCTGCGACCAGGCCCGCCATCGAGGCCACGTTGACGATGTGGCCCCGCCCGACCCACCCCCGGTGACCAGCGCGGTCCTACCGGCGAGAAGAGCACCGCCTGTGCGATCTCTTCGGGCGTGCCCGCACGGCCCAGCGGGGTGTTGGCCAGGTAGTCCTCGCGGAACTCCGCCAACGGCAGGTCGACGATCCTGCCGAGCCCGCCGATGCCGGCGCTGTTGACGACGGCGTCCAGCCGACCCAGCCGGTCGTGGACCCCGCCGAACAGGGCCGCCACCGACGTTTCGTCGGTCACGTCGACCGCTGCGCTCTCGTGCGGTTCACCCAGGACCTTGGCGACCTCCGCGGCCAGGGCACCGTCCCGGTCGGACAGGCATCGAGCGCGCCGGCGCCGGCCGTCCGCTCGACCGGCGTGCGCCCCAACGCGGTGACCAGCGGCGCGCCGCGATGATGCGGGCCCTGGACGAGCTACTCAAAGAGCGCGATCTCGACGAGATCAACATCGCCGCGATCACCGCCGAGGCCGGCGTCAGCCGGTCGGCGTTCTACTTCTACTTCGAGGACAAGGCGGCGTGTGCGGCGGCGCTCGGCTCGGACGTCTACCAGGAGGTTCTGGAGGCCACGCGCGTCCTCATCACCGGAGGCGGATCCCCTGAGGAGCGGATCGGGAAGACGATCCGGGCGGTGCTCACCACCTGGGAGAACCACCGGCACCTGTTCCAGGGAATGCTGGTCGCCCGCCAGCGCAGCGAGGCCGTACGCAGGCTGTGGAACGAATACCGAGAGTCGTTCGTCGGCCCGCTCGCGGAGATGATCGACGCGGAACGCGCGGCCGGGATCGCCGCCGCCGRCCCCGACAGCCGGGCACTCGTCACGGTCCTGCTCGAACTCAACGACCGCAGCCTCGAACAGCTGAGCACCGGCGGTCCGCTCAGCGTCGATCAGCGTGCCGAGACCCTGGCGGCGATCTGGCTGCGCACGATCTACGGCACCACCTCCACCGAAGAGACCCGCGAAGAGACCCGCGAATGATCGGAACCGCAGATGACCTTTGAGGACCGCATCTTCCGCTCCGGGGACGCCGACTGCGCGGCCTGGCATTTCCGGGCCGCCGACGACAGCCTGGCCACCGATGCCGGCCGGCCGGCCGTGGTGATGGCCCACGGGCTGGCCGGCACCAAGGATTCCGGGCTGCAGCCGTTCGCCGCGGGCCTGGCCACCCGGCTCACGGCGCTGGCCGGCCGCCCGGCCCCGATGATCCCGGTGGTCGGGCCACCCGGCCGGACGGCGGCGCTCACCCCGGTGGGCTACTACGACGACTACCTCGCGATCGCCGGGCCGACCTGGCGCAACGAGGTCGCGGCCACCCTGGGCAGTGAGATCGGTTCGTTCCGGCCGGGCCGGTCGGCGGTCCGGGTGCTGCGGACCCGGTGGTTCGTACAGATAGCCGACTTCGACCGCGCCGCGCCGCCGCACGCGACGGCCAAGGCCGCGTTCCGTGGCCGGGCCGAGGTCCGGCACTACCCGTGCGACCACTTCGATCTCCACGCGGGCAAGCCGTGGCACGAGCCGGCGCTCGCCCACCAGATCTCCTTTCTCCGGCGGGCGCTGGCGCCGTCGGCCGGCCGCGCCGCGGTGGCCGCGCGCTGAGAGCAGACCCGGGTCCGGAGCACGTAGCATCCGATCTGGCCCGGCAAGGCGGACACGTACTCGTCCCGAAGAGGATGGTTCCATGGCTGACATCGGTACTCCCGAGCTGCTCATCATCGCAGTGGTCGTCCTGGTCCTCTTCGGTTCCAAGAGGCTTCCCGACGCCGCCCGGTCCCTCGGCCGGTCCCTGCGGATCTTCAAGTCGGAGATCAGGGCGCTCGACACGGACGCGCCGGCCGCGCCGCAGGGCCCGGCACCGGTCGCAGCCGAAGTCCCGATGCCACTGAGCGTCACCTCGGCTCAGTAGCCACCGACGCTCCCCCGGCACGGGAAGAAAAAGGCTCGTCCGGCGGCCACATGAGGTCTCGCACATACGGTCGCGGCCGATCGACCGTAGCCTTGGCCTGGCCTGAACAACCACCCGACGCTACGACGAAAGGACGGCCCGTGGGTCTCCGCCTGGGCGACACCGCTCCCGACTTCACCGCCACGACCACCGACGGCGAGATCACCTTCCACGAGTGGAAGAAGGACTCGTGGGCGGTCTTCTTCAGCCACCCGGCCGACTTCACCCCCGTGTGCACCACCGAGCTGGGCCGCACCGCCGCGCTGCAGAGCGAGTTCCAGAAGCGGAACACCAAGGCTCTCGCGCTGTCCGTCGACCCGGTCGACCAGCACAACGCCTGGGCGCCGGACATCGCCGAGGTCGCCGGCAGCGCGCTCAACTTCCCGATCGTGGCCGACCCCGACCACCGCATCGCCGAGCTGTACGACATGATCCACCCGGGTGAGGGCGACACCTCCACCGTGCGTTCGGTGTTCATCATCGACCCCGCCAACAAGGTGCGGCTCTCCCTCACCTACCCGAAGTCGGTGGGCCGCAACTTCGACGAGATCATCCGCGTCATCGACGCGCTCCAGGCCACGGACGCGAACCCCATCGCGACCCCGGCCGACTGGAAGCCCGGCGACCGCGTGATCGTCGCGATCTCGGTCTCGACCGAGGACGCCAAGAAGCGGTTCCAGAACGTCGAGGAGACCAAGCCCTACCTGCGCTACGCCGACGCTCCCTGATCGATCACGTCACCGGTCTCGTCCCGCCCGATCGCGGGGCGAGGCCGGCCGCCGGCCGCGCGTCCGTCAGGCCGCGCGGCTCAGCGCGCCGCTGAGGAAGGCGAGCTGCGCCGGCACGACGGAACGCCAGTATTCGGGGGTGTGACCGCCCGGGCCGAAGTTCTGTTCGCTCGCCGCCAGGTCGCGGGCGGCCTGGCGGGACACGGYGAAGAACGGGTCGGCGGCGCCGCAGTCGATTCGGTACGACACGCCCGGCACGGGTGGCGTCCCGAGGACCGGGTGGGCCGCGAAGTCGGCCCTGGAGTCGAAGGCGCCGGGGGCGCTCGCCCCGTAGGACGGCCACATCGCCGGGCTGCTCGCCGCGACCGCCACGACCAGTCCGGGATGGCGACGGGCCAGTAGCAGCGCACCGTACCCTCCCATCGACCATCCCGTCGCCGCCAGCCGGGTAGCCCGCAGGCCCAGCCCGGCGAACCGGGGCAGCACCTCGTCAATGATCATTTTTTCGGGGTCGTCACCCGAGGCGCGGCGATGCCAGTAGGTCTCGCCGCCGTCGACGGCGACGAGGGCGAACGGCGCCACGCCCACCGCCAGGGCCGCGGTGAGATACCGGTCGAGGTTCAGCAGGCTGACCGACCGCTCGGCGTCGTCCCCCCGGCCGTGCAGAACGAGGCAGGCCGGCAGCCCGTCCCGGGACCCGCCCGGCGCGATCACCACCATGCCGACCTGCCGGCCCCTGGCCGCGCTCGCGAAGGTCACCCGTGAGACCTCCACGGGGCCGGCCGCGACCGCCGAAGCGGCCGGCGTGCCCGCACCCGCCACCGGAGTGGTCGCCGCCGAAGCCGGTGCCGCTGACGGGGACGACGCGGGCGGGGCGGGCGCACCGGAGCCGTCCGAGCATCCGGCGAGGCCCCCGCCGACCGCGGTCGCCGCGAAGGCCAGCAGCACCCGCCGGCTCGGCGGCACGGCTCTCGAGGGCATGGCGGAAATCGTCCCATCCCGGTCCGGCCGCGGGGTCGGCGGTGCCGCCACGGTCAGCTGGCGACGTCCCGCACGATCACGCGGGACGCCGCGCGGCCCTCCGGTACCGGGATGAGCGGGTAGACGTGCACGGCACCGTCGCGGACCGTGAGCTCCACCTGGAGGCCCTCAGCGGCGGCCCGCTTCTGGAAACGCAGGACGTCGGGGTAGAGCAGGTCGCGGGTGCCGACGTACACCTGCGTCGGGGCGATGCCGGTGAGCCGCCCGTTCATCGGGCTGAGCCGCGGTGCGGCCGGGTCGTCGCCGTCGGCCCAGGCGCTACCGGCCTCCACCAGGCCGATGCGGGTCAGCCAGGGGTCGCGGGCCTCCGCCGCCGCGACCGCCGGGTCGCCCAGGGTGAGGTCCAGCCACGGGGAGATGAGTACCAGGCCACGTGGCTGCGGCAGCCCGTGGTCTTCCAGGGTCTGCGCGAAGCCCAGCGCCAACCCGGCGCCGGCGGAGTCCCCGGCGATGGTGACCGTGGCCGGGTCCATCTCGTCGAGCAGCCGCCGGTAGACCGTGGTGAGGAACGGATACGCCTCGCGGTAGGTGTGCCCCGGCGCGAGGCCGTAGTCGGGGACGTCCACCCGCACCCCGGCGTCGGCGAGCCGGGAGACCAGCGTCCAGTGCTGTGGCGCCATGCCGTTGATGTAGGAGCCGCCGTGGATGTAGACCGCCCCCCGCGCGGCGGGCCGGCCCTTCGGGGCGACGGTGTGGCAGGGGAACCCCTCGACCTGCCGGCTACTCACCGAGTGCCGCCGGCGCAGGGCCGCCGGCGGCGCCGACGGCCGCTTCCGCGCCGCGATCCGCCGGTGGGCCCGTTCGACGGTGGCCGTCCCCGGCTTTCTGGTCAGCCGCAGAATCGCGGCGACGGCCCTCATCTGCAAGCTGGTCATCCACGTCCCTTCTGCTGTTATTAGACCAGTCCGGACGTCTCCGCCGCGAGGGCACATCCCGGGCCGCGCACGACGCGGAGAGGCCTCCTCGACGCGGAGACCAGCGATCCCCGCGTGCGGCGCGGACCCGAGTGCCACCAGTTGTCCGTCTCGTCGGCGCAGTCCCTAGCCTGGCCATGTGACGGCAGCAACAACAGCTGATTTCTCCCGCTCCGGAACCGACCAGGCCGGTTCCGACCGGCGGCGCCCACCCGGGTCCGCGGCCGACGCGCTGCGGATGCGGCTGTGCCCGCCGATGCCCGGTGACCGGGTGATCGGCTGGGTGGCCGCGCTCGCGGTCACCGCCGTCGCGGGCATCCTGCGGTTCTGGCAGCTCACCGAGCCGCGGGGCATGAAATTCGACGAGGTCTACTACACCAAGGACGCCTGGGGCCTGATGACCTCGGGCTACGAGGTGAACAGCGAGACCTGCACCGGCCCCGCCTTCGTGGTGCATCCGCCCCTGGGCAAGTGGTTCATGGCCGCCTCCGAGAAGATCTTCGGCTACACCGACTGCGCCGGCGTCGCGCACGGCAGCCCAGAGCTCGGATGGCGGTTCGCCTCGGCGCTGTTCGGCACGCTGGCGGTGCTGGTGCTCACCCGCACCGCACGGCGGATGTTCCGGTCCACCGTGCTCGGCTGCTTCGCGGGCCTGCTGCTGACCCTGGACGGGCTGGAGTTCGTCCAGAGCCGGATCGGCATCCTCGACATCTTCCTGATGACAGGGCTCGTGCTCGCGCTGGCCTGCCTGGTGCTCGACCGCGATCACGGCCGGGCCGCGCTCGCCGCGCGCGTCGCCGCGGGCGCGCCGTCCGGTGGCGCGCCGTCCGGTGGCGCGCCGTCCAGGGCGACCGAACGCTTCGTCCGCTACGGGCCGCGCGCCGGGCTGCGGCCCTGGCGGATCGCCGCCGGGCTGTGCCTCGGGGCGTCGATGGGCGTGAAGTGGAGCGCGCTCTACACGCTGGTCGGTCTCGCCGCACTGGCCCTGGCCTGGGATGTCGGTGCCCGGCGCACCGCGGGCGCGCGGCGGCCGGTGCGCGGAGCGTTGCGCCGCGACCTGCCGGCCTGGTCCGGCTGTTACATCCTGCTGCCGATCGTGACGTTCCTGGCCACCTGGACGGGCTGGTTCGTCACCGACGGCGGTTACAACCGGCACAGGTACGGCGACGGGTTCTTCGCCGCCTGGCACGGCTGGTGGGACTACCAGCAGGACATCCTCGGCTTCCACGAGCACCTGAGCGCGCCGCACGTGGCGCAGTCCACGCCGCTGAGCTGGCTGGTGCTCGCCAGGCCGGTGGTCTACGCCTACGACAGCCCGAAGCTCGGCGAGCGGGGTTGTCGAGCCGCCGCCGGCTGCTCCCGCGAGGTGCTGGCCCTGGGCAATCCGGCGGTCTGGTGGGTCGGCACAGCCGCGCTGGTCGCGATGCTCGCGCTGTGGGTCAGCCGGCGCGACTGGCGGGCCGCCCTGGTACTCGTCGGCTTCGGCTCGTCGTTCCTGCCATGGCTGGCGTTCCCCAACCGGACGATGTTCTTCTTCTACGCCCTGCCGTCGCTGCCGTTCCTGATCCTCGGGATCACCGCGTCCGCCGGCCTCGCGCTCGGCCCCCGCGACGCGTCGGACACCCGCCGCATGATCGGGGCGTTGTCGTTCGGGCTCTACCTGGCCGCCGTCGTGCTGATGTTCGCCTACTTCTACCCGATCCTCGCCGCCCAGACGATTCCGCTGAGCTCCTGGCGCGACCGCATGTGGTTCCCCGGCTGGATCGTCGCCCCCTGAGGCCCGGATCGGCGCTCAGCCCGGAACGGGTGGCTGGCAGCCGGGGCACCAGAACAGGTTGCGGCCGGCCAGCTGCACCGTGCGCACCTCGACGGCGCAGACCAGGCAGGGTTGGCCTGTTCTGCGGTACACGTAGACCTCTCCCCCGTGGTCGTCGACGCGCGGTGGGCGGCCCATCGCCTCCGGGGTGTGCGCGGGGCGCACGGTGTCGATCCGGCCCGTCCGCACCCCGTCGGCCATCAGCGCGACCAGGTCGGCCCAGATCTCGGCCCACTGGTCGCGGGTCAGCTCCCGGCCCGGTAGCAGCGGGTGGATCCCGGCGCGGAACAGCACCTCGGCCCGGTAGATGTTGCCCGGCCCGGCGACGACCTTCTGGTCCAGCAGGAGCACGGCGATCGGGGTGCGGCTGCGCTCGATCCGGCGCCAGGCCAGCGCCGGATCGGCGTCCGCGCGCAGCGGATCGGGGCCCAGCCGGTCGCGCAGCGCCTTCACCTCACCGGGTGCCAGCAGCTCGCAGACGTTCGGCCCACGCAGGTCGGCGTACCCGGTGTCGGCCGTGAGCCGCAGCCGGACGGCTCCCGTCGGCACGGGCGCCGGGCCGGGACCGAGTACGTAGGTGCCGTAGATACCCAGGTGGATGTGAAGGATCTGCTCGTCGCCGAATCCCAGCAGCAGGTGCTTGCCGTGCGCCTCGGCCTCGGTCAGCACCCGCCCGTCCAGCATGTGCGCGCCGTCGGCGAACCGGCCCTGCGGGCTCGACACGGTCACCGGCCGGCCACGGAACATCCGCTGGTGGACGGCCGCCAACCTGTGCACAGTGTGGCCTTCGGGCATAGTCGGGCGAGCATACCGACGGGCTGGTTCAAGGCCGGGCGGGTGCCGGTGGGCCAGGAGTCCGCCCAGCTCAGCTGGATGAGGAAGGTCCTCGCCTTCGGCAAGGGCGCCTTCACCCACACCCGGCGTGTCTTCACCGAGAGCCGCTGACGCGGCGTTCACGGCCGAGTTGCCGCCACCGTCACACGGCTGGATCAGGTGCCGGAGTGCCGACCGGGACGTACTCTCCCTCCGCGGCCGGCTCGTCCTCCCCGTCCCCGGCCGGCCCGTCCTCCCCGTCCCCGGCCGGCTCGTCCTCCCCGTCCCCGGCCGGCCCGTCGACGGCGTCGACCGCGTCGGCGGGCGGTCGCTCGTCGACCGCGGTGGCAGCGACAGCGCCGGCCGGTCGCTCGGCGGCGTCAGTAGCGGCGGGGGCTGCGGGGGCGGGGGCGCTGGTGGGCTTCGGGGCGTGGCGGGGCAGGAAGATGCTGGAGATGAGGCCGAGCACCGTCAGGCCGACAACCCACCAGAACGTGACGCCGAAGGCATGGCCGATCTTGTCCGCGACCGTCGCGGGCAGGTCGGTGCCCTCGGCGGCGTTCAGCACCCCGCCGTCCGAGCCGGGGATCCGGCTGGTGATCGCATGCTGGAGCTGCACCGCGAGCAGGGCGGTGGCGATCGAGCCGCCCACCCGTTGCAGGATGTTGAGCGTCGTGGTGGCCCGCGGCACGGCGGTGGGCCGCAGCGTCACGTAGGCGGCGCTCATCGCCGGCATCATCGAGGCACCGAAGCCCAGGCCGCGCACGAACAGCAGCGCCCCGAGCACGACGGTGTTGGTGTGCGCGTCCACCTGGGTGAACGCGATCGTGCCGAGCAGGCAGACGGCCATCCCGACCGGTACGACGTAGCCGGATCCGCGGCGGTCGGCGATCCGCCCGGCGATCGGCATGCCGATCATCGCRCCGACCCCCTGCGGGACGAGCGACAGGCCGGCGGCCAGCGCGCTCTGCCCTCGGGCGATCTGGAAGTACAGCGGCAGCAGGAACATCCCGCCGAACAGGCCGGCGCCGACCATGAATGTGGTCACCCCGGCGACGGTGAAGACGCGGTCGCCGAACAGGCGGAGGTCGAGCAGCGCGCCCTCGCGGCGCAGGGCGTGCACGACGAAGCCGGCCAGCGCGACCACGCCGGCGGCGACGCTGATCTGGACCTTCAGCGAGCCGAAGCCGTCGCCCGAGCCGGCTTCGGACAGGCCGTAGACGAGGGCCGCGAGGCCGGGTGAGATCAGCAGCAGACCGGGGACGTCGAGCCGGTGATGTGACTGCCCGCGGTCGTCGCGCGGCAGCACCCGCCACGACGCGACCAGCGCGACCGCGCCGATCGGCAGGTTGACGAAGAAGATCCAGCGCCAGTCGAGGTTGTCGACGAGCAGACCGCCGATGACCGGGCCGAGGATCGGGGCGACCAGCGCCGGCACACCGACGATGTTCATGACGCGGCCGATGCGCTGCGGGCCGGCGGCGCTGGCCAGCAGGGTCATGCAGATCGGCATGATCATTCCGCCGCCGAGGCCCTGGAGCACCCGGAAGACGATCAGGCTGCCGGCCGACCAGGCGGCACCGCACAGCGCGCTGCCGGCCAGGAACAGCACCAGCGAGATGTTCCACATCCGGGTCGCGCCGAACCGCTCGACCGACCAGCCGGTCAGCGGGATGACGACGGCGAGTGCCAGCAGGTAGCCGGTGGACACCCAGGAGATCGTCGACAGCGAGGCGTTGAAGTCCCGCCCGAGGGTGTTGATGGCAACGGCCACGATCGTCGTGTCGAGGATGGCCATGATCGCGCCGAGGGTGACCGTGAGCGCGAGGCGGCGCAGCGCCGGATCGATCTCGGTGGCATCGATCTCAGTGGCATCGACCGGTGCGGAGGCTCTGGTGGTCACCGCCCCCGCTTCGTGTGCTTGATCGGACACAGGTACTCCCGGAGCGAGGCGACGGACGGCCACCGGCTCCGCCGGTGGCCTGGTCGAGGCCCAGCATCCGTCGATAGTTGAGTAATGTCAAATATATAGTTGGCAGAACTAAAACTTTACCGGCGCGCTGTCGAACAGGTACCGTCAAGGAGTGATCGAATCGGCCGCGGGAGAGGCCTGGCGCGCCATGCAGGCCCTGGTCATGGGCGGCGAGGGGCACAACCGACTGCACCAGATCTGCCAGGATGTCGAACTCACCCCGGCCGCCCTCAAGATGCTGCTGGTGCTGTCCTCCGGGGCGCGGCCCATGCGCGACCTGGTCAGCGCGTTCCGCTTCGACCCGTCCTACCTGACGAGCGTGGTGGACACCCTGGAACGCCGCGGCCTGGCCCGGCGCAAGCCCCACCCGACCGACCGGCGGGCCAAGACGGTCACGGTCACCGACGAGGGCCGACTCGTGGTGGCGCGGGCCCAGGAGCTCATGGCAGTCCCGCCAGTGTCGTTCGGTGTTCTCTCCCCCGCCGAGCACGAGCAGCTGTTCAGCCTGCTCCAGCGCGTCCTCGACGCCGAACCCGACATCCCCGACGCGCTGCGCCCCCGACCCCTCACGGCCAGGAGCGACTGACCGGCGGGGCGTCGCGCCGGGGCGCTGCCCCTGCGTACCTACGGACGATCGGCGCCAGATAGTCCGCCTGGGGGCCATCGAGAGCCACCAGATCGGCCGGAGAACGAACAAAGGCCATCTGGTCCAGCTCCGGATCGCTACCCAGTGCCGTCTCCGCGGATACGAGGGCGCCGACGTCACCGTCCTCCCCTCGAATGACCAGCCACAGCGTCAGGTCCTCGAGGGGTACGTCGATGCCGGTCTCCTCGACCAGTTCCCGAGCGGCATGTCGGCGCAGCGCGGCCACGTCGAGGGGCTCGTGGTCATCGGGCGGTTCGACGGATCCACCCGGCAGCTGCCAGCGACCGGCAGAAGCCGTCCACTGCGCCATCCGCCCTACCAGCAGGCGCTCGTCGTCGGTCGGCTGCACGACGCCGACGAACAGGAGGGATGACAGCCGCGAGCTGGCGCCGGGGAGTCGACGCAGGCCGTGGAACCGGTACGTCGTCCTCGCCCAGGCGAGGACCAGGCGGTGTGGCCCGTCCCAGTCCAGTCCGGCGCACGCCACCACCGGCCCGTCGAAAAGGCTGGGATTGGCCTGGACCGCCTCGTCCCACACGCGGTTCACGGCCAGCCGGTCCTCAGGTGACAGCCGAGGCGGGGCGGTTTCGACCAGGCGGAGCCGATGAACGTCCAGGAGCTCGATGCCAGCAGGCCGCGGGGACGGTTCGCTCACCGGACCATGCTGGCACGCCAGGAGAGAGGCGCAACGGAACGACCGGCGCGGTCACCGGGTGCCCGAGCTGTCGCGGTCGGGCTGACAGGTGCCGGCCCGACCGCGACGGGTTGGTGGGTCAGAGCAGCTCAGGGTTCGACCAGCTCAGGGTCAGAGCAGCTCGAGGATGGTGGCGTTCGCCTGGCCGCCACCCTCGCACATGGTCTGCAGGCCGTAGCGGATCCCGTTGTCGCGCATGTGGTAGATCAGGGTGGTCATGAGCCGGGTGCCGGAGCCCCCGAGCGGGTGGCCGAGGGCGATCGCGCCGCCGTTCGGGTTCAGGGCCTTCGGGTCGGCGCCGATGTCGGCCAGCCAGGCGAGGGGCACGGAGGCGAACGCCTCGTTGACCTCGAAGGCACCGATGTCGTCGAGCTTCAGGCCGGACTTCGCCAGCACCTTCTGGGTGGCGGGGATCGGCGCGGTCAGCATGATCACCGGGTCGGTGCCGGCGAGGACGGCGGTGTGCACCCGGGCGATCGGGCGCAGGCCCAGCTCGGCGGCCTTCTCGCTGGTCGTCATCAGCAGCGCCGACGAGCCGTCGGAGATCTGGGACGAGTTCGCCGCGGTGATCACGCCGTCCGGCTTGAAAGCCGTCCTGAGCTGGGCGAGGCCCTCGACCGTGCCGCCGCGGCGGATGCCCTCGTCCTTGCTGGCCACGGTGCCGTCGGCCAGGGTGACCGGGATGATCTGCTCGTCGAAGCGGCCGTCGTCCTGCGCCGCCGCCGCCCGCTCGTGGGAGAGCAGCGCGAACTCGTCGAGCTGGGTCCGCGACAGGCCCCAGCGCTCCGCGATCATCTCGGCGCCGATGCCCTGGTCCGGGAAGGCGCCGTTGTAGCGGGCCAGGTACCGCTCGCCGAAGGGGACCTTGTCCATCAGGGAGGAGCCCATCGGCACCCGGGACATCGACTCGACGCCGCCGGCGACGACCACGTCGTACTGCCCCGCGATCAGCCCGGCGGCGGCGAAGTGCACCGCCTGCTGGCCCGAGCCGCACTGGCGGTCGACGGTCACGCCGGTGACGGTCTCCGGCCAGCCGGCGCCGAGCGCGGCGTTGCGGGCGATGTCGAAGGTCTGCTCGCCCACCTGGCCGACACAGCCCCACACCACGTCGTCCACCAGAGCCGGATCGACGCCGGCCCGCTCGGCGAGGCTCGCCAGCACGTGCGCCGAAAGATCCGTCGGATGCACACCTGACAGGGAACCATTGCGCTTGCCGGTCGGCGTGCGAAGGGCCTCCACGATCACCGCGTCACGCATGACAGTCGCTCCTCACAGTCGGTACAACTACTCGCCGGGTTCTCACCGAGGATCCCGCATTGAAGATCATGGYGCCCGCGATGCCGTCGCCCCCRCCATCCGCGCGCAGGATCCCGCCACCCGTCCGGCGCGCGCGACGTGAAGCGATCGTGACGCCCGTAGCAGCCGGCATGACGGCAAACCGCTGAAAAGTAAACGTACACTCCCTTACTCTCCGCGGCCATCCTCCGCCCGGCCGCGCCGAGCCTCCTCACCGTGCTGAACGCCTGGCTGGCACGGGGTAATCCGGGTACCGAGCTCCTCCTCGAACAGGTCGACCATCGCGCGCCACGACCGCTCGGCGGCCCGCCCGTCGTACCGGATCCCGGGGCGGGTGCCGTCGAAGGCCGGGTTCGTGAACCCGTGGGCCACTCCCCCGTGCAGGATCATCCGCCAGTCGACCCCCGCGGCGCACATCTCCCGTTCGAACGCGAGACGTTGCTCGAGCGGGACGAACGGGTCGTCGGTGCCGGCGCACACCAGCACCCGACCGGTGATGTTCCCGGCGTCCTCCGGCCGAGGCGTGGCGAGATCGGCGTGAAACGCGACGACCGCCTTGAGGTCCTCCCCGTCCCTGGCGAGGTCCAGGGCGAGGGTGCCGCCCATGCAGAATCCGACGGCCGCCACCCTGGCCGGGTCCGCCGCCTCGTGGGAACGCAGGACGTCGAGCCCGGCCCGGCCGATCGCCCGTGCCCGCGCGGGGTCGGCGCTCAGCTCGGCGAAGCGGGGGCCGAGGTCCGCGGGCGGTAACTCCCTGCCCCCGCCGTAACAGTCGAGGGCGAACGCCACGCAGCCGAGCCCGGCCACCCGCCCCGCAGGCGGGGTCTTACGGTCGGCTCCACGGGCGTTCGGCGCATACGCGCCCGGGTCTCCGGCCACTCCGGCACCCGTTGCG
>NZ_MAXA01000251.1 GCF_001854695.1 Parafrankia soli
CAGGCTCCAGCGGGTGAACGGCAGCCCCAGCGCCCTCGGCCTTGTGCGGGCGACCTCGACGATACGGGCCTCGCCCTCCGCGGTGATCCGCCGCGGACGGCCGCCCGCCCACCGCGGGTCCAGGCAGTCCAACCCCCGGTCGTTGAACGCGTGGATGACGTCCCGGACGGTGTCGGGATCAGCGGCGACCAGGGCGGCGATCGCCTCGTTGGTGTTCCCCGACGCCGACGCCAGGATCATCATCGCCCGGCGGATCCTCACCGCGTCGTGCCGACCCCGCCGCACGATCCGCAGCAGGGCTTGTCCCTCCTCGTCCGTCAACCGACGGACATGCACCGGCTTCGCCATCGCAGACCCCTCCCACGAGCAGGAGCAGATACCTGCGCATCACCGCAAACCGAGATCGCCACACCTCACCCGGCAGACGTTCACAGACAGCGCACTAGTGCCGGACCGACCGGTGCTGTCGGGCGGCCCGCCACCGGCAAGGCAGCGCTCTCCACCAATGCGTGGCGGCTCAGTGAGTCCTGGCTATCACCCAACCGCCACGGTTCGGAAGCCTAGTGCTCGGCGTCGGCAGATCCGGCAGATCCGGCCGGGCCGGTGCGCCCGGCCGCGGGGCGGTTGTTGCCGGATCCGTGGTCGGCGAGGCGGGTCAGGCCGGAGCCGAGCCGGGCGACGACGGCACCGCCGACGCGGCTGGCGGGGGAGCTCGCGGCGGACGGCGCGCCGGATCCTCCTGAGCCGCTGGACCCGCCACCGAGGCGGGACCGCAGCGCGGCGTTGGCGATCCGGGCCGCGGTGACCAGCTTCGGCTCGTCCGGGGATGCTGGCGCCCACGGCGGGCGGGGGACCTTGCGCGCGGCGGCCAGCTCCTGCTCGAGCTCGCTGATCCGGTTCAGCCGCTGCAGGTCACGGGCGGCGGCTTCGCTGCGCTCGGCGTCGATCCGGGCCCATTCCCGCTGCCGGGCGCGGGCAGCGCCGACCGCGTCGTCCTGCAGCGCGAGGACACGCAGGTACAGGTCGACGCGGTTGCGCTCCATCCGGGCCAGCAGGGTGTTGGCGACCCAGGGGGCGAGCAGGTCGGCGGCGCGGCGGGCCCAGGGGGCACGGCGGTCGAGGATCACACCGAGGCCGAAGATCGGCGCGATGGTGAAGAAGCGCAGGTCGGGATGCTCGGCGACGAAGTCCTCGACGGCGGTGCGCACACCGTTGCGGGGGCCGCCCTCGGCCAGGGCCCAGGAGAACGCGCCCATGCCGCGGAAGCCCCGGCCGGGGACGGCGTCCGTCCTGTCGATCTCCACGCCGACGTCCCACGAGTTGGGCTGGCGCACCGACTCCGGGATGCGGTCGGGGGCGTAGTACTGGTCCCGGCGGCCGGCGGGCCATCCGACGTCGTGCAGGATCACCAGCGGGAAGTAGGAGCGGCCGAAGTCACGCACGGCGGTCTCGATCATCCCGAGCTCGCCGCGGACCGTGGCGTAGTTGTGGTCTCCGTCGATCAGATAGGCGTCGGTCGGGGCGTGGCCGTCGAGCGCCTCGGGGCTGTAGCCACGGATGACCTCGACGTCGAGACCACCGCCGGAGGACGGCGCGACGCCCGGTTCGGGGTCGATGACCAGCAGCCGCCCGCCGCCGCCCCGCCGCAGCAGGTCGACGAGCAGGGACGTCGTCACGCCGCTCTCCGAGCCGATCTCGGCGATGCTGCGCGCGCCGGATGCCTCCAGCAGCGGAACCCACATCTCGCGCAGGTCCGACAGTGAGTGCAGCAGCAGGGGGGCGAGTGTCTTCTCGGTGATCTCAGTGATCTCGGGGGCGTGGTCGCCGCCGTCGTAGGTGACAGCCGCGAGCTCGGCGAAGCTGTCGCGCACCTCGACATCCGTCCCCGCGGCGGCGGGTGCGCGCCCGCCTGCCCCGCCTGCCCCGGCATCACCCGACTCGCTGCCGGCTGGCGCCTCGCCACCCGGGGCGGTGCCGCCTGGGGCGGTGCCACTCGGGGCTGCGTCTTCCGGGGCTGCGTCTTCCGGCGTCACGTCACTCGACGCGGCCTCACCGCGGGTGCCGCCGCCCGGTGCCCGGAGTTCGGGGCCGCCCGGCGAGGCGCCACCTGAACCCGGCCCCGGCACACCGCCGCCGCTCGCGGCGGAACGACGTGGCGCGGTCCCGGCACTGCCACGCCTTCCTCCAGCCAGTGGATCTGACCCACCCGCGAGCACGTCGAACGTCGCGGAGCTCCCCGGAGAGACGACGTAGCCGGACGAGACGGGAGCGGTCGGGCTCCCCGGCGGCCCAGGTCGTTCCGCGGCGGTTGCCGGCGGCCCGGGGGTGACCGGCGGTCCGGCGGCTACCGGTGGTCCAGCGGTGCCCGATGGTCCGGACGGCCGCGACGACACAGGTCCGGACGGCCGCTCGCCGGGCGCCGAGGCCGGGGCCGCCTCGGGGGGCGGCACCGAGCGCGGCGTGAAGAGCGAGGACGGGGGCAGCGCGGTCGGTGGCGGCGTCGCCGAGGGCCGCACGGACGGACGCTGCTCGGCCGGGGTCCGCGGCAGCGCCGCCGGCGGCACCACGGTCGGCGGCGGCACCACGGTCGGCGGCGGCGCGGCACTCGCGGGCGGCACCGCGCTCCGCGGCGGGGACTGCCCCGGGCCGGAGGCACCGCGTTCGGACGAGCGGCCCGGCCAGGCCACCGTCTGGTCTGTCGACGGGCGGAACCAGCGGCCGGCCGCGTCGACCCCGCCCGGCTGGCCGGCGGGGTCGTCCTGGCCCTGGGCCGGCTGCCTCCCGGCATCCCGCCCCAGGGCCGCACGGTCCCGGCTGTCCGCACGGTCCCGGCCGGTCCCGTCGGTGTCCTCCGGGCCGCCGGGCTCGGACGTCATCGCAGGCCGCCCAGCTCGCGACGGATCTTGCGGGCGGCGCGGACAGGCAGGCCGGTGCGGGCGACACCGGCCGTGCGCACCTGAAGCGGGTCGGCCCGGATCCCCAACCAGCCGAAAGCCATCTCGACCTCGATCGCGTACGTTCCGCCCAGCGTGGGCTGGGAGGTGAAATCGATCGTGTAGATGATCTGGGGATCGTCGCCGACGATCTCCAGCAGGTTGGCCTGCAGCAGGCGGACCCCGACCAGCGCGATCTGCTGGCCGGCGAGGTCGTCCAGCGACGTGACGGTCACCTTGTACGGCTCGACGGCGTTGTGCAGGTGGAACGAGATCGTCAGCCAGTCGAGACGGAGCAGGCCGCGACGGCCGGCCGGGTCGATGCGCACCCGCCGGACGCCGACCCCGTCGATGCGCAGGCGCACGATCGACATCCCGTCCCGGCCGGAACGGGTGACCGCGGTCTCCTTCTGCCCGTGGACGAAGTCGGTGCCGGTGTCGACGTACACCTCGACGGGGCCGGCCGCGGCCTCCGGGGAGACCTCCTCGGCGGGCACCCCGGCCGCGGCCGCCAGGCCGCTGATCACCGCGAGCGACCGGTTCGCGACCCCGGCCACGCCCGCGGGCCAGTACAGCTCCCGCATCGTGATCTTCTCGACGTCCGCGGGGGTCAGGTAGGGCATCCGGCGGACCAGCTCGGGCGGGAGCAGGCCCTCGGTGGAGTCGGAGCCGAAGTTGTCGTCGTGCGCCCAGGCCCCGAACGCCGACGCCTCGGCCGCGGTGGGACGGGAGACGAACCGGGTCAGCGTCCGCAGCGACGCGTGCCGGGCCCCGGGCTCGGACAGCGACGGCATCGCCGTCTCCGAGCGCCGGTAGCGCAGCCATTCCCGCTGGAAGGCGAGGATGCCGTCCTGGACGGCGGTCCGCTGGGCGACCTGGGTCCGCGACGTCCGGTCGATGCTCAGGACGGGCCGGCCGTCGTCGTCGAAGGAGACCAGCGAGCCGATGTCGGGCATACAGAGCTGTTCGAGCACCTCGGGGCTGCGCATGAGCTGGTTGGCCATCAGCTCGGGCTGCCCGCCGGAGGCCGCGTAACCCTCGATCTGCAGGCCGGCGAGGCGGTGCGTGCCGGCGGCGGCGTTCGTCGCCATGTACAGGCCGACGACGTCGAACTCGCGCCCGGTGGAGGCGAGCAGCCGGGCGAGCAGTGCCTGGATGGTGCCGCCCCAGCCCAGGTCGACCAGCACGATGCGGCCCGAGTCTGGCAGCTGGGTGTCGAGGTACTGGACGTAGCGGTCACGCAGCCGGCCGGCGGTCAGCACGATCTCGCTGCGGATGCGCTCGTCGGAGCACAGCGCCTCAAGGGTGTCGTCGAGCAGGCCGGGGACGTCGAGCCGGCGGTCGGTGAGCGAGGAGATGCCGGCGACGTTGTCGATGGCCACCCCGAGCTGGCGCAGCAGCTGGCCGACGCTGGGCGCGTGCCGGCGGACGAGGAACCCGCGCAGCTCCTCGGGGCTGCCCTCGAACACGTTGGCCAGCGCGCAGACCTGCCGGGACGCCCACAGCGTCGAGGTGGTCACCCCGGCGTCGGCG
Source organism: Parafrankia soli (assembly GCF_001854695.1). Taxonomy (GTDB): domain Bacteria; phylum Actinomycetota; class Actinomycetes; order Frankiales; family Frankiaceae; genus Parafrankia; species Parafrankia soli. The sequence goes on from NZ_MAXA01000251.1 coordinate 4,467, forward strand.
CCCGGGTCGGCGATCAGCCGGGAGAGGAAGTCACCCTCCCGCATCAGGCAGTAGATGTGGTCGGCGCCGTGGTCTCCGGTGCGTTCCACCGCCCAGTCGGCGAACCCGGTGAAGACCGGACCGAACACCGTCGCCCCGGATTCCCAGTAGCGCCGCAGCCCCGGCGGGACGGCGGCGGCGTCCGCCCGGTGCAGCGAGCGGGCCCGCAGCGCGGTCATGCCGTAGTCGCCGTTGGCGGCGTCGAGGGGGGTGTCGTCCCCGGGGCCGGTGAGCAGGCCCTCCAGCTCGATCGTCGCCTTCAGCGAACCCGAGTACTTCGGGTAGTGGATGGCGACCAGCCCGTGCTCGCGGGCGCTCTCCACGTCCGCGACCGGGTGGTCGCCGAGGTGGACGACCCGCGAGGGCTGCAGGTTCGAGGCCGCCAGCATGTGCCGGAACAGCCCGTCGCTCTTACTGATCCCCGAGTCGGAGGAGGTGAAGATCTGGGTGAACGGCACCCCGGCGAGCTCCGGGCGGCTGAGCAGCCGCTCGAGCTGGGCGGCCGAGAAGTATGTGTCGGAGAGCAGGTAGACCGGCAGGCCGAGCTTGGTCATGGCGAGCTCGGCGAGCTCCACCACGGCCAGGTCGGCGCGGCACAGGTCCCGCTCGACGGCGAGCTCGACGTCCATCAGGTCGCCGATGCTGCCCGCGCCGGGCAGCGCGGGGACGAGAACCTGCCAGATCTCGTCCAGGCGCACCTCGTGGGTGCCGCGCACCTCGTGCGAGTGCAGCCTGGCCTTGTGCTCGGCGAAGACCCGCAGCCGGGCGAACTCGCCCGGCGTGACACCGGACGGCAGCTGGCCGAGGTCGGCCAGCCGGTGCCCCAGGGTGATGAACGCGTGAACCGGCTCGGGCACCATGCGCCAGAGCAGAGTGTCGAATACGTCCAGAGTCAGGGCCTGCGCACCGCCCGACTCCAGATGCGACCAGACCTCGCGAAGTCGGACGTCGGTGAACACTGCCCGCCCCCTCCAGGCGACCGGGTCCCCGGTCACCTCTTCTGGGCCGGCCAGGCGCCCGGCGGGAACATGCGGCTCGGGTACGAGGCGCGGTGTTCGAGTCGTGGCGGCTGCCGGCCGGAGCCAGATAGACGGGTCGATACTATGAACCACCCTGGAGGTGGCAGTCACCGGACTGGGGGCATCACCTCTCGGGCGGGTGCGCGGTACGGTCTACGGCCATCGTCACGAACCCGAGTTGACGACACTCGAGGCCAACCGGTGACGGTTGCGCTGGGCGGAGGAGGGGCCGAGCACGGTGCGGGTCCGAGATGCACGCCCGACGCGGGGAGAAGCAGGCCATGTCGAGGGTGGCTGATCTGTCCACGCTCCCGAAACCGGAGCCGACGCGCGGCGCTCCGGCGAACCGTCCGCGCGGGTCCGGTGCGCGTCACGTCGACCATCGCAGCCGTGCGCAGACCCGGGTCCGCTGGGAGCTGCTGCGAAACCTGATCCGCAAGGACCTGAAGGTCAAGTACAAGGGGTCGTCGCTCGGTTTCGCCTGGTCACTGGCGAATCCGCTGCTCCTCCTGGCCGTCTACACCTTCGTCTTCCAGGTCGTTCTGAAAAGTGGGATCGACAACTTCGGCTTCTATCTGATGTCGGGACTGCTGGTCTGGAACGCGTTCTCAGGCAGTGTCTCGGCCGCCTGCGGCGCCGTGGTGGGCAATGCCAACCTGGTGAAAAAGGTGCGCTTCCCGCTGCTGGTGCTGCCGCTGTCGGCGGTCGGCTTCTCCGCGGTGCACTTCGCGCTCCAGCTCGCGGTGCTCTTCGTCGTCATGCTGGGGTTCGGCTACAGCCTGCTCGGGCCGGAGCTACTGCTGCTGATCCCGGCCGGCGCGGTGGCTCTGCTGTTCACCGTGGCGCTGTCGGTGCTGGTGTCCGCGCTCAACGTCCGTTACCGCGACACCCAGCACCTGCTGGACGTCGCCCTGCTCGCCTGGTTCTGGATCAACCCGATGGTCTACGCGTTCGGCCTGATCGAGAACAGGCTGAACGAGTGGACGTGGGTGTACATGCTCAATCCGATGGCGGTCGTCGTGACCACCTTCCAGCGGGCGATCTACGATCCGCCCGAGGGGAACTCGACCGGCTCGGCGCCGATCCTTGCCGATCTGGGGTACCGCTACTACCTCGAACACCTGGCGATCGCCGGGCTCATCTCGCTGGCCGTGCTGTGGCTGGGGCTGCGAGTGTTCCGGCGGCTGCAGGCCGACTTCGCCGAGGACCTCTAGTGCCGTCGCAACCGCTCGCCCCGCCCCCGATGCAGCCCGCGCAGCCGGCCGCCGTCGTGCCGTCGGCACCACCGGCGCCGGGCGCACCGGTGGTCATCCGCGCCGCCGGCGTCGGCAAGAAGTTCGTCGCCTACCACAAGCGCGCCACCAGCCTGAAGGAACGCTTCGTCCGGCGGGACACGACGAGCGGCGAGGATTTCTGGGCGCTGCGCGACATCGACGTCGAAATCGGCCGCGGGCAGACGGTGGGACTCGCCGGGGCGAACGGCTCGGGCAAGTCGACGCTGCTCAAGGTACTCGCCGGCATCCTGCGCCCGACCCACGGCAGCGTGTCCGTCAGTGGTCGGATCGCGTCCCTGCTGGAGCTGGGCGCGGGGTTCAACGGCGAGCTCTCCGGCCGGGACAACGTCTACCTCAACGCGTCCCTGCTCGGCCTGTCCAAGCGCGAGATCGACCGGCTCTTCGACTCGATCGTCGACTTCTCCGAGCTGCGCCACAAGATCGACGACGAGGTGAAGCACTACTCGTCCGGCCAGTACGTGCGCCTCGGCTTCGCCGTGGCCGTGCACGTCGACCCGGACGTCCTGCTCGTCGACGAGGTGCTCGCCGTCGGCGACGAGGCGTTCCAGCGCAAGTGCCTGGCCAAGATCGCCCAGTTCCGCGACGAGGGCCGGACGATCCTGTTCGTCACCCACTCCCTCGACCTGATCGAGAACATGTGCGACCGGATCCTGGTGCTGGAGTCCGGTGGCCTGATCTTCGACGGGCAGCCGGTCGTCGGGACGAAGCTGCTGCGCCAGCGGCTGGGCAGCCTGCCCGCGGACAGTCCGATCCCCTTCGACCTGGCGCCGGTGAAGCCGACGGCGGTGGCGTTCAGCCGCAACCCGGGCGGGCCGACCGAGGTGCAGTACGACCCGGGTGAGCAGCTCACGGTCAGCGTCGAGCTCGACCTCACCGACAGCGCGCCGCAGTACGTCTACCTGCACGTGGAGATCATGGGGCAGGGCGAGATACCGATCTGGATGATGGAGACCCCGCCGGGCGGGGTCAGTCCCGGCCCGGGGACCGCCGTGGTGGACTTCGTCGTCCCCCGGCTGCCCGAGCTGCTGGGGGCGTTCGCGATCAACGTCCGGGTGTCGGACGCGGCCACCGGCCAGCCGGTGACGGTACGGCGCTTCGAGGAGCTGTTCGGGGTCAGCGGCCCGCAGGTCGCCGGGCTGCTCAAGGTCGACTACGAGGCGAGGCTGCGCCGATGACGGACCGGGCGACGAGCAACGGGGCGATGACCACCATGGCCATGAACGTGGCCATGACGGGCCAGGCCGCACCCGAGCCACTCGCCACGATCGTCATCGTGAACTGGAACGGTGCCCACCTGCTCCCGCCCTGCCTGGACGCCGTCGCCAAGCAGGACGCGCCGTTCACCTTCGAGACGCACGTGGTCGACAACGCCTCGGCCGACGACTCGCGCGAGGTGCTGGCACAGCGCTACCCGTGGGCGAAGCTCGTCCCCTCGGACCGCAACCTCGGCTTCGCCGGCGGCAACAACCTCGCCCTGCGGGGTGTCACGACCCCGTACGCGGTACTGCTGAACAACGACGCGATCCCCGAGCCGGACTGGCTGGCCCGGCTGCTGGCCCCGTTCGCCGAGCCGGGCGGCAACCGGCTCGGCGCCGTCACCGGCAAGGTCGTGTTCCTCCCCCGCTTCCTGCGGCTGACCCTGTCGACGCACACCTTCTCGCCGGGGCCGCACGACCCGCGCGAGCTGGGCGTCCGGGTGAGCTCGGTGACGGTGAACGGCCGCGAGGCGCTGCGTGAGGTGCTGTGGGAGAAGCTCACCTTCGGCGCCGAGGGCCCGGCGGACGCGCCGTTCTTCTGGACCCGCGGCGAGGGTGAGCTGTGCGTGCCGGTGCCCGAGGGCGGCCCGGCCACCATCGGCCTCACCTGGGCCGCGGACACCGCCAAGCAGGTCACCCTGGGCTGGGCCGGCGCCGGTGACACCACCGCGACGCGCACGCTGCCGGTGGGCACCGAGCCGTCCACCGTGTCGTTCACCGTGGACGAGGGCGCCCCGCGCGTCGATGTGATCAACAACGTCGGCGGGATCGTGCTCACCGACGGCTACGGCGCCGACCGCGGCTACCAGCAGATCGACACCGGCCAGTTCGACAACCCCGAGGAGGTCTTCACCGCCTGCGGCAACGGCATGGCGATGCGGACCGAGCTCGGCCAGGCGCTCGGCTGGTTCGACGACGACTTCTTCCTCTACTACGAGGACACCGACCTCTCCTGGCGCATCCGGGCCCGCGGGTACCAGATCCGCTACGTCCCGGGCGCGGTGCTGCGGCACGTCCACTCGGCGTCGAGCGTCGAGTGGTCCCCGCTGTTCGTGTTCCACACCGACCGCAACCGGCTGCTGATGCTGACCAAGGACGCGACCGTGCGCACGGCCGTCTCGGCGGTCACGCGCTACCCGCTGACCACCGCGTCGATCGCCGTGCGGACGTGGCGACAGGCACTGCGCTCGCGCAGCCGCCCGGCGGTGCGGCCCACCGTGCTGCGGGTTCGGGTCTTCGCCTCCTACCTGCGGCTGCTGCCGGCGATGCTGCGCCGCCGCCGGGAGGTCGGCGCGACCGCCACCGAACGCCGGGTCAGCCTGCAGAGCTGGCTGGTGGAGCGATGACCACGCCCGGCTCCGGGGAGCCCGCGGCGACCGACCAGCCGGCGACCGATCCGGCGACGACCGTGGAGCCGGTGGCACCTGGCCCGCCGGTCGCGCCCGGGCTGCGGGCGGCGGTCTACAACCGCTTCTGGCACTCGATGGGCGGCGGCGAGCGCCACAACGGCATGATCGCGCAGGTGCTGGCCGCGGACGGGCTCGACGTCGACCTGATCGGGCATTCCGACGTCGACCTCGACGCGCTCGGCAGCCACCTGGGCCTGGATCTCTCCGGCTGCCGGTACCGGCGGCTGCCGGACCGTGGCGAGGACGCGATCGCCGCGCTGTCCGAGTCGTACCACCTGTTCGTGAACGGCTCGTACATGAGCCGGCTCGCCCCGCGCTCGCCGCGGTCGGCCTACCTGTGCTTCTTCCCGACGCCGTTCGACCACGACATGGCCGCCTGGCGCAAGGCCGCGGTGCGCACCGCCGGCCCGCTGCTGCGCGGGGTGAGCCCGGCCGTCAGCTTCGGGCAGGGCTGGTACCCGCCCGAGGGCGGCCGGCGCCGGCAGTGGACGTGGACGAACGGCGAGGGCATCCTGGCCGTCAACCCGGGCGGCGGGCGCACCCTGCGCGCGGACATCGGGCGTCCCGGGGCGAGCGGGGCCGTGCGGCTGCGGGTCGTCGACGCGGACGGCACCGTCCTCGCCAAGCTCCAGATCGACCAGGCGTTCGCGCCGTTCGAGGTAACCCTGCCGTCGTCGACCGCCGGGACGGAGCTCACCTTCGTCAGCGACGTCTTCTCCCCCGGGCCGGCGGACGTCCGCGAGCTCGGTGTGGCCGTCAGCCGGCCGCGGGTCACCGACGCCGACGAGGGGCCGCTGGAGCGGATGGCGCTGCGTTTCCCCTGGCTGCTGCGCGACCCGGCCGACCTCGGCTACCTCGAGGGCTACGACACCGTGATGGCCAACTCCGAGTACACCCGGGGCTGGATCCGGCGGATGTGGCGGCGGGACTCCGACGTGCTGTTCCCGCCGATCCAGGTCGACCGGCTCACCCCGGCGCCGGAGCGCGAGAAGGCCGTCATCACCGTCGGCCGGTTCTTCGCCCCCGGCCTCGGCCATGCCAAGCGGCAGCTCGAGATGGTGCAGTGGTTCGCCGAGCTGTACCGCTCCGGTGCGCTGCCCGACTGGCGGATGTACGTCGTCGGCGGATGCGAGGACTCGCAGAAGCCGTACGTCGAGCAGGTCCGCGCCGCCGGGGCGGGGGTGCCCGTCGAGGTCCTGCCGAACGCCCCGCGCGCCGAGGTGGAGCGGCTGCTGTCGACCAGCTCGGTCTTCTGGTCCGCGACCGGCTACGGCGAGGACGACCGCAAACGTCCCTGGACGGCGGAGCACTTCGGGATGACGACCGTCGAGGCGATGGCCGGCGGCTGCGTGCCTGTGGTCATCGACCGCGCCGGGCAGCGCGAGATCGTCCGGCACGGGGTGGACGGCTACCGCTGGACCGGCCCGGAGCAGGTCGCCTCGTTCACCCGCCGGCTCGCCGCCGAGGACGGGCTGCGCTCCCGGCTGGCCGCCGCCTCCGTGCAGCGGGCCCAGCAGTTCTCCGACGCCGCGTTCGCCGAACGCTGGCACGGCATCGCCGAGCAGCGCCGGCTCTACTCCTGACCGTGGACCCCCTCCTGAGCACGCACTCACTCCTGAGCACGGACTCCTGACCACGGTGCCGAAGCTGCGCGTCGTCCTCGACGGAACCCCGCTGCTCGGGCCGCGCACCGGCGTCGGCCGATACACGGCGGCGCTGCTGGCCGGCCTCGTCGAGCTGCCCGGGGCGGATCTCGACGTGGCGGCCACCGCCTTCACCTGGCGCGGCGGGGCGGGGCTCGACGCCGCCCTGCCCGCCGGGGTCCGCCCGGCGGCGCGCCGCGTCCCGGCGCGGCTGCTACAGGACGCCTGGACACGCTCGGAGCGCCCGCCCACCGAGTGGCTCACCGGGCGGGCGGACATCGTGCACGGGACGAACTTCGTCCTCGGCCCGCTGTCATCGGCGCGCGGTGTGCTGACCGTGCACGACCTGTCGTACCTCCGCACCCCGGACACAGTGTCGGCTGCCTCCGCGCGCTACGCGACGCTGGTGCCGCGCGGGCTGCGCCGCGCCGCCGCGGTGCTCACCCCCAGCCGCGCCGTCGCCGACGAGGTGATCGCCGCCTACCGGCTCGACCCGGACATGGTCACCCCGACCCCGCTCGGCGTCGACGCCGCCTGGTTCGACGCCGCTCCCCCGGCCCGCGGCTGGCTCGCCGCGCGCGGGCTGCCCGAGCGGTACCTGCTGTTCGTCGGGTCGGCGGAGCCGCGCAAGAACCTGCCGGTGCTGCTGGAGGCGCTGCGCCGGCTGCGCGCCGACGCGCCCGACACCCCGCCGCTGGCGCTCGTCGGCCCGCCCGGCTGGGGCCCGACGCTCGACACCTCGGGCTTGCCCGCGGACGCCGTCGTCACCGTCGGCTACCTCGACGACGCCGAGCTGCGCTCCGTGGTCGCCGGCGCGGCCGCGCTGTGCTTCCCGTCCCGCTACGAGGGCTTCGGGCTACCGCCGCTGGAGGCGCTGGCCGCCGGTACCCGGGTCGTGGCCGCCGACATCCCCGCGGTGCGCGAGGTGGTCGGCGCCGCCGCCGGTGTCCGCCTGGTCACCCCCGGCCGGTGGGACGTCTTCGCCGACGACCTCGCCGGAGCCCTCGGCGCCGCGCTCGCCGAACCGACCGACACCGCCCAGGCCGCCGCCGGCCGCGAGCACGCCCGCGCGTTCACCTGGCGGCGCACCGCCGAGCTGACCGCCGCCGTCTACCGCCGCGTCGCCGGCTGAGTCCCCCGCCACCCCGGTACCCCCGTCACCCCGTCACCCCGACGCGCCGGGGTGACGCCCCCGTGCGCCGGGGTGGCCTGCTCGCCGTTTGGTGCCTTTCTCGCCCTTTCGGAGCGAATTTCGCCGGGAATGCTGCCTCAAACGGCGAGAAAGAAACCAAACGGCGAGGAGCCGAGCATCAGAAAACGCGGTGTTCGCTACCTCGGGTAATCGGCTACCTGCGGAACCGGATCGGAGTCCTCCAGCGGTCGAGCACCCTCCGGCTGCCGATCAGCACTGACCCGGGTCGGACGCTTCGTCCTCTTTCGAGATTCCGCGGCGCCCAGCATGGCCATCGAAAGGCCGATCAGGCTTACTCCGAGCGCGCCCAGCACAGCCAGGACGCTCAGTAACACGAGGGCACCATCCGGGCCGACGGCCGTCGCCGCGAGCGCGTCGTGCAGCCGGCCGAGGACATTCCGCCCGGCGAGCTGCGGATCACGCCGAGCCAGCTCACGGCCGAGCATGACCATGACGGTGATCCCGAGCGCCGTGACCAGGGCGGACGTCGGCAGACCGCGTCGCGCGGCCGGGAGCGCCGAGCACGCGCCGGCCAACGCTACGGCCAGCAGAGGCAACGCCGGCAGCAGGTAACGGGTGAAGGGAGCGCCCCCGGCCGCGACGAAACCGACCAGCGTCGCGCCCGCGACCACAGCCTGCGCGATCGCGACAAGCCAGCACAGCACGCCCACCGCGGTACTCCACCGGTCGCTGTCGCACCGGCCACGGCCGCTGTCGCGCCGGAGGTTCCTGGCCGCGCGGACGGCCGCGGCGAGCAGCCCGACGACCGTGACCAGGCCGACGCAGACGGCCATCCACCGGGCCGCGCCGGTCAGCAGGGCCTGGCGGCCGAAGAAGCCGCGGTAGACGAACCACCAGAAGTCACCGGAGGTGAGGACCTCGCGCACCGACCGCGGTTCCGCTCCGGTGGGGAACATGTCGGCGATCAGCCCGGTGGCCGTCGGATCGCCGTAGAGCCTGATGTTGCGCAGGTAGAACCATCCGGCGACCAACACGGTGAGCGCGGCCGTCGCGACGGCGGCGGCGACTCCCAGCAGGAGGGTGCGGGCCCGCTCGGCGCGGGCCCAGCCCGGCGCGCCGCGGCCCAGCACGAACGCGACGCCGACCGCCGGCACGAGAACCGCGGCGGCCAGCGCGCCGCTGGCCCGGCTCAGCGCGGCCGCCGGGATCAGCAGCGCCAGCAGGACCAGAGTGCGCGCCGACGGCCCGCGCCGGGCGAGCGTGAGCGTCGCCACCGTCGCGCCGGTGATCAGCGTGACGGCGAGCGCGTCGTTGTAGACCTGGCCGGCGACCGCGACGAACCCACCGATCACAGCGGTGAAGGCCGCCGCGGCGACCGCCAGGTCGGGCCGGGTGGGCAGCAGGGCCCGGGCCAGTGCCGCCGTGGCCACCAGGGCGCCGATCCCGATCGCGAGGTTGAGCAGCCGCGCCCCGTAGAAGCCGGCCAGCGGATGCCCCGCGGCCCGGCCACCGCCGAGCGGGACGGCCTCGAGCAGGTAGAACAGCGGCGGATGGTTCGCCGTGTAGACGAGGTCGAAGTTGCTCAGCCCGCCGGGGCGTCGGGCGCAGGCGGGCAGGATCGCCACCTCCCGCAGGTCGATCGCGGCCCGCGCCTCCTCGGGGGGCACCCGGCAGCCGGCCGGCAGCCCGGGCATGCCCGGGACGGCCGCGCGCACGGCGGTGTCCAGCTCCGGCAGCCGGCCGTCGGCGACCTCGAGGGCGTAGGCGGTGTGCTGCGCCTCGTCGGCCCCCGCGAACGGGGCGGTCGCGAACGCGGTGAGCAGGCCGACGGAGCCGAACAGCAGGCCCGCGCCGGCCACGCCGAGCACCAGCCAGCGCCGCCGCGGGTCCACCCGGAACCAGCCCGAGCGGCGCTCACCCGGACTCGACCGAAACCAGCCTGAGCGGCGCCCACCCGGGACGGCTCCGGGTGGGGCGGGCTCAGGCCGGGTCGGGCACATCCGCGGCGGCCAGCGCGGCGAAGTCGTGCTCGGCGTGGCCGGCCCGGGTGGCGGCGGCGGTGAGGGCCAGGGTCGCCTCGGCGATCGGCAGCCGTCCCGCGACCGACTCGGTGGCCAGCCGGACGTCCTTGGCGAGCCCGGCCACGGTGAAGGCCGGCGTGGAGTAGTCGCCCGACTCCAGCATCGCCCGCTTGTACTCGACGATGAATCCCAGCGGCCCGGCGGCGAGCTCGGACAGCAGCAGGCTCCGGTCGACGCCGAGCTCGGTGCCGTAGCGGAGCACCTCGGCGGCGGCGGCCGTCGCCTCGGCCAGGCCGAGGTTGAACACCGTCTTGAGCGCGCTGGCGGCGCCGACCGGCCCGACATGGTCGATGCGCCCCGGGTCGCCGAAGGTCTCGAGGATCCCGCGGGCCGCGGCGAGATCGGCGTCGGCGGCGCCCACCAGGACGCGCAGGGTGCCCGCCTCGGCCGGCCCGATCGTGCCGATCACCGGCGCGTCCAGGTAGCGCAGGCCCGCTGCCAGGGCGACGCTGCCCTGCTCGCTGGCGCCGCGGGCCGTCAGCTCGCCGGCGCGCCCGGGTGTCCTGTTCCAGACGGCCAGCTCGTGCCCAGCGGCCAGGATGTGGTGGGCCATCCGGACGCCCATCCGGCCCAGGCCGAGAAACGCGACCTTCACGCGATACCTCCCTCGTTGACGCTCCCGCCGCGGTCGACCGGCCGCGGTCGAAGCACCCGCGCCAGCCCGGCCGCGCCGAGCAGCGCGGCCGGGGCGAGCAGGCCGACGACCGATCCCAGGTAGCGGTAATCGAACGCCGAGGTCAGGGAGCTTAGGAGCAGGGTGGACAGGCTTGCTCCCCCGAGCAGCCAGAACAGCCGACCGGGGCCGGCGCGCCCGCGCGCCCGCCCGACGATCTGAGCCAGCAGCCCGGCGAGCAGACCCAGGCCGACCAGGGGCATCGGCCCGTAGCCCAGCCGGGAATAGAAGGCGAGCAGCTCGACCGGAGGGTCGTTCAGCCGCGCGACGGAGAAGTACCCGTCGGCGGCGTGCGGGCCGTCCGAGACGAGGCGGTTGGTGCCCGTCCGGGGCAGCTCCCAGGTGTCGGCGCGGCTCGTGAGCCTGTTCTCGTACGGGACGGGCGAGAAGTACCCGGCCAGGTAGCGGGCGGTCGAGGTGACCATCGTCCAGGGCTGCTCGCGGATCACGCGCCGGGCGAACTCGCCGGCGAGCTCCTCGCGACCCGGTGGGACCAGGTCGTTGCCCTGGCGCAGCGGCGAGTCGTCCGGCCAGAGGTAGGTCACCGGGGAGCCGCGCTCGCCGACCGGGCGCGGGTCGCACAGCGACAGCAGGTCGGGATCGTCGGGCAGGCGGGCGCAGTCGGCGAACGGGGCGACCCGGCCGTACAGGAAGAACCCCGAGTGCGCGGTGACGGTGAAGCCCTTCCCCTGCCCCGCGCTCCACGCCGAGTACGCGACGACCGGGACGGCCGCTCCCAGGACGAACGCGAGCACGGCCCCCGCCGCCACGACCGCCGCGTGGGCCCGCCGCCAGTGCGTGACAGCCAGGACGACGGCACCGGCCGCGCCCACCGCGAGCGGGCCGTAGCCGACCGTGCGGACGGTGAGGCTGGCGCCGAGCAGCAGCCCGGCGACGGCGAAGCGCCACGCGGCCGGCCGCCCGGGCCAGGCCAGCAGCACGAGCCCGCCGAGGACGAGCGTCCCGAACAGGCTGTCGGCCAGGACGAACTGGCCGAGGTCGAGCACCCAGGGGGCCAGCAGTGCCGGTACCGCGACCACCGCGGCCGGCCAGCCCCCGGTGCGGCCGGCCGCCGCGACGGGACCGTGCCGCTCGAACAGCTGACGCGACGCCGCGTAGAGGGCGACCCCGGCCAGCAGGGCCGCCGTGTGCTGCACGACCACCAGCCGGGTCAGGTGGTCGGGGGCGCCGATGACCCGCAGGAACATCGGGTAGCCCGACGGCCGCCAGTCGCCCGCCCACAGCCGGTTGGTGGCCTGGTCGAGGTAGGCGGGCGAGTCGCCGTAGTAGAAGAGCGCGGGCCGGTAGGCCAGCAGGACGGCGGCCCGGGCCCCGACGGCCAGCGTGAGCAGGATCAGGAAGGCGGCATGGCGCCGCACGAAGCCCCAGCGGCGCGGCGCGGCGGACGGCCGATCCGCGCGCCACCGATCCTCACGATGAGGTCTCGAATTGTGACGATCAGGCTGGGCAGGGTCGGGCTGTAGCGGTAGGTTCCCCGCCGCCGGCCCGGCCTGGGAGGGTGGCGTGCCCAGGACAGGCGGCGGGCCCGATGAGCTCGCCATTGCGCCACAGTCTCCCAGGCCGGTCCGACGCGTTCGGCGGCGCCCCCGGCACGGCGGCCGCCCAGGTCAGGCGTCGGCGTCCAGCGAGGCCTTGTCCAGCGCGCCGACGTCCAGCTTGGTGAACAGGCCGCCGGACCACGCGAGGCGACGACCGGCCGGGACGGGCCGGCGCTCCCAGCCGTCGAGGTCGATGCCCAGCACCTCGGCCACCCGGGCCGAGCTGAACGGCAGGAACGGGGCCAGCGCGGTGGTGATGCCGGAGATCGCCTGGATGGAGACCGCAAGGCTGCGCGCCGCGGCCGCCCGGTCGACCTTGACGGTCTTCCACGGCTCCTCGCGGTAGAGGTAGGCGTTCACCTCGGCGGAGATCTCCATCGCCGCCCGCAGCGCCGCCCGCTGCTCGACCTTGCCCAGCAGCTCGCCGACCCGGACGAGGCCGGCGTCCACCGAGTCGAGCAGCGCCGCGTGCACGCCGTCGAGCTCGCCGGTCTCCGGCAGCTCGCCGTCGAAGAACTTGTTGATCTGGGCGAGGACCCGGTTGACGAGGTTACCCCAGTTGGCGATCAGCTCGTCGTTCACCCGGCGGATGATGTCCGCGTCCGAGATCTCGGTGTCGTTCTGCTCGGGCAGCACCGAGGCCAGGGCGAAGCGCAGCGCGTCCGGCTGGAGCAGGTCGAGGTACTCGCGCACCCCGCGCCCGATGCCCGCCGACTTCGACGCCTTCGCCCCGCCGAAGGTGACGTACTGGTTCGCCGGGACGTCCGTCGGCAGGTTCAGGCCGCCGTAGCCGATCAGCATCGCCGGCCAGATGACGGTGTGGAAGGGGATGTTGTCCTTGCCGACGAAGTAGTACGCCGCCGCCTCGGGGTCCTCCCACCAGGCCCGCCACGCCTCCGGATCACCCGTGGCGGCCGCCCACTCCTTGCTCGCCGACAGGTAGCCGATCACGGCCTCGAACCAGACGTAGAGCCGCTTGCCCGGACCGAGCTCGTCGGTCGGCAGCGGGACGCCCCAGTCCAGGTCCCGGGTGATCGCGCGGTCGTGCAGGCCGTCCTTGACGAACTGCACCGACCAGTTCAGGACGTGCCGGCGCCAGCCCTGGCGGGTCTGCAACCAGTCGAGAAGCTGGTCGGCCAGGCCCGACAGCCGCAGGAAGAAGTGCGTCGTCTGGCGCATCTCCGGGACGGCCCCGGTCACCTTGCTGCGCGGGTCGATCAGCAGCTCCGGGTCGAGGGTGCGCCCACAGTTCTCGCACTGGTCGCCGCGCGCCTGCTGATACGAGCAGTGCGGGCAGGTGCCGACGACGTACCGGTCGGGCAGGAAGCGCCCCGCGTCCGGGTCGTAGAACTGCGAGGTCTCCTTGGCGTAGATGTAACCGGCCTCGCGCAGGCGGGTGAACACGTCCTGGGCGACCGCGCTGTGGTTGTCCGTCCGGGTGCTCGTGAAAAGGTCGAAGCTGATCCCGAGCTCGGACCAGATGCGCAGGAACTCCGGGTGGTACCGGTCGACGATCTCCTGCGGGGAGACGCCCTCCTCGTCCGCCCGGACCGTGATCGGGGTGCCGTGCGCGTCGGACCCCGAGACCATCAGCACCCGGTTACCCGCCATGCGCTGGTAGCGGGCGAAGATGTCCGCGGGCAGGTAGGCGCCGGCGATGTGCCCGAGATGCGGTGCCCCGTTGGCATACGGCCACGCGACGGCGACAAGGACGGGACGGCTGCCGTGCCGCGCCGCCGTGTCGGGAGTCTGAGTGCTCACAGCCATCAAGCTACCCGCTGGACGTCAGCCGAGATCGGCACCGACGACGAGTGCCCGGCTTGGTCGAGGGCCGGGCGGCCCGTGGCCGTGGCAGTGGCGGTGTCAGCCCCGCAACTCGGCGCCGAACTCGGCGAACGCGGCGGCGAAGCCGTCGTCCCAGGAGCGCAGCGGCCGCAGGCCGGCGTCCAGCCAGGACCGGGCCGAGAGCACCGAGTAGGCCGGCCGGCGCGCCGGGCGGGGGAACTCGTCCGTCGTCGTCGGCCTGACCTTCGCCGGGTCCTGGCCGAGCGCGGCGACGATCGCGCGGGCGAAGCCGTACCAGGTCGTCTCCCCGGACGCGGTGCAGTGGTACACCCCGGGCGCCGGGCGCGCGGTGACCAGGTCGAGCAGGCCGGCGGCGAGGTCGGCCGACCAGGTCGGGCTGCCGTGCTGGTCCGCGACGACGGCGAGCTCGTCGCGCTCCCGGGCCAGCCGGGCGATCGTCTTCACGAAGTTGCCGCCGGTACGCCCGTACACCCACGCCGTCCGCACGACGTACGACTCCGGGCAGAGCGCCAGGACGGCCTCCTCCCCCGCGAGCTTCGTCCGGCCGTACACCGACACCGGCGCCGGCGGGTCGTCCGTCTCGTAGGGCTTGGTCGCGTCACCGTCGAAGACGTAGTCGGTGGAAAGGTGGACGAGCGCCGCGCCGGCCTGGGCGCACGCGGCGGCCAGGTGGGCCGCGCCGGTGGCGTTCACGGCGTACGCGCCCGCCTCGTCCGACTCGGCGCCGTCCACGTTCGTCCAGGCGGCGGTGTTGATCACGACGAGCCCGCCCTGGATCTTCGCCGGCCGGGCCTGGTCAGCGATGACCGCACGCACCTGGGCCGCGTCGGCGAGGTCGAGCTCGGATCGGGCGAGCCCGCACCAGGCCCGTACTCGCGGGTTGTCAACCTGCGACTGAGCGTCGAGGAGACGACACAGGTCGCTACCGAGCTGTCCACCGGCACCAGTGACGAGGATGCGCACCCCGCGAGTCTGGCAGACGTATACGAACAGCCGGCGACACCCCGACAGTGACGTCGCCATCACGCGCAGTCGGCCGGACGGCACCGGCCGGCCCGAGAAGGGTGCGGCTACCCTGATCCCGGTGACGCCCGAGACGCCAATGACCGAAAAGCCCGACCTGCGCGAGGATCAGCCCCGCAGGTCAGGCGGCCCGGCCGGCGCGGGCACCGAGGAGGCGACAACCGCCTTCAGGGAAGAGTCAGCTGACCTCGACGCGCCTCCCGGCCCGGACGTGCCAGCCGCACGGGCCACTCCGGTGCCAGCCATTCCGGTACCGGCCATTCCGGTACCGGCCCCGTCCGCCGAACCAGTGGCGTCCGCACCGACCCCGACCCCGACACCGCCCGCGCCCGCGTCGGACGTGCCCGCACCAGGCGTGGCGGCGTCCGCGGCCCGGTCTCCGCGGCGACCGCGGCGCGTTCCGGTGATCGTCCTGCTCATCACCGCACTGCATGTGGCCCTGCTCGTGACCTACTCGTTCGTGTACACGACCTGGGCGGGCTACGACGAGGCCCAGCACGTCGACATGGTCTACGGCCTGCAGCACGGGGCCGGCTGGCCGGCACCGGGCGAGAAGATGATCGCCACCGGGGTCGCGGCGACATCCGACGACTTCGACCGCGGCCGGTTCCAGGACATGTTCCAGTCCGGCGGCAAGCGGCGTGGCTCCCCGTCGTTCGCGGAGATCGCCCCCACCCCGCGCGACGCCCGGCAGTCGTTYGACGAGCTCGGCGGGCCGACCCCGGTGGACGACGGCCGGCTGTCCAACCAGATGATCCAGCATCCGCCGCTCGTCTACGCGATCGGAGCCGGCCTGCTGGAGGCACTGCCCGGCTCCGAGAACTGGGCCTACGACCAGCAGGTGCTGGTCCTGCGGCTGCTCAACATCCTGATCGTGGCCCCGCTGCCCCTGCTGGCCTGGGCCGCGGCGCGCCGGTTCGGCCTGCGCGGCCCGCTCGCCACCGCCGCGGCGGCCCTTCCGCTGGCGATACCCGGGTTCACCAGGGTCGGCGCGACCTTCAACAACGACGGCATCCTCATCCTGGCGACCGGTGCCCTCACCGTGGTCCTGGCCGGGGTCGTACGCGGCGACCTGCGCAAGCGGACCGCGCTGTGGGCCGGCGTCTGGTTCGGCGTGGCCATGCTGTCCAAGGCGTTCGCCTTCGCCCTCCCGTTCACAATCGCCGCCGCCTACCTCGTCGGCTGGCTCCACACCCGGCGAGCCTGGACGTCCGCAGCTACAGCCGGCTCCGAACCCGAACCCGAACCCGAACCCGGAGCCGAGTCGGTTCGGGGCGGGCCCCGGGGCCGGCTGCCGGTGCTGCCGGTGCTGCCGGTGCTGCCGGCGGCGATCGCCGTCGGGCTCGGGCTGGCCATCGGCGGCTGGTGGTGGGTCCGCAACTACCTGCTGTACGACGCCCTCCAGCCGAACGGCTGGGCGACGAACCCGCCGCGCCGCGAGCCTCTCCTGCTCCCCGACTCGTTCCTCACCTGGTTCTGGTACTTCGTCCGGACGATGATCAGCAGGTTCTGGGGCGGTCTCGGCATGTTCGAGCCACCGCAGCTCTCCCCGGTCGCGATCGTCGCCGCCACAGTGGTCACGACCGCGCTGTGCGCCCTCGCCGTGATCACTGCCGTCCGTCGCGCCCCGTCCCCCGCCGGGACACCCGGTTGGCAGGCTCGACTGGCTCGGCTGGCGGCGCCGCTGGTGCTGCTCACCCCGGTTGCCTTCGCGTACCTGATGGTCGGGCAGCGGAGCTGGGCCGAGTACGAGCGCTACACCCGCGGCATCGCCGTCCAGGGCCGCTACCTGTACCTGGGAATCGTCGGCCTCGCGGTCGTCGCGGTCGCCGGGCTCGGCCGGCTGTTGGGCGCGCGTGCCCGGTGGGCGCCGGTGATCATGCTGGTCGGCGGGCTCGTCATGCAGGCCCTCGCCCTGCTCGCCGTGTGCAGCTACTACTGGCTGCCGCGCCAGGTCTCCTTCACTCCCGCCCGCATCCCGGACGTCGTCGCCGCGATCTCCCGCTGGGCCCCACTCCCCGTGGGCGTCACCATCACCGTCGTCGTCGGGACGGCACTGTTGTGGATCATCGCCCTCGCGCTCACCCTCATCCCGGCCCTGCGCCACCGCACCACCGCCGACGCCACCGCCGGCTGACCGCCGCCCGCCAGGGCAAACCGAACCAGCTGATCCGCACCGACCCAAGGCCTCGGGGCTCGGAGGTCGAGGGCGGGTGCGCGGGCCTTGGAGGTCTGTGCGCCGGGGGTCGGAGGTCATGGGTCGACCGCGAGGGAGCCAGGTGTCGACTCAGTCCCACTCGCACGAGCAGTGAAGCCACAGCCCGCGCCGCCACCACCATCACCATCACACGGCCAGACCGCGATCTATCGGGCAAAATCCCCGCACACCCGGGTGGCCTGCTCGCCGTTTGGCATCCTTCTCGCCCTTTCGGAGCGAATTTCGCAGGAAATGCCGCCCGAAACGGCGAGAAAGAAATCAAACGGCGAGTAGCCGAGCACCAGAAACGGACCGGGGCCTCCACCGTCAGTCCGCCAGCCGACGCTCGGCCGGCGGCGGGCAGGCCGGGCGGGAGTCGGGTCCTTCTGCTGCTAGCTGGTCGCGACCGAGACCCTGGAGTGGTCGCCGATCATCAGGCGGTGCGCCTTGGGGAGAGCGCTCGACGGTACGACCTCGGCGTCCCGCCCGATCAGGGAGTCCTCGATGCGGCCGATGCCGCGGATGGTGGCCCGCTCGAGCACGATCGAGTACTCGATCTCGGTTCGTTCGACGACGCACGAGTGGTAGATCGAGGTGAAGGGGCCTACGTAGGTGTCGACGAGCCGGGTGCCGCGGCCGATGATCGCCGGGCCGCGCACCGTCGAGCGCACCAGGGACGCACCCTCCTCGATCACCACCCGGCCGACGATGGTGCTGTGCTCGTCCACGGTGCCGTGGATCGCGGGCTCGATTGACTCGAGGATGTGCCGGTTGGTCTCCAGCATGTCGTCGAGCCGGCCGGTGTCCTTCCAGTAGCCCTCGACGAGGTGCGGCGCGACGTCGTAGCCGCCGTCCACGAGCCACTGGATCGCTTCGGTGATCTCGAGCTCGCCGCGTCCTGAGGGCTTGATCGAGCGGACGGCCTCGTGGATCGCGAGACCGAACATGTAGACGCCGACGAGCGCGAGGTCGCTCGGCGGGTCGGCGGGCTTCTCGACGAGCCGGATGATCCGGCCGTCCGCGCCGAGCTCGGCGACGCCGAACGCCGAGGGGTTGTCGACCTTGGTGAGCAGGATGAGCGCATCGGAGGTGGTGTGGCGGAACTCCTCGACCAGCCCGGAGATCCCACCGATGATCATGTTGTCGCCGAGGTACATCACGAACGGCTCGCCGGCGAGGAAGTCCCGCGCGATGAGGACGGCGTGCGCCAGGCCGAGCGGCGCCTCCTGGCGGATGTAGGTGACGGTGATGCCGAACTGCGATCCGTCACCAACCGCGTTCTCGATCTCGGCCGCCGTCTCGCCGACGATGATCCCGACATCGGTGATCCCGGCGCCGCGGATCGCCTCGAGCCCGTAGAACAGCACCGGCTTGTTGGCGACGGGCACGAGTTGCTTGGCGGAGGTGTGGGTGATCGGCCGAAGACGGGTCCCGGAGCCACCGGCGAGCACGAGTGCCTTCATGATCCGAAACCCTATCGTGGGTCGTTCCAGGAGACAGGCCCTGACTGAAGGTAACCAAAACGTGATGCACGCCACAGCCAGATCTCCACATCGACCTTCTCCCTCGACAAGTCCGCGCGGACGCCGACCCATGAGCGCTTACGCCATCACGTTCCGGGTACGTTGAGTAACCAGGGGTGCGGGTCGCCGCCACCGCGGACCGGCGTGCCAGCCGTCCGACGGGCAGGCCGGTCGACCGACAGGCACGCCGAGATACCCGGCACACCACAGAGGGGGGACGCGGTGACCGGCGCTGGACCGCGCGCCTCGACAGGGCCTCGACAGGGGCCTGAGTCGCCCCGTACCGGCTCCGACCCCGCAGCGGGCGGGCGGCGCCGGCCGAGGTCACGGCCGCGCGCACGCTCGCGCCAGCGCGAGGTCACCCACGCGGACCAGGACGGGTCGGAGGCCGAGCTCACCGAACCGAGACCGAACCAGCGCCGCGGCGGCTGGGACAGGCTCCAGCGCCGGAACCCGGGCGAGGCCGGCTCGGACGCCCGAACCCGGGAGCAGCACCTGGAGCAGAGTCAGGACCACGCCCAGGACGGCGTTCACGACGACACCACCGACCACGACCACAGCACCGACCTCGGTCACGACCTCGGCCACGGCCACGGCCACGGCCACGGCCACGGCCACGGGTCAGGGTGGCTCCCGGGGTCGGCCGGTCGGCGGCGCGGCGTGGCGTCGCGGCTCGCCGTCGTCGTCTCCGCCATCCTGTCGTGCCTGATCTTCGCCTTCGCCGTCGGCGGGTTCGCCGTCTACGAGCACTTCGACCGCCAGATCAACCGGCTGCGGCTGAGCCTGGACGGCGACCGGCCCGCAAGCCCCGTCGAGGGGACGACCAACTTCCTGCTCGTCGGCTCGGACAGCCGGGCCGGCACCGGGGGCGAGTTCCAGCGCGGCGGCGAGGTCGCCGGCCAGCGCTCGGACACCACGATCCTCGCCCACCTCGACGCGAACGGGACGACGACCCTGGTGTCGTTCCCGCGCGACACCCTCGTGCGCATCCCCGGGCACGGCCGGGACAAGCTGACCCAGGCGATCTCCATCGGGGGCCCGGCGCTGCTGGTCCGGACCATCGAGAATCTCACCGACATCCGCGTCGACCACTATGTGTCGGTCGACCTCGCCGGGTTCCGCGAGATGACCGACGCGATCGGCGGGGTCACGGTCTGCGTGAAGGCGTTGCCGGACGGACGGCGGACGAACCTGCGTGACGAGTGGTCCCAGTGGCGGGGGCGGGTCGGCGAGAACCACCTGACCGGCGACCAGGCCCTCTCGTTCGTCCGCCAGCGCCACGGCCTGCCCGACAACGACTTCGACCGCATCCGCCGGCAGCAGCAGTTCATCGGGGCGGTCTTCCGCAAGGCCACCAGCGACGGCGTGCTGACGAACCCGGCCCGGCTGGAGAACCTGATCAGCGCGGTGACGCGGGCCCTGACCATCGATGACGGAACGGACATCGAGGATCTCCGGCTGCTCGCGAAGCGGATGGGGTCGATGAGCTCCGACCAGATCAGGTTCGTGACGATCCCCGTGCACGCGCCGTCGCCGGCCGAGGGCGGGAACGCGCTCGGCGAGCTGCCCCGGTTCGGTTCCGTGCAGCTTTACGACCAGGCGCAGCTTGACGCGTTCCTGGCGCCGCTGCGCGGCCGGGACGGCACCAGCCCGACGGCCGTCCCCACCCCGCCGGCGTCGCCCCCGGGCGAGGTCTCCGTCGACGTGTTCAACGCCGCGCGGATCGGGGGGCTCGCCGCGGCCGTGCGCAGTGACCTCGCCGGTCTCGGGTTCCGCGTCGGAACCCCGCGGGACTGGCCCGCCGGCTCGCTGCAGACCAGCGAGGTGCGGTACGGGCCCGGCGGCGAGGCGGCGGCGCGCGCCGTGCGGGCCGTCGTGCCCGACGCCAGGCTTGTCCGCGACGACGACCTGGCCGACCGGATCTCCCTGGTGCTGGGCGAGTCGTTCGAGAAGGTGGACGCGACCGGCGTCCCCGCGGCCGGGGCCCGAGCGGTCTCCGGGATGCGCCCGTCGGCACCGGGCAGCGCCTCGACGGGGTCCACGGGCCCGGCGGGCTCGACCCTGTTCGGAGCCCCCACCAGGCCGACCGCCCCGGTGACGGCGACCGAGCTGACCACCGGCTGCACGTACTGACCGGCGGCACGTACTGACCGGCTGCACCTCCTGACCGGCGGCGCGCCGATCCGGCCGTGGGCGCCCTCTATCCGCGGGCCGCCCACGGCGCCGGCGAACGGCGCGAATGTGCGGGGCGTCACACACCACCCTCGGATCACCCCAAACAACCACTGGCCATCACCGGGCGTCTGAAGTCTGCGATGAGACGCCCGAGAGACGAGCTTTCAGCCGAAAGATCCGACCTGACCAGGTCGGATGCGGCCGAGCCGCCCGCGCCCGCGACCTGGCGTCCACCGAGCCCACGCGAGCCGCACTTCCGGGAAGCGCGCGTCGCGGAGCCGAACCTCCCAGAGCCGCGTTCCGCGGAGCCGTACTTCACGGAGCCGTACTTCACGGAGGCGCGCCTCGCGGAACCGACGCCCGCGATCGGGTCGCACGCCGCGCTGCCACCGGAGCTGAGCCCGCGTCTTGTCCGGCGGCGGCGCTCGCCGCTGCGCCGGCTGTCCGTCACGCTGGTCGCGATGATCTCGCTGTGCGTCCTGGGGGCCACGTCGGTCGGGTGGGCGGCCTACCGGCACTTCGACAGCGCGATCGACCGCAAGGACTGGACGCCCGTCGCCGGCGCCCGGCCCGCGGTGGTCCCGGGCGACCTGAACGTTCTCCTGCTCGGCAACGACAGCCGGGAGGGCACCCACGGCGAGTTCGGCGACCCGGGCGGCATCCGGGCGGACACGACGATCGTCGCCCACTTCGACGCGGACCGCTCCGTCACGCTGGTGTCCTTCCCGCGCGACACGCTCGTGCCCGTCGTGCCCGCGGCCGCCGCCACCGCCCCGGACGGCCTGTCGAAAATCGCGGACGTCATCCCGCTCGCGGGCGTGCCCGGCCTGATCTCGACCCTCGAGGCGTTCACCGGGCTCAAGATCGACCACACCGTCTCGATCAACCTCGCCGGCTTCCGCGCGATGACGGATGCCGTCGGCGGCGTCACGGTATGCGTCCGGCCGCTGCCCGACGGCAGTACCCGCAACCTCCGGGACCGGGAGTCGGGGTGGCGGGGCCAGCTCGGCGAGAACCGGCTCAACGGCGACCAGGCGCTGGCGTTCGTCCGCACCCGCAAGGCGCTGGGCGAGGAGCGGCTGCGCATCCTGCGCCAGCAGCAGTTCCTCTCCCGGCTGCTCGACGCGGCGACGAGCGCCGGTGTGCTCACCAATCCCGCGCGGATCACCAGTCTGCTCGGCGCCGTCGGTGGCGCGCTGCAGATCAGTGACAGCCTGACCCAGACGGAGATGCTCCGGCTGGCGAAGCGGATCAGCGAGCTCGGCCCGGGCGGCCTGCGGTTCATCACGATCCCGACGTATGTCCCGCTGCCCTCGGCCGGCGCCGTCGACGAGATGGGCACGATCCCGCCGCACGGCATGGTCCTCCTGCACGACCCGGCCGGCCTGGAGGCGATCGTGGGCCCGATGCGGGTCACGGCCGAGAACGGCGGCGGCTCCGGATCGCCCACAGCGCCGGGCGTCTCCGTGGCCGCCGGCGCCGCGCCGGGGGCAACCACGCCGGGGGGAACGGCGCAGGCCTCCCCCTCCGCCAGCCCGAGCGGCACAGCGTCCGCCGGCACGACGGCCACCGGCACGACGGCCGACCGCACCGCGGCCGCCGGCACGACGCCGCTCCCCGGCACCGCCGCTGGGACGGCGTCGGCGGTGCCGGTGCCCGCCGACACCTCCTGCACCCCCTGACCGCCGAACCCGGCTGAGAGGGCCCGATCCCGGTGCGCGAACGGCGTCCGCGCCGTGTCGTGCCTGTGAACGTCCGAGCTGGGGACGGGAGTCGGTAGCGTTACCGCCCGCGGCGGATCGCCGGCGCTCAGCTCGCCGGAACCCGACCACCGCCGGGCCCGCCCGCCGACGAACGACCGGATTGGAGACCAGAACTGTTGGACGTCCGGTTCGTCCCAGCACCGTCGATCCTTCCCGACGGCTCCGTGCCGCCCGACGCGCCGCCCGCGCGGTTCCCCGGGGTGGCCGCCGCACTCGCCGCGCGGCTCGCGCGCGACCCGGCGCGTCCGATGATCACTTTTTACGACGACGCCACCGGCGAGCGGGTGGAGTTCTCCACCACGACGCTGGACAACTGGGTGGCGAAGACGGCGAACCTGCTCGGTGACACGGTCGGCCTCGCGCCCGGGGACACGGTGGGCGTCGACCTGCCGGCGCACTGGACGACCTGCGTCATCCTGCTGGCGGCCTGGTCGGCGGGGCTCGACGTGCATGTCGCCGTCGGCCCGGAGACGCCGGACGGCGGCCCCGGCGGCAAGGGAGCCGAGGGAGCGGAGGGTGCCGGGTCGCCGGCCACCGGCGCCGACGGCTACACCGGCGCAGGCACCGCTCCGGAGGAGCTCGGTGTCGTCTTCGTCAGCGAGGACCGGCTCGAGATCGCCACCGGACTGGGCGTCGACGAGATCGTCGCGCTGTCGCTGCGTCCGCTCGGTGGCCGGCTGCGGCGTCCGGTGCCGGGCGTGCTCGACTACGCGGTCGAGGTGCCGCCGCACGGCGACCGCTACGCGGCGCCGCCGCCGCCCGCGGGCCAGGCGGGGCTGATCCGCATCGCCGAGAGCGCCGCCCTCCGCGCCGGGCTGGGCCCGGACGACCGGATCCTCACCGCGGCCGGGCCCGCCACCGCCGTCGGCCTGCTCACCGGGATTCTCATCCCGCTGGTCAGCGGCGCGTCGGTCGTGCTGTGCCGCAACCTGGCCAGCATCGAACCGGCGGCGCTGGCCCGCCGGGCCGACAGCGAACGGATCACCGCGGTGGACTGGTCCGTGCCGGGGCCACTCACCGAAGCCCTGCCGGCCGGGGTTCGTCCCATCGACCCCGTCGACGCGCATGCCCGGCGGCGGTAGCGACGACGTGACCGGCTACCCGCGGTCCCCCCCGGCCGCTCATGACGGGTGACCTGCCGGCCGTCCGCCGCATCGGCGTGGTCGGGACGGGCTGCCACGCACGCGGTCTGCATGGCCGAGCTGGGCTATGAGGTCGTGGGGCTCGACACGGACGCCGACAAGGTCCGCCGGCTCGGCGCGGGCGAGGTGCCGTTCTTCGAGCCGGGGCTCGAGGAGCTGCTGCGCAAGAACCTGGAGGCGGGCCGGCTGTCGTTCACCTGCGACCCGGCCGAGGTCGCCGGGTGGGCCGACGTCCACTTCATCTGTGTCGGCACGCCGCAGCGGGCCGGTGACGGCGCCGCCGACATGACCTACGTGGACGCGGCCGTCGAGACGCTGATCCGCGCCGGCCTGCGGCCGGACGCGCTCGTGGTCGGCAAGTCGACGGTGCCGGCGGGCAGCGCCGAGCGGCTCGCGCGCCGGCTGGCAGCGGGAACCGGCGGCACCGGGCCGGGCGGTGCCCGGACGGGCGAGGCGGCGCCGGGCGGAACGGGGACAGGCCGGGCACGGACGGCACAGCCGGCGCCGGGCGGAGTCGAGCTGGCGTGGAACCCGGAGTTCCTGCGCGAGGGGTTCGCGGTCGACGACACGCTGCGCCCGGACAGGCTGGTCTTCGGCGTCCGGCCGGGCGGGCGCGGGGAGGCGGTGCTGCGGGCCGTCTACGCGCCGGTGATCGAGGCCGGCACGCCCGTGATCGTCACCGACTACGCCACCGCCGAGCTGGTGAAGGTCGCGGCGAACGCCTTCCTGGCGACCAAGATCTCCTTCATCAACGCGATGTCGGAGGTCTGCGACGCCGCCGGCGGGGACGTGACGAGCCTGGCGCGGGCGCTCTCCCACGACGCCAGGATCGGCGGGAGGTTCCTGCGGCCGGGGATCGGCTTCGGCGGCGGCTGCCTACCCAAGGACATCCGGGCCTTCCACGCGCGGGCGGCCGAGCTCGGCGCCGGCCCGGCACTGAGCTTCCTGGCCGAGGTCGACCGGATCAACCTGCGGGCCCGGGAGCGGACCGTCACCCTGATCACCAGGGCCCTCGGGGGCCGTGCGGAGGGCCGGCGGATCACGGTGCTCGGCGCGGCGTTCAAGCCGAACTCGGACGACATCCGCGACTCACCCGCCCTGGAGATCTCCGCCGAGCTGCACCGGGCCGGCGCCCGGGTGGTCGTGTACGACCCGGCCGCGATGGCCAACGCCCGGCGGCGCTTCCCCGAGCTGGAGTACGCGCCGTCCGCGCACGAGGCGGCGACCGGCGCGGACGCGCTTGCGGTGCTCACCGAGTGGACCGAGTTCCGCGACCTGGACCCGAACGCGCTCACCCCGCGGGTGACCGGGCGGGTCGTCGTCGACGGCCGGCACGCGCTCGACGGCCCGGCCTGGCGCCAGGCCGGGTGGGCGTACTACGCGCTCGGCCGTCCACCGGCCTGACCGTCAGCCGGGGCTCAGCCAGCCGGGGCTCAGCCGCGCGGGTCAGGCGGTCGCCTGGGTGGGCGCGGACGCGGCCGACTGTGGGCTCTCGGTGATCTCATCGAGCTCACCGGTCTCGACGTCGTACACGAACCCGCGCACCGAGGCCGACGCGCGCAGGAACGGTGACGAGCGCAGCGCTGTGACCGAACGCCAGACGTCCTCCGCGGCGCTGGTGAACGACTGGAGCCGCCACGTCGGGCGCACACCCGTCCGCTCGGCCAGTGAGGCGCGGAAGCCGTCGTCGGTGAGCGTCTCCATGCCGCACCTGGTGTGGTGGATCAGGATGATCTCGGTGGTCCCGAGTGCGTGCTGGCTGACGGCCAGCGATCGCTCGATGTCCTCGGTCACCACCCCGCCGGCGTTGCGCAGGATGTGCGCGTCGCCCTCCGCGAGGCCGAAGATCGCCTCGAGGTTGATGCGGGCGTCCATGCAGGCCACGATTGCCACGCCGGTGGCCGGGCTGGCCGGCCGGGCCGAGCCGCCGCCCGCCACGCGGCGCCGTGCGGCGAAGCTCGCCGCACGTGCCAGCAGGATGTCGGTCGTGCCCTGGGCGTGTCCGAGTTCTTCGGGCGCGCTCATGACCGGGGGGTCACCTCCGTCGGTTACGTCGCTCACACGGCGTCACCGCCGCGGAGGCTTGCCACTCTGACAAGAATGCAGTGGACGGGACGTCCACCGCCACCCATCTGCCGCGATCGGGCAGGTGCATCGGATCACGGACACGCCCAGGAGTGCCGACGTATCACGCAGCGCACAGGTGGGAACACTAAGGCAGTGACCCGTCACCTGACGTTGTCTTTGCCCTGGCCGCGCCGAGGCGTCGCTCCCGGCCGGCGCACCTGGCCCGGCCGGGGCACGATGACAGGCGCCACAGGGCGGCGAACCCGGCGGAGCGCCCGGGCGGCGGGCGCGGTTCCCCGCAAGGAACGGACGCCAGTTGGTAAACGGACGATTCGGGACGGCGACCGGACAGGCGTCGGCGGAGTGCGCATTCGGGGGTGGCAGATGGCGCCGCGCAGGTCGTCGGTAGTCTCTCCTGGTGGTCAAAATCGATGTTCTCGAAGTCGATCGGCGCCGCCCGTGGTGAGCCATCGGGTTCCACGTTCACCACTTCAGGTCCTCATCCATGAGGTGGGCAAGTTCGGCGTCGTCGGCGCGGTCTGCTACGTGATCGACTTCGCCGTCTCGAACCTGTGCCACACCCTTCTCGGGATGGGCCCGCTCAGTGCGAAGACCGTGTCGACGGTGGTCGCGGCGACCTGCTCATACGTCGGCAACCGGCAATGGTCGTTCAACCACCGCGCCCGAACGGGCCTGCGCCGGGAGTACACGCTCTTCGTAATCCTGAACGCGGTCGGGCTGGCTATCGCGCTGGCCTGCCTCGGCTTCGCGAAGTACGTGCTCCACCTCGAGGGCGTACTCGCGTTCAACCTGTTCGGGAACGTCCTGGGCACCGGGCTGGGCACGGTCTTCCGCTTCTGGGCGTACAAGAAATACGTCTTCCTGCACCCGGACCACCCAAAGGTGGCGGTACCTCCGGTGAAGGCCGACCGGGTCCCCGAGCCCGCCGGCCAGGCCTGATCCACCCAGGGCGCCGCAAGGCTCCGGGTTCTTCGCGACCCGGCGCCGAACGGCGCCCTGTCCCGTTCTCATCCCATCGGGACTCTAAGAGAACCACGGGGTTCCGGTACCGATCAGTTCTCCTGACGCCCGGCTGCGCTAGGCTCTCGAGGCCAGCCCATGCACAGCGTGCCCGGTTCTCCACCAGTGGTGACTCGCTCACCGGGACCGCCGCGCAGCCGGTTCGAGAGCCAGGAGGGTGCGCCGTGACGCGGCCGACGCTCGCATCGCCCCGGCCGGGCGGTCGCCCGCGCGACGAGAGCCGCGACGGCGCGATCCGCCAGGCGACCCTCGAGCTACTCGCCGAGCACGGCTACGACGGCGTGACCATGGACCGGGTCGCCACCCGCGCCAAGGCCGGGAAGGCCACCATCTACCGGCGCTGGCCGTCCAAGGTCGCACTGGTGATGGATTCGATCACCCAGTTCACCGAACAAACGCTGCAGATCCCCGACAGCGGCTCGCTGCGGACCGAGATGATCCTGTTCCTGACCGCGTTCCATGAGCTGGTCGGCAGTGAGCAGGGCCGGATCATGGCCGAGATGGTCTCCGAGATGCCGCGCAATCCGGAGCTGCGTGCCGCCGTGCGCGAGCGCATGTGGAGCCAGCGCAAGATGATGTCCGAGGTCATCATCACCAGGGGGATCGCGCGCGGCGAGATAACCCCGGAGGCCGACCCGGCCATCCTGATGGAGATCGGCACCGCGCTGATCCTGCAGCGGCTGCTCATCACCGGGGACCCGGTCGACTCCGCCTTCATCGAGCACGTCGTGGACGACGTGATCATCGCCTACGCCAGCCGCGGCTGACCACGGGGCCCGGCCAGCTCCGAAACGGGCCCGCCCGTAGCGGGCCACCTGGAGACCGCGGCGGTGGGACAACAGCGGGACAGGTCCGCGGGAGATCGGCGACGCATCCGCTCCGTGCTGTGACGGTGCGAGAACCAGAACCGATCAGTCATGTCCGAAATACGACCCGCGCCTTCGTTATCAACACGGAGCTCCTACGCTTGAGCCGGCGCCTGGTGTCGAACCCTCACAAGACCCTCCGCGGGCACGCGCTCGACGCCCTTCGGAGACGGGGGACGACCGGGCGCCCGCAAACGCCCGGCGCCTCGGCGCCCAGCCCATACGGCGCCGTCCCGCGGGGCGGTCTCAGGTACCGCCGCTCCACCGCCGGCCACGGTCCATGCCGACCGTCGACGCGGGCGACATAGGCACATCAGGAGGAACGTCATGCAGCCACCGAACCCGGGTTCGCAGGACCCGGACGCCGAGACTCGGCGGGTCGACAGCGGTGGCCAGGGCTACGGCGACGACGCCGAGACCCGGCTCGTGAACGACGGCGGCTACGCGGCGCACCCCGGTGACGAGGCGACGCGGCGCGTCGACGGCGGCGCGGCAGGCGGCTACCAGCAGGGCGGCTACCAGCAGGGCGGCGGCTACCAGCAGCCCGGCTACGGGTCGACCGGTGGCTACGCGCAGCAGCCGGGCGCGGGCTACGGCCAGCCCCAGTCGGGCCAGCAGGGCTACCAGCAGCCTGGATACGGCCAGCCCGGATACGACGGCTACGGCCAGCAGAACCCGCCAGGGCAGCAGGGCTACCAGCAGACCCAGGCCTTCCCTCCGGGCTACGGCGCCGCGCCGGGCGCGGAGGGCTACGGCCAGACGGGCCAGAGCTACCAGCAGCCCGGCTACGGCGACTACGGCCAGCAGGGCTACCAGACCGAGGGCTACCAGCAGCCCGGCTACGGCCAGCAGGGCTACCAGACCGAGGGCTACCAGCAGCCCGGCTACGGCCAGCAGGGCTACGAGGGCTACCCGCCCGGTGGCGGCTACCCGGGCGGCCCGGGGGGCCCCGGCGCGCCCGACCCGAACAAGCGCCGCAACATCATCATCATCGCGGTGGCCGCGGCCGTGGCACTCGCCATCGCGATTCCGGTCGCGCTGGTCGCGACCGGCGGCTCCGACGACAAGCCGTCGCCGCCCGTCGCCTCGGGATCGTTGACCCCGTCCGCCTCCACGAGCCCCAGTGCCAGCCCGTCAACGGCTCCGACCAGCGCGTCGCCGTCGCCGTCGGCGTCCCCGTCGGCGAGCTCCAGCGCGCTCACGGCGGCACAGTCGGCGCTGCTCGCGAAGTTGGACCCGACGACGATGACCGACTGTGAGGCGAACCCGGGCGGCGAGGACGAGGACATCGACGCCTCGCTGTTCTGCACCGCCGACAACGGCCAGCTCGTCGCCGCCTACCACTATGTGGACGCCTCGCACCTCGACAACGACGTCGAGTTCCGGAAGACGCAGGTCGAGGACCAGGGTGACTGCGCATCCGGTGACCCCGACATCTTCACGTGGAATTTCAAGGAAGGTCAGACCGAGGGCACGGCCCTTTGCTACTACTACGAGAACAGTTTCTTCATCTTCTGGACCTATGACCGCGATCAGGTCTCGTTCATGGCGCTGAACGACAACGCGTCCGCGCTGTACGAGTGGTGGGCCAAGTTCGACCCGATCCCGCGAGGCTGAGCGGTCGCCGGCATCCGGCGGCGGCGCCCGGATCCCCGCCGGGCTCCYGCCGGATGCCCAGCGCCCGCCGCGGACGGCCCGTCACCGGCGCAACAGGCCCCTGGTCGGGACGCCTCGGGACGATCCGGCGGAACCGTGTGCCTACCCTGTGACGCGCGGCATCATCAGCATGGTGCCATCATCCGTCCCGGCAGCATCTATTCCGGCCAGATCCCCTCTCGGGAGGAATCGTGCCCAGCCATGGCCCCGGCGACGACGGCGTGTCGCCCGTCCCTGAGCCGCCGGCAGGCCCGCTCTCGTCGCGTGACGACGCGCAGACCGCCGCGGACATCGAGGACGAGCTGGACAGCACGCAGATACTGAGGCCGGACGGCGCGCGGACCGGCCTCTCGCTCAGTGCCCCGCCGCCCGGCGGATCGGGGTGGACCGGACCGCCTCCGGGCCCGCCGGTGCCTCCGCGTGGTCCGGTGTCGTTCGGCGGCGGTCCCGCTCCCGGTGGCTTCCCGGGTCTGCGCCCTGGTCCGCACACCGGTCCGCAGCCGCCCGCGCAGGGAGGACCGGGCGGGCCGGGATGGCCGCCTGCCGGCACGGGGCCCGGCACCGTCTACCCACCCCACCCCGGTGACCGTGGCTTCCCGCCCCCGCCGCCGGTGCCACCCGGCCAGGGCGGACCGCCCCGGGGGCCCGGGTCGCCAGGCCCGGCCGTGCCGCCCGGGCAGTTCGGACCACCGGCGCCGCACGCGCTCTACGGCCAGCCGCCACCCGGCCAGTCGCTGCCGCCCGGCCAGGCCCCGTACGGCCAGCCACTGCCCCCCGGCCAGATCCCGCCCGGCCAGCCCGGCCAGCCGCCGTATGGCCAGTCGCCTTACGGGCAGGTGCCGGACGGCCGGCACCTGTACCGGCAGCCGGCCCCGTACGGGCCGCCCGGCAGGCCCGGGCCGGACCTCCCGCCGATCCCACCGGGCCAGGGGAACCCGCCCGGAACGCCCTTCCCCCCAGGACCAGCCGGCGCTCCCACCGGGTGGGCCGGCTCCCCCGGTGGTCCCGGTGCCGCGGAGGACCCCGGGCCCGCAGCGTCGCCGACGCCGGCCGAGGCCCAGGTCAAGCCGCCGGACGACGAGCTGACCTACCGACTCGCCCCGCCGGGGCCGCCCCCCGCCGTCCCGGACCGGGCGGACTCCCCCGCCGGGGACGGCCCCGGGTTGACGGCCGCGGCCGACGCCGACGCCGGCCGCGCCGAGAGCACTCGCCACGAGCCGGCCACCCACGCGTCCGACCGCGGGAACCACGAGGACCGGTCTTCCGAGTTCCCGGCCCTGACCGGGCCGCATCCGCTGCCGCCGCCGCCCAGGGAGTCGTTCACCATGCGACGCCCGATGCTGCCGCCACCCGGCCGTATCACGGACGGGCCCGTCTGGCCGGTGCCGCCGCCCAGCTACCTCGACTCGCCGTCCGGCGGCGGTCTGCTGCCGGCGATCCCGCCCGACATCACGATGACCAGGGACGGCGCGGCCGGCGACCCCCCGCCGGGGTCCCGCCGCTCGCCGGAGTCCGAGTTCTCATCCGAGTACCCGGCCGGCTCCGACTTCTCGGCCGGCTCCGGGTACCCGGCCGGTTCGGAGTACCCGTCCGGATCGGGGCTCCCGCCCGCCGGCGACGGCGGTCAGGTGCCCGAGCCGGCCGGCCGACCGAGCCGCAGCGTGATCATCATTGCCGCCGTGGCCGCCGTGATCGTGATCGGCGCGGTCATCGGCATCGTGCTGGCGACCCGCGGGGACGACAGCGCCGAGACGACCGCCACCTCGATCCCGCCCGCGGCCGCGGGCGTCCCCACGGACATCCCCGGTGAAGCCCCGGCGGGGCAGCAGCCGACGCCGCAGACCAGCAGCCCCGAGGACACCCTGCGCTCGCTGCTCAACCCGGTCACGATGACGGGCTGCGAGACGCCGCCGGTCAGCGACGGCGCCTACGCGGACGCCACGCTGCAGTGCGTGGGCGCCGAAGGCGTGACGGTGACGGCCTACCACTTCCCGGACCACTCCGCGCTCGACCGCCAGATCGGGGCACGCGAGACCTACTACACCGATGTCGGCAACTGCGACGACGGCCAACAGAGCTCCGAGGAGTGGAACTCGCCGCTGGAGCCCAACGGCGGGTCACGGCTGTGCTACCTGTTCGCCCAGCGCTTCATCACCTTCTGGACCATCGACGACGACCTGGTCGCGTTCTCCGCCTCGGATTCCGACCCGAAGCGGCTGGTCACCTGGTGGCAGACGTTTGACCCCATCCGCCGATGAGGCGGCTCCTGCCGGCGGGCGGGCGGACGCGCGTCCTGATCCCCGGCGGGCTGGCCCTGGCCGCCGTCGCCACGGCGGGCGTGCTGATCGCCCGCGCGGCCGGCGGGCCGTCCACCTCGGCTGACCCGGACACCGGGAGATCACAGCCGCCGGCGACGGTCTCCGCGCCACCGGCCCCCCGGGGCACGAGTACCTCGCCCGAGCCGGCGGACCTGGACGGCCCTGAGCGCGAGCTGGYGGCCCGACTGTCCTCGTTCGAGATCACCGGCTGCCGGGGGGCGACCACCGAGGCCGCCGCCCCGGGCGGATCGGGCGACCCGGCCGACCCGCGGGCGGCCGGCGTCCAGGCCGCGCTACGGTGCGTGCCGGGGGTGGCGGCCTCCGGGACGCCGCCGGCAGACGTCCTCGTGCTCGGCTACATCGACGAGGCGGCCGTGGCCTCCGACGCTGCCCGGCGCGCGGCGGCGATCGTGGACGTCGGCTCCTGCGAGGCGGGCCAGACCAGCACCGAGGCGTACCTGCTGCCGTCCCGGCGTACGGGCACCTTCGTCTGCCAGGCCGCCCCCGGCCGCTTCGCCGCCTACTGGACGATCGACAGCGAGCGGGTGGCGTTCGTCGCGCAGAGCGACGACCCGGCCGGGCTGATCACCTGGTGGCGCGGCTTCGACCCACTCTGAGCCGTGGCCCGGCAGTGATCCGGTCAGCCGCCGGAGCGGCGGCGGCCGTCCGCCGCCTCGGCCAGCTCGTACAGCGTGGCGTGCACATCCTCGACCCGCGGGACGTGTGAGAGGACCATCCGCCCGCGCTCGCCCGCGCTCTCGATGGAGAGCGTCCCCGCGCTGAGCATCCGGTCGAGCAGGCTCTGCTCATAGGAGACGTCGTTGAGCCAGACGAGCGGGATGTCGCGCCCGGAGCGGGTCACGATCCCCTCACGGATCATCAGCCGCTCGGTCGTGATCACATAGTGGGTGGTGATCCAGCGCAGCCAGGGGGCCGCTCCGAAGTACCCGATGGCGGCCAGCCCCAGGGCGAGGACGAGGTACTGGACCGCCTCACGCAGGAAGCCGTCCGGAACGAAGAACACGCCGAAGGTCGTGAGGGCGAGCGCGGCGACGACGGAGAATGCCGGCACCACCAGGCTGCCCCAGTGCGGGTGCAGGTGGAGGACCACATCTTCGTCGTCGGTCAGAACGTCGTCGGGGAACGCCACCGCCTGATCGTCGCATCCCGGACGACCGCGGCACACCGGTGGGCCGCCCCCAGCTGGCACAACACAGCCGTCGTCAGCGCAGATGGACGATGTCGGCGGCGCTGAACGCCCGGCCGTCGACGATGAGCCGGCCGAGCTCGTCGACGTCGGTCGCCGTGCCGTGCGTGGACGTCCCGTCCGGAAGCTCGACGCGGACCCGCCGGCCCAGCGTGGCGCACGTGTCGCGGTACTCCCCGCGGGCCCGCTCGGGCGCCGCCTCCCACCGGCCCAACGCATCGACGAGGTCGGTCAGCAGGGCGCCGAGCAGGGCGGATCGGTCCAGGCGGGCGGGGTCGGCGCCGAGCAGCAGCAGGCTGGTGGAGCGCGGCGGCAGCTCCGCGGCGCGGGCGGTGACGTTCAGCCCGAACCCGATCACGGCCGCCGGCGGCACGGCCGGGCTCGGGGCCAGCTCCACGAGAATGCCGGCGAGCTTCGCCCCGTCGACCTGCACGTCGTTCGGCCATTTCAGCACCGCGGGCACGCCCGCGTACCCGCGCAGCGTGCGTACGAGCGAGGTGCCGACGACCATCGGCAGCCAGCCGAGCCACCGGGGCTCGATCTCGGGGCGCACCAGCACGGACACTATGAGCCCAGCGCCGGCCGCTGACTCCCAGGAGCGGTCGAGCCGCCCGCGGCCCGCGGTCTGCCGCTCGGCGGCGAGCACGAGCCCGTCCGGGGCACCGTCCGTAACCGTGGGCGAGCGGGCGACCGCGGGCAGTCCCACCGCGCCGGGCAGGCCGCGGGCGATCCGTCCGAGCTCGGCGTTGGTCGAGTCGATCTCGTCGACGACGGCGAGCGCCAGCCCGAGACGGGCTGCGAGCGGGCGGAGAGTGTCGGCGTCCAGCGGCCGTCGTGCCCCTGGCGGCACCGCCGGGGCTGGGCTGTGACCTGTGGCAGGGGGCGAGATGGCCGGCGCGGCGGGGGCCGTTCGACGCCCGGGGGATTCGGCGGGATGCACTGGCACGGGACCACCTTCCCAGAGGTCGGGTGAGACGGTCTCCACAACAATCGAGCACGTGGACCACCGACCGCCGTACGCTTCGCGGTATGGCTCTCCCGGCTTCCCCGCAAGAACCGACGCCCGAACCGCACAGCACAGCCGGCCGCCTCGCCCGGCTGCAAGCGGTGACCGACGAGGCCGTCCATGCTGGTTCGCAGCGCGCGGTGGACGCGCAGCACGCCAAGGGAAAGATGACGGCCCGGGAACGGATCGAGGCGTTCCTCGACCCCGGCTCGTTCGTGGAGACGGACGCGTTCGCGCGCCACCGCTCGCATGACTTCGCGATGGACCGCAACCGCCCCTACGGCGACGGCGTCGTCACCGGCTACGGCACGGTGGACGGCCGCCAGGTCTGCGTCTTCAGCCAGGACTTCACCGTCTTCGGCGGGAGCCTGGGCGAGGTCTTCGGGGAGAAGATCGTCAAGGTCATGGACCTCGCGCTCAGGACGGGAGTGCCGGTCGTCGGTATCAACGACTCCGGCGGCGCGCGGATCCAGGAGGGCGTCGTCTCGCTCGGCCTGTACGGGGAGATCTTCTACCGCAACGTCATGGCGTCCGGCGTCGTGCCACAGCTCTCGCTGATCATGGGCCCGTGTGCGGGCGGCGCGGTGTACTCACCCGCGATCACCGACTTCACGCTCATGGTCGACCAGACCAGCCACATGTTCATCACCGGCCCGGACGTGATCAAAGAGGTCACCGGCGAGGACGTCGGCATGGAGGAGCTGGGTGGCGCCACCACCCACAACTCCCGCAGCGGCGTCGCGCACTTCCAGGCCGCGGACGAGGCCGACTGCCTGGAGCTGGCCCGCGCCCTGCTGTCCTACCTGCCGTCGAACAACATGGACGAGGTGCCGGCTTACACCGAGGTCGCCGACGTCGAGGCCGAGGTCGACCCGGAGCTCGACACGTTCATCCCGGATTCGCCGAACACCCCGTACGACATGCACCATGTGATCGAGCGGGTCCTGGACGAGGAGGACTTCCTCGAGGTCCACGCCCAGTTCGCGCAGAACATGATCGTCGGCTTCGGGCGCATCGACGGCCGCTCGGTCGGCGTCGTCGCCAACCAGCCGATGCAGTTCGCCGGCACCCTGGACATCGACGCCAGCGAGAAGGCCGCGCGCTTCGTGCGCACCTGCGACGCGTTCAACATCCCGGTGCTGACGTTCGTGGACGTTCCCGGCTTCCTGCCGGGAACGTCGCAGGAATGGAACGGCATCATCCGGCGCGGCGCCAAGCTCATCTACGCCTACGCCGAGGCGACCGTTCCCAAGGTAACGATCATCACACGCAAGGCCTACGGCGGCGCCTATGACGTCATGGGTTCGAAGCATCTGCGCGCCGACATCAACCTGGCGTGGCCGACGGCCGAGATCGCCGTGATGGGCGCCCGCGGCGCGGTGAACATCATCTATCGCCGCGAGCTCGCCGGCTCGGAAGCGCCCGAGCAACGCCGCAGCGAACTGATCCAGGACTATACCGAGCATTTCGCGACGCCGTACATCGCCGCGGAGCGCGGATACCTGGACGCCGTCATTCCGCCGTCGGTGACGCGGCGCGAGGTCATCCGGGCGCTGCGCCTGCTGCGCACCAAGCGCGAGACGCTCCCACCGAAGAAGCACGGCAACATCCCGCTGTAGGCCGCGGCACTCCGCCGGAGCCGGGATCGCGGGACCGAACGACCAAGGACCGAACGACCAAGGACCGAGGAGGAACGGCCGGTGGCCGACAGACCCGACGAGCTTCCCGGCCGGGCGCACCTGCGGCTGGTCCGCGGGGACGCGACCCCGGAGGAGATCGCCGCGCTCGTGGCCGTCCTGGCCGCACGGTCGGCCCCGGCCGCGCCGCCCGCACGGGTCAGGTCCACCTGGGCCGACCCGGCGTTCCGCCTGCGTGGCGGGGTCGCGGCCGGGCCCGGTGGCTGGAGCCGGTCGGCCCGCACGGGCGGCATACGCTTTCCCGCGGGCGGGTGACCAGACAAAACCGATCATGGCGTCGGCGGCGGGGCAGGTCCTTTCCACCCTCGCTGGCAGAGCAGGAATGGCAAAGAAGAAATATGGTGCGGCCCGACTCGCCTAGACTCAGGCCGGACGAGGACGGGAGGAACGTGCGTAAGATCCTCATCGCCAACCGGGGGGAAATTGCCGTCCGGGTGGCGCGGGCCTGCCGCGACGCGGGATATTCAAGCGTCGCCGTGTATGCGGAGCCCGACATCGACGCCATGCATGTCCGGGTCGCGGACGAGGCGTACGCGCTGGGCGGGACAACGCCCGGCGACTCGTACCTGAGAATCGACAAGATTCTTCAGGCGTGCGAGCTCTCCGGCGCGGACGCGGTGCACCCCGGCTACGGTTTCCTCTCGGAGAACGCGGATTTCGCCGAAGCCGTGATCTCCGCCGGGCTTACCTGGATCGGCCCGCCGCCGGAGGCCATCCGCCGACTCGGTGACAAGACCGCCGCGCGCCACATCGCGCTGGCCGTCGGCGCCCCGCTCGCCCCGGGCACCGCCGACCCGGTCGCCGGGGTCGACGAAGTGGTCTCGTTCGCGAACGAGCACGGCCTGCCGGTCGCCATCAAGGCCGCCTTCGGCGGCGGCGGCCGCGGGCTCAAGGTCGCGTGGAACGCCGAGGAGCTGCCCGAGCTGTTCGAGAGCGCGGTACGCGAGGCCGTCGCGGCCTTCGGCCGGGGCGAGTGCTTCGTCGAGCGCTACCTCGACCAGCCCCGCCACGTCGAGACCCAGATCCTGGCCGACACGCACGGCAACGTCGTCGTCGTCGGCACCCGCGACTGCTCCCTGCAGCGGCGCTACCAGAAGCTCGTCGAGGAGGCCCCCGCGCCGTTCCTCACCGAGGAGCAGAACACCGCGCTGTACGAGGCGTCCAAGTCGATCATCCGCGAGGCCGGCTACGTCGGTGCCGGCACGGTGGAGTTCCTCGTCGCCAAGGACGGAATGATCAGCTTCCTCGAGGTCAACACCCGGTTGCAGGTCGAGCACCCGGTGACCGAGGAGACCTCCGGCGTCGACCTGGTGCGGGCCCAGTTCCGCATCGCCGAGGGCGAGGCCCTCGACCCGGTCGACCCGACCCCGCGCGGCCACTCGATCGAGTTCCGCATCAACGGCGAGGACCCGGGTCGCAACTTCCTCCCGGCGCCGGGCACCGTCACCACGTTCACGGCTCCGGCCGGCCCCGGGGTCCGCCTGGACACCGGCGTCGAGAGCGGCAGCGTCATCGGTGGGGCGTTCGACTCGCTGCTCGCCAAGCTCATCGTCACCGGGGCGACCCGTCAGGAAGCCCTGGAGCGGGCCCGGCGCGCGCTCGACGAGATGGTCGTCGAGGGCATGGCCACCGCGCTGCCGTTCCACCGCGCGGTCGTGCGCGACCTGGCGTTCGCGCCGGAGGCGGCGGACGAGCCGTTCCGGGTGCACAACCGCTGGATCGAGACCGAGTTCGACAACACGATCCCGCCGTTCGCCGGCGGCACCGACGCCGACACCGAGACCGACCCGCGGGAGACCGTGGTCGTCGAGGTCGGTGGCAAGCGGCTGGAGGTCGTCCTGCCCGCCGGGTTCGGCGCGGGCGGCGGCGCGGCCGTCTCCGCCGGTGCCGCGGCACCCAGGCGGCGCTCGGCGAGCAAGGCCGCGGCCAAGGTCACCGGCGACGCGCTGACCAGCCCGATGCAGGGCACCATCGTCAAGGTCGCGGTCAGCGACGGCGACACCGTCGAGGCCGGCGACCTGATCGTCGTCCTCGAGGCGATGAAGATGGAGCAGCCCATCAACGCGCACCGGGCCGGGACCGTCGGCGGGCTCGCGGCAGCGGTCGGGGCTGTCGTGACCAGCGGTGCCATTCTCTGCGAGATCAAGGACTGACCGAACGACGCCCACCGGCGGCGGCGTTCCCCAGGCGGGGAGCGCCGCCGCCGTCGTTTCCGGCACGGCCGCGGTGACGGTGACACCGGCGGTGGCGGTGGCAGCCATCCGCGGTCGGCGCTGGCCCGATCGTCCCGACCCCCGATCCGATCACTCTGAGCTTCAGCTCGACCGCGGTGGGCGGCGACTTGATCGCGGTGGGCGGCGCGCCGGCCGCGATGCGGAACGCTCCCGCCGGGGTACTCCGATCGGGTGCGCCGCACGGTGGCGTCACGCGGTTCGGGGCGCCGAAGCTCCGCCACACTCTAGGCACAGGTCCAGGTGAGGACGATGCCGTCCGATCAGCGACGTCGCGGGGCGCCAGACGGCTCGCGCGCGGCGATCCGGGCCGTTGTCATGGCCGCGGGTTCTGCCGCCCTGGCGCGAGGAGACGCGCATGCCCGACACCGATCTGCTGCTGGTCCGGCACGGCGAAGCACACTGCGACACCGCGGGCATCGCCGGCGGCGATCTCGGCTGCACCGGTCTGACCAGGCGAGGACGTTCCCAGGCGGAACGAGCCGCCCGCCGGCTGACAGTCATGCACACCACGGAGCGCCGGGTGGACGCGGTGTACGCCGACCCACGCCGCCGGGTCCAGGAGACAGCGGAGATCATCGCCGGCAGGCTGCGGATGCCGGTGATCCTCGAGTCCCGGCTGACCGAGCCCTGCCACGGCAGCGCCGACGGCCAGCCCTGGGCCGACATCTGGACCACGTTCGGCGGCACCCCCGCGGACCGTCCCGACGACCCGGTCGCCCCCGGCGCGGAAAGCTGGAACCACTTCGTCGACCGGGCTGCCGCCGGCCTGCGGCACATGGTGGAGCGCCACCGCGGCCAGCGAGCCCTGCTCATCACGCACGCGGCGACCGTCGAGGTGGCGCACGCGACAATGCTCGGGCTCCCGAACGGCCCCGACCCGCGGGCCGCGTTCGTGCTGGCGCACGCGTCCATCACCTGGTGGTCCCACCGCGCCTCGGAAACCGGCCCGCCCCGGTGGCATCTGGTGTGGCACAACTCCACCGCGCATCTCGCCCTCGGGCTACCCGACCGGGACGTCGAGCCCGCCATCCGGGCGCGGCGTGACGTACGGCGGCCGCCGGGCCGTCCGTAGGCTCTAGCCCGTGACTCCTCCGACGGTTGGAGCCGTCGGCTTCTCAGGCCGCTTCGTCGGCCTGACGGGCCAGCCCGACCCGAAGGATGTTGACCGCCGCGTTCA
>NZ_MAXA01000252.1 GCF_001854695.1 Parafrankia soli
GGTGATGACGGGGCGGATCAGCTCCCACGCCTCGTCCGATAGGTCACTGGGGTACGGCCTGCGCTCGCTCACGCCTTCCAGCGGAACGCACCGACCGCCGAGCGCAAGACGACCAGCCCCACACCCAGAGATCAACTCAAGCTGAGGCCCGGCGAAAGCGTGCAGAACACCCACCGAGAGCCTGGCCTGCCACCCTTTCCCGGGACACAACAGCCCCTACCGAAGCACCCAAAGTCGGGTAACGTAAAAGTTACTCACCGCATAACCGGGATCCAAGGGTGCAGGGAGTCATCGCTTGTATATAAATCTGCTATACATATTTTCTCCTTTGAAGAAAATATGTATACTGTACATCGTTGCAACATCGGACGTTCGGCGTGTGTTAAACAAGGATTCCTAGGTTTACCCATCGGACTCGGACGGGAGTTCGCTAATTCAACAGGGGAGTCATTCGATGRCAGAAGATTCGCAGGTCGGGCCGCAGCGGCGTGGGCTTCTAAAGGGAATGGCAGTGCTGGGCGGCGCCGCGCTGGCCGGGCCGTTCGGCTCGCTTTCCGCGCGTATTGCCTCCGCCGCCCCGGTCGCGGGAGGCGGGTATGGTCCGCTCTACCCGGCCGCCGACCGGACGACGGGACTCGAGCTGCTGCGGCTGCCCCGTGGCTTTGAGTACGTGACCTTCGGGTGGACCGGCGATCCGATGACGGACGGCACCGCGACTCCCGGCGCGCACGATGGAATGGCCGCTTTCCGACGCAACGGAAAGATTCACCTGGTCCGCAATCACGAGCGCGGCACCGGCGCTCCGATCGGCGAGGGTGGGATCCCGACCTACGACAGCACCGCCGCAGGCGGCACCACGACGGTTGTCTTCGACCCGGACCAGGCGAAGTACATCGAGACCCGGCCGAGCCTCGCCGGGACGATCCGCAACTGCGCGGGCGGTCCCACGCCCTGGGGCACCTGGCTCAGCTGCGAGGAGACGACGACCATCAGCCCGAAGCGGCACGGGTATGTGTTCGAGGTCCCGGCTGACGGAGTGTCCGACGCGATGCCGATACCCGCCATGGGGCGGTTCAGTCATGAGGCGACCGCGGTCGACCATCACGGCTATGTTTATATGAGCGAGGATGCCACGCCTGGCGGTTGGTACCGCTTCACGCCGAACACCCAAGGCCGGCTCGCCGACGGGGGGAAGCTGGAGATGCTCGCCATACGAGGCGAGTTCCGGAAGAACCTGCGTGGCGCGGTCGGCACCGGTACCACTCTGCCGGTGGAATGGGTACCGATCGCGAACCCCGACCCGGACACCGGCAACGGTGTGGTGCAGCAGGGTCTGGCACTGGGGGCCGCCGAGTTTGCCCGGCCGGAAGGCCTCTGGTACGGAAACCGGCTGGTCTACATGACCGCCACCAGCGGCGGTGCGGCCGGGCAGGGACAGGTCTTCGCCTACAACTCCGACGCGATGACCCTCACCTGTGTGTTCGAGTCACCGGCCGCCAACGTGCTCAACTTCCCCGATAACATCACGGTGAGCCCGCGCGGTGGCCTCGTCCTGTGCGAGGACGGGAGCGGCCGGGAGTTCCTGCACGGTTTGTCCACGGACGGTCTGATCTTCCAGTTCGCTGAGAACAACGTCGTGATCCCCGTCGACAAGGCAGTCAACGGCATCAGTGGCGACTTCACCGGTTCCGAATGGTGCGGGGCCTGCTTCGACAACGACGGCGGCGGAAACTGGCTGTTCGTGAACATCCAGTCGCCGGGCATCACCTTCGCCATCACCGGGCCRTGGCGTCAAGGCATCCTGTAGCATCTCGCACCTGACCGGGACGGCATCTCCTGCGAAACGGACCCGGCGCCAGGTGATCACCTGAACGGAGCGGGGGTCCGGGTCGAATCGGCCCGGGCCCACCCTTGTTAAAGCGGCTCTGTTGCCTCCGGCCAGGGCAGGACTTCGCGCTGGTGGTCGAGCATGATCAGGTGATGGGTCGAGGCGCGGTTGCTCCGCCGGTCTCGGAGTTCGCGGGGTTCCGGTTCCCACCGGAGATGATCGTTCTGGCGGTCCGGTGGTACCTGCGGTTCGCGCTGTCGTACCGGGATGTCGAGGAACTGCTCGCCGAACGCGGCACCGACGTCGATCACGTCACCGTTTACCGGTGGGTGCAACGGTTCACGCCCCTGCTCGTAGACGCGGCCCGGTGGACCTACCTGTACCGGGCCGTTGACCAGCACGGCCAGGTCATCGACGTCCTCGCCAGCACCCGCCGCGGCCAGGCCGCCGCCCGCCGGTTCTTCACCCAGGCGCTGTCTCATGGCCGCCGGCCGGTTGAGGTCACCACCGACAAAGCACCTGTCTACCCGAGGCTCCTCAACGAGCTGCTTCCCGAGGCCTGCCATGTCGACGCCGCCAGAGAGAACAATCGGATCGAAGCCGACCACGGCCGGCTGAAAGCACGGCTGCGGCCGATGCGCGGGCTGAAACGGCTGCGCTCTGTCCAGACGATCAGCGCCGGACACGCTCTGGTCCAGAACATCCGCCGCGRCCACTACGACCTCGCCACCCACACCGGCCCGCATCTGCGGCTGGCCGCCACATTCACCGAACTCGCCCAGGCCGTCTGACCACTGCTCACCGGGCCACTGGCATGCCCTGCTTCCTCCGAACGCGTCAGCGCCTCATCGAATCACTATTGACCCCGCGGCCGCCGACGACAGGGCGATCCGCTGCTACAAGAAGGTCGGTTTCCTGCCCGTCGGAATCATGCGCAGGTATGAGCGCGGGCCGGACGGTTCTTTCCGTGATGGGCTACTCATGGACCTGATCAGCGATGATTTGGAGGCTGGATACGGAGCGCGCCGCGGCGTGACCCTCCACCCTTCATAGCTTCCGCGGGAGGAGTCACCAGGTGTCCTCCTGCCGAGATCGCGGGGCAAGCCGCTCCCGTAGTGGCGCCGCGGTGTCAAGGTGGTGTTCCGGTGCGTCCGGGCGATCGTCCCAGTGAGCCCGGAACGGCTCGAGCCAGCGGGCGAGCTCCCGCAGCGGCGCGGGCTCCAGGAGGTAGAGCCGGCGCTGTCCGTCGGGGCGGACAGTGACGAGCCCGGCCTCACGCAGGATCCGCAGGTGCTTGGACACGCCGGGCTGGCTCAGCCCCAGCTGTTCGACCAGTTCGTTGACGGGCCGGGGGCCGGCGCGGAGCAGCTCGAGCACCCGGCGGCGGTGCGGGTCACCCACCGCGGCCCAGATCACAGGTTCCACAACTCGACTATCACCAAAAGGTTATATTGCTGTCAAGCGATTACTTTTCCGTGACGGACGTCCCGGAAAGTCGTCTGCGCCGCTATGCGTCCGCGGGCTCACCGATCTCGAAACTGAACGCCGTGTTCGCGCCGTCGACGGAGTCGACGGTGACGTCCACCGGATGGGTCGTGCCGTCCGCCGGGTCGATCAGCGCGCACTGCATCTCGACACCCTCGCGGAACGGCCCGTGTCCCGCCGGCGACAGGACCCGGGCAGGCGAGCTCCCTCGTCTGACGGGACCGGTGCCTGCCGGCCGGCGGGTGCTCACCGGGCCGGGCGGATCGTTCCCGTCACCTCACCGAAGCCGATGCGCACGCCGCTGTCGCCGGGGGCGGTGGCCCGGATGGTGATGGTGTCGCCGTCCTCGAGGAACGTCCGCTCGGTGCCGTCGGGCAGTCGCAGCGGCTCGGTGCCGTTCCAGGTGAGCTCCAGGAAGGACCCGCACTCGTCGCGGCGCGGGCCGGAGACGGTGCCCGAGGCGAAGAGGTCGCCGGTGCGCAGCGCCGCGCCGCCGACGGTGAGATGCGCCAGCTGCTGCGCGGGCGTCCAGTACATCTCGGCGAAGGGCGGGCGGCTGACCACGAAGCCGTTCCAGCTCACCTCCAGCCGCAGGTCGAGGCCCCACGCGCCGTTGTCCCGCAGGTAGGGCAGCGGTTCGGGCTCCCGCGGCGGCGGCTGGAACCGCGCGGCCGCCAGCGCGTCGAGCGGGACGACCCAGGGCGAGACCGACGTCGCGAAGGACTTCCCGAGGAACGGCCCGAGCGGCACGTACTCCCACGCCTGGATGTCCCGCGCCGACCAGTCGTTCACCAGCACCACGCCGAACACGTGGTCGGCGAACGCCGCCGGGGTGACCCGTTCACCGAGCGCCGACGGCGTCCCGACGACGAAGCCGACCTCCGCCTCGATGTCGAGGCGGGTCGTCGGGCCGAACGCCGGCGGCTGGCCGTCGGCGGGCCGGCGCTGCCCGCGCGGGCGGACGATCTCGGTTCCGGAGACGACGACCGTGCCGGAGCGGCCGTGGTAGCCGACAGGCAGGTGCCGCCAGTTCGGGTTCAGCGGATCACCGCCGGGGCGCAGGATCCGTCCGACGTTGCTGGCGTGGTGCTCGGAGGCGTAGAAGTCGACGTAGTCGGCCACGTCCACCGGCAGGTGCAGCCGGACCGCGTCACGCGGGATCAGGCTGGGCCGCGCCGCCGCTTTCTGGGCCGGGTCGGTCAGCAGGTCGGTGATCCGCGCGCGGACTGCCGTCCAGTGG
This sequence comes from Parafrankia soli, assembly GCF_001854695.1. Taxonomy (GTDB): domain Bacteria; phylum Actinomycetota; class Actinomycetes; order Frankiales; family Frankiaceae; genus Parafrankia; species Parafrankia soli. The sequence continues at coordinate 4,554 of NZ_MAXA01000252.1, forward strand.
CGCCGGCCCCGGCTGAGGAACTCGTTCAGCCGGGGCCGGGCGAACACCGGGTCCCCCAGCGCGGCGGCGAGGTCCAGCATGTGGTCGCCGATGGCGACGCCGATCCGGGGGCTCCCACCGTCGGCGGAGAAGGCGCCGTAGGGGAGGTTCTGCAGCGGGAAGTCCGAGCCCTTGGGTACCGGCACCCACGAGCGGGCCGTCACGCCGACGCCTCGGTCCCGGCCGACGCCGTCGCCCCGGACGGTGCCGCGGAGCTGACGAGGCCGAGTCGGCGCAGGTCGTCGACCGGTGCGTCTGTCCGGCACGAGCCGTATGCGACGAGGGCCCGGCGTGCGGCGCGGGCCAGCTCCGGCGGCACCGCGCGGGCCTCGGCGACGAGCGCGGCCTCGTCCGTGCGGTCGAGGATCTCGCTGACCGCCGGGAGGCCGGCGCCGTCGACCGCGCGGCAGGTGGCGAGCACCAGGTTGAGGAACCCGTGGTGGGTGAAGCCGGTTCGCCGGTCCCGGTAGGGCAGCGCGTGGTGGAGCCCGGCGGTCGCCTTGAACGGCACGCCGCCGCGCGCGCAGGCGACCACGAATCGGGCCACTTCCGCGGACGGGGGGAACTGTTCCGCGCGCGCCCCGCCGCACCGGATCTTGACCCCGTGGCCGGCGGCCGACACCCGCGCCAGGGCGTCGCGATCCCCGCGCGGCGTCTCGACGAAACAGGGCACGGACGGTGGCACCGCCGCCAGCGCGGCGAGGTCACCCAGCAGCCCCTCGACCCCGACCAGCTCGACGGGCGGGTCGCCCTCAAGGCGGGCCAGGGCGGTGTGGAGCGTGCTCGGCTCCAACGGGCTGACGAGGCCCAGCGCGAGACGCCCCTCGGCGGCGGTCCCGTCGAGACGCCCGCCAAAGGCTCCACGCCCGCGCGCACCGGCGGCGAGCGCTTCGAGGAGTTCGTCGACGCGGGACGCGGCGCACAGGAAGTGGCCGGTCAGGACGCCTGTGGGGTCCGCGCGGTCGTGCCGGTGCCGGCGGAGGGCGGCGGGCATGGGCAGTTCCTCGGGCGGGAACAGCCCGGCGTCGTCGACCAGCCCGGCGAACAAGCCCGGCGGCGGATGGCCGGTCACCCTGCGCCGCCCCGCGCCGCCGCGTTCGCCGCCCACGTCCAGGCGTAGTCGGGGTCCTCGCAGGCGAGGCCGCCCTCGCCGAGCTCGAGTGGGGCGAAGGTGTCGACCATGACCGCGAGCTCGTCGACGAACTCCACGCCGATGCTCGCCTGCACCGCCCCGGGCTGCGGGCCGTGGGTGTGCCCGGCGGGATGCAGCGAGAGGGAACCGGGCCCGATCCCGGAACCGCGGCGGGCTCCGTAGGCACCGCCGGTGTAGAAGATCACTTCGTCGGAGTCGATGTTGGCGTGGTAGTACGGCGTCGGGATCGCGTCGGGGTGGTAGTCGACCTTGCGGGGCACGAAGTTGCAGACGACGAAGTTACGGCCCTCGAAGACCTGGTGCACCGGCGGTGGCTGGTGCAACCGGCCGGTGATCGGCTCGAAGTCGCCGATGTTGAACAGGTACGGGTAGAGGCAGCCGTCCCAGCCGACGACGTCGAACGGGTGGGTCCGGTAGGTCAGCACCGTGCCGGCGACGCCGCCGGTCCCGGCCCCGGGCCCGCGGTGCTTCACGTACACCTCGACGTCCGTTCCCTCCTCGAGCAGCGGCCCGGCCGGGCGGCGCAGGTCGCGTTCGCAGTAGGGGGCGTGCTCGAGGAACTGGCCCGAGGCCGACAGGTAGCGCTTCGGCGGGCGGATGTGGCTGTTCGCCTCGATGATGTAGGCGCGCAGCGGCTCGTCGCCGCTCGGCGTCCACCGGTGCGTCGTGCCGCACGGGACGACGACGTAGTCGCCGGGGCCGGCCGGCAGTGTGCCGAACACGGTGTCGACGCGGGCGGTGCCGGCCTCGACGTAGACGCACTCGTCACCGGTGCCGTTGCGGTAGAGCGGTGAAGGCGCGCCGGCGGCGACGTAGCAGAGCCGGACGTCGGTGTTACCCAGGAGCAGCCGCCGCCCGGTGACGACGTCGAGGCTCCGCCATCCCTCGGCCGCGGTGAGGGTGTGGGTGCGCAGGTGTCGCGGCCGCAGCGGGTGGTTGGCGACAGTGCCGAGGGCGGGCGGCTCCCACGGCCGGGCCGCGCTGATCGCCGCCGGGATCTCCCGGTGGTACAGCAGTGACGAGTCCGCGGAGAAGCCCTCCGATCCCATCAGCTCCTCGCTGTACAGGCCGCCGTCGCCGCCGCGGTGCTGCGTGTGCCGTTTGGGCGGGACGTCCCCGGTCCGGGCGTAGTACGGCATCGTCGGGTCCTTTGCGTCGGGTCCTTTGCGTCGGCTCCTCAGAACATCTACTCCGCAGAACCTCGGCACCTCAGAGGTTTCCCCGCCGTTCCTGCTCGCGTTCGATCGCCTCGAAGAGGGCCTGGAAGTTGCCCTTGCCGAAGCCGAGCGATCCGTGCCGCTCGATGAGTTCGAAGAACACCGTCGGACGGTCCCCCAGCGGCCTGGTGAAGATCTGCAGGAGGTAGCCGTCCTCGTCGCGGTCGACCAGGATCCGGCGGCGCCGGAGCTCCTCGACCGGTGCCCGCACCTCGCCGACGCGGGCCCACAGCGCGGGGTCGTCGTAGTAGGTGTCGGGAGTGTCGAGGAACTCGACGCCCTCGGCCCGCATCGCGTCGACCGAGGCGAGGATGTCACCGGTCGCCAGGGCGAGGTGCTGCGCGCCGGGACCGCCGTGGAACTCCAGGTACTCCGCTATCTGCGACTTCCGCCGGCCGGGCGCGGGCTCGTTGAGCGGGAACTTGACCCGGTGGTTGCCACTGGCGACCACCTTGCTCATCAGCGCCGAGTACCGGGTGGCGATGTCGCCGCCGACGAACTCGGCCAGGTTCGTGAAGCCCATGACCCGGTTGTAGAACGCCACCCACTCGTCCATGGCGCCGAGCTCGACGTTGCCCACGACGTGGTCCAGGGCCTGGAACAGGCTGCGCGGCGCACCCGGCCGCCGGACGTGCCCGGAGCGGCGCTCGACGTAGCCCGGCAGGTAGCACCCGGAGTAGCGCGACCGGTCGACCAGGGTGTGCCGCGTCCGCCCGTAGGCGGCGATGGCGGCGAGACGCACGGCGCCGTGCTCGTCGCGCAGCTCGTGCGGCTCCTCGAGCACCCGCGCACCCTGGGCGCGGGCGTGCGCGATGCACCGGTCGACGTCGGGCACCTCCAGCGCGATGTCGACGACGCCGTCGCCGTGCCGGCGGTGGTGGTCGAGCAGGGGGCTGTCCGGGCTCACTCCCCCTTGGAGCACGAACCGCACCGCGCCGCTGGTGAGAACGTAGGAGCAGTGATCGGGCTGGCCCGTCTCCGGCCCGGAGTAGGCGACGAGGTCCATGCCGAACGCCGACTGGTAGTAGTGGGCCGCCTGGTTGGCGTTGCCGACCACCCACACCACCGCGTCCCAGCCGGACACCGGGAACGGGTCGCCGGCCGGGTCGTGCTCGACGAGACCGACCAGCTGTCGGAGCTGGTCGACGTCCAGCTCGGCCGAGCGCTCCTGGCCGGTCAGCGTCACTTCGGTGCTCATGGACGTCCTCTCGGCCGGGCGGGAGTCGAGGCGGCGGCGCTGGCGCGCGAACGCGAGAGTGACACTACCTTGAGTGACGCGACGCCCGCCTGATGTGACGACTCGCCGGGTGTGATGAGACGGGGTGGTCAGTGACCGGCGACCTCGCCGGTGGTCAGGTCCTGGGTTCCGATGACCCGCAGCAGATCGAGCTGGTCGCGCGCCGGGCTGCCCGGTCGCGGGTAGAGCACGACCAGCGTCTGGGTGCCCGCGTCGCTGGTCAGCGTCTCGCACAGCAGGTCCACGGCGCCCACCGCCGGATGGATGATCCGCTTGTGGTCGGCGCGGCGCACCATGACCTCGTGCTCCGCCCAGAGCCGCGCGAACTCCTCGCTGCGGCCCAGCAGATCGGCCACGAGATCCTCCACATCCGCGTCGCCGCGGCGCCGGCCGTGGGTCGCGCGCAGGTCCGCGACGTGCGTGCGGGACAGCCGCTCCCAGTCCTCGCGCGGGAACCGCGACCGGACGTCCGGCTCGGCGAACCAGAGCCAGGTGTTGTTGCGGGCCCGTCCCGGGCGGGCGGAGATGTCGCCGGACAACGCGACCGACATGCGGTTGCGCGCCAGGACCTCGCCGATGTCGGAGACGACGAACGCGGGAGTGTCGGTGAGCCGGTCGAGGATGTACAGCAGACCGGGCGAGACGTGCGCGGCGGTGGACGTCCGCGGCGGGGGCGGCTGGCCCGCGAGGTGGAACAGGTGGTCGCGTTCGTCGTCGCTCAGGCGCAGCGCCCGGGCCAGCGCGGCCAGCAGCGGCGCGGACGGCCGCGGCCCGCGGGACTGCTCGAGGCGGGTGTAGTAGTCGGTCGACATGACGGCGAGCGCGGCCACCTCGTCGCGGCGCAGCCCCGGGGTGCGCCGGCGCACCCCGGGGGGCAGGCCGACGTCCGATGGCTGCAGCTGCGCGCGGCGCCGGCGCAGGAAGTCGGCGAGCCCGGAGCGATCCATGCCACCAGCGTTCCCCACACCCGGCGGCCGAGCCAGGGACCGGCGATCCCACGATGAACGGTCCCTGCCGCGGCGTCGCCCGCCGCAGCAGACTGGCGGCCATGACGCGGACGGCGATGACGACAAGGCGGCTCGGGGCGACCGGGCCGGAGGTGGGTGCGCTCGGGCTCGGTTGCATGGGCATGTCCGGCATGTACGGGCCGGCCGACGACGACGAGAGCATCGCGACGATCCTCGCCGCGGTCGACGCGGGGATGACCCTGCTCGACACCGGCGACTTCTACGGCATGGGGCACAACGAGCTGCTGGTCGGCCGTGCCCTGCGCCAGCTCGACCGGGACGCGGTGACGGTGAGCGTGAAGTTCGGCGCGCTGCGCGACGCGGTCGGCGGCTGGGGTGGTTTCGACGCCCGGCCGGCGGCGCTGCGCAACTTCCTCGCCTACTCGCTGGTGCGCCTGGGCACCGACCATGTGGACATCTACCGGCCGGCCCGGCTCGACCCCGCCGTGCCGGTCGAGGACACCATCGGTGCCATCGCCGAGCAGGTCAAGGCCGGCCTGGTCCGGCACATCGGCCTGTCGGAGGTCGGCCCGGAGACGATCCGGCGGGCGGCGGCCGTGCACCCGATCTGCGACCTGCAGATCGAGTACTCGGTCCTCTCCCGCGGCATCGAGGACGAGATCCTGGCGACCTGCCGCGAACTGGGGATCGCGATCACCGCGTACGGGGTGCTCTCCCGCGGGCTGATCGCCGGCACCGGCCCGTCGGGGCACAGCAGTGACTTCCGGGCGCACAGCCCGCGCTTCCAGGGCGCGAACCTCGACCACAACCTGGGGCTCGTCGAGCGGCTGCGGCCGGTCGCCGAGCGCCACAACGTCTCCGTCGCGCAGCTGGCCATCGCCTGGGTCGCCGCCGCCGGTCCGGACGTCATCCCGCTGGTGGGGATGCGCCGCCGCAGCCGCATCGACGACGCCCTGGCCACCGCGGCCGTCACCCTGTCCGAGCAGGATCTGGCCGACGTCGACCGGGCGGTGCCCGCCGGGTCGGCCGCGGGGGGACGGTACGAGGACGCCCAGCTCGCCGCCCTCGACAGCGAGCGTCCCGCCGAGCGCTGACGCGGCCCGCCAGCCCGCCCACGCACAGGTGGTGCACAGGGAACGCACAGCGTAGGCATCGCCGGGCCCGCCATGATCGAGCCATCAGGTCAGCCGATCGCAGATGGAGGGCACATGGCGGATCACCGGAGTCCCAGCCGGACGCGGGCGTACGAGGGGCGCCCGCTGGCCCGGCCCCACGAGGAGATCGTCGACCAGGGCCTCGCCTTCGACGTCGGCACACTGCTGAGCCGGCGGCGGATGCTGGCCTTCTTCGGCCTCGGCGCCGCGTCCGCCGGCCTGGCGGCCTGCGGCTCGGACTCCGCCGGATCCACGGCCTCAGCCACCTCGGGGACGTCCACCTCGGGGACGTCGGCCGCGACAGCGAGCGCGGCGGCCGGGGAGATCCCCGAGGAGACCGCGGGCCCCTACCCGGGCGACGGGTCCAACGGGCCGGACGTCCTCGAGCAGAGCGGTGTGGTCCGCAGTGACATCCGGTCCAGCTTCGGCGACTCGACCGGCACCGCCGAGGGCGTCCCCATGACACTGGCGCTGACGGTTCGCGACCTCGCGAACGGCGGCACGCCCTTCGCCGGGGTGGCCGTGTACGTGTGGCACTGCGACCGCGAGGGCCGCTACTCGATGTACTCCGACGGCGTCACCGACCAGAACTACCTGCGCGGGGTCCAGGTTGCCGACTCCGCCGGCACGGTCCGCTTCACCAGCATCTTCCCGGCGTGCTACACGGGGCGCTGGCCGCACATCCACTTCGAGGTCTATCCCGACCAGGCCAGCATCACCGACTCGACGAAGGCCATCGCCACCTCGCAGGTCGCGCTGCCGCAGGACGTCTCCGAGAAGGTCTACGCGCAGACGGGCTACGCGGCCTCCGTGAACAACCTGGCGCAGGTCAGCCTGGACAGCGACGGGGTCTTCGGCGACGACGGGGCCGCCACCCAGCTCGCCACCGTGACCGGCGACGTCTCCGCCGGGTACGCGGTCTCCCTCACCCTGGGCGTCGACACGTCGACGGCCGCGGGCGGCGGCCAGGTCTCCGGCGGTGGGGCGCCGGGCGGCGCACCCGGTGGCCGGGCACCCGGCGGGCGCTGACGGCCGCCGGGATCAGCCGCGCAGCTCCCAGCCGTTGCCGGCCGGATCGCGGCAGATCACGATCCGCCGGCCGTCGAAGTCACCCGCGGTGAACGGGATGCCGGCCGCGCTCAGGCGGGCCTCGATCGCGGCGCAGTCGGCGCCGACCTCTATCGCCGTGTGCGCCTTGGCCGCGGGAACATGGTCGGGGTCGAGGCTCAGATGGACCTGTGTGCCGTCGTCGGCCTCGAACCACCGCGCACCGCGGCCCAGGGCCGCCGGCGGCGGCTCGAGCCGCCGGTAGCCGAGCACCCCCACCAGGAACTCCGCCTCGGCGTCGGCGGCATCCGGCGGGACCCCGAGGTTGGCATGATGAAATCTCGGCACACGCCGGAGTGTGACACAGAAACCGCCTCCGGCGGCGCGGGATCTCAGCCGCCGAGCGGGCGGCCGACGAGCCCGGCCCGCTCGGCGACGAACTCCTCGACGCTGCGCGCCGGCCGTCCCGTCACCTGTTCGACGGTCGTGGTCGCCCGGTCGTAGCGGTTCTGGCGGTGCAGGCGCGTCGTGGTCGCGGGTGAACGCGAACAGGTCCGTCTGGGGCGCCACCAGGTTCGCCCACTCGTCGGGCGGGACGTCCACGTAGGTCACCTGGCGGCCCAGCGCCCGGGAGAACTCCGCGGCGACCCCGTCCATGTCCTGCGAGCGCGGCCCGGTCAGCTCGTACACGTACTCGCGGTGCGCCGCCGGATCGGCCAGGATCTCCGCGGCGACCCGGGCGACGTCCGCGGCGGCGATCGGGGACGTCCGACCGCGGCCGAACGGGAGACGGATGGTCCCGTCGTCCGCGATGGACCGGGCGGCCAGGACCGTGTGGTCCGGGTCCGCTCCGGCGCGTCGCTCCGGCGTGTCCCGGCCGCCCCCGGTCAGGCCGGGTGCGGGGGCCATTCCAGGCCGGACAGCGAGGCCAGCGCGTGCACCAGTGCCTGGGCGCCGTCACGGCCGCGGTCCTGCGCCTGCAGGGCCACGTAGAGCTGGTTGGCGAGCGCCAGCCCCGGCAGGGCGAGCCTGGCCCGCCGCGCCTCGGCGAGCGCGATGCCGAGATCCTTGACCATGTGGTCGACGAAGAACCCGGGCGCGAAGTCGCCGCCCACCACCCGCGGGGCGAGGTTCGACAGCGACCAGCTGCCGGCGGCACCGCTGCCGACCGACTCCAGCACCCCGGCGACGTCCAGCCCGACGCGGCTGGCGTACAGCAGTCCCTCCGACATCGCGACCATGGTGCTGGCGATGAGGATCTGGTTCACCATCTTCGTGTGCTGACCGGCGCCGTGATCACCCTGCCGGACGATCGTGGCGCCCATCGCCTCGAGACCGGGGCGGACCGCCTCGAACACGCCGGCCGGGCCGCCGACCATGATCGAGAGTGTGGCGTTACGGGCGCCGACGTCGCCGCCCGACACCGGCGCGTCCAGCGCGTGCACCCCGATCTCCCCGGCGACCCGGCCGATCTCGACCGCGAGCGCGGGCTCACTCGTCGTCATGTCGACGAGAACCGCCCCGGGCCCGGCACCGACGAGCGCGCCGGCGGGGCCGAGCAGCACCTCGCGGACGTCCGCGGGCAGGCCCACCATCGAGAACACGACGTCGCTGCCGGCCGCCACCTCGGCGGGCGAGTCGGCCCAGGTCGCCCCCGCGGCGAGCAGGCCGTCCGCGCTGTCCCGGCTGCGGGTCGTGACCGTCACCCGGTAGCCGCGGCGCAGCAGGTGCCCGCACATGGACGCCCCCATCACCCCGGTGCCGATCCACCCGACCCGGGTCGACTCGGGTGACATCGACTCGGGTGACATCGACTCGGGCGACACCGGCGAGGAACCTGCGACGGACAAGACGACCCGCTTCCTGTGCGACCACGCACGACTGCGTCCCACTGCCACCTCGTACGACCCCGTACGACCCATGAGTTCGTACCACCCGGCCCCGCCGCCGGGGGCGGCCGGCTCAGGCCACCGCGGCGCGGCGCAGCGCGCGGTACAGCAGCTGGGGATCGCCCATCCGGCGGCGCAGCGCCCGTTCCAGACCGGCGATCGGGTAGAGGTTCTGGGGGGCGCGGGCGTCCTTGAACTCGGTGGAGGCGAAGCGGCGCAGCGTCACCTGGCTCTGGTCGGCCAGCGCGATCGCCTCGGCGGCGGACATGTCCGCGCCGCACTCGACCCGCACCACACCGGCCCACGGCGCGCCCGGCCCGCCGGGCAGCCGCAGGTACCAGCTGTGCCTGTCCCAGCTGGAACCCATCAGGAAGACCGGGGTGCGCTGGCCCGGGCCGAGGGTGCCGACCATCGCGTGCTGGCGCGGCGGAAGGTATGCCGACTGATGGGTCTTGACGAAGCCCAGGGTCCGCGGCAGGTGCTGGCGCCCGCGCAGCGGGCCGTCGACGACCAGCAGGTCGGTGCCGGCGTGGTGGCCGGCGCCGGTCGTGTGGTCGCCGAGCCGGGCGCGGGCCGCGGCGGCCGACTCCACCTCGAGCTCACCGAGGGCCCGCTGCAACGCCAGGCTCAGCCCGACCGGGTCGGTCGCGCGCGTCCGGCGGACGGGATAGTCGCCGGCGGTCGTCCGGACGTCCCCGGCATGCTCGGCGGCGGTGAACGTCCCCCGGTTCACCGCCGCGACGGCCAGGTGGGCCCCGGCCTCGCAGCAGCAGACGACGCCACTGGCATAGGAGGCGCACAGGGCCGGCAGCGCCGACGTCGCCTGCTCGCCGGCGGGCACGCTGTCGTGGATCCAGGCGCGTGCCTCGACGCGGCGCACCCCGTCGACGAACAGCACCGCGCCCGGCGGGGCCGTGCCGGGAGCGGGGTCACGCGGCGCCCACGCCGACTCGGGCACCTCGACGTCCAGCACGACCGGGGCGCTGGACTCGACGAGCTCCTCCTCGCCGAGGCTCGTCCCGTAGCCGGGGTCCCAGGCGTCGACGCTGAACTTCATCCGGCCCGCCGGCACTGCGGGGGCGGCGAGCGGGGCGGGTACGGCCGGCGTGGCCGGCCCCGGGCGTGGTGGTGCCTCGGTCAAGTGCGCTCCCTGACGACGGTCGACGTCCGCTGGTCCCGGTTCACCGCGAAGCGTACGGGGACCCGCTCGGCCAGCGCCTGGACGTGGGTGACCAGGCCGACCATCCGGCCGCCGCCGCTCGCAAGGCTCTCCAGGGTGCTCGCGACGACGTCCAGGGTGGCCTCGTCGAGGGTGCCGAAGCCCTCGTCGAGGAACAGCGAGTCGAGCGTGGCCGCGCCGCCGGCCGCCATCGCCCGCAGCTGGGAGGACAACGCGAGAGCCAACGCCAGGCTGGCCTGGAACGTCTCACCGCCGGACAGGGTCCGCACCGGCCGACGCGAGTCGGCGTCGGCATGGTCGACGACCACAAACTCGCCGTCCTCGTGGGTCAACTCGAACTGCCCACCGGACAGCTCCGACAGCGTCACCGACGCCTCCTCGACCAGGAGGTCCAGCGCGGCGGCCACCATCCAGCGCGGGAACCGGTCGGAGCGCAGCAGCTGGCCGAGCTGGCGGGCGACCTGGTCCGCCTCGCGCGCCGTCGCGACCTCGGCGGTGAGCCGGGCGGCCTCGGCACGGCGCTCGACGACCCGGCCAAGCTCCGCGCGGGCCCGTGCCAGCCCTTCCGCCACGGCGGCGGACGCACCGGCCGAGGCCGGCCCCCCGGCGGGGTCAGGCTCGGGGCCGTCGGGGCGAAGGTCGTGGGCGGCGAGCAGCTCGCCCAGCGCGGTGTCGGCGTCGTCACGGCGCCGGCGGGTGGCCTCGGCCTCGACGGTGGCCGCGGTGAGCAGGTGGTCGCGGGCCGTCGCCTGCGCGCGGGACCAGTCGGTCAGCTCCGTCCAACCAGCCAAAACGTCCTCGCCGTCGACCGCGGGGGCGCCGAGCGGGACGAGGCCGTCGCGGGCCGCGGCCAGCGCGGCGCCGGCCGCGCCGAGCGCGTCCCGGGCCTGCTCGAACGCCCGCTCGGCGGCGTCGGCTTCCGCCCGGGCGCCGCGTAGCCGCTGGTCGGCCTGGCCGGCCGCGGCGGTGAGCCGGTCGAGCTCGGCGAGCGCGGCCGCGACCTCGACGGCGCTCGGCGCGCCGGCGAGCGCGGCACGCAGCGCCTCGGTCTGGTCGTCGAGGGTCGCGACGCGGGTGGCGGCCCGCTGCTGGGCCCGGGCCGCGGCGATCCGCTCCTCGTCCGCCCGGGCCTGCCCGGCGGTGGCGAGCGACAGTGCCTGCCGCGCGGCGGCGAGAGACGCCGCGGCGGCGGCCGACCGCTCGGCGGCGGCGTCACGCTGACCGGCCCGGTCACGGGCGAGGCCGGCGGCCCAGGTGACGAGCGCGGCCCAGTCGGCCTCCAGGTCGGTGCCCGCCAGGCCGGGAACGCCGAGGGAGACCAGCGGGTCCCGGGCGGTGTCGAGCGCCCGCCGTGCCCCGGCCGCCTCGTCCCGGCAACGGGTGACGACCGTCTCGGCGGCCGCCGCGGCGTCGCGGGCCTGGCGCAGGGCCAGGTCGGCGCCGGTGACGGCGCCGTCGAGCCGCTCGACGTCCGCGAGGAGGTCGGCGGCGCGGCGGGCGTCCGGCGCGTCGGCGAGCGCGCGGCGCAGCTCCTCGACCCGTTTGGTCAGCTCCGCGAGCCGGGCCTCGGATTCCAGCGCCGCCCGGGTGGCGGCGGTCGCCTCGGCGGTGCGGGCGGCGACCTCACCCTCGGCGGCGGTGACCGCCTCGTCGGCCGCACCGATGCCGAGGGCCGGCAGCGGCGGCGGCAGGGTCGCGACGGGCCGCGCGCAGACCGGGCAGTCCTCCCCCACGGCCAGGTGCGGTCGCAACGCGGCGGCCAGATCGGCGCGGGCGGCGGTGTCCCGGGCGGCGGCCGCGCGGTGCCGGGCGTGGCGGGCCGTGTCCAGGGCGGTCTCGGCCCGGCCGAGCGCGTCCCGGGCTGCGGCGTGCGCGGCTGCCGTGCCAGCCTGGCCGGTCAGCAGCTCGGCGAGCAGCTCGTGATCGCGCAGGGCCCGTTCCAGCGGGCCGCGCGGCGGTGCGGCGGCCCGCTCCTCGCGGACGGCGGTGTCGGCCCGCTCGGCCGCCTCCCGGCGCTCGACGGCCTCGGCCCGCGCCGCCTCTGCGCCGCGCAGCCGATCGGTCAGCGCCGCCAGCCCGACCGGCGGGCGCACACCGGCGAGCAGCCCCAGCTCGGCTTCGAGCCGGCTCATCTCGGCGGCGGCGGCCTCGGCGGTCTGCTCGGCCGCGCGTTCGGTGGTGGTCGCCGACGCCAGCCCGCCGCGCGCCTGCGCGAGCGCGGCGTCCGCGGCGGCGAGGGCCGCCCCGGCCGCGGTCTGCTCGGTGACGGCTTCCGGTCGGGCCGCGAGCAGGCCGGCGAGTGCCTCGTGGTCGTGGGCGTACCGGTCGAGCGGGCCGCGGGACGGCGCCGCGGCGAGCCGTTCCCGGGCGGTGCTGTCCGCCCGCTCGGCCTCCTCGCGGTGCCGGCGGGCGTCCGCGGCGGCGGCCCGGGCGGCGTGCAGCCGGCCGGTGAGATCCGCCAGCCCGTCCGGCGGTCGGACGGCGGCGAGCCGGTCACGCTCAGCGGCCAGCCGGGTGACCTGGGCGGCGGCGTCGGCGGCGGCGGTGTCCAGCCAGGCCAGCTCCGCCAGCGCGGCGGCCACCTCGGCGGCGAGCCGGGTGAGCGCGCCGACCTGGTCGGCCGCGGTGGCCTCGGCGGCGGCGGTCGCGTCCGAGTACCCGGCGAGCTGCTCGGCGAGGACGTCCGCGCGCTGGCGCTGGTCACTCGCGCGGGCGTTCGCCGCCGCGCGGATCGTGTCGTAGACACCCAGCCCGAGCAGCCGGGTGAGGATCGCCTGCCGCTCGCTCGGCTTCGCCCGCAGGAACTCCGCGAACTCGCCCTGCGGGAGCACCACGCAGGTGCAGAAGTGCTCGAAGGTGAGCCCGAGCAGCTCCTCGACCGCCGCCGTGACGGCGGGCGCGCCCGCGGCGAGGACCTCCGTCGGCTCCCCCGGCCCGCCAGCGCCGGCCGGGTCGACCAGCCGCTCGAACCGGGCGTTGCGCACGGTCACCCCGCCGCGGGMGGAGCGGCGCAGCTCCCGCGCCACCACGTAGCGGGCACCGGCCGCGTCGAAGACGAGCCGCACCGTGCCCCGGGCCGCGGTCGGCGCGAGCGCCAGGTGCACCGTCGCGCGGTTGTTCCAGCGCGGCACCGAACCGAACAGCGCGAACGTCAGCGCGTCGATCAGCGTCGACTTGCCGGCGCCGGTCGGGCCCACCAGCGCGAAGTAGTCGGCGTCGGTGAGGTCCAGCACCGCCGGTTCCCGGAACGACCCGAAACCGGCGAGGTCCAGCTGTACCGGGCGCATTCAGTCCCCTCCCAGATCCCTCGGCCGGCGCCGGCTCGGACGTCCCATCAGTCGCTTGGTCACTCGGTCACTCGGCCACTTATTCGCCGCTGGAGACCTCGTCGTGCAGCCGGGCGAACAGCGCCTCGACCCGGGGGTCGTCGAACTGTTCGGCGGCGCAGTACTCCCGGAACAGGTCCGCGGGGCTGCGCCGGGCCAGCGCCGCGGCGCTGGGGCGCGATCCACCGAGGGCCACCCGGAACTCCGGGTCGATGCCGACCTCGAGCGCGTTCGGCAGCAGCTCCTGGACCTCGTCGCGCAGCCCCGCGCGGGCCGGTTCGCGCACGACCACCCGCAGCAGGTCCTCTGCGAGCTCCGGGGCCTGCGCGGCGAGCTCCGCGACGGTGCCCCGGACCGTCCGCAGCCGCCGGCCGGCCGTCAGCGCGATGTCGGTGACCCGGGCGGGGACGCCGGGGCTCGCCTCGACGAGGCACACCACGTTCGTGTTCTCCTGCTCCCCGAAGTCGACGGCGAGCGGCGCGCCGGAGTACACCACCGGGCACGGCGCGGCGAGGGTCTGCCGCCGGTGCAGATGTCCCAGCGCCACGTAGTGGGCGTCGGCGGGGAACGCCGCCGCGGACACGTGATACTCGAAAATCGACTGGGCCAGCCGCTCCCCGCCGCCGAACAGGCCGTTGGTCACCGTCAGGTGGGCCAGGACAAGGTTCACCGCGTTGTCGTCGAAGCCGGCGCGCAGCTGTTCCAGCAGGGCGCGCACGACCTGGTCGTAGCGGGCCGCGGTCTGGTCGGGCGTCTGGGTGACCAGGTCGGCGGCGCGGACGGCGTACCGCTGGGAGACGAACGGCAGCGCCGCCACGGTCACCGGTTCACCGGTGCCGGGGGCGCGGAAGGTMACCACCCCGCCGTCGGCGGCGGTGCGCGGCGTTCCTACCAGGGTGATCCCGGCGGCGGACATCAGCGGCCGGTAGGCGTCGAAGGTCGGCTGGTGGTCGTGGTTGCCGGCGATCACGACCACCTCGGCCCCCGTGCCGCGCAACGCGACGAGCGCCTGCACGGCGAGCTGCTGGGCCGCCGCCGGCGGGGCCGCGCTGTCGTAGACGTCCCCGGCGACGAGCACCGCGTCGACCTCGTGCTCCCGGGCGATCCCGATGATCTCCCCGAGCACCGCGCGCTGCTCGTCGAGCCGGTTACGTCCCTTGAGCGTCTTGCCGAGGTGCCAGTCCGAGGTGTGCAGGAACTTCATGGCGGTTCCTAACGGCCGGAGGTCAGAACGGCGGAACCTCGTCGGAGGGGTTGGGTAGAAGGTCGAACGGATTGCGGGGAATCGTGCCGGGCGCCGGTTTCCCGGGCTGGCCGGGAACCGAGCCGGACGGCGGGCCGGCGGTTTCGGGGGGAGGGCCCGCGGTCTCGGAGTGCCGGGTCGCCCAGGCGGGGAACGGGAACTCCACCGCGAGCGGCACCGGGATCTCCGGCTGCGAGACGAACATCGTGCCCGGCTTGGCCAGTGTGGCCCGGGCGCGCTGCCCGGGCGGCAGGAACCCGTACTCGGGCCGGCCCGCCTCGGCCGAGTCGAGCCGGCCGACCACCTTGATCGAACTGTTGGCGATGATCCGCCGCTCGACCTCGCTCGCCGTCTGCTGCGCGCCGATCAGGATGATGCCCAGCGAGCGGCCGCGCTCGGCGATGTCGAGCAGCACCTCCTTGATCGGGCTCGCGCCCTCCCGCGGGGCGTACTTGTTCAACTCGTCGATCATCGTGAACAGCAGGCTGCCGGGACCCGCCTCCTCCTTGCGCCGCGTCTCCGCGGCGAGCACCACCCCGACGACGAACCGCTGCGCCCGCTCCGGCAGGTTGTGCAGGTCGACCACGGTCACCTGCTGGTCGGCCGTGGAGACCTTGCGACGCGGGCTGTCCGCCAGATCCGCCCGGATCAGTGACCGCAGTGAACGCAACGACGAGCGGAGCCGGCGGACGAACGCGTTGACCGTCCCGGCGCCCGTCACCGGCCCGGCCCAGTCCCGGCGCGTCTCCTCGTCGGTCAGCCGGTCGACGATCAGGTCGACCAGCTCGGAGTAGGTCCGCACCAGCTGGCCGTCGATGCTGACCGCCCCGTCGGCGCCGGCGGGCACCGCGTCCGTGCGCAGCCGCAGGGCCACCTGGTGGACGACGATCGTGTACTGGTTGCGGTCGTCCTCGGCGTCGGCGAACACGTACGGCAGCAGCTCGCCCGCGCAGAACTCCTGGATCGTCCACCAGAACGCGGCCACCCCGGTCTTCCTGGAGGCGACGTTCGGCTGGCCGGAGATGTCGTCGGGCAGCGGCGGGGCGAAGAAGCCGACCGAACGGAACGGCTCGGCGGGCAGATCGAGCCGGCCGTAGGCGGCGCGCTTGTCCTCGTCCAACCGGGAGTTGGCGTGGTCGAGGAACAGCAGATCCTCGCCCTTCACCGAGAACACCAGCGCCTTGGTGTTCACCGCCGCCCGCCCGAGCACGCCACAGCGGAAGATCGAGTGCAGCAGGAACAGCGCGAAGCTGGTCTTGGTGGCGACCCCCGAGATACCGCTGATGGAGACGTGCGCGCCCCGGGTACCGTCGAGGAACTCCAGGTTGACGTAGATCGGGTTGCCGTCCCGTCCGATGCCGACCGGGATCCGCTTGTCCATCATGTCGAAGTACAGCGCCGTCGCCCGCTCGTCGCCGGTCGCCCGCCGCACCTGCTCGCCGGGCAGCGGCGGTACGTAGACCTCCGGCTCCACCCGGGTCGTGGTGATCTCGGCGATCTCCTGCACCTGGGCGGGTAGGACGCCGTCGGCGATCAGGAAGACGTCCGAGCCGAACGACGCGCCCTCGTGCCGGGCTCGCACCTGGGTGACGATGCCGGCGGTCATCACCGGCCCGACGCCGGGCACCGCGCGGATGGTGACGACGACGTCGTCGAGCTGCAGATAGCTGCCCTCGAGCAGGGCGACGTGGAACAGCAGCGGGGTGTTCTCCTCGGTGCCGAGCACCCGGCCGACCGGCGCCACGGCCGCCGCCTCCCGCGCCGGGCCGGCGGTACGCCTGCCGTTGGACCCGCCGACCTCGACCGTCATGCACGAACCCCCAACCGACTGCCCCTACCAACCTGCTCCTGCCGGCCTGCCACGACCGGCCTGCGACTGCCGGCCTGCCAATGCCAATGCCATGGCCATGCAGCGCCCGACACCCGACACCCTCCGTCACAGGCGATCGCCCGGCGCATCCGGCGACCGGCCGCCACCAGGCTAGCCGTGAGGTCCGACACCCAGCCGGTGCCACCTCGACCAGCGGCCTCCAACGCGTTCGCCGCCCGGCCGGGAGATAGCCGAGCCATAGTCGTCGGATGGCCCGTCTCATGCTCGTACTGGGTGCCGTGCTCGTCTCCTGCATGGCGACGACGTCCTGCGGGCCGGCCTCGGACGGGCCGGGGTCGGGGCCGGTACCGCCCTGCAGCCTGCTGACAGTGCCGGAGATTCGAGCCGCGATCGACGCGGCCTGGAGCCCGGGCAGGCAGCAGGTCTCTGAAGGGGACACGGATGCGATCGGATGCGCCTTCAGTTCACCGAAAGGGTTCGTCATCCTCTGGAGTTCCGCGCAGGACGCCGAGGCAGGCTATCGGTCATCGCGCGCGGCTCCGACCCAACAGCCGCAGCAGGATCTGAGCGGTGTCGGCTACGAGGGTTACGCATACACCAGCCCCGGCAACGTCCAGGAAGTCCACCTGCTGAAGGGTGACGCGTACGTCTCGGTCGCCGTCGGGGCAGGAGCCCCGCCGGGCACCGCCCGCCATTTCGGTGATCTTGTCGTTGCCGGACTCCCCTGACCGCCCGGTGCCTGCCGAGACGACCTGCACCTCCGATCAAGATCGACAACGGACGGGGTGTCGTCAACGCGGTTGATTATCTTGAGGATAATTCAAGACTAAGAGGTCAAACCCCCGGCACGTCACGGTGATCCGGACACGGCATAGGCAACCAGGGCGCCTACCGGCGTGAAGGCGGCCGAATCGCCGTCATCATCGTTGACCATCCGGGGGATCGTTCCCGTGCGGAAGCGGGCGGATCCCCTGCGGCGCTAGGGTGATCGCATTATGACGAGAGCGATCAGGGGCGATCAGAACGAGGCGTCGGCGCCTCAGCACAACATGATCACCGAGTGGCTCGAGGCCGACGCCGAGCCGCGGCCGTGGCGGAAGCCAAGACGGCGGAAGGTCCTGTTCGCGCTGGCCACGGTCCTGCTGATCTCACTGACCGCGCTGACCGCGCTGCTCTGGCCCGGCAGTGAAGCGGATGCCCCCCTGCCCAGTGCGACCCCCGAGGAGTGGTCCCACGCCGCCCCGCTCGAAAAGACCCTCTACGGCCATACCGGCTGGGTGCGGTCGGTGGTGTTCTCCCCGGACGGGCGCACGCTGGCCAGCGGCTCCGACGATGACACGGTGCGGTTCTGGGACATGTCCGACCCCACCGACCCCACCCCCCTCGGCAAGCCCCTCACCGGCCACACCGACCCGATAGCGGCGGTCGCGTACTCCCCCGACGGACGCACCCTCGCGACCAGCTCCACCGACCGCACGGTGCGGTTCTGGGACATGTCCGACCGCGCCGACCCCACCCCCCTCGGCAAGCCCCTGACCCGCCACTCCACGGACCCCACGAGCTGGGTGGCCGCGATGGCGTACTCGCCTGATGGCCGCACCCTCGCCACCGGCGGCCTCGACAACACGCTACGGCTGTGGGACGTCACCGACCGTACCAACCCCACCCCGCTCGGCCCGCCCCTCACCGGCCACACCAAAACAGTGGCGTTCCTGGCGTACTCCCCGGACGGGCGCACCCTCGCCACCGGCTCCTACGACCGCACGGTGCGGTTGTGGGACGTCTCCGACCGCACCAGTCCCGCCCCCCTCGGCCCACCCCTCACCGGCCACACCAACCCGCTGATGTCGCTCGCGTACTCCCCCGACGGGCGCACCCTGGCCACCAGCGCCTCCGACTACTCGACGCGGTTCTGGGACGTGTCCGACCGCACCAGGCCCACTCCCCTGGGCGAACCGATCTTCCTGGGCGACAGCCCGAGCGTCTGGTGGGTGGTGGGTCTGGCCTACTCCCCTGATGGGCACACCCTCGCCACCATCTCCGGCGACCGGCTGGTGCGCTTCTGGGATGTCACCGACCGCACCAGACCCACCCTCCGCGGTCAAACCCTCACCGACCAGACCGACCGACTGGAGTCCGTGGCGTTCTCCCCGGACGGACGCACCCTCGCGACCAGCTCCGATGACGGCACGGTGCGGTTGTTGACGCCGTGAGCAGACCCCTCGCCCGTGGAGCGCCCCACAGTCACCGTGCCAGGCGACGRCCGAACTCAGCCAGCCCCAACAGTCCCACCAGCACAGCCAGTACCAGGAAGAGGGGCCACAGGGGACCGTTGTCACCAACGAACCTCGGCCCGCCGACGCCGGTCAACAGCAACAGAGTCGTGGCGGCAATCTGAACGCGACGCCCAGTGCGCCGCCGTCTGGTCAGGCTGTTCTGCTGCACAGCATCCGTGACTACCTGACGGTGTTCACGCAACCAACGGCCAGGATCGTCGAAATGGCTGCCCCCGGCCGCGACGATGGACCGATGCAGCGCCGCAGGGTTGTCGGCACGCAACAGGATCCCGTCGACGTGAGCTTCCGGACGGCAGCGGGAAGGCACACCGCGCCTGGCTCGCCGAGCGCGACGGGTGATCCAAGGGTGTTCTGATGTCCCGTTAAGGCTTGTTTAGGACGGCGGCGCTGTGATGGTCGGAGCCGGCTGAAGCCGGATCCTTCGGGAGGGGCGTCTGATGAGTTGGCGGGATCGGTTGTTGCTGCGCCGGTACGGCCAGGGCCGTTCGAAGAGCCGGGCCACACTGCTCGATCGGGAGGCCAGCCCCACGGACCTCGCCGACCTGCGGGCCTTCGTCGCGGAGCGGACCGGGGTGGAGTTCTACGTCGAGCCGGAGACGACCGCGACCGACACGACGGTTGTCGCGGTGGACCGGGACGGCGACTGGATCCGCCGGCGAGTCGGGACCCCGACCGTCGCCGCCAAGCTGGCGAGGTCGGTGGGCGTGCCCGTGTACGACGCCGCGGTGCTCGGGTATCCGCGACGGATGCGGGAACGGAACCGAAACCACCGGAGGTGACCCCGTGGCCGGTCGGCCCCCGGCTGTGCCGGGTGCGTCGGATGGTGGTGGTGAGTGCCACCTATGCCAGGCTGGCCCGTCTCCCGGGCGGAGGAATCGGCCGGTTGGTGCGGTAATGAGTCGAACGGCTGGTGGGGGGCCTGCGGATCACCCACCGTGACCAGCCGTGTCGGATCGCACCGCGCGGAAGGTGTCCTCAATAGTGATCTTTATTGTGCTGGCGTTTCCCTTCGCACTCATGTTGATGATGTTGGCGATGCACGCGATCGAGCTTCACCTCGACGCGCCGTCGACGCCGGCGCTCAGCCCGGCACGCCGCCGGTCGGCGGTCGCCGCGGCGAGGCCGGCACCACTGCCACTGCCCGCCCTGTCCCCCGCGCGCCCGTCGCTCCCCGCGCCGATCGCCACGACGATCCCCGGTCTGCACGCACTGCCCCCGTTGCCGGTGCTGCCCGCACTCCCAGCCCCACGCTCGGCGACCTCGGCGACCTCGGCAACCACAGCGACCGTGCCGATGGTCATCGCGACCGTGGCGGTCGCGGCGCCTGTCACGGGATAGGACGGCGGCCAGCGGGTCGCAGCCGCCGCCGATGCCGGCGGACCCGCCCCTCCTCCGTCACCAGAACTCCCGGAGGATGCCCCGACCTTCAGGCCGGGAGGAATCCGGTGTCCCGCGGAGCGGGGCAGGGGCAGGCGATCCGCCGCCAGGCAGACCGCCGTCGAAAAGCGCAATTCAACAGGTGGATGATCTCGCTGTTGAGAAAGTAGATGTCTTATTTCGCGATTTTGGCGAGATGGGTGCGAGGGTCGTCCGGTAGCGGGATGTTTGGATTCTTCGTCGTTGTGCGGCGATGTTATGGTGTGATCGTGTCCAGGTTCCGGTTGTATCCCGATGCGGTGCAGGAACAGGCCCTGCTGGTGCACTGTGGGCATGCCCGGTTCGTGTGGAATCTCGCTGTCGAACAGCAGTCGTGGTATCGGCCATGGCGTGGCCGGGTACCGGGCTATGCGGAGCAGAACCGGCAGTTGACCGAGGCCCGGTCGG
Organism: Parafrankia soli; assembly: GCF_001854695.1. Taxonomy (GTDB): domain Bacteria; phylum Actinomycetota; class Actinomycetes; order Frankiales; family Frankiaceae; genus Parafrankia; species Parafrankia soli. Next base: position 24,959 of record NZ_MAXA01000252.1, read on the forward strand.
CCAGTCCGTGGCTGGCCGGCGGGCAGTGTCATCGTGCAGCAGCAGGCTTTGCGTGACTTCGCGACGGCGATGGGGAACTTCTTCCACGGTTCGCATCGCAGGCCCACTTTCCGTAGGCGTGGGCGTGGTGAGGGGTTCCGGATCGTGGCGGTGAAACCGGGCGACGTGCGGCGGGTGAATCGCCGGTGGGCGCGGGTGCGTGTCCCGAAGGTCGGCTGGGTGAGGTTCCGCTGGACCCGTGAGGTGTCGGGCGCGCGGTCGTATCGGGTGACGCGGGATCGTGCGGGCCGCTGGCATGTCGCGTTCGCCGTGACCCCCGCTCCGATCCCCGCGCCGGGCACCCGTGCGGTCGTCGGGGTGGACCGTGGGGTGGTGGTGTCGGCGGCTCTGTCGACCGGGGAGCTGCTGTCCTGTCCCGGTCTGGGAGCTGGGGAACGGGCGCGGCTGGTCCGGTTACAGCGCCGGCTGTCGAGGGCCCGGCGTGGGTCGCAGCGGCGCGGGCGTCTCAAGGTGCGGATCGCACGCTTGCGTGCCCGGGAGGTTGACCGGCGCAAGGACTGGGTCGAGAAGACCGGTACCGATCTCGCTCGCCGGTTCGACGTGATCCGCGTCGAGGACCTGAAGATCAGGCGGATGACCCGCTCGGCCCGGGGCAGCGTCGACGCGCCGGGAACAAACGTGCGGCAGAAGGCCGGATTGAACCGGGGCATCCTCGCTCAGAGCTGGGGTCTGCTCGTCGCCCGGTTGAAGGAGAAGGCCCCCGGCCGGGTCGAGAAGGTCCCCGCCGCGTACACGAGTCAGCGGTGTTCTGCCTGCGGGCAGGTGGCGCCGGGGAACCGCGAGAGCCAAGCGGTCTTCCGGTGCGTGGTCTGCGGGCACACGGCCAACGCCGACGTCAACGCGGCGATGAACATCGCGCTTGGGGACATCGCGGCCGGACGGGCCGTGACCGCGCGGGGAGGCGCGGCATTGGCCGGGCCCGTGAACCGCGAACCTCAACACCACGCACCGATTCCAACGGGTGTGTAGGAGTTGGAATCCCCCGCATTCACGCGGAGGAGGACGTCAAACCAGGCTCTCCATGGTTCGCTCCGCGTCCCGGACGCGGATCTCCCCGGACATCAGCTTCGGCGACAGCGCGTCCCGCAGCCGGGCCAGCGCCGCCGACTCCGCGTGCGCCGCCTCGCCGCGCGCGTCCAGCGCCGCCAGCTCGGCGCCGATCCCGGCACACCGCTCGGCCGCCGGCACCGCGATCACCAGGTCGTTCAGCTTGGCCCTGCTCAGCTCGGTCTGGCCGGTGCTGCCCTCGCCCATCGACGCGATCCGCGGCTGCGCGGCCAGCAGGGCGAACGCCCCGCACACCGGGTCCAGCCGGTCCGGCGCGAGCCGGACGACGGTGACATGCGAGTCGACGGTCGCCCGCGTCGCGTGCACCCACCTGGCCACTCGGCCCAGGGTGCCGATACCCGTCGAGTTGACCAGGACGTCGTCCGCTCTGAGCCGCTTCGCGGCGGGGACCGTGGCCGGATCCGTCCCGCGGGCCGGTGCGAGGTCGACCCGGCCGGCGCGCACACACTTCTGGTTGAGCACGACGAGCGCGGAGTCGTCCGCCGTGTACCGGGGCGTGATCCCCCGGGTCAGCGTCTCGACCAGGTCACCGAGCCTGAGCTCCCGGCGGCCCGGCCCGCGCGTCGCCGCCGCGTACCGTGCCTCGGCGAGCTCCCGGGCGGTCGAGGCAAGCCGATGGTTCAGCGCGATCTTGTCGTCGAGGGCGCCCAGCACCGCCGCGATCGCCCGCTGTTCGGGATACGCCGGCGCCCGCAGCTCGACGGCGGCTATGTAGTTGCGGTTCAGCGACGGCTGCGCGCTCCCCGAGTTGAACCGGGCAAAGTCGATCGTCCGCAGCAGAAAGTAGAGGAAACGCGGATCGTTGCCCTGGAAGTCCTCGACGAACAGCACGGTGTTCAACGGCCAGTAGTCAGACGGCACGTACGTCACCGTTCCGATTGACGAACCACTGCGCCCGAGAGTGATCCCCGGCCCGGCGATCGGCCCCCGGTCGTGCCACCCGCTGACCCCGGCGGAGCCGACCACCGGAAAACAACCAGCCCGGCGTTCCGGCGCCGGCAGGTCGAATCCCCGCCGCAGCCGAACCAGGTCAGCGAGCGAGCTGCGCCGCCATTCAGGCATCGAGGCGCTCCAGTTGGCTGCGAACTTCCTTTTCCAGGCGAGCGGACTCTTCGAAGTGGATGAAGAGTTCCTTGGCGAGACGCTCGATCTTCTCGGCCACCGGCTCGTCGTTGGAAATGTCGGCTTCGGCGGCGCCTACGTAGCGGCCCGGGGTCAGGACGTGGTCGTGGGTGCGGATCTCCTCGGTGGAGGCCGAATAGCAGAAGCCGGGAATGTTCTCGTAGGCCAGGCCCTTGTCGCGGGCCGACTTCGCGCCACGCCAGGCGCGGTAAGTGCCGGTGATCTTCTCGAGGTCACCGTCGGTGAGGATGCGCTCGGTGCGGTCGATCATCGTGCCCATGTTGCGGGCGTCGATGAACAGCGTCTCGCCGCGCCGTCCGGCGAGCCGGCGGGCGCCCGGCTGGCCCTTGTCCTTCGCGAAGAACCACAGGCAGGCCGGGATCTGGGTGGTGCGGAACAGCTGCGGCGGCAGCGCGATCATGCAGGCCACCAGATCGGCCTCGACCAGCGCGGCACGGATCTCACCCTCGCCGGACTGTTTCGACGACATCGAGCCGTTCGCCATCACCACGCCGGCGGTCCCGCGGGAGCCCAGCTTGGCGATGATGTGCTGCAGCCAGGCGAAGTTCGCGTTGCCGGTCGGTGGGGTCCCGTACCGCCAGCGCTGGTCGTCGACGGTGCGCGCCCAGTCGGACATGTTGAAGGGCGGGTTCGCCAGGATGAAGTCGGCCCGCAGGTCCGGATGCCGGTCGTTGCGGAAGGTGTCGTCCCACCGGGCGCTCAGATCGCCGGTGATCCCGTGGATGGCGAGGTTCATCTTCGCCAGCCGCCAGGTCCGTTCGTTCGACTCCTGGCCGTAGACGGCGATGTCGCCGGAGTGGGTGAGCCCTCGGTGCGCGACGACGAACTTCTCCGCCTGGACGAACATGCCGCCCGAACCGCAGCAGGGATCGTAGACCCGGCCCTCGTAGGGCTCCAGCATCTCCACGAGCAGCCGGACCACGCTGGCCGGGGTGTAGAACTCACCACCGCGCCTGCCCTCGGTGCGAGCGAAGCGCTCCAGGAAGTACTCGTACACCTCCCCCAGCACGTCCCGCGCCGGCCGGGTCGCCGCTTCCGTCGGAACTCCGGCGGCGGATTCGCCGAAAAGCGCACCGTCCTCGCCAGTAGGCGTGGACGCGGGCCGCTCGGTCGCCCGGTGGCCGGTGAAGCGGGCGTCACCGAGCAGGTCGACGAGCTCGCCGAGCCGGTGCTGGTCGACGCCCTCGCCGTTGAAGATCCGTGGGAGGACGCCGGTGAGCGCCGGGTTCGTCTTCATCACGGCGTCCATCGCCGCGTTCAGCAGTTCCCCGATGCCGGCGCTTCTCGCGTTCGCCGCGATGTGCTCCCATCGGGCCTGCCCCGGCACCCAGAACACACCCTGCCCGGCGTACTCGTCGACGTCGTCGAGGAACTCCTCGGCCCGGGACTCGTCGATCCCGTCGGCGAGCACGTCCTGCCGGATCTGCTCGCGCCGCTCGGCGAACGCGTCCGAGACGTACTTGAGGAAGATCAGGCCGAGGACGAAGTCCTTGTACTGGGCGGCGTCCATCGAGCCGCGCAGCTTGTCGGCCGTCTTCCACAGCGTCTCGCGCAACTGGGCCATGGTGGGCGGTCCGGCCTGAGCGGACTTCCTCCGCGGGGGCATGGATCTCCTTGCGATCGTGGAACCGGCTGGTCAGGGGGTCGGGTTCGGGGCGTCGATCAGGGTAAGCGTGCCGTCGGTCAGCCCATAGACGGCGGTGCGGCATGGTTCGCCGTCTCGGCATGAACCGCGGCGGTCACCGTCCGGGCGGCCGCGGCGACGTCCGGGTCGAGGCCTTCGCCGGCGGAGAAGTCGCGGCCGGAGATCGCGTAGATCACGACGTGCTTCGGTAGTCGGCCGAGGCCCCGTCCGATCTCGACGGTGTCGGCGAGGCCGAGCGCGTGGGTCGACGCGGCGCCCACGTCCCGTGGCAGCGCGTGGTCGTCGGCCTCGACGCGGTGCACGGTTCCGGGCGGGGCCGCCGAGTCGGCGGCGTCGATGATCCAGACCGCGTCGGCCCCCTCCCACGCGAGGAGCAGGCTCGTCGGTTCGCCCTCGGACTCGAGCACGTCCACACCCGGCGGGGGCCGGCGGCGGAGCAGGCGGGCGACCTCCAGGCCGACGGCGTCGTCGTGCCGGTAGAGATTGCCGATCCCGATGACCGTCAGTCGCATTCGAGGTGGAGGGTCAGGAAGTGGGTCGCGCAGGAGATGCAGGGATCGTAGTTGCGGACGGCCTGTTCGCAGCGCCGGACGAGTTCGGCTTCGGGCAGGTCCAGGCCGCGTTCGACGACTCCGCGCAGGTCCTCCTCGATCGAGCGCTGGTTCTGGGAGGTCGGCGGAACGATCTTGGCGTCGAGAACGGTGCCGTCCTGATCGGTCGTGTAGCGGTGGTAGAGCAGGCCGCGGGGCGCCTCGGTGGCGCCGTACCCGGTTCCCGCCCGGGGCCGGGATTCCAGTGCGGGGAGGTCGGGCTCGGTGTAGTCACCGATGATCCGCAGTGCCTCGTCGGCCGCGTGGACCATCTCGACGCAGCGGACGATGATGGCGCGGTACGGGTTGCGCTCGGGTGGGCGCAGGCCGATGTCGGCGGCCGTCTCGCGCGCCGCGGGTGCCAGCCACCGTGCGTTCAGCGCGAAGCGGGCCAGCGGTCCGACGAGGTAGGAGCCGCCCGTGGCGAGGGTGGAGTGCAACGCGTTCGACCAGGGGACCTGCTCTTCGGTGAAGTGCCGGTCGTAGTCGGCGGCGGCGATGTCGAGCCCGTCGGTCGAGACGATCCGGCCACGTTCGACGGGATACTCACCGGGTTGGTGAAGGGCGACGAAGGTCTGGGGGATCTCGTCGTCGGGGAAGTCCAGGCCGGCGGTGAACCCGGCGGCGTCCCGGGCGATGTCCCGGGCCCGTTCGAGCTGGGGGACGAGGCCGGTCAGCTCGCGCCGGCGGGGTGCCCGGTACCAGCCGCCGACCCGCGCGTTGACGGGGTGGACCGACCGGCCCCCGATGACGGTCATGAGGCTGTTGCCGGCCTTCTTCAGTGCGAGCGCGTTCTCCACCAGGGCGGGGTCGTCCTGGGCGAGGTGGATCGCGCTGTCGTAGCCGAGGAAGTCCGGCAGGTGCAGGAGGAAGACGTGCAGGGCGTGGCTCTCGATCCACTCGCCGCAGTAGATGAGCCGTCGCAGCGCGGCTGCCGGGCCCTCGACGTCGAGGCCGCAGCTCCGTTCGATGGCCGCGAGCGCGCTCATCTGGTAGGCGACGGGGCAGATGCCGCAGATGCGGGCGGTGATGTCGGGGGGCTCGGTGTAGGCGCGGCCGCGCAGCAGTGCCTCGAAGAACCGCGGCGGCTCGAAGATCTTTAGGCGGACCTCGGTGGCACGCCCGTCGACGATCCTGATCAGCAGCATTCCCTCGCCCTCCACCCGAGCCAGCGGCGGGGGCGTGATGGTCCTAGTCGTCATGATCGGACCTCCCGCCACCCTCGTTGCCGCCGCCCTCGCTGCCGCCGGACGCGGCGCGGAACGCGGGCTCGCCGCCGTCGACGGTGACCAGGGCCTGCAGGTCGGCCCGCTCCTGCCAACCGGCCAGCTCCCTCCGGTGGAGGAGGTCCGCGGGGGTGCGGCTGCCGACCAGGACGGCCACCTCGCCGTAGTCGTCCCGCCGGCGCAGGATCGCCCGGATCAGCGGGCGCAGCGGCGCCAGGCCGAGCCCGCCCGCGACGACGACGACGTCCGAGCCGGCGGCCGCGCTCAGCGGCCAGCCTCGCCCGAACGGACCACGCACCCCGAGGACGTCGCCCGGGCGGGCGGCGCAGATCGCCTCCGTCACCGCCCCGACCGCCCGGACGGTGTGCACCAGCGGCCCGTCGTCGCCCGCCGGCCCGTCACCGCCGGCCGGCCCGGGACAGCCCGCCACGGACAGCGGCACCTCGCCGACACCGAAGGCATAGACCATCGTGAACTGGCCGGGCTCCGCGCCGAGCGGGGCACCGCGGAGCGGTTCGAGCTCCAGGGTCCAGGTGTCACGTGTCTCCTGGCGGCGGCGCGTGACGCGGAACGGCCGCGGGGTCATCTCCCCGGCCACGCCGTCAGCCCCGGTCCGGGCTTCCGTAGACATCGAGCAGTCGAAGACGGGTCGCCCGCAGGCGCTCGACGAGCACCTGCGCGAGGTGGGACAGCACGTCGTAGCCCAGCGCCGGGTCCTGCTCGAACCTGTGTCGCAGGCAGGAGCCGTCGACGGCGCTCGCCCGGACGAGGGAGAGCGCGCGGGCGTCGAACGCCGCGTCGCGGGCGCATCGAGCGAGCAGCGCGAGGTGATCCGGGCGCATGCCGGCGAACACGCCTGCCTCGCCCAGGGGTGTCTCAACGGATGTCATCGCCGGCCTCCCCCGCCGGACCACGGATCAGCGTCTCCGGGTCGCCGGCCGCCGAGTTCGCGCGGATGGCGGTCAGTTCCTCGGTCACGTCGATGCCGACCGGGCACCAGGTGACGCACCGGCCGCAGCCGACGCACCCGGATGTGCCGAACTGGTCATGCCAGGTGCCGAACTTGTGTGTCAGCCACTGGCGGTAGCGGGAGCGTCCGGAGGCGCGGACGTCGCCGCCGTGGGTGTGGGAGTGGTCCAGTGAGAAGCACGACTCCCAGCTGCGCCAGCGCTCCGCCGTGCCGCCGGTGAGGTCGCTGACGTCCTCCACCGAGGTGCAGTAGCAGGTCGGGCACACCATGGTGCAGTTGCCGCAGCTCAGGCACCGCTGCGCCACCTCGTCCCAGCGCGGGTGTTCGAGGTTGTCCGCGAGCAGGTCGCGCAGGTCGGCCGCGTCGACGGTGCGCCCCATCCGGTCGGCGGCGCCGTCCACCGCCGACCGGCCCGCGGCCCGGTCGGACGCCTCGGCCGCCCGTCCGCCCAGCTCTTCCAGCACCTCGACGCCCCGCGGGGTGCCAGCCTCGAGGAGGATCCGGTGCTCACCGTCCAGGATCTCGCTGAGGACCAGGTCGTAGCCCTCCCGCACCGCGGGGCCGGTGTTCATCGACACGCAGAAGCAGGTGCCGCCCGGCTCGTGGCAGTTCACCGCGATGACGAACACCTCGCCGCGCCGGGCGGCGTAGTCACGGTCGGTGTGACGTCCACCGAGCAGCACCCGGTCCTGGATCGCGATCGCGTGCAGCTCACACGAACGCACGCCGAGGAACGCCACCGCGCCGCGCGGCCCCGGCTCCTCCTCCACCTCGAACCCGCCGTCGCCGTCCCGTCGGGTCGTGAGCAGGCGCAGCCGGGGCGGCAGCAGGTGCTGCTTCCACGAGTGCGGCCCGACCGCGTAGCCGAACAGCGCCGCGTCACGACGGCGCTCGAGCCGGGGAGCTGCCGGCGTCCTGGACGTCTGTCCAGCCCACCGGCAGCTCCCCGGCACCGCGGATCTCGTCGTAGACGATGGCGCCGTCGCGCACGGTGGGGCCGACGACCTGGTAGCCACGCGCCCGCAGCACGTCGATCAGGGTCCCGACCGTCGCCGGCCCGACGACGGCGTCGGTCACACCTGTGTGCGTCACCCTGCCCCCTCATCCACCCGGACAGCGACAACCTTCTGTAGCGGGTTCCATACCCTTCGCTTTCGCCAGGGAACATCGACGTCAGGCGGAGATCTCCGACGCGACGACCCGAGCCGAGAAGGCTGTGCCGACGACGGCGAGCGGTGCGTGATCAGAAACGTTCGGACGGCCGGAAGCCGGGCAGGAAGAAAGCGTGAGGAACCGGCTACCAGACGCTTACGGGGGCGGGCACCGCTCCGCGGGCGGAAGGGCGGTGTGACGTGCTTTTCCGTGATCGTATGGACGCGGGCCGGCAGCTCGGCCAGAGGCTGGCGCATCTCCGTGGGCTGGACGTCGTGGTTGTCGGGCTCACCCGCGGCGGGATTCCGGTCGCCTACCAGGTCGCGCGGGCGCTGGGCGCCCCGCTGGACGTCATCCTGGTCCGCAAGCTCGGCGTCCCCTTCCAGCCGGAGCTCGCGATGGGCGCAATCGCCGAAGGGGACGTTCGGGTCATCAACCCCGAGACGCGGCTGATGGCCGACATCGGCCCGGACGAGCTGGCCGCGGTCGAAGCCCGCGAGCGGCTGGAGCTGGACCGCCGGATCCGCCGGTTCCGGGGCGCCCGGCCGCGTGTTCCACTGGCCGGTCGCACCGTGGTCGTGGTGGACGACGGGATCGCCACCGGGGCGACGGCGTCCGCCGCCTGCCAGGCGGCCCGCGCCGCCGGCGCCACCCGGATCGTGTTGGCGGCTCCCGTCGCACCGCCGGACCGGATCGGATGGCTGCGCCGGGACGCCGACGAGGTCGTGTGCCTGCACACTCCGGACCGGTTCTTCGCCATCGGCACGTTCTACACCGACTTCACCCAGACGTCCGACGACGAGGTGACGGACCTGCTGCGCAGGGCGGCGGTCCTGGCACCGCAGGCACCTACGGCCGCACCGGCCGCACCGGCCGGGACGCACGAGACGCACGAGACGCACGGAGCGGCCACGCCGGGCGCGACGCCCAACCCGCCGGGGCGCGAGGTCGAGGTCGACATCCCTGCCGTCCCGGTCCGGCTGACCGGGCAGCTCACGGTTCCGGAGAAGGCCGGCGGTCTGGTCGTGTTCGCCCACGGCAGCGGCAGCAGCCGACACAGTCCCCGTAACCGGTACGTGGCCGACGTCCTGGGCGCCGCCGGACTCGCCACCCTGCTGTTCGATCTGCTCACCCCCGCCGAGGAGATCGACCGGGCCAACGTGTTCGACATCGGGCTGCTCGCCCACCGCCTGGTGGACGTCACCGGCTGGCTGCGCGGCCAGCCGGGCGTGTCGCACCTCCCGGTCGGCTACTTCGGGGCCAGCACCGGAGCCGCCGCCGCGCTGTGGGCCGCGGCCGAACCCGGCTCCCGCATCGCCGCCGTCGTCTCCCGCGGCGGCCGGCCGGACCTGGCCGCCTCGAAACTGGCCGCGGTGGCGGCCCCGACCCTGCTCGTCGTGGGCGAGCACGATGACCTCGTCATCGACCTCAACCGGCAGGCCCAGGCCCGGCTGCGGTGCGAGAACCGGCTCACGGTGGTCCCGCGGGCCACCCATCTGTTCGCCGAACCGGGCGCGCTGGAGACGGTGGCCGCGCTCGCCCGTGACTGGTTCGTCCACCACCTGACCCTGGTCACGCACCGCGGCTGACCCCGTCGCGCACCGGCCGGCGGCGGGCCGGGCTCTAACGGCGGCCCGCCGCCGCGGCATGACGTTCGGCGGCGGCCGCCGGCGTGGTGACCGGTGTGGCCGCCGTGGGCAGAGGCTGCCAGCGGTCCGAGAGACGGTCCTCCAGAGCGGGCATGGTGGTGTACTCGAGCTCGTCGAGGCCGAGCCGGTGCGGTTCGAAGGGACCGTGCCGGCGCAGGTAGTCCATCACCTCGTTGGCCTGCGCCCGGGCGCGGTCGAACGCCGGGTCGTCGAACATGTCGCGGGGGCCGATGAGCCGTCCGCCGGAGATCTGGAAGCCGAGGCACACCACCCGGGGTGGGCCGTCGAACCGGGACGGGTGCGCCTGCCCGGCGGCGACCGGCATGAGCGGCGCGTGGTGCGAGCCGCGCATGCTGCCGGCGACCGTGTAGGCCAGGGCGAACGGTTCGAGGGCCTCGCCGACCGCGGGCAGGCCGGACTGGCAGCGCACGATCATCACCGGGTCGTCCTTGCCGACATACCTGCCGGCGATCAGGGACAGCCGCTGGGTGCTGGTCGCCACCGCCTGCTCGGCCGAGGTCTTCGAGGTGACGCTGTGCAGGACGTAGCGGGCCGGCGCGCCGATGTACATCAGCAGGTCGTACATGTCGGCCGGGCAGTCGAAGACGATCCGCTTCTCCTGGTACAGGTCGTACACCTCGAACTGGAAACCGGCGTGCATCTTCGCGTCGATCACCAGCCCGGCGGTGGTGAACGGGTCGGCGAACATCCGGAACAGCGGGAGGTTCCAGGCTCCCGGCTCGGTCTTGTCCGCCAGGAAGCACAGCACCGTCTCGGACGGCCGTTCGGTGAACTCCAGCTCGGCGTAGCCGGGACCCATGCCCCGCAGGTTCCCGGAGAAGGCGTCGGAGAGCAGGTCCTGCCCGGTCCCGTAGAGCCCCAGATCCCGAGGGAGGCCCAGCAGTCCCGGACCCGGTCGAGCAGGTCGCCGCCCGAGGTGTTGGTGAAGGTCCGGTTCATACCGGCGAACGAGGCCCCGGCGGTGTCCTCCTCCGTGGCCGACGAGCGGACCGCCACCCACTCGGCACCGAGCCGCTCGTAGGCGTCCAGGACGGCCCGGCGAACCGTGTCGGGCAGTTCGACGGCACCGACCCGCTTCGCCAACTCGTCCGCCACGGCCGCGCACGCCGCCGGATCATCCGGGTCGAGGCCCGCGGTGCGCGCCGCGAGCTCGGCACGCAGACCCGCCCGTTCCACCGTCTGCAGGTAGGCCGATGCCGTGATGACAAATCCCGGCGGGACCGGCAGACCAGCCCGGACCAGTTCTCCCAGGTTTGCGCCTTTTCCCCCGGCCAGCGCCGTATCGCGCACGGACAACTCGTCGAACCAGGCCACCAGCGGTGTATCAGCCTCCATCAACGTCACCTCACCAGAGCTGCGCAACAAACCTGACCGCGCTACTCCAGACCTTTCTCTCAGCCATACCCATGACCGGATCGGCTGACCGCCTGCCGCTGTCAGGCCATCCCGGTTCGCAGCCGATACACTTCTCAGCCGGCGGCCAAATCGGGCCGAGGCCGGATTGATACCTGGCGCAATCGTAATTTCTGACCCATTGCGACCTTGGCTGACATCTCTGACGTCACCAAAAATGGTGGTAGTTCCGGTCGAAGGACGTTCGACGGGAGGAACCGATGCCCGCATCCGGCGTCACGATGATCGAACGAAGCGTCGACAAGACCTACGAGTGGCTCAACCAGCTCGCTGACGCGCTTGGTAGTCCCGGTGACCGCCACTATGCGTACCGGGTGTTGCGGGCGGTCCTGCACACGCTGCGTAACCGGCTGCCGGTGGACGCGGCGGCGCATCTCGGCGCTCAGCTGCCCGAGCTGATCCGCGGGATCTACTACGAGGCCTGGCGGCCATCGGCCACCCCGCAGCCGTATCACCACGCGGCGCAGTTCCTCGACCGGGTCGCCGCCGAAGCAGGTCTGACCGGGGAGACCCAGGCCGGCTATGCCGTGGCGGCAGCCGCCCGGGTGCTACGTCAGCACATCACCGCCGGCGAGCTGGATCATGTGTGCGCCGCGCTACCGACCGAGATCTCCGCTCTGCTGACCGACGCGAAGTCCTGAGCGAGCTGCTGGATGATCTCCTTCGGCCAACGCCGGCGCCGGCGGCGGGCCAGCACGTCCGGCCCGTAGACAACCAGCCGCCGGGCCGCCTTCCGCCGATCACAACGGCGTCGCCGGCGCCCAGCCGAGGTGGGGGGCGACGGTTTCGGCGATGTCCTCGAGCAGGCGCAGGTTGTCGCGCAGCCCGAAGGCGGGCGGCAGGAACGCGATGAGCTCGTCGCTGACCGCCAGGCTCGGGTCGGCGAGCAGCTGGTCGACGACGGCGGACGGGGCGCCGTGGTGCACGGTCGTCGTAGGCCGCGTAGCCGCGGGCGAGCTCCGGCGACGTGGCGGGCAGCACGGAGCGTGCGATGGCGACGCGCGAGGGCGAGGTTCCGGTGTAGGCGGCGCGGTAGGCCTCGACGGCGCGGGCCAGTTCGGCGCCGTAGTCGTCGATCTGGCCGTGCAGGATGGTGCTGAGCAGCAGTCGCAGCCCCTGGCGGCCGACCCGTTCGGCGGAGGCCACCGAGCCGCCGCCGTACCAGACCCGGTCCGGCAGCGTGGGGCTGGTCGGGCGGACGAACAGCCCGGTGCCCGCGGCGACGAGCCCGGCGGGGTCGGTCACCTCGCCCAGCTTCTCGCCGCGGATGCCACGCAGGAACGTGGCGAGCCGGGCCTGGGACTGGTCCCGCCCGTCGTTCGGCTCCTGGCCGAAGATGTGGTCGTAGCCGCCCTGGCCGGTGCCGAGGCCGAGCTGCAGACGTCCGCCGCTGAGCAGGTCGGCCGTGCCGGCGGCCTCGGCGAGCAGCACGGGATCCTCGTAGCGGGCGCCGATGATGGCGGTGCCGAGGCCGATGCGCTCGGTGTGCTGCGCGACAGCCGCGTGGAACACCAGCGGCGACGCGAGGTAGTTGTCGAAGTGACGCTGGTAGACCCAGCCGGTGTCGTAGCCGAGCTGCTCGGCCACCCGGAACAGCTCGATGCCGTCCCGCAGCCCTTCGGCGGCGTGCCCGGCGGGGAAGGCGATGCGGGAGTTGAAGCCGAGCCGGAGCCGGCGCGCCTCCCCCGCGGCCGTGGTGGCGGTGTCGTTGACTGCAACGGTCGTCACGGGGTGCTCCCGTCGTTGTGGTGGAGGAGGGTCTGGTGGCGCTCGTCGGCGCCGGCGGTGTGCTCGACCCAGGCCGCGTGCAGTCGGGCGTAGTGGCCGGGGACGCCGACGAGCTCGTCGTGCCGCCCGCTCTGGACGAGACGCCCGTGGTCGAAGACGAAGACGAGGACGCGGTCGGCGCGCTCGGCCGTCACCATGCGGTGGGCGATCGAGACCGTGGTACGCCCGACCGTGAGCGCGCCGAGCGCGTGCTGCACGCGGACGTCGGTCGCGGGGTCGACGCCGCTGGTCGCCTCGTCGAGCACGAGCAGGTCGGGGTCGACCAGGGCGGTGCGGGCGAGGGCGACGAGCTGGCGCTCACCGGCGGAGAGCCGGTCGCCGCGTGTGCCGACGCGGGTGTCGAGGCCCTCGGGCAGGGTGTCGATCCACGGCCGCAGGCCGAGCGAGTCGACGATCTCGTCGAGCGCCCCGGCGTCGCCGCGGACCCCGGCGAGGATGTTGTCGGCGATCGTGGCGTCGAACAGGAACGGGTCCTGCGGGACGACCGCGACGCGGCGCTGGAAGGACAGGTCCGACACCTGGCCGGCCGGGAGGCCGCCGAGCAGGACACGGCCGTGGCGTGGCGCGATCTGCCTGGTCAGCAGCCGGGCGAACGTGCTCTTGCCCGAGCCGGTCTCGCCGACGACGGCGACGTGCTCGCCCGCGGCGATGCCGACGGTCAGCTCCCGCAGCACGGGCGGGCCGTCCCCGTAGGCGGCGGCGACGTCGTGCAGGTCGACGGCGACCGGCCCGGCGGGCAGCTCGCGGGCGTCCCCGCCTTCGACGACACCCGACGGCGTGGCGAGGATCTCCAGCGCCCGGCGCCAGCCGACGACGGCGTTCTGGGCCTCGCCGAGCATCTGGACCAGCATCTGCAGGGGCCGGACGAAGAAGGTGACGAGCAGGAGCATCGCCACCAGCTCACCGGCCGACAGGTGCAGCGTCGGCTCCCACCGGGTGTGGGCGGTCGACCAGCGGACGCCCGCGACGATCACCACCACGGTGACGAACGAGATCGCGATCTCACCGAAGGCGGTGTTGAAGTGCAACGGGACGAGGGTGCGGCGCTGCGCCGACGCCGTGTGCTCGACGGCCTCCTCGACCATGGCGCGGCTGCGTGCCTCGGTGCCGGTCGAGCGGATGACGCTGATGCCGGTGACGGCTTCACCCACGGTGGACTGCAGCGCTGACACGCTCTCCCGGACCACGGTGAACCGGCGCGCCACCAGCGCCTGCACGCGACGCATCGCGACGAACAGCAGCACCGCCGTCGCCAGCACGGGCACCGCCAGCTGCCAGGAGTACACCGCGATCAGCACACCGGCGATGATCATCTGGGTGACGTTGACGAGCAGCATGAGGCCGCCGTTCTGCACGAAGGTCGTGACGGCGTCGACGTCGCCGGTGAGCCGGCTGACGAGGTCGGCGCTGCCGGTGCGCGCGAACGTCTCCGCGGCCATCTCGTGGATGCGCGCGACGCCGGCCGCGCGCAGCTCGGCGAGCGCGGCCTCCGTACGCCGGTAGACACGCCGGTTCAGCCACCAGGAGGCGAGCACCGCCGTGACGGTCGCCGCGGCACCGACACCGGCGGCGCGCGCGACCACGCCGGCGGTTCCCTCGTGCGGCTCGAGCAGGCCGTGGTCCAGGGCGTACTGGACGGTCAGCGGCGTCACGATCCGGCCGGCACCGGCGACGAACGCCAGCAGCAGGGTGAGCGGCAGGCCGACGGTGAGGACGGGCGTGGTGGAGGCGATCAGCCGGCCCAGCTCGCGCGCCCGGGCCCGCCCGAGGTCGGCGAGGCCGCGCTCACTCATCGGCCGGGTCCGATCCCGCCGGGTCCGATCCCGCCGCGTCCGGGTCCGCCCCGTGGGTGCCGTACGCGCCGAGAATCCGGCGGTAGTCGGGCTCGGCGCCGAGCAGCTCCGTGTGGGTGCCGACGGCGACGAGCCGCCCCGCGCGCAGGAAGGCGACCCGGTCGGCGACCGCGACCGAGCTGGGACGTCCGCCGACGATCAGCACGGTCGTCCGCCCGCGCAGGCCGGCCAGCCCGCCGAGCACCCGGCGTTCCACGGCGGGATCGAGGGCCGAGGTGGCGTCGTCCAGCAGCAGCACGCCGGGCTCGCGCAGCAGCGCGCGGGCCAGGCACAGCCGCTGCCGCTGGCCGCCGGAGAGCCGGGCGCCGCGCTCGCCGACCCGGGTGTCGAGGCCGTTGGGCAGGTCACGGACGACGTCATCGGCGCCGGCGGCGGCCAGCGCCCGCCAGATCTCACCGGCGGTGTAGGGACGCCGTTCGCGGGGATGGCCGTCGAGCTGAAGGTTGGCGTGGACGCTGCCGCCGAACAGCCACGAGGTCTGCCCGACGACGGCCAGCCGGGACGAGATCTCCCCGCGGGCGAGGTCGGTGGCGCGGACTCCGCCGATCTCGACGACGCCGTCGGTGGGGTCGTCCTGGCGGCTGAGGAGCTCGACCAGGGTGGTCTTGCCCGAGCCGGTCGGCCCGACGAGGGCGACGATCTCGCCGGGGCGCACCTCGATGTCGACGTCCGCGAGAAGGCTCGTACCGCCACGGATGAGCCCGACGCCCCGCGCCCGCAGCCCCAGCGCGGGGGCGGGCACGGGCACGGGCGGATCGCTCACCTGCCGTCCCGGCGCCCGCGGAGCAGGCGCCCGCGGGCCGGGAGCGGCGGCGCCGGGCAGGACGCGGTCTCCGTGGGCGGTGGTCTCGGCGGCGTCGAGCACGGCGGCGACGCGGGTGCGGCCGGCCACCGAGACCGGCAGCATCCCCAGGAAGCGGCTGATCACGTTGAGCGGGATGGAGATGGTCAGCAGCAGGTAGACGACCTCGACGAGGACGCCGACGCTGAGGTCGCCGGTCTCGACCCGGCGCGAGCCGACGACGAGGACGGCCAGGACCGCGGCGGTCGGCAGCACCTCCAGGAGCGGGTCGAACACCGAGCTGAGGTCGCCCGCCGCGGTGGTGGCCGCGCGCAGCCAGAGCGCCGCGGC
The DNA here is from genome assembly GCF_001854695.1 of Parafrankia soli. GTDB lineage: Bacteria > Actinomycetota > Actinomycetes > Frankiales > Frankiaceae > Parafrankia > Parafrankia soli. Next base: position 40,669 of record NZ_MAXA01000252.1, read on the forward strand.
ACCGACCCGGGCCCGCTCGCGGTCGGCGATGCCGAGGGTCCGGACGACCTGGCCGCCCTCGATGCTCTCCAGCGCGAGCGCGCCGAACTCGCCGCGGCTGTCCTGCACCGCCCGGGCGCGCGGGCTGAGCAGGCGCTGGTAGAGCAGGTTCACGCCGAGGACGGAGCCGACGAGGCCGACCCCGACCAGCCCGAGCGCGGTGTCGTGCCCGAAAAGCTGGACGATCGCGACGACCAGCATGACGATCATCCCGAGCGCGAAGTAGAAGAACGTCATCGGGAACCACAGCGCGTCCACGTCGGACACCGCGGTGGACAGCAGACGCCCGGGCGGATGCCGGCGGTGCCAGGCCAGGTCGAGCTCGAGATACCGGCCGACGACGGACCGCCGGACCCGCGCCTGCGAGCCGTGCTGCACGTACCCGGTCGCGATGCCGCGGATGACGATGGTCACCCAGCGCACCGTGGAGACGCCGAGGATCGCGCCGACCGCGATCCACCAGGTGGCGCGGGCGACGTGGCCTCCGGCGAGGGCCGGGACGATCAGATGGTCGGTGACCCAGCCGATGGCGGCGGCACCGAGGATCATGGTGGTCCCATTGACGATGCCGGCGAGGGTGGCGATCAGGGCCGGCCGCGGGTGGGCGAGGGAGCCCTCCAGCATCGTCCGCAGCCCTGGCCACAGGGTCGCGCCGCCGCGCGCTTCCCCATCCAGGTTCCTACGTATGTTCATCAGGATGGTGAAGAATAGTGTCACCGTCCAGCCTGCAGCCGCGATCGAACCGATCAGGAATCGCGATAGATCACTGCCCGGCGAGCCCCGGATGCGCCCCAGCCCACGCCTCAGGCCGAAGGACGATTGGCCCTGGCATGTCGTGCGTCACAGCGCGACAGCTCGGATACCTCCGAGTCGCGGCACCCGACCCGGCCGGATCGCCGCCGTCGGACTCACCCGGCCGGCCGGTCCCATCAGCAGCGAGACGACCGCGGCCATCGCGGCTGTCGCCACGCCGACGAACTCCGCGAGCGAGGGCCGACGTGGCCTTCCGTGGACCAGGAAAGGACTACACGCCCAGCATGTACGCATCCGCGACCCGCACGACGACATCACGCGGAAGCAGTACGTGCCCCAGGACGGCCCGGCCGATGTTGCTTCGCTACAAACATGGCTACGTCGGCGCGGGCCCGAAACTCAATTCTCGCCACACCCAAACTCGCACACGATGCGAAACCGGCCCGTCACAAATTGTTCGACATTCGACGGGGTGCTGGTCCAGACCCAGTTTGACCCCGGGGAGGTCGACCCCCGGGGATCCGAACGGTCCGATCAACGGCCACTTGCCGTTGATGGCCAGATAGGTATTCTGGGCACGGCCGTATGGGGGTGGGATGGTGCGATCCGTGGTCGACGCGACGCTGCGCGCCTCGTCGGCGAGGGCGTGCAGGCAAGGAGCCCGACTCACCGCCCGACACTTTCACCTTGTTCCGGGAAGAGGACCGCCATGCTTCCCCTCGAGTCCGACGTCAACCCCGGCATACGTCGTGGTCCCGGAAGGACTTATCGCGGACATGCAGGATCGGCGACTCGGCTTCCTACAGGCCGACAGCATGTTTCATGCCCCTCGATCCACTGAGGTCGACGGCCGGCTCAGCGGTTGAGTGGCGTCACTACGAGCACGACGAGAAAAATCCCGACCAGTGCGGCCGCGAAGAGAAAGGCTCCAGCCGGAAGTCGCCCCCCGAACGGAATCCTTGAAGCTGCTTGCTCTTCGTCCTTCGAGTGTTCGGACCCGCAGGTGAATGGTTCGACATCCGCGAACGACGCCTGGCCACCCTCACCACCTCTGCGGGAAGGCGTCGAAGTCGACTCCCCCTTCGAGGTTGCTGGTATCTGCGCTGCCCTCGTCATCGCCGTCTCCCCCGACCGCCCCACCCGCACGCCCCGGTTTCCAGGGTCTTCGAAGTTAACCGGGGTGGGGCACGGTGACCTGACCGGGGCTGGTGACCGTGCGTGATGTTGGCTCGTCGTGGCTTTGTATGCCCCGCGTGGGACGCTGGCATGTCGTGACATGAAAAGACCCGCAACCCGGGCGATCTTGATTGTTCTCACGCAATCCAGACGCCACGGGGTTACGGGCTTGAACGATCATAGTAGTGCGGCGACGTTGCTGTTGGAGCTGGACGGTCTGGTGGTGCAGCGCGTCGAGCGGCAGGCCGACGGATCACGGCTGGCATGGCTTGCGACCGTGGACGAGACGGCGCGGGCATGTCCGGGCTGCGGAGTGTTCGCGCATCGGGTCAAGGGCATCGTGACCACCCGGCCGCGTGACCTGCCTTGCGGCTCCACCC
>NZ_MAXA01000253.1 GCF_001854695.1 Parafrankia soli
CTGCGGCTCGGTCGACGCCGCCGACTACCGAACCGGCAGCTCCGCGACGCCGTCCACGCCCGAGACAGAGGCACCTGCCAGTACCCGGGCTGCGCCCACACCCGATGGCTCCACATCCACCACCTCATCCCGTGGGTCGAGGGCGGCGGCACCGACATCGACAACCTCACCCTCGTCTGCGGCGAACACCACCGCACCCTGCACGATGAGAACATCGAGCTCCGCAGAACCACCGCCGGGCGGATCATCGCCCTGCTCCCCGACGGCCGCACGCTCGACCCGGCGCCGCCCGCCAATCCGGGGGCCCGACCCGCCGAGGTCCTCGCCGAAGCCACTCGGCACGTGGCTCCAGACGCGATCATCACCCGGAACGGCGGCCCGTTCCACCTCGACGAATCGATCCGCGCACTCCTGCGAGATCACGCCGCGTGAACCACCATCCACCCGCCCACCTCATCGGCCCGGGGTGATGCCGAGGGTTCGGGCCACAACGGACAAGGTCGGGCAGGGATATACGTCGAGGCAGACGGCGCACTTCCCGTCGATGTCGTGGTGCAGCTCGGTGAGCTCGCGGGCGCCGCTGGTCCAGGGGAGGATGCGGGCCGGGCTCCACTGGGCGATGTGCTCGGCGACCGCGGGCGCGACCCCGGTCATGCCCGCGACCTGCCGGGCGTTCCAGATGGACGCCCCGGGAACATCGCGAGCGGTCTGTTCGAGCTGATCCAGGCGGGCGAGAACATGGGCGCGCAGATCCGTCACGACAACGATCCTGCCGGGGGCCGAAGTCTGGGACGCCGGACCTTCGGCCCGTCGGTGGGATCCGCCGGGGAGCTGTCAGCCGGGGCGGCTCGCGGCCTTCCGTACCGCGGGTGGTGACCATGCTCCGCACAGGACCGCGGGGTCGGGTGCGTAGAGCCGCATCGTGACACCCAGCGAGCCGAGCGGGGCCGGCAGCCAGTTCGATTCCCGAACGGATCCGGGGGACGCATGCTGGATATGGAGATCGAGTGATCCGTCAGCGTTGTACGTCAGCGGATCCCTGTCTCCGAGGGCGAACCGGTTGAGCCGGTTGGCTACCTGAAAGCCGTGTTTGTCGTACATCGTGATCGACCAGAACGCGGAGACCGGAGGGAGCTCGTCGCGCTCGAAGTGGAGCACGTAGTCGACGGATCCGTCGAGCGGGTCGCCGTCCGCGTCAGTGAGCAGCAGCGGGTAGACGGCTTCCTCTGCGGGGTTGGCGCCGAGACCGATCATCGCGACGGCGGCCCGTTTCATGTAGTAGTTGCCGTAGACGCCGATCGAGTCCGTGTTGGTCTGCCATCCGTTGGACACGGTCGCCATTGTCGAAACTCGCGCGGTCATCGCTTTCTGAGCGGTCCGGGGCGCCGCCGCGACGGCATCCCGAACGGCCCGGCCCTGGCGGTTCGAGTCGAAGGACTCGCCGGGAACCAGGCCGAGCGCGCGCATTCTCCGGATCTGTGACCAGTCCGTGACATGTGGCGGGTGAAGCTTCATCAGCTCTGCCGCGCGCCTGAAGAACTCCTCGCCGGTCATGGCGTTGATGACGTCCAGGGGCGGCGTCGTCATGTCGATGTCCGGGTCGACAGCCCGGGCGGTCGCGGCGATCGGAGCGCGCCCCCAGTCCGCGAGGTGGGAGAGCTGGAATCCGTCCTGCACCTTGTGGACGGCGTCGTAGTCGGCCTCGCCGTTGGTCTGCGTCCGGCCGATGATCCAGACGTGTGGAGTCGGCGCGTCGATGCGTCCCACGCCCGCCGGCAGGCGCCCGCTCCACCCGGCCGGCACCAGCGCCCAGTCTGCCGCGGCCGTGCCGCTGGAGCGCTTTCCGGGGGTGGCGAAGACATCCGTCCACATGTCGAGAACGGGCAACATGTAGTAGCGATCATCCGTGTCGGGCGCGGAGACCACCACCGGTCCTTCGGTCAGATCCACCCAGGCCGAGGAGTAGAGGGTGTCGAAGTTCGGCCGGACGACCATCCTGAAACCGGCGTCGGGAAACTCCCGGATATGTGCGAAATGGTTCATCGGGGCCCGGCCCGGCGCCACTCCGGGCTCGACATTGGTGGCTTGGAGTCGGGTCAGCTCCATGGTCACGAGCGGATAGGCAAAAATGTACGCTTCGACTGCGATGGCAGCCACCTGATCCCGCTGTCCGGTCATGAGTTCCTCCCCATTCCGGCTGGCCACCAGACGATGACGGAACGATTCCCCGACGATCTGGGTATCAAGTCTTCCTGCGACGCCTGATCTTCGGCATGTCCCTGGTCGCACGCGGGGGCGTGATCGTCCGCTCTCGGTGGGCGCCGGGGCGCCGGTGGGTGGATGTTGCAGGATCGCTGCTATTGGTGACATGATGCTGTCGTAAATTTTGTCGATCGAAATTAGGGGGATTGATGGATCATGGGCGTTACGTGGCTGACCGGGTCACGTTCGGGGGGCCGCTCCGGACCAGGGTGAACGGTGCCATGTCCCGGTGATCGGATCGGACGCGGAGGCGGTCGCCGCGGCACGGCGCTACGCCGAGTCGATCGCCGACACGGTGATCGAACGGGACCGGTCGGCCGCCGTGCCGGTCGAGGCCCTGGCGGCGCTGGACGCCAGCGGTCTGCTCGGCATCACAGTGCCGGCCGAGCACGGTGGCGCGGAGGTGTCACCAAGAACCCTCGCCGAGGTCATCCGCACGATCGCCGCGGTTGATCCGGCCATCGCGCAGATTCCGCAGGGGCACTTCCTGTTCGTCGACGTGCTGACGGTCTGGGGGACGGCGCCACAGCAGCGGCGGCTGTTCGCGGAGATCCTCGCCGGCACCAGGCTTCGCCCGGACGGCACCAGGCTTCGCCCGGACGGCACCGGGCTGCGGCTCGACGGGACCAAGTACTACAGCACCGGGTCGATCACCGCGCGGTGGATCGGCGTCAGCGCGCTCGACGAGGCTGACCGCCTGGTGCTGGCGTTCGTCGAACGCGACGCCCCCGGAGTGTCGGTGGACGATGACTGGGACGTCATGGGCCAGCGCGCCACGGTGAGCGGCACGACGGCCCTGCGGGCCGTACCGGTCGACCCTTCGCTGGTCATCCCGTACCACCGAGCCTTCGAGGTTCCCCAGCAGCTGGGGGCCCGGGCCCAACTCGTGCACGCCGCGATCCAGGTCGGGATCGCCGGCGGCGCCCTGCGGGACGCCGGTGAGTTCGTTCGCACCCGGGCCCGGCCGTTCTTCGAGGCCGCGCGTGGAGGCTGGGTCGATTCGGCGGCGCAGGATCCGCACACGATTCTGCGCTACGGCCGGCTGGCCACCCGGGTGCGGGCCGCCGAGGAGCTGCTGCGTTGGGCCGCCGACCGGTTGCACGAGGTCGGGCGATCCCCGCGGGACGCGCGGCAGGCCGCGGAAGGCTCGCTCGCGGTGGCCCAGGCGAAGGCGTTCGGCAGTGAGGTAGCCGCCGAGGTGGCCAGCGATCTGTTCGCGCTGTCCGGCGCCAGCGCCACCGACGAGCGCCACGATCTGAGCCGGCACTGGCGCAACGCCCGCACCCACGCCAGCCACGACCCGGTGGACTGGAAGTACCACCACGTCGGGAACTTCCTCCTCAACGACGTGCTGCCCCCCAACCACGGCCAGCTCTGAATCGGAGACGCCCGCCGGTCGCGGGGATCTGGGCGGGTTCACTTCACGGCCCACAGCCGTACCGTGCTGTTTGACTCCGGCCGACTCCGCCCGGAGCTGGCAGGTCGATAGGTTGGTCGGTATGACGACGAGCGGCCTGCCGCGCGTCCGCGTCGCCCAGGCCGCCGACGCGGAGCAGATCGCACGTCTGCTCCGGGCGTTCAACGCGGAGTACGACGAGCCGGCGCCCGAACAGGGCTGGCTCGCGGATCGGGTCGCGCTGCTGCTCGGCCAGGGCGCGACGGCCGTGCTGCTCCTCGAGGCGTCCGCGGACCGGGACGACGCGGACGGGCTCACCCTGACGCGGTTCCGGCCCTCGCTGTGGGACGACGCCGACGAGTGCTATCTGGCCGAGCTGTACGTCCGGCCCGCGCTGCGGGGTCGCGGGCTGGGCCGGATCCTGCTCACGGCGACGATGGAGCACGCGAGCCGGCGTGGGGCGACGTACATGGACCTGACGACGACCAACGCCGACACCGCCGCGGTCGCGCTGTACGAGAGCGTCGGCTTCGACCGCCACGAACGCCGCGGCCCGGGCACGGACTCGTACTACTTCGAAATAGATCTGCCCGGCCCTGACAGCTGAGGCGGTGCGCACGCAGGGAACCGCGCGGTACGCCATGGCACTCGGGCACCGTCGGCGCCACGTAAAAGGCTCTGTTCCAGTACGGCACATATTCTGTTCGCGATATGGTGGAAGTCCCGGCAAAAAGGCTGTGCGCCGAGTCGGGACGACGGTCGACATCGATGCGTGTCCCATGGTGGACGTCAGTTGATTCTGTCACCGGGCCGGCCCATCCCCGATGCGGATCGAAAAGCAGAGAACGAGGAGCGCGGAATGGCAAGGACGTCGGCGCCGGCGCCGAATGCGGGAACCATCACCGACCTGGAGGCCGCGGTCAGGCAGGAGCGCGCCGGGCGGGCGGCGATTCATGCCGACGAGCTACCGCCGATCCCGGGGCTCACCATCACGGACCATCTCGTTCCCGGCTCCGATGACGACGTGAAGGTACGGGTGCGTGTTTACCGCCCCGAAGGCCGGCCGTCCCCGCTGCCGCTGGCCGTGTACATGCACGGGGGCGCCTTCGTGCTCGGCAGCCTCGACATGGTTCATCAGGGCGTCGCCCAACTGGCTCTCGGTACCGGGGCGGTGATCGTGTCGGTCGGGTACCGTCTCGCCCCCGAGCATCCTTTCCCCGCCGGCCTCAACGACTGCTACAGCGCCGGGGTCAGTGCGGGTGCGACCCTGGCGTTGGGGGTGGCCCTGCTGACCCGCGACCGCGGCGGGCCGGCGGTGCGTTTCCAGAGTGTGGTCATGCCCACTACGGACGACCGGCTGGAGACACCGTCCATGCGGGACGCCGTCGACACCCCGGTCTGGAACCGCCTGCTCGCCGTCCAGTGCTGGCGCCTCTACCTCGGCGAGGGCGTGACCGAGGCCGACCAGTACGCGGCTCCCGCCCGGGCCGACGACCTCACCGGGCTGCCCCCGACCTACCTCGCCGTCGGCGGCGAGGACCCGCTGCGCGATGAGGGGATCCTTTTCGCACTGCGGCTCATGCAGGCGGGGGTGCCGGTTGATCTGCACGCCTACGCGGGCGCGGCGCACGGTTTCCGCGACCTGGACATCGACACCGCGCGGCGCGCCCAGGAGGAGCAGATCTGGGCCCTACGGCGCGGCCTGGCCGCCGACTGACCGGATGTCCTCGTCTCCTCTCAGGACGGGCAAAAACAGATCGCTCGCGGTCGATGATGTCGGAGATCGTGTCACCGGTCCCGCCGCCGATGTAATGGTTCTCCCACTGGGCATGGAAGAGAAAGGCCAGCAGTGCGGCCGGAGCCCGGATGTCGGTCAGTGAAGCCGGATGCCGGTCAGTGAAGGCAGTACAGGCGCCGAAGGGGTGGGACGCATGCGTCCGGGTAGCTGATGGGAGATCAGTATTGTGTCGACCGCTAAAAGCCCGCTAATTCCGTGATCCCTCGGCGTGCTGCCGGAGGATAATCCTGTTCGCGTCCCACGATGGCCGAGGTGTCAGCCCGGGTGGTGGCAGGCGACCTGGTGATCGGGAACGACCATCCGCAGGGCCGGTTGCTCCGCCGCGCACCGGGGGCGGGCTCGGGGGCAGCGGGTGCGGAACCGGCAGCCGCTCGGTGGCCGCAGCGGTGAGGGGAGCTCGCCCGGTTCCGGCACGTCGGCGCGACCAGGGCGTCGAACACGGCGAGGCGCTTGATCGACCCGGAGATCATCTGCAGCCCGAACCCGCTGTCGGTGGACAGGTCGAGCGGTTCGGCGGGCCACAGGACGGTGAGAGTCCCGCCTTGCACCGCCGGCGCGGTCCCGTCAGCGGCGGTGGAGCCTCCGCAGGCCGCGAGCTGGCTGACGGCCAGCACGGCCAGCGCGGCCAGCACGGCCGCCGCGGCGGTCCGCAACCGTCGGGCGGACGAGGATGATCGGAGGGGTCTTGGTGGGCGTCCGCGTCTCCTGCTTCGACTGCTCCGGGTGATCTGGTCGGTGTGCGGGGCACGTGGCCTGGCGGGCGGGGCTCAGTCGGCTCGCGGGAGCCGCCATTCCTCGGCGAGCAGCTCGTAGGAACGCAGCCGGTCGGCCTGGTCGAAGGTCGTGGTCGTCACCAGCAGCTCGTCGGCGTCGAAGCGGCCGCGCACCTCGCGCAGCCCGGCGGCGACGTGCTGGGGCGTCCCGACCAGCCGGGCTCGACCCAGGTCGGCGACCAGCTCGCGGTCCGCCGGCTCCCACCGGAACGCGGACATCTCCTCGGGCGTGGGGAAGATGGTCGGCTCGCCGACGCGGTTGGCCAGGCTCCACCGGTCGTGGCCGACCGCCGCCCGCCGGGCGGACTCGTCGTCCGGCCCGACCACCACATCCGCCGTGACGATCACATAGGGGCGGGCCAGGGTCTCCGACGCGCGGAACGCCTTCCGGTAGGCCGCGACCGAGTCCGCCGTGGTGGACGGGCTCGCGTGGTAGTTCGTCGCGTAGGGCAGGCCCAGCTGGCCGGCGACCTCCGCGCTCTCACCGGCGGTGCGTCCGAGGACCCAGACCGCCACATCGGCCCGGCGGCCGGGGACGGCGTGGACCCGCAGGTCACCGGCGCGGCGGGTGCCGTCGAGCAGGGCCATGACCTCGACTACCTGGTCGAGGTAGTCGGGGCTGTTGAGTGGATTGAGCGGCAGCAGCAGCCGGTGCAGGGCGAACAGATCCGAGCCACGCAGCCGGGGGTACGGCGGGGCGGGCTCCGCGGGCTCGGCCGGCTCCGCCTGCGCGCTGCCGGTGCTCGCCCCGCCGTCGCCGGCGGGCGCCGGGGGATGCCAGCCGGCGCGGCCCAGGCCCAGGTCGAGCCGGCCCGGGTGGAGCGCGTCGAGCAGGCCCCACTCCTCCGCGACGGACAGCGCGGTGCGATGGCCCAGCTGCAGGGAGCCGGAGCCGACACGGACGCGGGTGGTGGCGTCGGCCACCAGTGCGGTCAGCAGGGTCGACGAGAGCCCGGCCGTGCTCGGGTTCACGTGGTGCTCGGTGACCCAGTACCGGTGGTAGCCGAGCCGGTCGGTGTGCCGGGCCAGGCCGAGGCTGTTGCGCAGCGCGTCCGCGACGCTCTCGCCCGCACTGATGGGGACGAGGTCGAGCACGCCCAGTGGCACGTCGCTCGCAGGCCGGGGTTGGGGGTCCGTACCAGTCACGGGAATCAACCTCGCTATAGAAGGATGAACTTGTCAGTGCAGTAAAATTTATCTTCGATACCCATCGAATTAGTGGTAAATGCCAAGGTTGGAGGGCTTTGGCCGTGCGCCGGCCCGGTCCGCCGGGGCCGGGCGGCCCGCCGTCGTCGTCCGCGTAGGGTGGGCCGGTGCGCAGTGCGAAGGTCGCGGAGTCGGCTGKAAGTGTCGGCACACGAGGCAGGATCGACAAGCGGCAGGCGATCCTGGACGCAGCCTTCGCCGTCTTCGCGCGCGAGGGTTACGCGCAGGCGAGCATTGACATGATCGCCTCCGAGGCCGGCGTGGCGAAGCCGACGATCTACAACCATCTCGGCGGCAAGGAGAACCTGTTCCGGCACGCGATGGCGGCCGCGGCGGACAGGACCACGGCCAAGAGCCTTGCCGTCGTCAGCCGGCTCACCGCCGACGTGGCCGACCTGCCCACGGCGTTCACCGACGTCGGCCGCGCGCTGCTGGAGTGCTACTGCGCCGCGGATTCCTGGGCGCTGCGCCGCCTGCTGCACGCCGAGATCGTCCGGTTCCCGGACCTGTTCGACATGATCGGCGCCAATGGGCCGAACCAGGTGGGGGAGGCGTTCGCGGACCGGCTGGCCCGGCTCGCGCTCGCCGGCCGGCTGCGGCTGGCCGACCCGGTCGAGGCGGCCGAGCAGTTCCTCGCGTTGCTCACCGGCCCGGTCGCGCACCGTTCCGCGCTGGGCACCCGCCCGTTCGATGACACCCAGATCCAGCACACCGCGCGGGCCGCGACCGCCACCTTCCTGCGTGCCTTCGCCGCCGCGGCGCCGGCCGAGGTGCCGCCGGCCGGGGCCCCGTAGCGAGACGTCCCGCCGGGTGCGCCGGTAGGATGATCGCTCCCTGTTGGCCGGGGCTGAAGTGTCAGCCGGTTCCGAAGCGCGCGCGGTACGCCCGCCCCGCCTCGCCGGGAACGGCGGAGAGCAGCTCCTGGGTGTACCGATGGCACGGGTCGGTGAACACCTGCTCCACTCGGTGTCCTTGGTCACGATGTGGTCGAAGTTCGCCTTGACCGCCTCCGCGTCGAGCTTGGCGCCGTCGTGGAAGGTGACGTCGTCGCGCAGCTCGAAGGTGTAGGTGCCGCCGCCGTCGGATCCGCAGGCCGCGGTGGCCAGGGTGACGGCGAGGGCCGCGAACAGCCCTGCTCTTCGTGCCGTTCGGCGCGATGGCATTCAGGTACTCCGTACACGGTATGGATAGGGATCACCACCCTGGTGGGGGGTTCTAAAGCCGCGCTGAAATCCCTGGCTCGGTGGCTGGACTCACCGCCGTGGCCGCGCTCGCGAGCAGCTCGAAGGACCGCAGGCGGTCGGCCTGGTCGGGCACCACGGTGAGCGCCATGAGCTCGTCCGCGCCGGTCGCTTCGACCAGCCCGGCCAGCCGCCGGCGGACCGTGTCCACGCCGCCGATGAGCTGGGGGGCCGCGAGGTCCTCGAGGAAGGCCCGCTCGGCGGTGCTGTAGGCGTGCGCGCCCTCGGCCGCGGCGGAGGGGAACGCGTCGAATCCGCCGATGGTGCGCATCCAGATCTTGCCGAGCAGGTAGGGAGCGGCGGCCCGTGCCGCGGCCTGGTCGCTGTCGGCGACCGTCGCTATCACGCTGATCAGCGCGTACGGCCGGTCGAGCTGGGGCGAGGGGCGGAACGCCGCCCGGTAGTGGCGCAGCGCCGCCGTGCTCGCGTGCGGGTTGATGTGGTGGGCGAAGGCGTAGGGGAGGCCGAGGGCGGCGGCGAGCCCGGCGCTGGCGGGACTGGAACCAAGCAGCCACAGCTCCGGCCGGCTGTCGGTGGCGGGCACCGCGAGCACCCGGCTGCCCGGGGCGGTGGGGGCGAAGTAGCCCGAGAGCTCCCGCAGCTGGCCCTCGAAGCGCTCGTCGCCGCCGGGCGTGCGGCGCAGCGCCCGGGCGGTGGTCGGATCGGTTCCGGGCGCCCGACCAGCCCGAGGTCGACGCGGCCCGGGAAGAGCGCCTCCAGCGTGCCGAACTGCTCGGCGACGACGAGCGGGGCGTGGTTGGGCAGCAGCACCCCGCCCGAGCCGACCCGCAGCGTGCTGGTCGCGGCGGCGATCCTGCCGGCGAGCACGGCCGGTGTCGAGGTGGCCAGGCTGGGGGTGTTGTGGTGCTCGGCGACCCAGTACCGGTGGTAGCCGAGTTCCTCCACCCGGGGCGCGAGCGCGACGGTGTCGCGCAGTGCCTGGGTGGCGCTGCCGCCTTCGAAGACGGGCACGACGTCGAGGACGACAGGGGCGGGCCGGCGGGGCGGGCTCAGACCGAGTTGGGCACCGGCTCCGCGGGGGCGGCCGGGGCCGCCTCGGGGGCCGGCGCCGGGCGGCCGGGCAGCAGGAAGCCGGCCGAGAACACCACGAGGCCCGCGGCGACCGGCCACCAGAAGGCGTTCCCGAACGAGTCGGGTGTCGGAGCCGCGTGTGCCCCGCCGCCCTGCAGGATCAGGGCGACGACGGCCACGCCCAACGACGCGCCGATCTGGTTGAGGATGAACACCGCCCCTGTCGCCCCGGCGACCGACGTCATCGGGACGGTGCGGTAGACCGAGCCCATCGTCGGCGCGCCGACCAGCCCGAGCCCGAAACCGATGACGAGCTGGGCGGGAGTCAGCACGGCCTGGGAGGTGCCCGCCCCGGACTGGGTGAACACCAGCGCCCCCGCCGTGACCAGCAGGGCGCCGGTGGGCACCAGCAGCCGGGCGCCGATGCGGTCGGCGAGGTTGCCGGCCAGCGGCATTCCGATCATGGCGCCAACGCCCAACGGGGCCAGCAGCAGGCCGGACTCCAGCACCGAGTGGTCGTGTACCTGCTGGTAGTAGAGCGGTAGCAGGAACAGCAGCGCGAACAGGCCGCCGCCGACGAGGAACATGATGGTCACGCTGGCGCTGAAGCCCTTGCTGGCGAACAGCCGCAGGTCGAGCAGTGGTGTGCCGGCGGTGCGCAGCGCGTGCGCGGCGTAGCCGGCGAACAGCGCGGCACCGAAGACCAGACCGATCACGACCTGGACGCTGCCGAAGCCGTCCCGCCCGGCCTGGGAGAGCGCGAAGACCACCGCGGCGAAACCGGGGCACAGCAGGGCCACGCCGAGGGCGTCGAGGGGCACCGGTGTGCCGTCCCGTGGCGGGTCGGCGGGCAGCACCACAACGGCGAGCACGATCGCGGTGAGAGCGAACGGGATGTTCACCAGGAACATCAACTCCCAGGAGAAGTTCTCCAGCAGCACGCCGCCGACGATCGGGCCGAGCACCGGCCCGAGCGTGATCGGGATCGAGATCAGGCCCATCACCCGCCCGATGCGGGCCGGGCCCGCATCGCCGGCCACCACGGTCATCATGATCGGGTCGACCATGCCGCCGCCGAGCCCCTGCAGGACCCGGAAGGCGATCAGGCTCTCCGCGTTCCAGGCCACCGCGCACAGCGCCGAGCCGGCGAGGAACAGCGACAGGCCGAGCAGCCACATCCGCCGCGAGCCGAAGCGCGCCATCGCCCAGCCGGCCACCGGGATGGCGAGCGCGACCGCCAGCAGGTAGCCGGTGGTCACCCACTCGATCGTGGCGAGCGAGGCCTCGAACTCCGCGCCGAGCGTGCTGATCCCGACGTTGACGATCGTCGCGTCCAGATAGGACATCATCCCGCCGAGCACCATCACCCCGACGATGATCAGCAGGGCGGAATCAAGCCGAGGGGGGCTGTCCTCCGCCGTGTCCGTGCCCGCCATCGAACCCTCCTTGAAACAGGTCTTAAGTAAAAGTGAACTACTCGTTTCAATGTGATGGGTCGGACGGTAGCATGCGGGCATGGGTGTGGGCGAGACCACCGGCGCGGCCGTAACTCCGGCGGAACGGGACGGGCCGGAACCGGGCCGGGCAGATCGGGGCCGGCTGGACAAACGGCGCGCGATCGTGGAGGCCGCGCTGCGCGTCTTCTCCCGGCACGGGTACACCGAGGCGACGATCGACATGATCGCCTCCGGGGCGGGGGTGGCGAAGCCGACGATCTACAACCATCTGGGGTCGAAGGAGAACTTGTTCCGGTACGTCATGACGACGACCGCGGCGCTGTCCAACGCGAAGGCCGAGGTGCTCGAGGGCTTCCCCCAGGACGCCGGCGGCCTTCGCGGCGGGCTGGAAGCCGTCGCGACGAGGCTCGTCGACTGCTACTGCGACGAGCGGTCCGAGGTGGTGCGCCGGCTGCTCTACGCGGAGGCGCTGCGCTTCCCCGACCTCTACGACGCCGTGCGCGCCAGCGGGGCCGACCAGTTCGTGGAGGTGCTGGCGGGGCGGCTCGCCAGGCTCGCCCACGCGGGTCTGCTGCGCATCGACGACCCGATGCGCGGGGCGAACCAGTTCATCTCGCTCGTCTACGAGGAGCTGCCGGTGCGGAGCATCCCGGACGCCCGGCCACTGCGGCCCCGCGAGGTCGACGAGGTCGTCCGCGCCGCGTGGCCGCGGGACATTGAAGACCTCCCCTCCCGGACTCGTTTCCTGCTGCCTGCACGAGGTGTCGATGCGATACGAACTGCTCGGGCCCCTGCGCGTGTCGAACAGCCGGGAGAGTCACCTGCTGAGCGCACCGAAGATGGAGACCACCCTGGCCGTGCTGCGCGTCGGCGCCGGCCGGATCACGACCAAGGACACCCTGGTCATGGAGCTGTGGGGAGACCGGCCTCCCCGCCGGGCGGCGGCCGCCGGCGCCGACCCCACCCGCACCATCGTCACCAGGCCCGCCGGCTATCTGCTGCGGCTGGACGGCGCCATTCTCACCTCCGACCGGCTGCTCGACCTGCCCACCGCGAGCTGACGTGACGGCGGGTGTCGAGCCGTCCTCCGGTGCGCCGCGCGCCGCGCGACGGTGCGCGGGCTCACCCGCAGCCGGCTGGCGCTGAGCCTGGTGCCCCGCCCGTCGGCCGGCGGGCGGGGCACCGCTTCGGGTGACTTCCCACTCCGGACATCAGCGTGGTCTCCGCCAGAACGAGGCGGCAGGTCCCCGACCGGCGGCTGTTAGCTTCTCCTTTATGCTTCCCGTGGCGTTGCGCAGCGTCGATGACCATCATCTGCGGGCCGCTGTGGGTGACGTCACCTACCGGCGGGGTGCGCAGTACGCCCGCCAGGGCGCGGTGAGCGAGATGTCGTGGGAGCCGGTGGCCCAGGTGCTCCAGGGCCGGGTCGAAGGTAGCCATGGCGAGCGGTACCTGACCACTGTCTCCCTGACCGGCCGGGCCCGTTCGGGTGCCTGGCGGTTCAGCTACGGCGAGTGCAGCTGCCCGGTGGGCGTCAGCTGCAAACACGCCGTGGCACTCGTGCTGGCGGCGACGCGGACCGCCGCCCGAGACCCGGAACCGGTTGACCGGGGCCGTCGCGCGGCCCCTGCACCGGCGACCTGGGCGTCATCGCTGTCGGCCCTGCTCGGTGACCGGCCGGCTGATGGCGAACCACGGGGTGCCACGCCRCTCGCCCTCGAACTGACACTGTCCGCGGAGCCGGTGGTGGGCCGGTCGACGTCCGGCGGGCCGTCCCTGCGTGTCCTCGCGCGCGTGGTGAAGCCCGGGAAGAACGGCTGGGTCGGCGGGCCCGCCTGGTCGAAGCTGAGCGCACCTCACGGGCCGTACCAGCGGGATGACTATCTCGTGGCGCACCTGCGGGTCCTGCGGGAGATGTACGCCGTCTACCGGTCCGGGGACGAGGACTCGCTGTACCGCCACTACTCGCACCGGGACGACAAGCACATCGACCTCGGCGCGTTCACGAGCCCGCGGCTGTGGCCGCTGCTCGACRAGGCCATCGCGGCCGGTATCCAACTGGTGCACGGACGCAAACGCCTCGGGAACATCGAGCCGTACGGTTCGGCGGAACTTTGTCTGGACGTCACCTGCGATCCGGCGACAGCGGCGCTCACCGTCCGACCCGTACTGCGCGTGGCCGGCTCGGACGCGGCCGTCGCACCGTTCGCGTTCATCGGCGGTCACGGCGTCGTCGGTATCGACCGGGCGGAGATCCAGGCCACGGACCGGCATGCGGACTGGCACATCCGGCTGGCCCGGTTGACCGCCTTCGTGCCGCCGGCACTGGTCCGGATGGCCGTCGGGAACCGGAGCCTGGAGGTCCCGGCCGCCGAGCGGTCGCGGTTCGTCCGCGAGTTCTACCCCGGCCTGCGTCAGTTGGCCACGATCGTCTCCTCCGACGGTTCCTTCGAACCGCCGGTGATCGCGCCGCCTGTTCTCGTCGCCCGGGCGGACTACGGCCCCGACCACACCGTCGAGATCAACTGGGAATGGGACTACGCGGTCGGCGACACCCGGTTGCGGGCACCGCTGCACGGCGACGCGACCGACACCGGGTACCGGGACAGGACCAGCGAGGCCGAGATCCTGACCGGTCTGGACCTGCCGCTCGACGCCGCTCGGCTGCTGTCGTTCGGTGAGGCGGGCGTGCCGGTCTCCTCCGTCCGCCTCCGCGGTGTCGAGACGATGCGGTTCACGACGGAGCTGCTGCCGCTGCTGGATGCCCGGGACGGGGTCGCCGTCGAGGTCGGCGGGCGTCCCGCCGCCTATCGCGAGGTCGGCGACTCGCTGCGCATCGAGGTCTCGACCGACGAGGTGCCGAACGAACACGACTGGTTCGATCTGGGGCTCGCCATCACCCTGGACGGGCGTCAGGTCCCGTTCTCGATGGTCTTTCTCGCGCTCAGCCGGGGTGAATCGCACCTCCTGCTCGACGACGGAGCGTATTTCAGCCTGGACAAACCGGAACTGCGGGTGCTGCGCCAGCTGATCGAGGAGGCCCGGGCGCTGCAGGACACCCCGGGTGGGCCGCTGCGTATCAGCCGCTTCCAGGCCGGGCTGTGGGAGGAACTGGCCGGCCTCGGCGTGGTCGTCCGCCAGGCCGCGGCGTGGCGCCGCCAGGTGGCGGGCCTGCTGGACCTCGGTTCGGCCGGTGCGAAGGAGCCACCGGGCATGTTGCAGGCCAGCCTGCGGCCCTACCAGTCTGACGGCTACCAGTGGTTGAGCTTCCTGTGGGACTGCCAACTCGGAGGGATCCTCGCGGACGACATGGGCCTGGGGAAGACCCTGCAGTCGCTCGCGCTGATCTGCCATGCCCGCCAGGCCGACCCGGCGCTCGCACCGTTCCTCATCGTCGCGCCGACGAGCGTCGTGTCGAACTGGGTCGCCGAGGCGGCTCGGTTCGCACCCGCGCTGCGGGTCACCGCCGTCACCGACACACTGCGGCGCCGGGGCCAGACCCTCGATGAGGTCATGGACGCCGCCAATGTGGTCGTGACGTCGTACACCCTCTTCCGGCTCGACGAGGAGGCGTATTCCGGCGCCACCTGGGCCGGGCTGATCCTCGACGAGGCGCAGATCGTCAAGAACAGTCAGTCGAAGGCGTACCAGTGCGCGAGACTGTTGCCTGCGCCGTTCAAGCTGGCGGTCACGGGAACACCGTTGGAGAACAACGTGATGGAGTTGTGGTCGCTGCTGTCGATCACTGCTCCGGGGCTGTTCCCGAACCGGTCACGGTTCCAGGACTATTACGCCCGCCCGATCGAGAAGCAGGGTAACACCGAGCGCCTGGCGCAACTGCGGCGCAGAATCAGGCCGCTGATTCTGCGCCGTACCAAGGAACAGGTCGCACCCGAGCTCCCGGCCAAGCAGGAGCAGGTCCTCGAGATCGAGCTGCATCCCCGCCACCGCAAGGTCTACCAGACCCGGCTGCAGCGCGAACGGCAGAAGGTCCTGGGCCTGATCGACGACATGAACCGTAACCGTTTCACGATCCTGCGGTCGCTCACGACACTGCGGCAGCTCAGTCTTCACGCCGGGCTGGTCGATGACACGCATGACGATCTTCCCAGCGCCAAGATCGACATTCTGCTCGAACAGCTGCGGGACGTCGTCGACGGTGGGCACCGCGCGCTCGTCTTCAGCCAGTTCACCCGGTTCCTCGGCAGGGTGCGAGATTCCCTTGCTGTGGCCGGCATCGAGTACTGCTATCTCGACGGCACCACCCGCAACCGTTCGGCGGTCGTGCGCCGGTTCAAGGAAGGGGCGGCGCCGGTCTTCCTGATCAGTCTCAAGGCGGGCGGATACGGCCTGAACCTGACCGAGGCGGACTACTGTTTCCTGCTCGACCCGTGGTGGAACCCCGCCACCGAGGCACAGGCCGTGGACCGAACACATCGCATAGGTCAGACACGCAACGTCATGGCCTATCGACTCGTGGCCAAGGACACGATCGAGGAGAAGGTGATGGCACTGCAGGCACGTAAGGCCGAACTGTTCACCAGCGTCATGGACGACGGCGAGTTCGTCGACGCGACCCTGGACGCCAACGACATCCGCCAGCTGCTGTCCTGAGCCGCCGGGCAGCCCTCCACGGTGCTCAGGTGAGCAGTTTCTTCTTCTGTACCTTGCCCATCTGGTTGCGTGGCAGTTCGGTGGCGAACCGGATCTCGCGTGGGCGTTTGTGCGGGGCCAGGGCGGTGGCGACATGGTCGATCAGCGTCGTGGCGTCGATCGGCTCGTGCGTGACGACGACGGCCACGACGCGCTGGCCGAGGTCGTCGTCGGGCACGCCGACGACCGCGGCCTCGGCGACGGACGGGTGGGCCAGCAGCGCGTTCTCGATCTCGCCGGCTCCGATCTTGTAGCCACCGGACTTGATGAGGTCGGTGCTCTGCCGTCCGACGATGCGCAGTTGCCCGTCCGGCTCGAAGACGCCGAGGTCTCCGGTCGAGAACCAGCCGTCGGAGGTCAGCGCCGCCGCGGTCGCGGCCGGGTTGCCCAGATAGCCGGTGAACACGTTCGGGCCGCGTACCTCGACCGGTCCGAACTCCTCGTCACCGGTGACCCGCACCTCGACGCCGCCCAGCGGCGCACCCACCAGGCCTGGGCGGCGGTCACCGTCGGCCCGCGCGGCGGTGTTGATGAGGGTCTCGGTGAGCCCGTAACGTTCCGCGACCCGGTGACCGGCCAGCGCGGCGAACCGGTCGAACAGCGGGACGGGTAGCGCCGCCGAGCCCGACACGAGCAGCCGGGCGGACGCGAACGCCTCCGGCTCGGGCACCCGGGACCACATGGTCGGCACGGCGAAGTACAGCGTCCCGCCCGGCACCGGCGCGAACCGCGCCGCGTGGTGCAGCGCGGACCCGATCCGCAGCGGGCCCAGCGTCCCGAGCACGAGGCCGTGTACGTGGAACAGTGGCAGCGCGTGCCCGAGCACGTCGGCCGGTGACCAGGCCCATGCGTCGGCCAGCGCGTCGATGTTGGACGTGACCGCGCGGCGCGGGATCACCGCGCCCTTCGGGGGCCCGGTGGTCCCGGAGGTGTAGATCACCAGTGCGGGTGCGTCGTCATCAGCCGGCTCGGTCGGCAGCGCGCCGCGTGCGGTGAGATCCACGTCGTCGAGCAGCAGGTCGGGTTCGCTGTCGGCCAGGACGTACGCCCGTTCGGCGGCGCCGGCCTGCGGGTTGACCGTGACCACGGTGACGCCGGCCTCCACCGCCCCGGCGATCGCGACAACGGTTTCCAGGGTCGGGGTGGCCACCACCGCGATCCGGCGCAGCCCCCGCACCCGTTCGGCGACGGCGCCCACCGCGCCCGCCAGATCATCGCCCGCGAGCGCGGCGCCCGACATCCGGACCACGGCCCGGCCTTGACGCAATGCAGTCAGCACCCTCGCATTGTCGGGCCCGCCACCCGGTTCGGTCGACGGAACAGTCGAGTCCCGTCTTGACACCTGATATATCAAAGTGTCAGAGTTGAGCTGGAAGGACGTCATCCGCCCGGCACGCCACGCCCCTTTACCGGGTGTCTTCGGTGGGGCGGTGGCCGCAGGCGCATCACTGACCGAGAGGTGGACCAGGATGGGCCGGCGGCCAGACACAGCCACGACCAGCGCGCGCGAGACCGCGTCCGCGGCGTCCGACGACGACCGTCGGTTCCGCGACGCGATGGCCTCGTTTCCCAGCGGCGTCACGATCGTGACGACCGCCGACGACACCGGTCGGTGGTGGGGCTTCACGGCGAGCTCGTTCTGCTCGGTGTCCATGAATCCGCCGCTCGTCCTTGTCTGTCTCGCGACGTTCGCCCAGTGCCACCCCGCGTTCGAGGCGGCGCGGCGGTTCATCGTGCACGTGATGCCCCCGGAACACGCCGACCTCGCGGTGCGGTTCGCGACGCGCGGCGCGGACAAGTTCGCGGACGCGGGCTTCCGCCCCGACGAACGCGGCCTCCCCGTGCTCGACCGGGCGTGCGTGACGCTGGACTGTGCTGCCCACGCGATCCAACCGGCGGGTGACCACTCGATCCTGCTCGGCCGGGTCGAGCGGACCCAGGTCGGCGAGGACCGTCCCGCCGTCTACTTCCGCCGCCGGTTCCACCTGCTCGGGGACGCCACCTGAGCCACTTGACGGCGCGGCTGTTCTGCTCTTCTGATATACGCTGGTCGGCGTGGCGACGCCCGGATACCTCGGCCCGCGCGACGGTATGCCCGGCTCGGATGAATGGGCGGGGGCTGGAGCGGGCCCGGCGGCGGTAGCCGACGCCGGGCAGGGCCGGCCCCGCCGGCTCCGGCTGGGCGCCACCGCCCGGGACAGAGTGGCCGACGTGCTCCGCGACGAGATCATGAGTGGCCGCCTCGGCCCGGGGGCCCGCATCGACCTGGACGAGACCGCCGCGTGGCTGGGCACGAGCCGCACCCCCGTCCGCGAGGCGTGCCTGGCGCTCCAGTTCGAGGGCCTGGTCCGCGTCGCCCCCCGCAGCGGGGTGACGGTGATCGGCCTGCGCCAGCGTGACGTCGAGGACAACTTCGCCCTCATCGCCATGCTCTCCGGCGCGGCCGCGGCCTGGGCCGCGGAACGGATCTCCGAAGCCCACCTGGCCGAGCTCCGGCGCCTGGCGGCCGACGTCCGATCGGCGGTCGAGACCGGCGGCGACCTGCGGACGGCGAACTTCCTGTTCCACCGGGCCGTCAACCAGGCCAGCGACTCGGTGCGCCTGATCGCGCTTATCCGCCAGACCGGGCGGATCATCCCGTGGTCGTTCTTCGACCTCGTCCCGGAGCAGGTGGGCTGCGCCCTGCGCGAGCACGACGACATCGTCGACGCCATCGCCGCCCACAACGGTGCCCGCGCGCGCCGGGTGTCGGAGGAGCATGTGGTCAGCGCCGGCCGGCTCCTCGTCGCCCGGGTGTTCGGCCCCGGGCCGGCCGGGGCCGGATCGACAGCCGCCGGTCCAGCGGCGGGCGCCGGCGCCGGCGGCTGACGGGCGATCGCGGCCCTCGCCGCACATCAGATCCGGCCTGGGATCTTGGGAACCCGCTTCCACGCGGCCGGTCCGTTCAGGGCCGGACGTCGCTGCTGACCGGCGCGGTGAAGCTGCTGGCGGGCCGTGCCAGGCCCAGGTTCTCGCGCAGGGTCGAGCCGGTGTAGTGGGAGCGCAACAGCCCGCGGCGGCGCAGCTCGGGCACCACCAGCCGGACGAAGTCCTCGAACGCGCCGGGGAAGTGGGTGGCCGCGAGGACGAAACCGTCGCAGGAGTAGGTCTCGAACCAGTCCTGCATCTGGTCGGCGATCTGTGCGCCGGTGCCGACGAAGCGCGGGCCCTGCAGCAGGGTGGCGCGGTGGTTCGCCAGCGTCCGCAGCGTCATCTTGCCGCCGCCGAGGTG
Source organism: Parafrankia soli (assembly GCF_001854695.1). Classification (GTDB taxonomy): domain Bacteria; phylum Actinomycetota; class Actinomycetes; order Frankiales; family Frankiaceae; genus Parafrankia; species Parafrankia soli. The sequence continues at coordinate 19,090 of NZ_MAXA01000253.1, forward strand.
CTTCTTCACGCCCTGGACGAGGCCGCGGATGCCGGAGACGGAGTTGATGAGCTCGTCGGTGATCTCGTCGTCGAGTGAGTAACCCGAGAAGTCGTGGTTGGTGAGCTCGGAGAGCAGCGTCAGCGACGCCATCGGGTGGACGAGCTCGTCGCGGAAGATGTTCTCCTTCTCCCTGGCGATCGTCTCGGTCTCGCCGACGATGGCGTACGCCATCGGGAGCATCCGGACGGCGTCGGCGGACCGGCCCTCGGCTGTGACGAGTTCCTTCTGGCTGCGGTAGTGCTCGGCGGCGACGCTCTGGCTCGGGTCGGCGGTGAAGATCAGGTCGGCCCACCTGGCGGCGAACTGCTGGCCGCGGCCCGACTGGCCGGCCTGGATGATGGGCAGCCGGCCCTGCGGCGGGCGTGGGACGGTGAGTGGTCCCTGCACGTGGAAGTACTTGCCGTGGTGGTCGAGTTCGTGGACCTTGCCCGGGTCGGCGAAGACGCCGGACTCGCGGTCCATCACCAGGGCGTCGTCCTCCCAGGAGTCCCAGAGTCGGGTGACGACGTCGATGAACTCCTCGGCGCGTTCGTAGCGCTCGTCGTGACCGAGGTGTTGGTCGACCCCGAAGTTGCGGGCCTCGGAGTCGTTCACCGAGGTGACGACGTTCCAGGCCGCCCGCCCGCCGCTGAGGTGGTCCAGCGTCGCGAAGGTCCGCGCGACGTGGAACGGCGGGTAGTACGTCGTGGAGTAGGTCGCTCCGAGGCCCAGGTGCGACGTCGCGGCCGCGGCGGCGCCCAGCACCGCGGTCAGATCGAGCTTGACCGGGCGGGCGCCGTAGCGGACGGCGTCGGCGGGAGACGCGTTGTAGATCGACGGCATCGCCAGGCGGTCGTCGAAGAACATCAGGTCGAACGTGCCCTCCTCGAGCACCCGCGCTATCCGCTGGTAGTAGCGGAGGTCGAGGAAGTCGTGCGCCGAGCTCGGGTACCGCCACGACCCCGAGTACACCGACACGTTCGAAGCCTGCATGAACGCGACCAGGGTGAGCTGGTCCTCGCGCCTTGGCGACACGGATGCCCCTCTCGCAGTTGATATATCAGGTTCTCGCTATTAGACGCTTGGTGCGCGGCGAGGTCAACCGGATCGGAGCAGTGTGGTCGGGTGGGAGCGCTCGGTGGCGGTAGGTCGGCACCGGCTTCGAGCACACCGACACCCGTCCATCGGGCACCAGCGGGTAGCCGTGTCGGCTACGCATGGTCGACGTGGGCCTGTTCGGCAGGAACCTCTCCAACCCGGTTCGGCGGACACCTCGGAAGAAGGAGTGAGCGCATGATCGACCACAAGGTCCGCGTGTATCGGAGCGCCGAGAGGCTGGCCCGCGAGGACCAGCTCGCCTGGAAGATCGCCGCGGTCGCCACCGACCCGGTTGAGGTCACCGACGACGTGACCGACATGGTGATCAACCGGGTCATCGACAACGCCGGGGTGGCCGCCGCGTCGCTGACCCGAAAGCCGGTGGCCGCCGCCCGCGACCAGGCGCTGCGGCACATCCCCGCCCCCGGGCGTGACGGCGCTACCGTGTTCGGCACGCCGGCCGGCGTCCGCGTCTCCCCGGAGTGGGCAGCCTGGGCCAACGGCGTCGCCGTGCGCGAGCTGGACTTCCACGACACCTACCTGGCGGCGGACTACTCCCACCCCGGGGACAACATCCCGCCGGTGCTGGCCGTCGCCCAGCACCTGGGGCTGGACGGCGCCGCCCTGCTGCGCGGGATCGCCACCGGCTACGAGATCCAGGTCGCGCTCGTCCGCGGGATCTGCCTGCACCGGCACAGGATCGACCACATCGCGCACCTCGGCCCGTCCGCCGCCGCCGGCATCGGCGCCCTGCTGGGTCTGCCGACCGAGACCGTCCACCAGGCCGTCCAGCAGGCCCTGCACACGACCACGACGACCCGGCAGTCGCGCAAGGGCGAGATCTCGAGCTGGAAGGCGTACGCACCGGCGTTCGCCGGCAAGCTCGCCGTCGAGGCGGTGGACCGGGCCATGCGCGGTGAGGGCGCGCCGTCACCGGCCTACGAGGGTGAGGACGGGTTCATCGCCTGGCTGCTCGACGGGCCCGGCGGGCAGTACGTCGTCTCGCTGCCCGCGGCCGGGGAGGCCAAGCGGGGGATCCTCGAGACCTACACCAAGGAGCACTCCGCCGAGTACCAGAGCCAGGCGCTGATCGACCTGGCCCGCCGCCTCGGCCCGCGGATCGGGGACTTCGCCCGGGTCCGCTCCATCGTGATCCACACCAGCCATCACACCCACCACGTGATCGGCTCAGGGGCGAACGACCCGCAGAAGTACGACCCGAAGGCCAGCCGGGAGACCCTCGACCACTCGATTCCCTACATCTTCGCGGTCGCGTTGCAGGACGGCGACTGGCACCACGAGCGCTCCTACGCCCCCGAGCGGGCGGCGCGGCCGGACACCGTCGCCCTCTGGCGGAAGATCACCACGCTGGAGGACAAGGAGTGGACGCGGCGTTACCACGCCACCGACCCCAGCGAGAAGGCGTTCGGGGGACGGGTCGTCGTCGAGCTCGACGACGACACCGTGCTCACCGATGAGATCGCCGTCGCCGACGCGCATCCGCTCGGCGCCCGTCCGTTCGCCCGGGACGAGTACGTCGGCAAGTTCCGCCGGCTCGCCGAGGGCGTCGTCCCCGGCCCCGAGCAGGACAGGTTCCTCGACACCGCCGCCCGCCTGCCCGAACTGACCCCGGACGAACTCGCCGGCCTCACCCTCACTCCCGAGCCCGCACTCACCACCGGGGGCACCCAGGGGATCTTCTGACTGTCCCGCCGGATTTCGGAAAGGAACCCGCAGTGCTGCACGCGAAGAAGTCGGCCCATTCCCGTCGCGCCGCGTTCCGGGAGGCGCTGAGTTCCGGTCGCCTGCTGCGTTTCCCCGGCGCGTTCAACCCGCTGACCGCTGTTCTCATCACCGAGCTCGGCTTCGACGGCGTCTACGTCTCCGGCGCGGTGCTCTCCGCCGATCTCGCCCTGCCCGACATCGGTCTGACCACGTTGACCGAGGTCGCCGGGCGGGCCGGACAGATCGCCCGGGTCACCGACCTGCCGGCCCTCGTGGACGCCGACACCGGCTTCGGGGAGCCGATGAACGTCGCCCGCACCGTCCAGATCCTCGAGGACGCCGGGCTCGCCGGCTGCCACCTCGAGGACCAGGTCAACCCGAAGCGGTGCGGCCATCTCGACGGCAAGTCCGTGGTGAGCACCGAGGAGATGGTCCGCCGGATCCACGCCGCGGTCACCGCCCGCCGTGACGACGACTTCGTCATCTGTGCCCGCACCGACGCCCGCGCCGGCGAGGGCCTGGCCGCCGCCACCGAGCGCGCCCGCGCCTACGCCGACGCCGGCGCGGACATGATCTTCCCGGAGGCGATGGCCGACCTCGCCGAGTTCGAGGCGATGCGCAGTGCGGTCGACGTGCCGATCCTGGCGAACATGACCGAGTTCGGGAAGAGCGAGCTTCTCACCACCGCGGCGCTGGAATCCGCCGGCGTGAACCTCGTCATCTACCCGGTCACCCTGCTGCGCCTCGCGATGGGCGCCGTCGAGGACGGGCTGCGCCAGCTACTGACGGACGGCACACAGGCCGGTCTCGTCGACCGGATGCAGACCCGCTCCCGCCTCTACGAGCTCCTCGACTACCCCGCCTACAACACCTTCGACACCGACACCTTCAACTTCCGGATCTGAGCTTCCGGTTCTCCATCGAGCAGCTCGCCGCCAACGCGCTCATCCGGCCGCTGTCGAGCTACGTGGGCGCGGACGAGCGCAGCGTCCCGCTCGCCGCTCGCCGCCTCGCCGGCTGACCCGGCCGGACAGGGACCACCGCGAGCATTGTTGATCATGGTGTTCCGTGGAACACCATGCCGTCCGCCGACCTCCTGGAGGACGTCGTCGAGCGCCAGGCGCCCGGACAGTCCCGACAGCCTGGGATGAAGATAGTCAACAATGTTGACGCGCGGCCGGCCCGCGATTGGTCGGGGGGCGGTCAAGGATGCCGCTGGCCGGCCGCGCGGGAGGCGCCGGCCACGTGGGGCTCCTTCGCTGTGTGGTGGATCTCCGGAGGGGCGGACAGGTCAGACGGGGTCAGTGACGTAGGCGTTCCGGATCGCGGCGAGGAGGTCACGCGGCCCGGTGCCGGGCCCGGAGCGGTCCGCGAGGTGGTCGAGGGTGATCCCGCACAGGGTCGCGAGACCGAGGACGAGCTCCGCCATCGCCGCCGTGGGGTTGGCGCGATCGGCTCCGTCCGCCATCACCCGCTGGACGGTGGTCCAGAAGAACGCCGGGTCGGTGGCGGAGTCGGTGTAGGCGGTCATGATCTCGATTGCCACCGGCAGGCACGCCACCGGGCCGTCAGGGACGCTCCCCATAGATCCTGCTCCCCTCGATCGGCCAGCGACTGAACAGTAGTTGCAACTAATATGCAGCTGCAAACAGGGTGTGTAATCGGGGACTCGTCAGCCGGCGGTTTCGAGACCGGCGTGGAACCGCAGCAGTCGGGCTCTGTGCTCGCCGAGGACCGGGCGGGTGCCTTCGATCAGGCTGTCGAGCTCGGCGGCGCGGTCGCGGCTCGGCGCGTCGTACGTGGTGGCGGCTTCGTTGTCGAGCCACGCTGTCAGGTCGGCCTGTGCGCTGGCCCGCAGCCGTTCGTCGGCGTCGTCGAGCAGGCGCAGGTTGACGGCCATCCGCTGCCAGGCGTCTTCCCCCGTGGTCAGCAGCCGGTAGCCGGCGAACCGCACATGCGGGGCGTTGCCCGCGGCGAGCAGCGCCTCCAGCACCGGCCGCTCGACGGCGCCGGGCTCACGGCGCAGAGTCGTCACCGCCTGGCGGGTGACCGCGGCGGAGTCGTCGCGCAGCATCGGCACCAGCTCGACCGGCCGCGTGACGCCGAGGCGACGCAGCGCCCGGATCGCCTCCATCCGGGCGCGGGCACGCGGATGCGACAGCCACCGGGCGACGACGTCGGCGTCGTCCGCCGCGCCGGTCTCCCCGAGCCCCGCGATCACCCCCGGTTCCGGAGCCTGGGCTGTGGCGAGCCGGCGGTAGTGCTCGGCGGGGTCCGAACCGGCGCGGCGCAGCGCCGCCTGGGCGGTTTCGCGCACGAGTGGATGCCGATCGGGTAGCGCCGCCTCGGCCACGGCACTCTCACCGCGCACGATCAGCGCCTGAAGTGCCTCGGCGCGCACCTGGGCGGTGCGGCTGGCCAGCATCGCGTGCAGCTGCGCCGGATCGGCCGCGGCACGCACCGCGGCCTGGGCGCACATCGTCCGGATCGGCAGGTCGCCGTCGCTGACCGCCGTCGTTGTCAGCCGGTCCAGGCTCAGTTGGTCAGCGGCGATCGCCGCGCGGTACGCGGCCCGCCGGGTCGTGCGATCCCGGGCCGACAGCAGCGGCTCCCGCTGCCGCGCCGGCAGATCCCGCAGGATCTGATCGACGCGCTCTGCGAGCCAGGTGCCTTCATGCCGTCCGCGTAACGCGAACGCCAGCTCCGCCAGCGTGGTCAGCGCCGGCCCGTCCGGTACCGCCGGCCAGCCCTCGACGACCGTCCGTGCCTGTTGCCGAACCTCGGCCACCCAGTCGCAGGCACGAAGCGCGAGTACTGCGGCCGCGGCCGGGTGTGTCCGGTCCGCCAGACGGACGGCTGCCGCCTCGCGGATCCGCCCGTTGTGGTGGCATCCCGCCACCACCAGGCGCAGCTCATCCACCTCGCCGTCGGCCAGGTCCGCCGCGAGGCGCCGCGACCAGTGCGACGTGGACCACCACCGCTGCCGCAATGCCTTGTCCACCGCCAGCCACCACGGCGCCGCGGCCGTGCCCAGCCCGTCCAGGACCGCCTCGCGCAGGGCCAGGTCGCCGTCGCGGGCCACGGTCAGCAGCGCGCCCGCGAACTCCGCCGGACCGACGCTCGGGTCGGTGCCACCGGCCGCGGCAGGAACCCGCCCGACCGTCGCAAGCCCTGGAAGATGATCACGTTCGCCGACCTCCTTGGCGGCGACGGCGGCGCGGTGCAGCCACCGCCGCAGCCGCTTCCCCACCATCGCGGACACAGGCGCACCTCCTCAAGGCATGCGAACCATCATGATCACGGCCATTCTGTTCTGCCACGGACGAATCGGCGGGTAGGGGGTCGAGCGGCGCCCGAGCGCCCGATCGTCCGCCTGGACAACCGGCAGGGGCAGGCCCTGCGCGGGTGAGTTCGTCGCGGGCCACGGTGGCCAGGTCTCAGGGATGTGGTCGGTGCGAGGCGCAGCTGTTCGCCTCCCGTGCCGAGGAACTGCTGAAGGAAATCAACCGGTGCCCGTGACGGCGTCCACTCGTCGTCCACAAGGCATCCATTGGGCCGGCGTAGCTTCCCCTTCGAGGCGACTGGTGGGAAGGGGCGAGACATGAAGCAGACCATCGGTTCCGAATCGGCCGACAAGGTCGGAATCATCGCGCCGGTCCAAAACCGCAGGGCGCGCGTAGCGAACAGCTTCGCGATCGCCGACATCGTCACCGGCGCCGTGCTCACCGTCACCAGCGCGATCATCTGGATCTCCGTAGCCGCCTCCGGAGGCAGCCGATGAAGACCGCGGTCGTCACCGGGGCGGGGGGTGGGCTCGGACGGGCCATCACGGCAGAGCTGGCGCGACGCGGCTTCGCGGTCTGGGCGACCGACGTCGAACTCGGCATCGCCGAGCCGGTAGTCGAGGGCCTCGGTTCCGAGTGCCGCGCGGCGGTGCTCGACGTCACCGACGCGAGTGCCAGCCGCGCGCTTGCCGACGCGATCGTCGCCGAGCACGCGCGCGTCCTCGCCGTCAACGCGACCGGGACGATCAACGGCACCAACGCCGCTCTGGCCCACATGGTTCCGGCGGGGCGGGGTCAAGTGATCAATGTGATCTCGCTTGCGGGGATCGTGGCGACGCCCGGACAGGCGGTCTACGCAGCGAGCAAGCACGCGGCAATGGCCTTCACCCTCAGCACGCTCTTCGACCTGCGGCGCGGCGGCCACCGCGGCATCAACATCTGCGCGGTCTGCCCCAGCGGCGTGTGGACCCCGCTGGTGGGGAACCGCATCGACGATCCCGAAGCCGCGGCCTCCTTCACCGCTCCACTGCTCACCGCCGACGTGATCGGCCGCGTGGTCGGCCGCCTCACCGAACGCCCCCGCCCGGTGACGATCGTGCCGCGCCGGCGGGGTCCGATGATGCGCTTCGTGGATCTCTTCCCTCGCCTCTCCACGCCCGCGGTGCCGACGCTGATGCGGGACGCCCGACGCCGACAGCAGCGCTACAAGCGACTCACCAAGAATGGCGAATGGCCGTGACTGCCGGCTGACCGCTGATCCGAGATGGATGTTGGGCGAGCTGAACACACCCGGCCGCGCGCCGCCGCCCTGGCCCGGTCGACCGTCGCGAGCACCCGGTCGACATCGACCAGGCAGTCCCCGCCCGCGGCCGACACGACATCCCACGCAGCGGAGTCGACGCGGACGGACGGGCATACACCTGAAAGCCCTGGTTTGGAGATCGCGCGGTTGCGCCGGGCGCTCGCGGACCTCCCGCCGCCTGCGGCAGGAACATCATCAGCGTCCTTTGTCAGGTCGCCCTGCCGTTGTGTACTCGAAGGCCGGCGGCCATCCGCCAGCCCCAGCAGGAGGAGTCCGAAGAAGTGAGGCGTTGACCGTGGCGACATCGGGACGGACCCCCGCGCAGCGCCGAGCCGATCGCGCCCGCTGCCCGATCCCGGTCGCGCAGATCCTCGGCATCCCGATCCGCACGGTGGCCGACGCGATGCGGCGGGCGGGCGTCGACGGACCGCTGACCGTCGCGCAGGCGCGGTCGTGGCGGGCAATGACCAGCGAACCGCCGGGCTGGATGGCCGAGCTGTTCGCCGAGACGGCCGCCCGCAGGAGTCAGCGGGAACACCGCGAGCAACGCCGAACCTTCGAAGCGGAGCACGCCACGCTGTTGCTCGCCGACGAGGTGGAACAGCGGCTGCTGGCCGGCCGGCGGATACGAGGCGACGAGGCTGAGCGCCTGGCCGCGGACCTGGCGTTCCGCGCCTACAAGGAGCTCCTCCGCGGTGCGGAACCCGGCGATCTGCTCGCATTGGACCTCGCCGCCCTGCGATGGGCCGGCATCGACCCCGACGACCCCGGCACCTGGCGCCCGGCAGAGTGAACGCCGACCACCCACCTGATCGCCTTCTGTCTCCAGACACCGTGGACGTGCTCCGCTCGGCCGGCCCGGCTATCGCGCTGCTCGGACGTCCAAGGGGCCGGGCTCAGGCTGTGGTTCCGCCGTCGATGACGAGGTCGGTGCCGCGTATCCGGGTGTCGCGGTCGGCGACCGACTCGCCGGGACATAGGGAGAGCTCGGTGTCGGTGGCACCCGGGCTCACCGCGTTGATCCGGACGTTGTCGGCGATGTGGTCCCGGGCCGCGGCCCGGGACAGCACGCTGACCGCGGCCTTGCTGGCGGCGTAGGCGGCCAGTCCCGGTCGGCGGCCGTGGACGCCGATGTTCGACGCGACGTTGACGATGGTGCCGCCGCCGTTCGCCCGCATGTGCGCGACCTCGTATTTCAGGGACAGCCAGACACCGGTGAGGTTGGTGCCCACCACGGTGTTCCAGGCGTCTATCGGCAGGTCGGCCACCGGTGCCGCGGGGCCGACCAGTCCGGCGTTGTTGACCGCGACGTGCAGGCCGCCGAACCGGTCGGTGGTGGCCCGCACCAGGGCGGCGACGTCCTCGGCGACGGTGACGTCGGCGGGGATGGCCGCGGCGCCCTCCCCGGCGAACGCCAGAGCCGTGGCGCGGCCGATCCCGGACCCACCGCCGGTGATCAGCACCACCCGATCGGTGAAACGACCGAGGTCACCCTGCGGGGCGCTGCGCGTCGTGGACATCTGGTTCTCCTTCGGTTCGGTGGGGGAGGAGGTCCGCGGCACCGGCGGTGGCGGACCTGGGGCGGCGAAGCCCCATGGCGGCCAGGCTGGTGGAGGTCAGCGTGATCGCGCTGAGGGCGGCGATCCGGGCGGCTGCCGTGAACACGCCGGGGGTAGGAGTGGCGTGGGGGTCCGTCGCTGAACAGCCCGGTGTAGAGGGTCATCGCCGCTGGTGCCGCGACGAAGACCTGTCGAGTACCGGCAAGATCGACGATTCGTCCGCCGAGGAGCAGCAGGCCGCTGAACGACAGGCCGCACGCGGCGTTGAGAAGCGCCAGCTCCGACGAGGCGAGCCGCAGGTCGCGGGCGATGTCGGGCAGTCCGATGGTCAGGACGGTGATCGCGGCGATCAGCACGAGCTGGACGCTGATCAGCACGGCTGCCGCGCTCCGAACGGGCAACCGCGCGCTGCTTCTCACCGTTCCTCTTTGTGGAATGATCGGTTCGGAATTTGACGGGCGGATCGGGTGGCAGGTCGTCAGGTGACAGCCCGTGCGGACGCGGAGAGCGGGATGGTCGCCAGTCGTCGGCCCACGGCCGGTCGACCTGGTCCGGCGCGGTGAGGGCGCGGGGTGGCGGGCGCTCGGGGCGGTGGGGACTCAGCGCAGGAGGGACAGCGCCTGTTCGACCGCCGGCCGCAGACCACCGTCGAGCGCGGCCGAGGTGCCGACGACCCGCAGCCCCTGCAGGACGACGAGCAGGAAGTCGGCGAGCGCGAGCGGATCGGTGTCGACCGCCAGTTCCCCCTGCGCCCTGGCTCGGGTCAGCGCGGCGGTGAGGGCGACGCGCAGCGTGAACCAGCTGCCTTCCACTCGGCGGGCGACCTGCGCGTCGTGCGGCATGAGTTCCAGCGCGGCACTGACGACCATGCAGCCGCGCTGCCCCGGCGCGGCGGGCTGGTCGGCGTAGCGGCGGACAAGCTGGCGCACCGCGGGCAGTACCGGCCCCGGCTGGGACAGTTCCTCGACGATGGCCGGGTCTCGTCTCTGCACGTACCGGTCGAGTGCGCGCAGGTACAGGTCGTGCTTGCTGCCGAAGCTCGCGTAGAGGCTGGCCCGCCCGATACCCAGCCGCTCCACGAGATCAGCTACGGACGTCGCCTCGTAGCCGCGGTTCCAGAACAGCTCCATGGCCGCGTCGGCATCGAATTCCCTCTCCCGCGACACGGTCGCCACACTACCGATTACTGGAACGATCGATCAAGTAATCTTCCTCGCATAAAGTCACCATTTCATAACCTTCTGCACTTAACGCGATATTCGGCGGGCTCGCTGGTCCGACCGGCACGAACGGTCCAGCAGCAGCCCTCGCGACCTTCGGCGCCTTCGACGCGCGACGCCACGACCGGACCCCCCTCCTGCGCGGCAAGGAGCACGATCCAAACTCGGTGGAGACCTCCACCAGGCGAAAAACAGTGGCGGACCTGTGGTCCGCGTGTGGACATCGGGGCGCATMCGCCGACATCACCGGCATGCTGTCTCTGGGCCGCAAAGATCAGTTACGTCGGAGCGCTGGGCGACGGCCGTGGCTGACGACCCGATCTGTCGAGTAGCTAGAGATCCCTGGAGGCCAGGTGACGCGTCCCCGCTTCCTCCTCGCCTGCTGTCTGTGTCGCCGAACGATCCCCCCGGACTCGGACGCCTACGCCCTCGACCGGGAGTGGGTCCGCCGCTTCCCCCTGATGGTCGGGACGATCGCCTGCCCGGCCTGCGCCCTCCACGATTTCACCTGGGGGTGCCACAACCGCGAGGACCAGTTCGTCGAGGGCCACCTTCCCGTGGCCGACGGCGGTCCGGACATCGACTCGTGGAGCCACATCGAGAAGTACGGCAGCCAGGGCGGCATCATCCTCACCCATCCCGAATCCGGGCTGCTGCAGGGCGCCGAGGACTACCTGCGGCACATCGCCGGCCGCCAGGGCCTCGACGCGACCTTCACCCGACGCCTCCAGGCCGCCCTCGACGCCTGGGACGCCCACTCCTCGGTCTGACCCGGCCGCTGGGGGCGTCAGGCACGGCCGGTGCCGGCGGCCTTCGCGGCGCGCCGGGCCCGCCGGGTGGCGATCGCGCAGCGCAGCAGGAACGCCGGGGTCGGCGGGATCCAGCCGGCCTGCTCAAGGCGGTGTACGACGTCACCCTCGCCGGTGACGACGAGCCGATCAGTTTCGCGGACCGACCGGAGGCACAGGCGATGCGGGCGGCGGACGGCGCCCGGGACTCCGCCCGGGCGTACGCGGCGATGGCCGGCGCCGTGGCCGGACGCATCGGCCAGCTGCTGGACATCGTGCTCAGCACCCGCGGCGGCGACCCGGAGCTCGAGGCGTTCGCCGCGACGATCGACCGGGAACGGCTGCTGGGAGCGACGGCCGCGGTCAGTCACTGGTCGAGCCTCGGCCTGCTCCGCGACGACCTGTCCGTGGACGCGGCCCGTGACGTGGTCTGGACGCTCATCTCACCGGCCGTCGACAGCATGCTGCGCCAGCGCGGCTGGAGCCGCACCGACTACCAGGAATGGCTGGCCCGCACGTTGCTGGCGACCGTGCTGCGCGACGAGGTCACCGCCACGGCGAGCGACGCCGGGAGCTGATGCCGCCGGCCGCGGACGGCGTGCCGTCGTCCGGACGGACGCGGTGAGCTCACCCCGGGTCGTTCGGGGCGTCGGCGGCCAGCGTGTCGAGTTCGGCGCTGGTGGGGTACCGGCCGGTTCCGGGGAACCCGACCGCCCAGCCGGCGGCGAGCACCGCGGTGACGACGGCCTGGTCCGGGTCGCCGCTCCGCAGCCAGGTGTGCAGGAACCCGGCGAACAGCGCGTCGCCGGCGCCGGTGGTGTCAACCACTCCGAACGGTGCCCGGGCCACGACGGTACGGGGCGCGCGGCCCGCCACCGCCAGCAGGCAGCCCCGCGCACCCAGGCCGACGACGACGATCCGGGCCCGTCCACCGGCCAGGACCTGCCCGGCGAAATCCGCCGGGGCCACGGTGAGGTTCTCCGCCGAGCAGAACACGATCGACGCGTGCGCGACCCAGTCCGCGGCGTAGGTGTCGTCCAGACCGGTGGTGGCCTGCAGGTCGACGGCGATCGGAACATCCGCCGCGGTGGCGACGGGCAGCAGATCGCGGGCGAACCCGATCGTGGAGATCGACGCCAGCTGCGCCCCGTCGAGTAGCCCGCGGAACACCGGTGCCGGGTAGCGGGCGGTGGGCAGGCCCTTCAGGTCCGTGGTGATCTGCCGGCGGCCGTCCGGGTCGACGAGAACCGCGGACTGCGCGGTGGCGTCCGCGCGCAGCACCCCTGGGCCGGCGAGCCCTTCGCGGGCCAGGGTGTCCCGGGCCAGGCAGCCGGCGTCGTCGTCCGCGAGAAACGTCGCCAGGCGCACCTCGTCGCCCAGCGCCGCCAGGCCTCGCGCGACGTTCCCGCCGACCCCTGCGACGCCGAGGCGCAGCGGGGAGTGGGCGTAGCGCACCGGGCTGTAGTGCACCGGGAAACCCTCGACCGGGATCGTCTGCTGGACGTTCACCACACCGGCGACAACCACGGCGGCCACGGGTCCCAGCCTGCCATCCCCGTCTGCGGCGGTCCGGTACGAAGGCCGGACCGCCGCAGACGTCACCCACCGGCCGCTCGGTCGTTCGCGATCACCGATCTTTCACGGCCACCGGGCCTTCGCGGCCACCGGGCGGAGAAGGCGTCAGGGGTTTCAGGAGGCGGCGCTTCCGCGGTAGCCGACCGGGCCCTCGCCGGGGAACTCGGCGGCACCCTGGAAACGCGCGCCGTCGTCGAAGAAGGTGATGTTCCCGTTGCCCTGCGGGCCGGCCGGACTGCGGTGCCGCGGGGGCGCGGCGAATAGCGGGACCGGCGGGCTGTTTCCCGGACGCTCCGATCCGAGGGGGAGCAGGTACACGACCGACTATCTGACGGCCGCGCCGCACCCGGCCATCACCGAGCGAAGTCGGGAGCGTCCGCCCCGAGAAGGCCGACCGGCCGCCGCGATCGTCCGCCACGCCACCGGGTCTTTGTGGTGTCAGAAACGACCAGGTGGGGTCCGGCCGGTGGTGCGAGCCGCGCGGGATCGCGTCAACCAGCCGGCGAGGCGAGGGCGGTGTCCGCAGGCCGGCCCGCCGGCCGGTTGACGCGCGGCGCGCGGTCGGCAAGCACGTACGGCGTCGCGCTGAAGACAGCACCCGCGTTCACCGGCGGGCACGACAGGAAAACCGGTCCATCTGTTGTGGACCGACGGCGCCGGATCCCGGTGTATTGCCGGCCGAAAAGGACGTCGCCGCGACACGCCCACCGGTTTTCGACAGAACTCGATCTTGAATCGAATGGATCTCCTGGTTATGTTCGGTCGCACCGCACGGTCGTCGGGTTTCGGAAGGCGTCACCTGCGCCGGTGCGAGGGAACCGCTCCCGCCGTTCTCCGGAACGCTGGAGGTAACGGAGACGGACGGCCGCCGCCGGCCGCCGTCTCGGGAATGTCGGAGACCACGGTCTGTCGATGCTTGGGGAGAACTCATGTCAACGTTGAGTCGTGTGCGTCTGGAGAACCTCGCCGCCGAGTACATGGAGCGGGAGTTCGACCGGGTGCCCCGGATGCGTGAACTACACGAAGGAACCTGGATCGAGCGCGACTACTACGTCCGTCACATCGTGGAGACGGTGCTGCGCATCCGCCTCAACAACGAGGTCGACACCTACGCGCTGTTCCGCGTCGGCTCGAAGGACGACTCGCTCGCCGCGAACCTCGCGAAGTACCTCGCCGAGGAGTTCGGTCACGAACACATGTTCACCCGCGACCTCGTCCGGTTCGGTTTCCCCGTCGAGCAGCTCGACCGGACACCGGTCTTTCCGTCGACCAACAAGCTGATGGGTTTCCTCCGGCTGGCGGCGGACAAGGAGGGCCCGGCGCCGACGACGGTGTGGGACTGGTTCGTGGAGTGGTACTCCGACCGCTACAACCAGATCATCACCACCAGGGCGGCCGAGGAGTTCGGCGCGGACCTCGTCCGCGGGTCGCAGACCCACATCGAGTTCGACACGACCCACGACCACGACGACCTGATGTTCCGGGTGGTCAGCCGGGCGGTGGAGACCTGGAGCACCGCGGCCACCGCCGAGAGCTATCTCGACACCTTCGTCTCCCTCATCGGCGACTACTTCGGTGAGCTCCACGCCGCGACGGCGCGAGACCGGGGCCAGGGCCAGGACCAGGACCAGGACCGGGACCGCTCGTCCGCCCAGCTCGTGAGCTCCTGACATGTCCGGCGCACCGTTCACCGACCGGCCGCCGGTGACAGCCACCCCCGCGGCGACAGCGGGCCAGGGCCGGGGCCAGGACGGCCCCGGGACCGTCGTCGTCGTGGAGCCGATGTCGGCGGGGGAGGCGCTGGTGAAAGCGGCCACGGACCTGGGGTTCGAGGTCGTGGTCGCGTCGTTCGACGCCGAGGACCGGACCCTGTCACCGTCGGTCCGGCGCGCCGGCACCGTCGTGCGGGTCGACACCAACGACGACCGCGCGCTCGACGACGCCGTCCTCACCGCGGTCGCCGGCCGGCGGGTGGCGGCGGTGCTGCCCGGGTTCGAGTTCTACGTCCCCGCCGCCGCCCGGCTCGCCGCCCGCCTGGGCCGGCCGACGCTGCCCGTCCGGGCCGCCGAGGCCTGCCGCGACAAGGAACTCATGCGCGGCGCCGTCGCCGCCGCGGGTCTGCGCGTGCCCCGCCACGCGGTGGCCGTGACGGCGGCGGAACTCGCCGCCGCCGCCGACCACGTCGGCTTCCCGTGCGTGGTCAAACCGACCCGTTCCGCGGGCAGTGTGCACGTCACCCGGGCGGACACCCTGGCCGACCTGCGCGCCGCCCACCGTCGGATGGTCGACGACCCGCGCCGTGACCTGGGCCGGGCACTCGACGGCCGGGTCCTCGTCGAGGAGTACATCGCCGGACCGGAGGTCAGCGCCGAAGGCTACGTCACCGACGGGCGGAGCACCGTCGTGGCGGTGACCCGCAAGATGCTCGGACCGGAGCCGTTCTTCGTCGAGACCGGGCATCTCGTGCCCGCCGACCTCCCGGCCCCGGCCCGCGCGGAGATCGACCGGTACGTCGCCGCCGTCACCGCCGCTCTCGGCGTCACCACCGGGCCGTTCCACTGCGAGCTGCGCCTCGCCGGCGGAGGGGACCCGGTACTGATCGAGCTCGGCGCGCGGCTGCCCGGCGACCACATCGTCGACCTGGTCGAGGCGGTGACGGGGGTTTCGCTGCCGCGGGCCGCCGTCGCCCTCGCCGCCGGTCTCGACGCCGACGTGGCCGTGCGCGCCCCGCAGGCCAAGCACGCGGGCATCCGGTTCTTCACCGCCCCCGGGCTGGCCAGCTACTCGTCGGTCCGCGGCCTGGACGCGGTGGGGCGCGAGCCCGGCGTGTGGGACGTCGCGGTCGCGGTCGCGCCGGGTGAGCCGATCGCGCCCCCGGAGGACTTCCGGTGCCGGCTCGGCCACGTGCTCTTCGTCGCGGACTCCGCCGCCGAGGCGGAGCAGCGCTGGCACCATCTCGGCGAGCAGGTGCGCTTTGACTAGGCCCAGCCCCGGGGCCGGGCCTGGATCCGATCCCGGCCGGATCCGCCCGGGCACCCCGGTTCACCTGGTCCTCAACCGGTTCGGCGACGAGTTCGGCGACTACGCGCGCTACACCCCGCCGGGCTGCCGGCTGGTGCACATCACGACCCCCGGCGGTCTGCCGGCCGTCGACGGCAGCCGGTTCAAACGTCCCGCGGACGCCGACGAGCCGCTGGAGATCGCCGTCGTGCCCGACACCCGGTTCGAGACCGTCCTGCCGGTGGCGGGGGAGCTGGCGGCCCGGTGGGGCCCGTTCGCCGGCGTCGCCGGCCTGTCGGAGTACGACCTGACCACCGCCGCCCGCCTGCGCGAACACCTGGACGTCCCCGGCGCCCGGCCCGCCTTCGTCCACCGTTTCCGGGACAAGCCGACGATGAAGGCGATGGTCGCCGCCGCCGGACTCGCCGTCCCCCGGTTCGTCGAACTCACCTCGGCGACGGACGTCGACGTCGTCGTGGAACGGCTCGGCCTGCCGCTGATCCTCAAACCACGTTCGGGGGCGGCGTCGGTGGGCGTGGTGAAGGTGCGCTCCCGGCTCGGGCTGCACGCCGCCCTGCCGGCCGTCGACCCGCCAGGGTCCAACCCGTCCAGCCCCGAGACGGCCGRATCCGGGGCGGGGAGGTTCGAGGCGGCCGGGTTCGAGGCGGAGGAGTACGTCGACGGGCCGATCCTGCACGTCGACGGGGTCCGCCGCGGCGGACGGTTCCGTTTCGTGAGCGTGTCCGAGTACGTGCACACCTGCCTGGACTTCGCCGCGGGCGCGCCGCTGGGATCGGTCCTGCTCGACCCGGGACGGCGACGTGACCGTGCGGTCGCCTTCGCCGCCCGCTGCCTGGACGCGCTGGAACTGGCCGACGGCACGTTCCACCTCGAACTGATCGAACCGGCCGCGGGCGAACTCGTCTTCCTCGAGGTGGGTATGCGCTCCGGCGGCGCCGAGGTTCCGTTCCTGCACCGTGACCTGTTCGGCGTCGATCTCGTCGGTGAGGCGTTCCGCGCCGCGCTGGACCTGCCACCCCTCGGGCCTCTGCCGGCCCTCGGACGTCCGCCGGCCGGCGGGCCGCTGAGCGAGGGGCCCCGGGGGGAGGGGCCGGCGACCGGCCTCGCGGCGCCGTCCGGCGGGTGGCTGATCTTCCCGGAGCCGCGGCCCTGGCCGAGCCGCCTGGTCAGCGTCACCTCGATGCGGCACCGGGTTCCCGAGATCGTCGCGGAGCGCATCCCCGTGCCGGGCCGGGTCTTCGACGGCACGGGCGGCTACGAGGACGTCGGCGGGAGCTTCCGACTGCTGGGACCGGACGAGGCGACCGTCCGCGCCGCGATCCTCAGGATCATCGACGGCTACCGGATCGTCACGGAACCACTGGTACCGGCGGGACGGTCAGCGCCGGCGGCCACAGCCGAACCGGCGACAGCGACGGCGGCGACTGCGCTGGCGGCGACGCCGGGGCCATCGCCGTCCCGGCCCGTCGCCGCCGCCGGATGACGTGCGCGCCATGACACCGGACGACCACGACGACGGGGGGCGCGGGGGGCCGCTGCGGACCTACTTCGTGCTGCGCGCGGTGGGGGCGCTGGCGAACCAGCTGCTGCAGTTCGCCGTCCCCGTGCTGGTCTACGAGGCGACGGGGAGCGCGGCCTGGTCCGGGGTGGCCCTGTTTGTGGAGTGGCTGCCCCGGCTGACCTCCCTGCCCCTGGCCGGCCCGCTGGTCGACCGTTTCTCGCTCCGGCGGGTCTACGTCGTCAGCGACGGGGTGCGGTGCGCGGCGGCCTGGCTCGTCGCGCTGCTCGTCACGGTCGACCCGTCGGCGGCACGGACCGGCCTGATCGTGCTGGCCCTGATCGCCGGGGCGTCGTTCGAGCAGTCGTTCGTCGCCGGCGAGAAAGCCATGCTGGTGCTGGTCGTCCCGGCGCGGATGCAGCGGGCGCAGTCGCTGCTCGGCGGGATCGACCAGGCCATGCTGCTGGCCGGGCCGGCGGTGGGCGCGGCGCTCCTGCCGGCCGGCCCGGCCGCGACCGTCACGGTGATCGCCACCCTGTTCACCGTCAGCCTGCTACTGGCCCGCACCCTCCCACGCACCGACCACCCCCCGGCGGGTGCGGCTCCGGGTGTCGGCGGCGACGCGGCCGCCCCCGCGACGACGCTGCGTCTCGCCGACCTGCGGTCCGATCTCGCCGCCGGTGTCCGGCGGGTCTTCGGCTCGCCGGTGCTGCGGCTCGTCGTGGCCGTCGCCTTCACGGTGAACCTGGCCCTCGGCCTGCTGCTGGCCAGCGGCCCCGCGCTCGTCCAGACCTCCCACGGGCGCAGCGGCAGCGCCCTGGGAGTCGTCTACCTGCTCGGCGGCCTCAGCTCGATGGCCGTCCTCGCGGTGACCAGCCAGGTGATCAACCGGATGGGGCTGGTCGCGGTCGGTGTCTGTTCGGCCCTGCTCTCCCTCGCCGCGTGCACGGTGCTGGGTGTCGCACCAGGGTTCGGCTGGTTCGTGGTGCTGGCCGTCATCTTCCTGACGGCCGAAAGCGTCTTCACCGTGTTCATCCGCGTGGTGCGGGCCCGCCTGGTCCCGGAGGCGGAGTTCGGCCGGGTCGTCGGCGTGATCGTGCTGTTGAACCTGACCTCGATGCCCCTGGCCGGTCTGCTGGTGGCCACCGGTGCGGGGTTCCTGCCGCTTCCGTGGCTCGTCACCGCCAGCGGGGGCGTCGCGCTGGTCGTCGGCGCGGGCCTGCTGTGGCGGTTGTGGCAGCTCATGCCGCAGACCCGAACCTCGGACGCGGGCCGCCGCTGGGTGGTCCACGCCCTCGAAACCGTCCCCCCCGAAACGGCCGTCGTCGACGGAACCGTCCTCGACAAGGCCGCCCTCGCACCCCAGCGGGAGACCACGTGAGTACCGCGCGACCCCACACCGGTTTCCAGCTCCGGTTCGTGGTCGGCTCGGCCCGGGACACCCCGCTGCGCGTGGTTTTCCGACCGGCCCGCCCGGAGGACCTGGCGGACGTCCACCGGACCCCCGACCCCCAGGCCGTCGCACCTTCCGCTGCCGCGCCTTCCGTCGTCGGACGGATTCCCGTCCGGCGCGGCCCTGGTGACGTCGCCGACGCGGCGGAGTTCCACGTCCTGACGGTGGACGACAGGGTGGTGGCGACCGTGGGCCTGCGACCACTGACCTCGAGAACGACAGGAACGACAGGAACGACGGGAGCAGCGGGGACGGCGGAGCTGCACGACCTCTGGGTGGCGCGCGGCTGGCGGCAGCGCGGATTCGGTCGGCTGCTGCTGGCCTGCGCCCTCACCCGGGCCGCGGCGGCCGGTTTCGACCAGGTCGTCCTGCTGCCCCGGACAGCAGCCGGATGGTTCCACCGCCACGGCTTCACCCCGATGGGCCTCGACGTTCTCCCGGCGGACCGCCGGGCTTTCGTCGACGAGTCCCACGGCCCGGTTCTCCTCGGCCGCGGCAGCGAACCCGGCCACGCCGTGGACCTGCTGTCCCGGCTGTCGGACCTGCGGGTGACGTTCACCCGGTCGGGCCGGGAACTGCGCTGGGATCCGGCGGAGGACACGATTCTCCTGCTCGCAGACTCGGCCGGTGTCCAGCTCGACTCGATGTGCTGGAGCGGGGTGTGCGGCACCTGCCGGTCCACGCTGGTGTCCGGGACGGTCCACTACCTCTCGGAACCCACATGCGACCTGGCCGAGGGGGAGATCCTCCCGTGCGTCACGGCCCCGGTCACCGACGTCGTCCTCGACGTCTGACCTGGTCGCTCGTCAGGAGAGGCGACCAGGAGAGTTGACACACAGCGCCACCCCGATGGTCAACGCGTTCCGAGGTGTGACCGCTCTCGGTGGTTGGCAGGGATCCGGTCGCGCTGTTCGGCGAGGGCAGTGCGACCTTCAAGACCGCCGGCCGAAGTGTGTGGCGGGGCGTGGCGGTCTCTGCTCGGGTTGTCAGATGCGACAGCGCTACGACGATTTCGCTGACTGGTACGACACTTATGCGACCCGGGGTGTGGGACTGCCGTTCGCCCGTGCCGCGGACCGCCTCCTGGCGAGGCTCCTCGGCCCCGGCCGCGGCCGTCTGTGCCTTGACCTGGGCTGCGGCGGCGGTGC